>JALHRB010000001.1:0-136973 GCA_022841665.1 Pseudolabrys sp.
CGGCGGCTGGGGCGGCGGCGGATCGGGCGGCGGTGGGTCGGGCGGCGGTGGGTCGGGCGGTGGTAGCAGTTGCGTGCCCAAAAACCACAACACCTGGAACGGCTGCGTCACTGATCGTGGTCCGTCCAACGGGCCAGGCACTTCCACTTGGGATCAGGTCGTCACCTTGCCGGACGGCACAAAAAATTCGCTTTGGCCGGCCGAGCAATACGGCAGTTGCCCGGTCGCGATGATGGGCCTCAACTATAACTGGACGTCGATGAACAGCGTGGTCGACTCCCTGCAGCCAGTCGGCAGCACTAACCAGCCCATCGGCCTGGTGTGGGCCTGGCAGTCGCTGGTCGGCGGCGGTCCTTTCACCGCGCCCGCCAAGCAATCCGGCGTCGACTACAAGGAAATCATCATCCTGATGTCGGATGGCATGAACACCGAGAACCGCTGGTACGGCAATGATCCGAATGCCAGCCAGGCCGTTGACAATCGGATGTACCAGCAAGGCAATGGCTCCGGCACCTGCGCCAACATCAAGGCCGCCGGCATCACGATCTACACCGTCCACGTCAACACCGACGGCGATCCGAAATCGACCTTGTTGCAGAACTGCGCCAGCACGTCGGATAAGTTCTGGATGATCACCTCGGCCGCCGACCTGAACGGGGTGTTCAACAAGATCGGGACCAACCTGACGCAGCTGCGCGTCGCCGAGTAACCTCGACGCAAAGCAAAACAAAAAGCCCGGCCTTATCGGCCGGGCTTTTCAATTATCAGCACGCGAAACGGAGCGGCAGGCGGACGGCGCCTTGACGGAAGGCTTACTTGATCGCTTACTTGGCCTTCGCCATCAGCGTTTCGAACGGCTTGTAGGTTTCCTTGGCGAGATCGGCATAGAGCTCGCCGATCTTGGAGGCCTTGGAGACGAAGCCTTCATAGGCCGCCTTGGCGTACTCGGTCTGCACTTCGATCGCCTTGTCGAGCGACTTCACGCCGAACAGCTTCTCGAGCGCGGCGGTGGAGTCTTCGAAAGCCTTCTTGGAGTAGTCGGCAACCTCGACGGCGATCGCCTGGCTGCCCTTGGAGAGCGCGCTCATCGATTTCAGCGCGAGGTCGACGTTCTCTTTGCCCACTTGCTGCAGGTCGTCGAAATTCTTGACCATGGTCATCCTTCCCGGCCGCTTCAGCGGCACCCAATGTGTGCATTTGCGAACCCCGGCCTGCCCGGGAATGAGATGAATATATTGCACTGCACAAAAATGTCAAGACACCATATTGCAGCGCGAAAAATGCAATAAAATCTAAGGGATCGTATTAAGAAATTGTAAACCGCGTTCTCCTACGGTGATAAATTGTGGCGTCGCGGGGACGCTATAAAAAGGCCACGAAGGCGGCTTAACCGGCCTGCCTCGAACGGGGTTGGGGAGAGCGGATGTCGTTGCGGGGAGCGTTCGTCCAGCGCGGTCTACGTTGGGGCGCCCTGGGCTTGGCAGGCCTTGTGTTCGCCACCGCCGTCAGCTCCGACGCCGATGCCCGCACCCGCCGCAAGCCCAAGGCCGCCGCGGCGCAGAGCTACCAGCCCGACACCGCCTCGATCGTGGTCGACGCCAACAGCGGCGCGGTCATGCAGGCAAGCAACGCCGACAGCCCGCGCCACCCGGCCTCGCTCACCAAGATCATGACGCTCTATATGCTGTTCGAGCGGCTGGAGAGCGGCAAGATCAAGCTCAACACCGAATTGCCCGTCTCCCCGCACGCCGCCGCGCAGGCGCCGTCCAAGCTCGCCCTCAAGCCGGGCGAGACCATCCGGGTCGAGACGGCCATCCGCGCCATCGTCGCCAAGTCGGCCAACGACGTGGCCGTGGTCGTGGCTGAGGCGCTCGGCGGCGACGAGCCGAGCTTCGCCCGCCAGATGACCGCCAAGGCGCGCGCGCTCGGCATGCGGCAGACCAGCTACTTCAACGCCTCCGGCCTGCCCGACGAACGCCAGATCACCACCGCGCGCGACCAATCGGTGCTCGGCCGCGCCGTCTACGACCGCTTCCCGCAATACGCCCATTACTTCGCCACGCGCACGTTCGAGTTCCGCGGCAAAACGATGCGCAACCACAATCGCCTGCTCGGCTCGGTGCCCGGCGTCGACGGCCTGAAGACCGGCTACATCCGCGCCTCCGGCTTCAACATCGTCACCTCGGTCCACCGCAACAACCGCCGCATCATTGCCGTCGTGTTCGGCGGCCGCACCGCCAAGGCGCGCGACGCGCGCGCCCGCAGCCTGATCGACAACAACATCAACATCGCCGCCGTGAAGCGCACCGCACCGATGGTGGTGGAAGGGTGGGATTCGAAGGAGCCGGTGGCCATCGCCAGCGCCGCGCCGATGCCGCCGCCGGCGCCGGCGCGCGAGCCGGTTGCCGCGCCAGCACAGGTCGCTTCCGCCTCGCCGATCGCCGTGCCGGTCGCACCCGCCGCGCCGGCCGCCAGGCCCGCATCCGAAGGCCCGAGCCCCGGCTCGACCGAGCCGATCAAGCCCAATGCCGTGAAGACCTTCACCGTCCAGCCGGGCGCGGTGACGACGGCCACGCTGTCGCCGCTGCCGGCCGATAGCCGCCGCCTCACCCCGGGCGGCGCCCCCGCCAGCGTCACCAATGTCGCCACCGTGAAGGCCGACGTGCCGCCGCTGCCGCCGCCCCCGGGCGCCAAGCCGGGCGTGCTCGGCACGATGCCCGCGCACGGCACCAAGCTCGCGTCCGCCAGCCCCAATGTGCCGGTCCCCGCCGCCGCCGAGAGCGCGTCGAGGCCGCGCGGCGGCTGGATGATCCAGGTCGGCGCCTTCGACGACGAGAAGGACGCCAAGTCGCGGCTCGACACTTGCCAGAACAAGGCCAAGGACCAACTCGGCAAGGCCGATCCGTTCACCGAGAAAATCAGCAAAGGCGAGAAGGCGCTCTACCGCGCGCGCTTCGCCGGGCTCGACAAGGACACGGCCGAAGCCGCCTGCAAGAGCCTCAAGCGCAGCGACATCCCTTGCATGCTGCTGAAGAACTGATTGCCGAAACGCGGGCCGCCAAGAGCCCGCGCAACAAGAACGATAACGGGAAAGCGTCGAGCCAGGAGCCGCTGATGGTGTTGCGTGTGGAGTACCTCAGCGATGGCGGCGAAGAAGAACTTCCTTGGCTTCATTGATGCGGGCGGCGAGATACGTCGACCCGCCCTGGTCGGGATGCATTTTCTTCATCAGCGTGCGGTGCGCGCGGCTGATGTCGTCGGCGCTCGCGCCGGCTTCCAGGCCAAGGATCTGATAAGCCTCCTGTTCCGACATTTTACCGCCGGACGGCGAAGCCCGCCCCGCTGCCGCGTCACCGTGCGCGTGTTCACGCCAAGAGGCATCCCGGCGGTCAAGATACGCCATCAATAGCGCACGGCTTTCGTCGTCGAAGTCGGTGAGCAGGCCAACGAGCGTCTTTACGTCGAGCCGATCGAGCGCCACGCCCTGGTGGCGGCCGGCGACGATCGTTCCGCGCATGGCGCCGCTGTCGTGGTCGAGCTCCATTTCGAGATAAGCCGCGCGCACGCGCGAAGCCTGCCCGCCGCTTTTCTGCGTGCGCTGGCCGAAGCCGGCCGGCCCGAACGGCAGCCAGCCCAGAAGGCCGAGGCCGAAGGCGCCGAGCGGGATGGCCACCGCCAGCTCGCCGCGCAGGCCGAGAAATACCGCAAGCCCAAGCGAGATCAGGCCGCCGCCCGCCTTCGTGACACGCGCGGCGATCTTCGGATCGGCCTTGGAGACGACGTTGAGCGCCCAAAGGATCAGAACCAGAGCCAACAGGCCGAATATGAGGGTCGGCATGGGTCAGCTCAATTGCGCGAGCAGCTTCTGCGCGCTGCCGGAGCGCTGCGCCGCGAGCGCGGCCAGCGCTTTACGTCCGCCGGAGGCATAGGCCGCGACCGCGCGCAGCAATTCGCGCAGCTCATGCGCCGCGCCGGTATCGAAGCGGCACCAGGCGCCGCGCGACAGCCGCGCGATCTCGCGATAGGCGTTCTCGGCCACCGGATCGTTGCCTTCCTGAAACATGAACACCGGCACGCCCAGGAGCCCCAGTTCGCCCGCCGCCGCGCAGAGAGCGTCGATACCCTCCTCCATGGCGTCGCCGACGAAGACGACCGCCTGCACCTTCTGCCTCCCGTGTTCCTGCCGCGCGTGGCTCAAGACCTTGCCGATCTGGGTATGGCCGCCGCGGCAGTCGATGCGCGACATCAGCTCGGCGAGCTTGTCGCTGCCAGCGACCCAGCCGGAGGCGCGGCATTCGTTCAGGCCGCGGAAATACACGAGCTGGATGTCGAGCCCGCCGGCATTGGCGGCTTCGCGGAACATGTCGGCCTGCAGTGTGCAGGCGGTGTCCCAGGTCGGCTGCCGGCTCATGGTGGCGTCAAGCGCGAAGATCAGCCGGCCGCGCCCGCCCGCCGTGACCGCCGGCCCGAGCGCGCGCACTTTCTCAAGGAAGGCTTCGATTTCCGGCTTGGACGAGGCCGGCGCCGGGGTCTGGGAACGGTCTTTGGTCATGCCGATATTGTACACCGAATTGGGAGCAATCGGTGGCCGCGACATATCATCCGCTCGCCGCCGCGCAAGCGGGGGGCCAGGGCCACGAAATTTTGCCTAAAAAACTGGTTCTCCGCTTGCGCGGGGACGAGCGGCTCTCTCGTCAGGCCAGCACGTCGTGAACCTGCAACGGCTGGTCCATGACCGAATACCACTCGGCGCGGGCGGCGGCGCGGCGCTTGCCGTTTTCCGTCAGCGGCAAATGCAGCGCGTTCAAGAGCGCGATCACTTCCTCGCGCGCCGTGACGTGCGACATGTTCGGCCGCGTGCCGAGCGTCGTCTCGTCGAGATCGTCGAGCGCCGTCAACCCGCGCGGAAAGAACTCGCGGTAGACCACGCGCTCGGCGAAGCCGTCGACGCAGCGGAAGCCCATGCGCTTGGCGAGCTCCGCGATGCCCTCGCCGACCAGCCGCTTGTTGCGCGAGCCGAGCTGCGAGAGACGGTTGCGCACCACGATCCAGTCGGTGAGCCGGCCGTCGACCAGGCGGCGCTGGCGGCGCGCCTCGCGCACCATCTCGGCGTAGTGGCTCTCGCCGGTAACGGCGAAATTGGTCGGGTCGAGCGTGGCGAGCACGTCGAAGTCGACGAAGCTATCGTTGAGCGGCGTGACCAAAGTGTCGGCCATCGAATGCGCGAGCCGCATCAGGTAGGTGTCGTTGCCGGGCGTGTCGATGACGACGACGTCGTGCGTGTGCTCGATCTTGGCGATCGCCTGCGAGAAGTTGGCGAACTCCTGCGCCTCGTTGGCTTCGACCGACGCGCCCTCCGCGCGCTCGACGCAATAGTGCGTCGGCGTCTCGAGCTTGAGCCCCGCGCGTTCCGCCCACGCGCGGCGGTTCTCGATGTAGTGCGTGAAGCTCTTCTGGCGCGAGTCGAGGTCGATGGTGGCGACGCGCTGGCCGGCTTTCAGAAGCGCGACCGCGATGTGGAGCGCGGTGGTCGATTTGCCGGAGCCGCCCTTCTCGTTGCCGAGCACGACGACGTGCGCAGACTGAGAATTATTGTGGATCGGCTGGACCAGCATGAAGCGCCCTTTGATGCGCGAATTCTCAAAACATTACCGGCCTTTAGTCAAGTTCGCGGCGATTTAACCATTAATCCGCGTGGCCGTCATTAAGGCTCTTTGCTAAGTGCTAGCCGGGCAAAACGACAGTTCCGCGACAAGGCTCACAATTATGGCAAAGCGTCCGCTCGTCATGCGCACCGTCTCCTCGCTCCGCCGCACTTTGGCGCCTTGGCGCAAGCGCGGGCAAAGCATCGCATTGGTGCCGACGATGGGGGCGTTGCATGCCGGCCACCTCAAGCTGGTGAGCGACGCGAAACGCCGCGCCGACCGGGTCGTGGTGTCGATCTTCGTTAACCCGGCCCAGTTCGCGCCGCACGAGGATTTCGGCAGCTATCCGCGTACCTTCGATGCCGACATTAAGGCTCTCGGCGAAGCCAAGGTGGACCTGGTTTGGGCCCCTACCGCCACCGCGATGTATCCAGGTGGTTTTGCGACGCGCATCGCCCCGCAGGGCGCGGCGCTGGCCGGGCTAGAGGACAAGTTCCGTCCGCATTTCTTCGGCGGCGTCGCCACCGTGGTGGCCAAGCTGTTCCTGCAGGTGCAGCCCGACTTCGCGATGTTCGGGCAGAAGGACTACCAGCAGTTTTGCGTCGTCACCCAGATGGCGAAAGACCTCGACCTGCCGGTGAAGGTGATCGGGATACCGACCGTGCGCGAGAAGGATGGCCTCGCGCTCTCCTCGCGCAACGCCTACCTCTCGGAAGCCGAGCGCCGTGCCGCGCCGGAACTGGCGCGGGTGCTGAAGGTGAGCGCTTCGCGCATCAAGGCCGGCGAGCCGATCGAGATGGTGCTGGAGGAAGGCGCCGTCGAGATCGCGCGGGCCGGCTTTTCGCTCGACTACCTGGAGGCGCGCCACGCCGTGACGCTGGCGCCCGTCGCCTCGCCCAAGGACGGCCCGATCCGCCTGCTGGTGGCCGCCCGCATCGGCAAGACGCGGCTGATCGACAATATGCCGGTGTGACGGGCGCCGCGCCGACAGGCCGGATTCAGCACGGCCGTTCTTTTCGAATGGACCCCCTATCTCAAAAGGTGTATTTTTTGTATTTGCTACTTATACGCGCTGTCGGGAGGACGCCATGTTTCGCACGCTCATCGCGCTCGGTCTTGTCTCTGCCATGGTCACTTTCGCCGATATCCCGCAAGCCGCCGCGCAGCAGAAATGCTGGTCGGCGCAGAAGTGCGGCGGCAAGGTGCTGAGCAACCGCGACTGCCACAACTGCAAAGTAAAGAGCAAAGGTAAGTCGTGGTCGAACGCCTCCGGGACCTGCTACCCCGTTGGCAGTTGCCCGTAGCCGACGGCGGCTATAGCAGCCCGAGTTCCTGCAAGTCGCGGCGCATCTTCTCCGGCATGCGCGCGGCACCCGGCGCGGCGCGCGCGAGGTCGCGCGGCGCATCCTTGGCCTCGAGGTAGCGCCAGCCCTGGAAAGCCGCGCGCGGGCGCGGCTCGACCAGCACCACCTTGCCGTCGAGCACGACCTGGCAGCGCTTGATGCCGTCCTTGCCGGTCGCCTGGCGGATATCGAGGATGCGCTCGCGGCAGGTGATTTGGCCCTTGATCACCCAAAAGAGCGAGCCGCCGTCGGTGAGTTCCCCGGCCCGCTTGGGCAACATGCGGGTGGTGTGGATGTGCTCGGGCTTCTGCCCACGCCGCTTTTTTTCTTTCAGCTTGAGCTTGATCCAGTCTTCCAGGTCCGCGACCGAGTCGCAGCCGACGCAGAGCTTGATGAGGTGAAGCGCCATGGGGGCATGCTTAGCGTGCCGCCCCGGAGGGCGAAAGCCCAGCGGCCGCGCCTTGTTGATAGCGGTGGATGGCGGTTCCCTCTTGCGGAAATCGCAGGCCACGGCCGATGATGGCGGCTCCGCCACGCGACGCCCAAGGGGGGCATATGAAGAAATTCGTCATCACGCTCGTTGCCGCGTCTCTCGCCGCCGCGCCCGCCGCCGCCGCGACCAAAAAGAAGAAGGCGGCTCCGCCGGAGAGCGAGACGAGCGAGTTCGCCAAGCAGAACGCGAACACCGGCCGGCTCCTGCGCAACGGGCTGCCGCTCATTTTGCCGTCCTGGTCGCTGCCGATCTTCTTCGGCATGAAGATGGACGAGAAGCTGAAGGAAGGCGACGCCAAGCCTGCAACCAAGCCGGTCGCAAAAAAGGCGAGCAAGAAGCCGGCCAAGAAGCAGTAGGCGCGCCGGGCTAGCTTTCGGCCGCCGGCTCGATCGTGAGTACCTTGGCGCCTTCGGCCACCTGCGCGCCCGCCGCGACCGCGATCTCGGCCACCGCGCCGTCGATGGGCGCGGTGAGCGTGTGCTCCATCTTCATCGCCTCGATGATGGCGACGCGCTGGCCGCGCGCGACGGCAGCGCCCTTGTCCACCAGAACCGCCAGCACCTTGCCGTGCATCGGCGCGCGCACCAGGCCGCCCGCGCCGGCATCGGCCGCCTCCTCGAGCGCCAGGTCGCGCAGTGAGACCTTGGTCTGGCGGCCCCGACGCAGCACATAGACCGCCTCGTCCGCCGCAATCGCCACCGCGTCCGCCGCCGGCCCTTCGCCGCCGACGCTGACCGACGCGCCGCCCGGCCCGTAGTTCACCTGCGCGAGGACGCTTTCGCCGTCGGCGATCACCGGCAGCGTCAGGCTGCGCGTACCCGAAAGCTGGAAGGCGTCGCCGTCGTCCCAGGGTGAGGCGACCGCGTCCTCATCGACGGCGAGCCGCGCCTGCTCTTGCGCCAGCAGCATCTGCACGCCGCGCGCGGCGGCGGCGCGGTCGAGGCCGAGGCGGACCCCACCAAGCTCGGCGAGGTGCGCGTCGATGAAACCGGTGCCGAAGTCGCCGCGCCTGAAGTCGTCGGCGCGCGCCAGCGCCGCGAGGAACCCGGCATTGCTGCGCGGGCCGGCGACCACGGTCTGCTCCAGCGCGTCGGCCAGGCGGTCGAGCGCCTCATCGCGCGTCGGCGCATGCGCGATCAGCTTGGCGATCATGGGATCGTAGAACGGCGACACCGTATCGCCCGCCTCCACCCCGCTGTCGACGCGCAGGCCTTCATGGCGGGGAAACGCCAGCGCAACCAGCCTGCCGGTCGAGGGCAGGAAGCCGCGCTCGGGGTCCTCGGCATAGAGCCGCGCCTCGACCGCGTGGCCGTCGAGCCGAATTTGGTCCTGCTTGAGCGGGAGCTTTTCGCCCGCCGCGATGCGGAACTGCCATTCCACCAGATCGAGCCCGGTCACCGCCTCGGTCACCGGGTGCTCGACCTGCAGCCGCGTGTTCATCTCCATGAACCAGAAGCCGCCCTCTTTCAGACCGCCGGCGCCATCGGCGATGAACTCGACCGTGCCGGCGCCGCGATAGCCGACCGCCTGGGCGGCCGCGACCGCGGCCGCGCCCATGACGGCGCGCAAGTCCGCGCTCATGCCCGGCGCGGGCGCTTCCTCGATCACCTTCTGGTGCCGCCGCTGCAAGGAGCAGTCGCGCTCGTTGAGATGGACGGCGTTGCCGTGCGCGTCGGCGAAGATCTGCATCTCGATGTGGCGCGGCGCGCCGACATATCTTTCGATCAGCACCCGCGCGTCGCCGAAGGCGGCTTTGGCCTCGCGCTGCGCGGCTTCCAGCGCGGCGTCGAAGTCGGCGTGGCGATCGACGCGGCGCATGCCCTTGCCGCCGCCGCCCGCCACCGCCTTGATCAGAACCGGATAGCCGGTCTCATAGGCTTTCTGCTTGAGGAATTTCGGCTCCTGCATCTCGCCGTGATAGCCCGGCACCACCGGCACGCCGGCCTTCTCCATCAGCGCCTTGGCGCGATCTTTAAGCCCCATCGCGCGGATCGCCGCCGGCGGCGGGCCGACAAAGACAATGCCGGCGTCGGCGCAGGCCTGCGCGAAGGCGGCGTTCTCCGACAGGAAGCCGTAGCCGGGATGGATGCAGTCGGCGCCCGCCGCCTTGGCGGCCGCGATCAATCTCTCGGCGACGAGATAGCTTTCCGGCGCCGGGGCCGGGCCGATGGGGTGCGCCTCGTCGCAGGCGCGAACGTGCAACGCGCCCGCATCGGCCTCCGAATAGACCGCGATCGTGCGCAGGCCGAGCCGCCTGGCCGTGCGGGCGATCCGGCAGGCGATCTCGCCGCGATTGGCGATGAGGACGGATTTGAACATCGGGCCCCGGCTATCCAGCGGCGATCTTAACGCGCCGGCGCGTCGGCCGCTTGCGGGGTCTGTGGACGTTTTGGCGGCACCGGAACCGTGCCGCCCTCGGCCGGCGGCTGCGAGGCCTGCGCCTCGGTGCCCTCCTTCGGGCGCGGCGGCTCGGCCGTCATGATGCTGACCGCCGGGATCGAGGCGGCCGACGGGTAATCCCATTGCTTCAAAGGCGGCTTGAGGCCGCCCGTAGGCTCGATCGCCGCCGCCGTGCTGGCGGGCGGCGCGCGCGGGGCTTCCGACATTGCCGGCGGCGGCGGCTCCACGGGCGGTGCGTTCCAGCGCGCGGCATGGCGGCCGACATACTGGTCGAACACGCGCAGCTTCATATTGGCCTTGAGGGTGGCGTCGTCCTCAAGCAGCGCGAAGGCGTCGCAGGCCTCGGACGTGCAGCCCTCGCGCTCGGCCAGCACATGGGCGGCAATGCCGAAGCGGTCGGCGGCGATGGCGCGCCGCGTGCCGGCGAGCAGGTCGTCGAGATCATCGCCGCCCGCTTCCGCCAGGTCGTGCGCCGCCCACAGCAGCGACAGCCGGGCGCCGACATAGGCGACCGCCCCGGCCGCGCTCCGGGCGTCGGCAAACACCGCCCGTTCGCAGGCGCTTTCGACCGTGTCGCCGGCGCCGCCGTCGAGGCAGGCCAGCGCCGAGCCGGGCATGAGCGCCCGCGCGGTCAGTTCCGCATCGCGCGCCAGCAGCGCGCGGCGCTCGGCCGCGCGCTCGTTGAGCGCCATCCGCTCGACCACGGCGACCGCCGCCAGGGCGACGGCGACGATCGCCGCCAGCGGCAGCAGCACGCGGGCCGAGAACAGACGGGACATGCTCGGCATTGCACTCCGCTATTGCGGCCCTATTGAGCCTTCGCCCCCGAGACCTTCACCACGTTGGCCCACTTCTCGATGTCCTTGCGCAGATAGGCGTCGAATTGCTCGGGCGTCATCACCAGCGGAACGGCGCCCTGCTTGAGCCAGGCTTCCTTCACCGCGGGCGAGTTGATCGTCTTGTTGATCGTCGTGTTGAGGAAGGTGACGACCTCCTTGGGCGTGCCCTTCGGGGCCATGATGCCGAGCCAGATGGTCGACTCGTAGCCCTTGACCGTCTCGCCTACCGTCGGCATGTCGGGGGTAAGCGGGTTGCGCTGCGCACCCGAAGTCGCCAGCGCGCGCACCTTGCCGTCCTTGGCCAGTGCCGACATGACGGTGATGGCGTCGAACATCATCTGCACGTTGCCGGACAGCACGCTATTGCGCATGTCGCCGGAGGCCTTGTGCGGCACGTGCACGATGTCGGTGCCGCTCATGGCTTTGAACAGCTCGCCGGCCATGTGATAGGGCGTGCCCGGGCCGGAGGACGCGTAGTTCAGCTTGCCCGGGTCCTTCTTGGCCAGATCGACGAATTCCTTCACCGTCTTGGCCGGCACCGAGGGGTGCACCACGATCAACAGGTCGGAATAGTTGATCGGCGCCACCGGCACGAAGTCGCGCATCAGTTGGAACGGCTTGTTTGGCAACAGCGACTCGTTGGTGGTGTGCGTGTTCGACATCACCAGCAGCGTGTAGCCGTCGGGCGTCGATTTCGCGACCGCGTCGGTGCCGATAATGGCGCCTGCGCCCGGCCGATTCTCGACCACGAAGGACTGCTTGGTTTCCTCCGACAGATGCTGGGCGAGCACGCGCGCATAGACGTCGGCCGGGCCGCCGGCGCCGAACGGCACGATCAACTTGACGGTGCGGTTCGGATAGTTCTGCGCCGAGGCCGGCACGGCCAGCAGCACCGCCACGAGCGCGGCGGCAAAACTCAAAATCTTCGACATGTTTCCTCCCTTTATGCTTTTTTGCTCAGGCTGATGATAACGCCGCCTTTGACGCGTTTATTCCCTCCAAGCTGCGGCGTTCAGACGCCGCCAGCCGACTTGAAGCTCGGCGCGAGGTCGCTCGCCGCCGCAAAGGCGCCCTTGGCCTCGATCGAGGTCAGGGCAACCGTGGTTTTAAGGTCGGTGACGCCGCCGCCCGAGCCGGCGGCAAACAAGGCGGCCGCCATCTGCTGCTCGTTGGGCGCATCCGCGATCAGCAGGAAGTCGTAATCGCCGAAGGTGACGTAATAGCCGATCAGCCGCCCGCCGACCTTCGACAGCAGGCGGGCCACTTGGTCGGCGCGGTCCTCCGGCTTCACGATCATGCCCTTGATGGCCTCGCGGGTGTAGCGCCCCTGCGTGATGTAGACCGGCATGGGAACCTCCTTGCGGCGCGACGGGCCGCCAAAGCCGTACCTTAAGATAGCCGATGGCGCGGACGAAAGCGCGGCACCCTGCGCGGCCGCTCAGGCCTTGTCGAGCTGGCTTTCCTTGGCCACGCGCTCGAAGGCTTCGCCGGAGCTCTTGATCCGGTACTGGTAGTCGTCGCCTTCGGAGGGCAAAAGCTTCACCACGGTGTAGCTGCCGGTCGCGGCCGCGCGGCCGAAGGTCGGCGAGGTGTAATAGACGACCTCGCCCACCTTGTATCTGTGCGCGCGCACTGGCAGCTCCAAAGCCATCGGCTGCGTCGGCGGGCTCGCGGTGCGGATCATCGTCGCCGCGGCGGGCGCCAACGCGGGCGCGGCGCGTTTCGGCGTCACCGGCGCGGAGCGTGCAGCCTTGCCGGCGGGACGGCGGCCGGTCGTGGACGCCTTCTTCACCGTGGAACGGGCTGCCTTGGTGGTCTTCTTGGCGGTTCTGCCGGACGACTTCGCAGAGCGCCCGGCGGTCTTGGCTGAATGTCTGCTCATGTCGTTAATATAGCAGCAAATTTCGTTCGGGTGCGAACTTTTTCGTCGTGATAGTTATGCAATTTCAAATGGTTACCGGCCGCAGCCGGGTAGTGGCCGGGATTTGCGCACTTTAATGCAAACTGCCCGAATTCAGGTCATTTGCCGCCGGAACCCCGGCCTTCCCCGGCGCGTTTTGCTCACCGACGAGGTGGAGGTTCCCATGCGGTTGCTGCTTGGCATTATTCTCGGTGCCGTCCTGACGGTCGGCGGCGCCTATCTCTACGATTCACACAATGCCATGGCAGCTGCGCAAGCTCAGGCGGGCGTGCAGCGGCCGATGGTGAACTGGGACGTGGTCGGGCACCAATGGGATCGCCTGACCGACATCGCGCGCTCGGAATGGAACCGGCTGCGCTCGCACGCCACCTGACGCCGCGCCTAGCCGAGCCGCTCGCGCGCGCCCACGCCCAGGGCGCCGGCGATGGCGCGGCGGTCGAGGCTGGTGCCGTCGTCGCCCTCGATCAGCAGCGGCACGCGCCCGGTCTGACCGACATGACGGGCCCACGACAGCGCCTCGTCGAGACTGCCGAACTGCTTGAACAAATGCTGCGACTTGGCCATCGGCGTGATGTTCTCGGCCCCCTTGGGACCGCTATAGACGCGATAGTTCATTTCTCACCTCGTGCGAATGACGTTTGAGCGCCCGCGCGCCGCGCGTTCGCCGCCCCTGCCCGTTGCGTGTTGAGAGAAACCAACGCGGCGGCCGCGCGCGCGGTTCCCCGTGCATGCTAGTGTGCCGCCACGGTTCCCGGGGAGGACAAGCGATGCGGGCGGCCTATTATGAGCGCAACGGCGCGGCGCGTGAGGTGCTGCGCGTCGGCGAGGTCGAGACCCCGCAGCCCGGTCCCGGCGAAGTGCGGGTGAAACTCGCGACCTCCGGCGTCAATCCCTCCGACGTGAAGTCGCGCCAGGGCAGCACGCGCAAGATCGCCTGGCCGCGCGTCATCCCCCAAAGCGACGGCGCCGGCGTCATCGACGCGGTGGGCGACGGCGTGCCGAAATCCCGCATCGGCGAGCGCGTCTGGATCTGGAACGGGCAATGGAAGCGGCCCTTCGGCACCGCCGCCGAATATATCGCCCTGCCGGCGGCGCAGGCGGTGCCGCTGCCGGACAAAGTAAGCTTTGCGGCCGGCGCCTGCCTCGGCATTCCCGCCATGACCGCCTGGCATGCCGTTGCGCTCAGCGAGGCCGCCAAAGGCTCGACCGTGCTGGTGTCCGGCGGCGCCGGCTCGGTGAGCCAGTACATCATCCAGTTCGCCAAAATGGCGGGCGCCACCGTGTTCACCACCGTGTCGTCGCCCGAGAAGGCGCAGGCCGCGCGCGAGGCCGGCGCCGACGCCACCATCGACTACAAGCGCGAGGAGGTCGGTGAGCGCGTCATGGCGCTGACCGACAAGCGCGGCGTCGATGCCGTGCTGGAAATGGACCTGTCCGCCAATGCCAAGCTGCTGCCCGCGGTGCTGCGCCCCAAAGGCAGCGTCGTCATCTACGGCACCGGGCCGGAGGCGACCCTGCCCGCCGCCTTCTGCCTGACCCAGTCGATCCGGCTGCTGTTTTTCCTCGTCTACGAGCTCGACACCGCCCAGCGCGAGGCGGCCGTCTCCGCCATCACCAAGTCGCTCGCCGCCGGCCGGCTGATCAACCGCGTGGCGCAACCCACTTACGCGCTTGCCGACATCGCCGCCGCGCACGAGGCGGTGGAAAAAGGCACTATCGGCAACGTCATCGTCACGATGTGAGCCCCATGAGCGCCACCATGAGCGCCACGCACCGCTTCGGCTGGTATCTCGCGCTGCTCCAGCTCCTGTTCACGCTGTGCTGGACCGTCTACGCCATCTACCTGCCCAAGCTCGCGGCAAACGCCGGCATCGCCGCCTCCTCGGTCATCCTCATTTTGATGCTCGACCAGGCCATCTTCACGGTCTGCGATTTCGCCACCGGCGTCGCCGCCGACAAGGTGACGCGCGTGCTCGGCCGCCTCGGCGTCTTTGTGGCCGCGGCGACCGCGATCTCCTGCGCGGCGTTCCTGGCGCTGCCTTTCGCCACCGCGGGCGGCGCGGCGGTGTTTCTCACGCTCACCATCGTCTGGACGATCACCTCCTCGGCCCTGCGCGCGCCGCCGCTGATGCTGCTCGGCAAATACGCCGCCAAACCGTCGCTGCCCTTTCTCTCCAGCCTGGCGATGCTCGGCTACGGCATTGCCGGGGCGCTGGCGCCCTATCTCGCGGTCACGCTGCGCAATGTCGATCCGCGCTGGCCCTTCGCGCTCGCGAGCATCGCGCTGGTGCTGACCACGCTCGGCATGATCGCGGCCGAGCGCCGCCTGGCGCAGGCGCCCGAAAAGCCGGCCGAAGCGGCGCCGCGCGCCTTCGGCACGCTGACGCGGCCGGCGCTGGTGTTCGGCCTCGCCATGGTGGTGCTGGCGATCGGCTACCAGGTGCATTTTGCGCTGCAAAGCGCGCCGATGTTCCTGCGCTTCGCCAAGCCGGCCGACCTGGAATGGCTGATGCCGGTGTTCTGGATCGGCTTCAACATCACCATGTTTCCGGCGAGCGTGCTGACCAAGCGCTTCGGCGGCTATGTCGTGATGGGCGGGGCCGGGCTGGTCGGGGCGCTTGCGATCCTCGCGGCGCACTTTGCCGGCAGCCTCGGCATGGTGGCGGCGGCGCAGTTTGCCGCCGGTGCGGCCTGGGGCGCGATCCTGATGAGCGCCTTCACCGTCGCCTTCGCCATCGGCGAGAACGGCGCCGAGGGCCGCATGTCCGGTCTCTTGTTCTCGGCGCTGGCGCTGGCGACGCTCGCGCGCATGGCCGCGGTGGCCAGCGGCATGAACGCCGACGCCGCGTTAAAGCCGCTGCTGCAATGGCTGCCGGTTGTGTGCTGGGCGCTGGCCGGCGCCGGCCTGCTCTATGCCGCGCTGGCCGGCCTCAAGCGCTGGACGGCCCCGCGCGAGGCGCTGCGATGACGGAAGTGCCCGGCGCCATCGAGATCGCCCTGCGCGCCCGCACCGTCGGGCAATTGTTCAATTCCTTCGACCCCTCGCCTTTCCGCGAGAAGGATCTCGACGTCGGCGTCGAGGAATTCGTCACCGGCTGGGTGCGCGAGCTGCCGCCCGGCGCGCCCTTCGCCATCGTGGTGCACCTGCCGCCGGAAGAAGCCGCCCGGCCGGAAGCGGCCGGCATCGGCGAGGCCTTCGCGCATTATTTCGCGTATCGCGCCGAGGCCGGTGAGCACGAGCAGCGCGAGCTGTTCCGCATCGGCCGCCGTTCGCTCGCCATCGGCGTCGTCGTGCTGATCGCCTGCCTGGTGGCGAGCCAGCTCGCCGCGGCGCTGATCCCCAACAAGGTCGCGGCTCGCGTGGTCGAGGAAAGCCTGATCATCGTCGGCTGGGTGGCGAACTGGCGGCCGATCGAGATTTATCTCTACGACTGGCTGCCGATCCGCCGCCGCATTCGCCTTTACCGCCGGCTGGCCGCCGCGCCGGTGCAGGTCAAAGCTGGCTAAGGCGCGACTTCCGCATCTATGAAGCCGGCGGCATCGAAGGCGCGCCGCACCAGGCCGGTGCGCTTGGCGTCGTCGAGCAGCGCGGTCGCGAGCTTGAGCGCGCCCGCGCGCCCCTTCGGCACCGCCACCGCGATGCCGGTCTGCTGGAAGTGGCCCGCCAGCACGCGCGCGCCCGGCAGCTTCGGCAGCAGGCCGGCGAAGGAGTCGTGCGTGAGCGCGAAGGCGTCGCCGTCCCCCCTGCGCGCCATCTCGCACATCTCCTCCACGCTCGGCACTTCCTGCACCGTCGCGCTCGGCGCGGTGCGCGCCGCGCTGCGCCCGGTGGTGGTGTTGGAGATGGCGACGATGCGCACGCCCGGCCGGTTGACCTCGTCGAGGCTGCGGATGGCCGAACCCGCCGGCACGAGATAGGTGCTGGCGATGAAATAATAGGCCGGGCCGAAATCGACCTTCTGCGCGCGCGCCGCGTCCTGCGGCATGAAGGCGACGTCGCAGGCGCCGCCCGCCACCGCCTCGGTGACCTGGCCGGAATTGTCATAAACCTGCAGCGCGACCGGCAGCTTCAGCGCCTCGGCAAAGCCGCGCAGCAGATCGGCGGTGACGCCGCGCACCGCTCCTGAGGCATCCTTCACCGCGAAGAAGGCGGAGGCCGCCGGCGCCACCACCACGCCGGCGCGCAATTGGCCGGTGGGGGCAAGCTCTTTGATGGCGTCGGGGCTGAACATCGCGGCTCCGTCTTTCCTTAAAATTTTTCCACCCAGGGACGCAGCTCGAGCTCCTGCGTCCAGGCGCTGCGCGGCTGGCGCAGCAGGTGCAGATAGCTCTGCGCGATGGCGTCGGGATCGAGCAGCGAATCCGGCGCGTCGGCGGGCTCAACGCGCCGCGCGCTGCGGATGCCGCCGTCGACCACGACATGGGCGACATGGATGCCCTTGGGCTGCAGCTCGCGCGCCAGGCTCTGCGCCAGCCCGCGCAGCGCGAACTTGCCCATGGCGAAGGGCGCCGACTGCGCATAGCCCTTCACGCTCGCGGAGGCGCCGGTGAACAGGATGGCGCCCTGCCCGCGCGGCAGCATGCGCCGCACGGCGGCCTGCGCCACCAGGAAGCCGCCGAAGGCGGTGATGGCCAGCGCCTTCTCCACTTCGGCGGGATCGAGGTCAATGAAGGGCCCGCGCGTGCGGTAGCTGGCGTTGTAGACCACCACATCGGGCGTGAGCTTTGCGGCGTCGAGCTCGGCGAACAGCCGCTCGACCTCGTCGCGCCTGGCCGCGTCGCAGTTGAAAGCCTTGGCGCCGGTGGCCTGCACGAACTCGGCAAGCTTGGCCGGCGAGCGCGCTGCCAGCGCGACCTGCATGCCCTCCTTGCCGAAGGCGCGCGCGAGCGCGGCCGAAAGCCCGGAGCCGGCGCCGACGATGAGGGCGGATGTGTAGGTCATGCGGGCGACCTTACCCGTCATGGCCCGGTCTGTCCCGGCCATGACGGGTCGCAGCAAGCGCGCGATCGCCGCTAGCGCCAGCCGGCCTGCCGGTCACAGGCGCGCCGCGCGGCGGGGTTGGCCTTTTCCCACTGCGTGATCGAGCGCGTCTCGTTGTCGTCCATCTTCTCGTTCATGCAGACGCAATAAGCGCGCACGATGGCCGGCGTCGCGCCCGGCTCGGCCTTGTTGTCGTCGATGCACTGGTTGACCCACTTCATGTCGTCGGCCGTCATCTTCTGCGCCGAAGCCGGGCCGGCCGCGAACAAGGCGGCTACCGCTACCGCGCCAATCAACATTTTCTGCATGGTATTCCCTGGGGTTGGATTTCGAACCTGCCGCTTGAGGCTAGCTCATTTTCCCGTCGCCGTCCCCGGCTTGCAGTCGCCGACGCGCACGGCCTCGATCTTCTTGTCCTGCGCCATGGTCTTACCCATCATCGTCACCGCCGACTTCATGGTGCCCGAATAGCGCGTCGCGGAGACGAAGGTGTAGGTGCCGGAGATGTCGAACAGGAACTGCTTGGCGTCGCCGCAGCGCATGGCGAAGACGACGCTGTTGCCGCTCTCGCGCACCTCGAACTTCTGGCACGCGCCGGCGTCCTTCTGCATCTGCTCCTTCATCTCTTTGACGATGTTGGTGGCGTCGCGCGCCTCCTCCGCCGTCATGCAGCTCTTGTCGACCTCCGGCGGCACCGGCTTGCCATCCTCGGTGCCGGTCGCCGTCTCCTGCCATTCGCCGGGCTGAAGGGTGATGGCGGCGTGGGTGGGGGCTGCGGCCAGAAGGCCGGCGGCAAACAAAAGGCCGAACGCGGCCGCGCGTGATGTCGTGGTCAGGATCATGAGTGCCCTCCGGGCTCGATTCGCCTTCGCCGATGCGCGACTATAATCGAGGAGCTTCCTCCGGCGCCACTTGACCGCCCTATTTATTGTATATACAATAAATGACGTGGAAAGTCAGGAAGGCCAATGGCCGCGAAAAAGAAAAGTACGGCGCCGAGATCGAAGCCCGTCGGTAGCGACATGAAGAAGGTCGATGCCTATGTGCTCGGCCCGAAGGATTACGAGGAAATTCCCGAACTCACCGAGGAATGGTTCAAGCGGGCTGATCTCTATGAGGGCGGTCGGCTCATCAAGCGCGGGCGGCCACCCTCGCCGCAGCCCAAGAAAGCGCTCAGCTTGCGGCTCGACGCCGACATCGTCGCCCATTATCGCCGCAGCGGCCGCGGCTGGCAGAGCCGCATCAACGAGGCGCTGCGCAAGGCAGCGAAGCTGCCGGCGGAGAAGAGGAAGAAGGCGTGAGCTGCGCGGCGAACCTCTCTCCGCCCTCATCTTGAGGAGCGGCCGTTAGGCCGCGTCTCGAAGGATGGGGCGGCCCCATGGTTCGAGGCGCTCCTGCGGAGCGTTCCTCACCATGAGGCCGGGAGAGGCGCTTGGGCACGGCGCTACGCGCTTTGCCAACCTGCGTTCACTCACCTATGTGGTGCCAGTCTTCTTCGCGCAGACTACGGAGAAACGTTTCTACCTCGACTAAAGCACCGTTTGCATGCGCCCATTCAATATGCTCGCTCAATCGTACCATCTTGGAAATCGCCGGGCTGTCATGCCACGCCGCAAGAATGAGTGGCATGAAGGCTCCCAACCAGCACTGATTTGCTTCCGGTTAGGAAGCATTTGCCACAGTTGGTTCCATTTCTGCGGCATTGGGCAAACTCGGCCGTTTTGCCGACAATAGGCGATTAGGTCTTCGACCCTCTCAGTCATCCCCTCACATCCTAAACACGCCCCACCTCGTCTCCTCCACCGGCGCATTCAACGCCGCACTGAACGCCAGCGCCAGCACGCGCCGCGTCTCGGACGGCGCGATGATGCCGTCGTCCCACAGCCGCGCGGTCGCGTAATAGGGATTGCCCTCGGTCTCATACTGGTCGCGGATCGGCGCCTTGAATTCCTCTTCCTCGATTTGCGACCACTGTCCCCCGCCCGCCTCGATGTTGTCGCGCTTGACGGTGGCGAGCACGGACGCCGCCTGCTCGCCGCCCATCACCGAGATGCGCGCGTTCGGCCAAGTGAACAGGAAGCGCGGCGAGTAAGCGCGCCCGCACATGCCGTAATTGCCGGCGCCGTAGGAGCCGCCGACGATGACCGTGATCTTCGGCACCGCCGCGTTCGCCACCGCCGTCACCATCTTGGCGCCGTCCTTGGCGATGCCGCCGGCTTCGGCGTCTTTGCCCACCATGAAGCCGACGATGTTCTGCAAAAACAAAAGCGGAATGCGGCGCTGGCAGCACAGCTCGATGAAATGCGCCGCCTTGAGCGCGCTCTCCGAGAACAGGATGCCGTTGTTGCCGAGGATGCCGACCGGCATGCCGGCGAGATGCGCGAAGCCGGTGACCAGCGTGGTGCCGTAGAGCGCCTTGAACTCGTCGAACTCGGAGCCGTCCACCAGCCGCGCGATCACCTCGCGGATGTCGTATTGCTTCTTCAGGTCCACCGGCACGACGCCGTCGAGCTCGGCGGTGTCGCGTGCCGGCTCGCGCGGCTTCGCCATCGCGAGATCGACAGTCTTCTTCGTGTTGAGGTTGGCGACGATACGTCTTGCAAGAGAGAGCGCATGATGGTCGTCCTGCGCCAGATGGTCGGCGACGCCCGACTTGCGCGCGTGCAGGTCGCCGCCGCCCAAATCCTCCGCGCTCACCACCTCGCCGGTCGCCGCCTTCACCAGCGGCGGGCCGCCGAGGAAGATGGTGCCCTGGTTCTTGACGATGATCGTCTCGTCCGACATCGCCGGCACATAGGCGCCGCCCGCCGTGCAGGAGCCCATCACCACCGCGATCTGCGGGATGCGCAAGCTCGACAGCGTCGCCTGGTTGTAGAAGATGCGGCCGAAATGCTCGCGGTCGGGAAACACCTCGGTCTGGTGCGGCAGGTTGGCGCCGCCTGAGTCGACCAGATAGATGCAGGGCAGCCGGTTCTCGCGCGCGATCTCCTGCGCGCGCAGGTGCTTCTTCACCGTCATCGGGTAATAAGTGCCGCCCTTGATGGTCGAGTCGTTGCACACCACCATGCATTCGCGCCCTTCGACGCGGCCGATGCCCGTGATGAGGCCCGCGCCGTGAATGGCGTCGTCATACATGCCGTTGGCGGCGAGCGGCGACAGTTCCAGGAACGGCGAGCCGGGATCGATCAGGTTCATCACTCTTTCTCGGGGAAGAAGTTTCCCGCGCGCCGTATGACGTTCGCGGGACTTCTGCGAGCCGCCTTGTGCAGCTTCGGCGCGGCGCGCCTGCAATTCCGCGACCAGCGCGCGCATGCGCTGCGCGTTGGCGCGATAATCGGCGGCCTGCGTGTCGATGGACGACGAAAGAATCGCCAATTGCGCCTCCCCGGACGGCGCAAAAGGTGCCCCGCGGGAACCGGGAAGGCAATGCCCGCGCGCCGGCATCAATCTGCATCGCTTTCGGAACCGCCCGCCGCCGCATGCGTTCACATGACCTAAACGCATCACAGGAATGCGCATGTTCGTGGGGTAGCCAAAAGGAGGCACACCGATGAAGACTTTGAATTTGCTATCCGGCGTCGCGGCCACCGTGCTGCTCAGCGCCAGCGTCGCGCTGGCGCAGGCCCCGCAGGCGCCCGAAAAGGCGCCGGCGGCTCAGCGGCAGGCGCCCGCCGAGAAGATGGCGCCGGCGATGAACGCCGGCGAGCAGAAGGGCACGACCGGTCAGGCGTCGCCCGGCATGAAATCCGAGCCCTCGACCACCGGCCAGGGTTCGCCCGCGCCGGGCATGAAGGCCGGCGAGCAGAAGCCGTCCACCGCCGGCCAGGCTCCCTCGGGCGCCGATCCCAAAGCGTCGTCCGACACCAAAGCCTCCTCCGACACGAAGGCGAAGAGCTCGACCGAAATGAACAAGTCGGACAAGAGCGCGACCGACGCCAACAAGAACGACGCCGCCAAGGGCGCCGCGTCCACCACCGACAGCAAGTCGAAAGACAGCGCGCAGGGCGCCTCGTCGACCACGACGGGCCAAGGTGCGGCGGCCGGCGCCGCCAAGCTGTCGACCGAGCAGCAGACCAAGATCACGACGACGTTCAAGTCGGCCAAGATCCAGAGCGTGCCGAAGTCGCAGATCAACGTCTCGATCTCGGTCGGCACCAAGCTGCCGCCGACGCTGCGCTACACGCCGATCCCGGCCGAGGTGGTGACCGTGTATCCGCAGTGGCGCGGCTACTACGTCATCCTGGTCGACGGCCAGTACATCATCGTCGAGCCGCGCACGCACGAGATCGTCTACATCATCGTGTAAGCGAAACTGCCGATCGCGGGAACGGCCGGGAACTTCCCGGCCGTTTTCTTTTGCGGCAAGCGCCGCCGGTTCCGGGAACTCCGCTCGGCTGCCTCCGTTGAACGTAGGCACCGGTTCCGGTGCCAGCCAAGGAGGTACTCATGAAGACATGCACGACACTGACCGCGGCCGCCGCGCTGCTCGCCGGCATCACCATCGCCGGCGCGCAAAACATGCCCAGCAACCCGCCGCAGAATTCGTCCCCCAACCAGATCAACAAGGGCAGCGCGCCTGGCGTGAATTCGGGCACACAGAGCCAGCGCTCCGCGCAGACGCCAGGAAAGTCCGGCCCGAGCATCGCCGGCAGTGCGAAGTTCTGCCTGCAATCCACGCCGGGATCGAACACGCTTGACTGCAAGTATCAGACGATGGCCGCCTGCCAGCAGGTCGCCAAAACGGACTACAAGAACTGCGTCGAAAACCCGCGCGCCGGAACCACCGGTTCGCGCTGATTGTGGCGCGTTGCGTCCGCGCTTGACGCGGGCGCAACGCTCCCCTGCGCAACGGAACCTCGCCCCGCACTCGCACGTTGACCGTGCGAGTGCTTCATCCGTCCAAACAAAATGAGGAACCAATGAACAAGGACCGCATCGAAGGCAGCTTCGAGCAAGCCAAGGGTAAGACCAAGGAAGTGACCGGCAAGGTCACCGGCGACGCCAAGCTGGAAGCGGAAGGCAAGGCGCAGAAGACCGCCGGCAAAGTTCAGAATACCGTCGGCGGCATGAAGGACGCGGTCAAGGAAGCCGTCGAGGATTGATGGCGCGAGCCATCGCTTGACGGCTGGCGGACCAGCCGCATCCCTCTGTCGACGAAAACCCGGCTTCGCGCCGGGTTTTCTTTTTTGCGCACAAGCCCTCCCCGTAGCTCAGGGCCGCAAGTCCGCGATCACCGGCAGATGGTCGGACAGCGCGCGCGCCTCGGTATCGACGCAGCTTGCGACCAGCGCCGTGCGCGGCCGGCAATAGATGCGGTCGAAGCGGAACAGCGGACAAAAGGACGGGAACGTGCGGTGACGCGTGCGCCCGCCCAGCACGCGCGTCAGCACCTTGCGCACCGAGCCCGGCCAGAACCAGTCGTTGAAATCGCCCACCACGACGGCGGGCCCCTCGCCTTGCGCCATGTCGATCAGCGTGCGCGCCTGCCCGCGCCGCTCGTGCACGCTTAAGCCCAGATGGGTGGCGACCACGGTGATCTTGCCGTGCGGGGTCGCCACCTGCGCGCGGATGGCGCGGCGCGGCTCGCGCTCCGGAAACGAGATGTCGCGCACTTCCTGCGTCTCGATCGGCCAGCGGCTGATCAGCATCTGCCCGTAGTCGCCGTCCTTGGTCGTGATCGACTTGGCGCCGATCCCATAGAGCCCGACCGCGCCGGGCAGGAAGTCGAAGGGATTGGCGGCGTCGGCCAGCGGGCGGCGCGAGTCCACCTCCTGCAAGGCGACGATGTCGGGATCCCAGCGCCGGATCAGCGCCACCACGCGCATCAGGTCGAAGCGCGGGTTGCACCCGAAAGCGCCGTGGATGTTCCAGGTCATGACGCGGATCGTGCCTTCGCTTCGGTTCACCGCGCGCCGCTCCAGTAGCGCGCCACCAGCGCCTGCACGGCAATCGAGAGCGCGATCCAGCCGGCGACCGCGAGCGCCAGCCAGGCGAAGTCGGCCGGACTCGGATTGGTGAGGATGCGCGCGAACTGATGGCCGACCGCCGAGATCATGATCAGCCCGGGCAGCATGCCGAGCAGCGTGCCGGCGGTATAGGCAAAGACCGGGATCGAGCTGGCGCCGGCCACCAGGTTCACCACCGTGAAGGGCGCGACCGGCACCATCCGCAACGCCGCGATGGTGATGACGCCGCGCTTGGCCGCCTGCCGCCGGATACGGTTGAGCCGCGGCCCCAGAATGTCGCGCAGGGTTTTCTTGCCGATGGCGGCGCCCAGCGCGTAGGTCGCAAGCGCGCTGGCGAGCGCGCCGGCCGCAGCATAGGCGAAGCCGAACCACGGCCCGAAGGCGGCCGCGGTCGCGGCGATCAGCACCGTCACCGGAAACAGCACCAGCCCGGCCAGCACGAAGGCGCCCACCACCACCACCGGCGCCAGCGGATTGCCCGCGATGTCGCTGAACAGGCTCTTCACCACCTGCGGATTGGCCAGCGGCATGAATTGCCAGGCCAGCGCCAGCGCCACGATCAGCAGGCCCGCCCCGACCACCTTGGCGATGGTCGCGACATGGCGCGACGACACGCGGCGCCCGAAGATGGTGCCGACGAATTGCTCCGCGCCGATCGGCTTCTCGGGATCGGCGACGCCCTGAATGAGGCCGACCAGGTCGGGGCCGCTCAGCGGCTCGTCGACGATCGGCTCCAGGCTATGGCCCTCGCGCGCCAGGCTGCGCGCGGCTTTCACCGGCGAACCGCCGTTCTCCGCCAGCGCGGCCTCGACGTCCTTTGCCGTCGCGCCGCAATGATGCCCGAGCAATCCGTTGCGCAGATGGACGATGCGCCCGCGCTGGTCTTCGCTTTCGCCGACGATGACGAGGTCGCACTCGGTGTCGGTGCCCATCGAGCGGTTGTTCAGGTTGGCCGAGCCGACGCGCAGAATGCGGTCGTCGACGACCATCACCTTGGCGTGCACCATCACCGCGCTGGCGCGTTCGCCGTCGGCGACTTTCGGATAAGCGAGAAACACGCGCTCGCCACCGGCCTCCTGCAGCGTCTTTGTGAAGCGCATGCGGCCGGCGCGCATGCTCTGCGCCTCCAGCCAGGAATCGTGCGAATCCGGCGCGACGATCAGCACCTCCAGCTCCGGCCGCTCGCGCAGGCGCTTGGCCAGGCGCTCGGCGATGGCCGGCGCGGTCAGGAACTGGTTCTCGATGTAGATCGAGCGCTCGGCCGCGTCGATGCTGTCGAGGAACAGTTGCGCGACCTCCTCGACCTGCTCCTGCTGCTCGTAGACCGGCTGCGTGCGCGCGATGCCGATTTCGACGTCGGTAAAATGCGGCTCGACCGGATCGGGCCAGGGATCGGTGTCGACCTGCGGCCTGGGCAGGTCCTCGCAGGCCGCGCAGGACCAGCGCCCGCGCAGCAGCTCGCCGAGCGCCCGCGCCGCCTCCCCGTCCACCACCATCTGCACGTCATGGAACGGCCGGTAGGGCTTGCCATCGGGGTCGACCCGATGCGGCTCGTCGAGCCGGTGCTTGCTGGTGTCCCAGCGCCGGATGGTGATGTCGAGCCCGCCGCTGAAGGCAACCTTGTCGTCGATCACCACCAGTTTCTGGTGCTGCGAGGAGCCGAGCGGCACGCAGTCGTCGAGGCAGAAGCGGACGCGGGACGGCGTGTTCCAGGCGAGCGCCATGGTCGGAAAAAGGTCGCGCTCGGCCGCGTAAAGGACGGAGAAGTCCCACAGCAGGATGCAGACGTCGAGCTCCGGCCTTTCGTTCACCAGGGCGGCGAGAAAGGCGGCGAGCTCGGCCGGATAGCCGTCTCCCGCCTCGCCCGAGCGGCCGACCAGCCGCGTCTGGCTGTGGATGTCCCAGCCGGCGATCAGGATGGAGCGCTGCGCCTTGCGCATCGCCTGGCGCAACGCGTCGAAATAGGCGGCGCCGTCCACGAGCACCGCCGCGCGCGAAGCTTTCGCCACGCGCCAGACATTCCGGTCGGGTTGGAGGATCATGCGGCCGCGTTCGTCCCGGTTCGTGCAAGAATTACCGGGGGTTAACGCACGGTGGGAACTTTGGTTCGCCGCCTCCACGGCGCCCGGCCGGCAATCACATATTCGCGTTTAGCCCGCGCAAATGGCCCGTGCTTTGCTTGCCTTTCAGGCATGTGATTCCATGTCCCGCCGCACCGAAATCTCCTCCGGCATCCTGGCCTATCGCCGCGCGCGCGGGCTCGAGCTGCTGCTCGCCCACCCGGGCGGCCCCTACTGGCGCAACAAGGACGAAGGCGCCTGGTCGATTCCCAAAGGCGTGGTGGTGTCGGGCGACGTGTTCGCCTGCGCCAAGCGCGAGTTCAACGAGGAGACCGGGCTGGTCGCCGAAGGCGCGTTCATCACGCTCACGCCGCTGAAGCAGAAGAGCGGCAAGATCGTGCACGCTTTCGCGCTCGAGGCGGATTTCGACCTCGCCGCCTTCTCCAGCAACAGCTTCGAGATGGAATGGCCGCCGCGCACGGGCCGGCGGCAGGCCTTTCCGGAGATCGACCGCATCGCCTATTTCCCGCTGGCCGTCGCGCGCAAGAAGATCCTGCCCGGCCAGAAGCCGTTCATCGAAGAACTGGTGAAGAAGCTGCGCGAGGCGGAGAAGGCGTAAAGCTCACGCGACCGGCACACCGCGCACCAGCGGCCAGTCCGGCTCGTTGTGCCGCATGATCCATTTTTCCTGCATCGCCGCGGCGTGCCATTCCTGCCAGGCCGGCAGCGCCATCACCGCGTCCATGTAGGCGCGCGTCTGCGCGCCGACCGGCAGGCCGTAATTGTGGAAGCGCGCCACCACCGGCGCGTACATGGCGTCGGCCGCACCGAACGTGCCGAACAGAAACGGCTCGCCCGCATTCTTGCCGAAGCGCGCGCGGCAGTCCGCCCACAGCGCCTCGATGCGGCGCACGTTAGCCATCACCTCGTCCGGCTGCGGGCGCGGCTTCGCCGGCAGCCACAGGTTCATCGTGCAGTGCTGACGCAGCGGCTGGAAGCCGGCATGCATCTCGGTCGCCACCGCGCGCGCATGGCTGCGCGCGCGCGGATCGGACGGCCACAGCCCGGCTTGCGGGAATTTCTCCGCCAGGTGCTCGAGGATGGCGAGCGACTCCCAGACGGTGTCGCCGCCGTCGATCAGCACCGGCACCTTGCCGGCGGGCGAATATTTGCGGATTTCCTCCGCGCTGCCCGGCTCGTAAAGCGGAATCAGGGTCTCCTCGAAGGAAATGCCGGCCGCCTTCATGGCGATCCACGGCCGCAGCGACCAGGAGGAGTAGTTCTTGTTGCCGATGATCAGTCTCAAGGCCATCGCGGCGATCCCGTTGCGCTGTCGTTCCGCCGGCGGCACACTCGGCGGCAAGTCCGTGCCAGTCTCACGAAAGGCGATTTCCCGGCAAGCCAATTTTTTTGATTGGGGGGATGACCATGACGAATATCTTGCGCGCGCTCAGAACCTTGCTCGGTGCGCTAACACTATGCGCGGCGCTGACGGCAATGGCGGCGGCGCAAGGCCTTTCGGAAGCCGACCGCGCGGCGCTCGCCGGCCCCTGGAAGGGCCTGTGGCTGTCCGACACCCATGAATACGAGGCCTCGCTGAAGATGACTGTCGCCGCCAGCGGCCAGGCCGAAGGCGCCATCACCTGGACGCTGCGCAAATCAAACCGGCCCGACTACCAGAACAAGCTCGGCCTGACCGGCACCGAATACGTGCGCGGCCGTTTTGACCCGCGCGCGTCGTTGCTCAGCATCGACGGCTATCGCCTGGACGATCCCAACAAGATTCTGGGCACCGACAAGTACCGGCTGGTCGTCGGCGACAACCGCAAGGCCATGGGCGGGCTTACCTGGAACCACAATACCTGGACGGGGCGGATTTTCTTGCGGCGCTGACGTCAGCCAGGCGTCTTCTTCTCGCCCGGCATCGTCTCCGGCTCCTCCACCGGCCCGCCCGCCTTCTTCCAGGCGCCGAAGCCGCCCTTGATGTGCGCCACCGGCTTCAATCCCATCGCCTGCGCCGTCTGCGCGGCGAGCGCCGACCGCATTCCGCCGGCGCAGAAGAACACGAACTTCTTGTCCTGCGCGAACACCGGCTTGTGGTACGGGCTCTGCGGATCGATCCAGAATTCGAGCATGCCGCGCGGGCAATGGAAGGCCCCCGGCACCTTACCCTCGCGCTGCAATTCGCGGATGTCGCGGATGTCGACCAGCACGATGTCGTCGCGGCCGGCGAGCCTGACCGCGTCCTCCGTCGCCAGCGTCTCGATCTCGCGCTCGGCCGCCTCGCACAAGGCCTTGTATCCGGTGGTGATGGTCTGCGGCATGGCTCCTCCTCTTCCTACCTCCCCTTTCAGGGGGAGGTCGTCCGGCGAGCGCAGCGAGCCGGACGGGTGGGGGTCAATAGCACAGCGTTGCGAAAGAGTGACCCCCACACATCGTAAGCGACCCCCACACATCGTAAGCGACCCCCACCCTGACCCTCCCCCTTTCAGGGCCAGGGAATGAAAAAGTTGGGCCCAGTTGAAGCCCGCCGGCCGAGCGGGCAGCATGGGCCGCGTTTCGACTCACAGGCGCGCCATGACGATCCCGCACCCCGACCTGCTCGCGCTGGCCTGGTTTCTCGGCGTCTGGATCATCTATTCGATCGTCATCGAAAAGACCGCCAAGGGCCGCACTGGCCTCAACGCGCTGATGAACGGCTACCGCGACGCCTGGATGCAGCAGCTGATCGCGCGCGACATGCGCATGGTGGACGCGCAGGTGACCGCCGCCCTGCAAAACGGCACGGCCTTCTTCGCCTCCACCAGCCTGATCGCCATCGGCGGCACGCTCACGCTGCTGCGCGCGACCGAGGAAATCCTGCCGGTCGTGTCGCTGTTGCCGTTCGGCGCCCAGCCGTCGCGTCAATTGTGGGATCTGAAGATGCTCGGCCTCGCCGTCATCTTCGTCTACGCCTTCTTCAAGTTCGCCTGGTCGTACCGGCTGTTCAACTACTTCGCCATCATGGTCGGCGCGGCGCCGCCGCCGGAGGAAAAGGACACGCCCGCCGCCAAGGAATTCGCGCACCGCGCCGCCCGGCTGTGCACCGACGCCGGCCGCCATTTCAACCGCGGCCAGCGCGCCTTCTTCTTCGCGCTCGGCTATCTCGGCTGGTTCCTGGGGCCGGTCCCCTTCGCGCTCACTACCGCCGGCATCGTCGTGGTGATGTGGCGCCGGCAATTCTCCTCGGATTCGCGCCGCGCTTTCGAGGCGCGCGCGCGCGATGCCGGAGCGGCCGGCGAAAATTAGGCGCGCATGATCCCGAAAAGTGGGAACCGGTTTTCGGATAAGATCATGCGCAAATCGACTAAGCCATGCCCATCAGCACGGCGATGGCGGCGACCACCATGACGGCCAACGTGGTGCCCGCGACGGTGACGATGCGCTCGCGCCGCAGCGCGCGCAGTTCGGCGAGTTCGGCGGCGGCGTCGCCGCGCACATATGCTTCGCTGTTGAAAGCCATAATCGATCCCCCTTAAGGGCACCCCTTCGGATGGTGCCGCGAGCACGCTGACGCGAACCCGACGTCACGAATCGATGCGAATCGTTAAAGAATACCTCTCGCTTGCGTCCGCAACAACGTACGGCCAGCGATTCTAAGCCGCCGCCACGTCGATGAGCCGCATCTGCACGCGCTCCTCGCCCTGCCAACGGTCGATCGCGATGAAGCCGGCGGCGTGCACGCTGCGGCCGCGATAGTCCAGCAAGGCCTTGCCGAGCGGCGTGCCCATCGACCGGAACGCGATGGCGTTGACCATCTTGCCGTCGCCGGCGCGCAGCCGCACGCGGATGTGGTTCTCGCCGACCGGATCGGCATAGGCGAGCGTGTGCGCCGGCAGTGCGAGCACCGGCTCCGGGTTGCCGGCGCCAAAGGGCCCGGCGCGGTTGAGCAGCGCGGCCAGCGCGAGGTTGACGCCGCCGGCGCTGACCGCGCCGTCGATCTTGAGCGCGCTGTCGCGCCGCGCCGCCTCGACCGAAGGCGCCAGCGTCTCTTCCAGGAAGGCGCGGAAGGGGCCGAGCGCGTCCTTCTTCATTGTGACGCCGGCCGCCATGGCATGGCCGCCGCCTTTCAGCAGCAAGCCCTCGTGCACCGCGCGCCGCACGGCTGCGCCGAGATCGACGCCGGGGATCGAACGGCCCGAACCGGTGCCGGTGCCGCCCGCTTCCAGCGCGATGGCAAAGGCGGGGCGGCCGTAGCGCTCCTTCAGCCGCGCGGCGACGAGTCCGACCACGCCCGGATGCCAGCCCTGCCCGGCCGTCACCACCGTGGCGCCCTTCTCTTCCAGCCCGAGCGCGGCGAGCGCTTCGGCCTCAGCCTGCATCAGCGTCGCCTGCTCGATCTCGCGCCGCTCGCTATTCAGCCGGTCGAGCTCGGCGGCGATGCGCGCCGCTTCCGCCGGGTCTTCTTCGAGCAGCAGGCGCACGCCGAGGTCGGCGCGGCCGATGCGGCCGCCGGCATTGATGCGCGGACCCAAAAGAAAACCGAGATGCCACGGCTCCGGCGGGCCGGACAGGCGCGCGGCGTCCATCAGCGCGGTCTGTCCGATATGCTCGCGGCGCCTGAGCGCGATCAATCCCTTGGCGACGAAGGCGCGGTTCAAGCCCGTGAGCGGCACGACGTCGGCCACCGTGCCGAGCGCGACGAAATGCAGGAGCGACAACAGGTCTGGCTCGGGCCGCAAGCCGGTCCAGAAATTCTGCCGGCGCAGCGCGCGCGTGAGCGACACCAGTGTCAGGAAGACGAGCCCCACCGCCGCCAGATGGCCGAGGCCCGAGAGATCGTCGGCGCGGTTCGGATTGACGATGGCCACCGCCGGCGGCAGTTCCTCGTCGGCCTGATGATGGTCGATCACCACCACGTCGAGGCCGAGCAACCGGGCTTCTACGAGCGTTAAATGGCTGGTGGTGCCGCAATCGACGGTGACCAGCAGCGTCGCGCCGCGCTCGGCAAAAGACCTGACGGCGTCGACATTTGGCCCGTAACCTTCAAAAATTCGATCAGGAATGTGCACGATCGGATCGAGCCCGCAGTGCCGCAGGTAGCGGCACAGCAGCGCCGCGGCGGTCGCCCCGTCCACGTCGTAATCGCCGAAGATCGCGACTTTCTCGCCGGCGGTGACCGCGCGCACGAGGCGGTCGCAGGCCGCCTCCATGCCGGTCAAGGTGTGCGGGTCCGGCATCAGCCGCTTGATGGTCGGGTCGAGAAAGACCTCGACCGCGTCCGGCTCGACGCCCCGGCCCGCCAGCACCCGCGCCAGCAGTTCAGGCAGGCCGTGCCGCTGCGCGATCGCGAGCGCCCGCGTCACGCCGCGCTCATCCAGCCGGTCGCGCCAGGCGCGCCCGCAGACGGACTTCTCGACGCCGAGAAAATGACGGTCGCGTTCTTGCAGAATGGCTGCGGGCAAAGCCGCCATTGGCCGGACCTTATGCGGACACCAAGCGTCCGCCGAATAGATGTATGGGGGTCGCACGCACCGGACAGACCCCAAAGCTATGCCGCCGCTGGCTTAATGCAAGCGCCGGTAAAATCCCGGTGCAGGGCTGTGGAGAGCGAATCAGTCGAGATGGAATTTCGCGAGTTCGCGATGCTCGGCGCGCACGCGCCGCACCGTGCCGGTGACCGAGCGCATCACCACGGTGTCGGTCTCGATCACGTCCTTGCCGAACTTGACGCCGTCGAGCATCGCGCCGGACGTGACGCCGGTGGCGGCGAACAGGCAGTCGCCCCTCACCATGTCCTCGATGGTGTACTTCTTCTTCGGGTCCTTGATGCCCATCTTGAGCGTGCGCTCGCGCAGCTCCTCGGTGTCGATGATGAGCCGCGTCTGCATCTGGCCGCCGATGCAGCGCAGCGCCGCCGCCGCCAGCACGCCTTCCGGCGCGCCGCCGATGCCGAGATAGATGTCGATGCCGGTCTTCACCTCGGCGCAATGGATCACGCCGGCGACGTCGCCGTCCGAGATCAGCGACACCGCAGCACCCGTCTTGCGCACCGCCGCGATCATGTCGGCGTGGCGCGGCCGGTCGAGCAGGATGGCGGTAATCTCGGAGGGCTTCACGCCCTTGGCCTTGGCGAGCGAAAGGATGTTCTCCTCCGTCGGCGCGTCGAGGTCGACCGTGCCCTTGGGATAGCCGGGGCCGATGGCGATCTTGTTCATGTAGCAGTCGGGCGCGTGTAGCAGCGTGCCGCCATTGGCCATGGCGATGGTGGCGATGGCGCCCGGCATGTTCTTGGCGCAGAGCACCGTGCCCTCCAGCGGATCGACCGCGATGTCGACCTTCGGGCCCTGCTTGGTGCCGACCTTCTCGCCGATGAACAGCATCGGCGCCTCGTCGATCTCGCCTTCGCCGATCACCACGGTGCCGTCGATCGGCAGCTTGTTGAGCTCGCGCCGCATGGCGTCGACCGCCGCCTGGTCGGAGGCCTTGTCCTTGCCGTGGCCGCGCAGGCGCGCCGAGGACACCGCCGCGCGTTCGGTCACGCGCACGATCTCGAGGGTGAGAATTCGCTCGATCAACAGATCGGGCTGAACGGTAATGGACGGCATCGTTTTACTCCCCTCAACACGCGCGCGGCTCTCAAGCGCCGGCCGCTTCGATACGTCAGTTCTTCTCGATCCGGATCACCTGCGGGCGGCCGGAGATCACCCGATCTTTCCCCACCGCCGCAAGCGCCTTGCGCACCGCGTCCTCGGTGGTCGCATAGGTGATGAGGATAACGGGGACCGAGCCCCCTTTCACCTCATTGTCCGAGGCCCCCTTGGCGTGCCGCTGCACGATCGATTCAAGCGAAATCTCCTGCTCGGCCAGGCGCGTGGCGATGGTCGCCGCGGTGCCGGGCTTGTCGCGCGCCTGCAATCTTATGTAATAGCCACCCTCGTGCCGCTGCATCGGCGCCTTGCGCACGGTGCTAAGCCGCGCCGTCGGCCGGCCGAACGGCGCGGTGCGCACGCCGCGGGCGATGTCGCCGATGTCGGCGAGCACGGCCGACGCGGTCGCCGCGCCGCCGGCGCCGGGACCGACCAAAGTGAGCGGGGCGATGCCCTCGGCGTCGACGGTGACGGCATTGGTCACGCCCATCACCTGCGCGATCGCCGAGTCCTTGCGCACCATGGTCGGATGCACGCGCTGCTCGATACCCTTCGGCGTCTTCACCGCCACGCCCAAGAGCTTCACGCGATAGCCGAGCTCGTCGGCGGCGGCGAGATCGGCCGCCTGGATCGACGAGATGCCCTCCACGTAGATCGCCTTCTCGTCCACCTTGGTGCCGAAGGCGAGCGAGGCCAGGATTGCCAGCTTCTGCGCGGTGTCGTGGCCTTCGACGTCGAAGGTCGGGTCGGCCTCGGCATAGCCGAGCCGCTGCGCGTCCTTCAGGCATTCCTCGAACGACATCTTCTCCTGCTCCATCCGCGTCAGGATGTAATTGCAGGTGCCGTTGAGGATGCCGTAGATGCGCTCGAACGAATTGCCGGCGAGCCCCTCGCGCAAGGTCTTCACGATCGGGATGGCGCCGCCGACCGCGGCCTCGAAATTGATCGTGGCGTGATGCTTCTCGGCCGCGGCGGCGAGCTTGACGCCGTGCTTGGCGAGCAGCGCCTTATTGGCGGTGACCACCGACTTGCCCGAAGCGAGCGCCGCCTCGATCGCGCTTTTGGCGGGATCGCCGGAGCCGCCGATCAGTTCGACGAACACGTCGATGCCGGGCGCCTTGGCGAGCGCGACCGGATCGGGAAACCACTGCATCTTCTTGAGGTCGACGCCGCGCTCCTTGCCGCGCGAGCGCGCGGTGACCGCGACGATCTCGATGCCGCGGCCGCAGCGCGCGGCCAGCGCCTCGCGCTGACGCGCCACCTGGGCGATCAGCGCCGAGCCGACCGTGCCCAGACCGGCGACTCCTACTTTGAGAGGTTGAGCCATGATGCCTGGCGTGGTGCGGGCCTAGCGCCGGGTGGCGAGCGGGACGACGTTGTGGAGCTGCTCCGGCGCGGTCTCGAGGAAGCGGCGGATATTGCGCGCTGCCTGGCGGATGCGCTGCTCGTTCTCGACCAGCGCGATGCGTACGTGCCCTTCGCCATATTCGCCGAAGCCGATGCCCGGCGACACCGCGGTCTCGGCCTTCTCGACCAGCAGCTTGGAGAACTCGACGCTGCCGAGGCTTTTGAACGGCTCCGGGATCGGCGCCCAGGCGAACATGGTCGCGCGCGGCGCGGGCACGTCCCAGCCGGCACGGCCGAAGCTCTCCACCATCACGTCGCGGCGGCGCTTGTAGGTTTCGCGCATCTCCTTGATGCAGTCGTCGGGGCCGTTGAGCGCGGCCGTCGCCGCCACCTGCACCGGCGTGAAAGCACCGTAGTCGAGGTAGGACTTCACGCGGCCAAGCGCGGCGATGACGCGCTCGTTGCCGACCGCGAAGCCGATGCGCCAGCCCGGCATCGAATAGGTCTTCGACATCGAGGTGAACTCGACGGCGATATCGTTTGCGCCCGGCACCTGCAGAATCGACGGCGGCGGATGGTCGTCGAAATAGACTTCCGCGTAAGCGAGATCCGACAGCACCAGCAGGCTGTGCTTCTTCGCGAAGGCCACGAGGTCCTTGTAGAAGTCGAGCGTCGCCACATAGGCGGTCGGATTGGCCGGATAGCAGACCACCAGCACCTGCGGCTTCGGGATCGAGTGGATGATCGCGCGCTCGAGCGTGTGGAAGAAGTTCGGGGTCGGCTCCGACGGCACCGAGCGCACCGCCCCGCCCGCCATCAGGAAGCCGAAGGCATGGATCGGATAGCTCGGGTTCGGCACCAGCACGACGTCGCCCGGCGCGGTGATCGCCTGCGCGACGTTGGCGAAGCCTTCCTTGGAGCCCAAGGTGGCGACGATCTGCGTGTCCGGGTTGAGCTTCACCCCGAAGCGGCGCTCGTAATAGGCGGCTTGCGCCCGCCGCAGGCCGGGGATGCCGCGCGAGGCCGAGTAGCGGTCGGTGCGCGGCTTGCCGAGCGTCTCCTTCAGCTTGTCGAGGACATGCTGCGGGGCCGGCAGATCGGGGTTGCCCATGCCGAGGTCGACAATGTCCGCGCCGGCGTTGCGGGCCTTTGCCTTGGCCTTGTTCACCTCTTCGAACACGTAGGGCGGCAAACGGCGGATGCGGTAAAATTCTTCCATCGGCTTAGACCTTTAAGCGGCTCGTCCTGCCTGCGCACGCGCGGTGCGCCGCTGCCCTTTCCAGCCGGCAGGCGTTACCCCGGCTGGCTTTTATCACGGGTTCGTCTTTGCGCCAGTGTTCTGGCCGGTTTTGGGCGCCGGCGGCGGCTTTTTGCCGGCCGCGGCCCCCCGCTCCGCCGCCTCCCGGCCCTCCTGGCGGTCGCGCACGGCGCGCAGCTCCTTTTGCGCTTTGTCCAGCTCTTCCTCGGTCATGGGCCGGGTCGCGCGCGCCGGCGGCATGTCGTGCACCGCCGGGTACTGGTAGGGCGTGGCCGGCCGCGCCGGCGCGGCGGAAGGCAGGCCGCCGAGGCTTTCCGGCACGCGGTCGACCACCGAGCCCGGCGAGCAGCCGGCCAGCAGGGCCGCCAAAGCCGAAGTGGCCAGAGTGGCCAGACCTATCCGGGCGCGCATGACCGCCATTTCCGTCCTCGGCATGTCGTAAAATCGATGCAGACTCAATGAATTATAGCATAAGCCCGGTAACCGGCTAATATGGCCGCAGCGTGGTTTCGAGGCCGCCCCCCGTGCCGGCGGATGCGCACCTCGGCCATGCGGTGAATTGCACCTTGCGGGGGAGCGGGGTCCGGGCCACTTCTCACGGCAGGGACCCGGAAATGCCGATGAATAAGCCGACACCCGAGCCGGCCAACGTCACTGCCGTCGATTACGAGGCGCTCGCGCGCAATATCGCCCGCCTGGTCGAGGAAGGCGGCAAGGCCGTCGCCGCCTATATGAAGCCGCGCGAGGAAGGGAAGATTAAGCCCGAGCTCGCCGACGGCATCGCCGACGCGGTCAAGAGCATCGGCCAGGTCGCCGAATACTGGCTGTCCGACCCGCAACGCACCCTCGCTTTGCAGGCCAGCCTCGGCCGCGCCTATCTCGATCTCTGGGCCGGCGCAGTAAAGCGGCTGGCCGGCGAAGAGGCCCCGCCCACCGCAACCCCCGATCCGCGCGACAAGCGCTTCGCCGATCCGGAGTGGTCGCAGAACCAGTTCTTCGACTTCCTCAAGCAGGCCTATCTGCTCACCGCGCAATGGGGCGAAAAGCTGGTGAAGGACGCCGAGGTCGACGAGCACACGCGCAAGAAGGCCGAGTTCTACGTCCGGCAGATCGCCAACGCGGTCTCGCCCTCGAACTTCATCTTCACCAATCCGGAACTGCTGCGCGAGACTTTGTCGTCGAACGCCGACAACCTCGTGCGCGGCATGCACATGCTGTCGGAGGACATCGCCGCCGGCCAGGGCCACCTGCGCATCCGCCAGTCGGATCCTTCGCTGTTCGAGGTCGGCAAGAACCTCGCGGTCACGCCCGGCAAGGTCGTGTTCCAGAACGACCTGATGCAGCTCATCCAGTACGAGGCGACGACGCCCGAGGTGCTGAAGGTGCCGCTGCTGATCGTGCCGCCCTGGATCAACAAGTTCTACATTCTCGATCTGACGCCCGAAAAATCCTTCATCAAGTGGTGCGTCGACAGCGGCCTCACCGTGTTCGTGGTCTCGTGGGTCAATCCGGACGCGCGCCAGGCCGAGAAGAGCTTCGAGCAGTACATGCGCGAAGGCGTGCTCACCGCGATGGACGCGGTCCGCGACGCCACCGGCGAAGACGAGATGCACACCATCGGCTATTGCGTCGGCGGCACGCTCTTGTCGATCACGCTGGCCTATCTCGCCGCCAAGAAGCAGTCGCGGGCGAAATCCGCCACGCTGTTTGCCGCGCAGGTCGACTTCACCTTTGCCGGCGACCTCAAGGTCTTCGTCGACGAAGACCAGATCAAACATCTCGAAGAGCATATGAAGGAGCAGGGCTACCTGGAGGCCTCGCGCATGGCGAACGCCTTCAACATGCTGCGCTCGAACGACCTGGTCTGGCCCTACATCGTCAACAACTACCTGCGCGGCAAGAAGCCCTATCCGTTCGACATCCTCTACTGGAATTCCGACGCCACCCGCATGCCGGCGGCCAACCACTCCTTCTATCTGCGCAACTGCTATCTCAACAACCGCCTGACCAAAGGCGAGATGGAGATCGCCGGCGTCACGCTCGACCTGCGCAAGGTGAAAGTGCCGATCTACAATCTCGCCACCCGCGAGGACCACATCGCGCCGGCGAAATCGGTTTTGAATGGCTCGCAGTTCTTCGGCGGCCCGGTGAAATACGTGCTGGCCGGCTCCGGCCACATCGCCGGCGTCATCAATCCGCCCAGCAAGCCGAAGTACCAGTACTGGACCGGCGACAAGCCGGAAGGCGCCGACGTCGAGGCCTGGCTGAAGACCGCCACCGAGCACCCCGGCTCCTGGTGGCCGGACTGGCTCGATTGGCTGAAGCAACTCGACGGCGAGACCGTCCCTGCCCGCAAGATCGGCGGCGGCAAGCTCAAGGCGATCGAGGACGCGCCCGGCTCCTACGTGAAGGTGCAGAGCTGGATTTGAAGGCGAAGCGCGGCTAGCCGAGGTTCACCAGCCCGACCTTCGGCTCCCTGTCGATATAGAGCTCCACCAAGGTGGTCGTGAACGGCGACAGGAAACCATCCCCGGTGCCCAGCAGCCCGGACAGGTCGAGCCACGCATCCCAGCTCTTGCGCGAAGTCTCCGGACCGACCTCGATCGTCGGATCGGCGTCGTGACCTTTGTAGTCCACCCACTGCGACCCGGACTCGGCCATGATGCTGAGCCATAGCGTCGCCCTCCCCGCAACCGTGTTGAGATCGACCAGGAAACAGCGGTAGCTGGCGTCGTTGCCGTAGACATCGACGTGGTCGTCGAATGTATCGACCTGGGTGGCCGGATCGTTTTTCTTCTCGAACATCTGAATGTTGTAATCGGTGATCGGATCGCCGCGCTCGTCGAGCGCGCGCACGACAAATTGCTGCCATATCCCGTCCCTCGCCTTGGCAAACCGTTTGCCGGCATCGACGTCCTTTAGCCACGCCTTGTAGGAATCGGCGTCCTTCACGTCGAGCGCCGCCCTCACCTTTTGCACCAGCTCGCCGCTCGGGTCGGTCAGGATGGTGCCGTGGTTGAGTCCTTCGAACAGATGGACCGGGATGTTCGCGTTCTTCCAGTCGCCGATGCGCCAGCGATTGACCCCCGGCTTGTTCTCCGGGTTGAGCACCGACATCGCCTTGGTCAGGTCGATGACGATCTTGCGCGAGTTGAAGGCGGCGCCGGCCTGCCGCACGGTGCCGTCGGTGCCGGGCTCGTTCACCAGCTTGCGGATGCCGCTGTAGGTGTCGGTCCCGCAGAAGATGTGGACATAGGGCGTGCCGAAATCGACGTCATAATAAGGAACGGGGCCGAGCAGGTCTTTTTCGGCCAGTTGCCAGGTGAAGGGGCTCGCCAGCTCAAGCCCGTCGAGCACCAGATCGCCGGCGGCCATGAAATCCGGCCCGAGATCCTTGTTGCCCTTGAAGATGGAGCCGATCCAGCTGCGTCCTTTCTTCGCCAGCGGCGAGCCGAAGGTCGCCGGCGCAAGGCCGATCAGGTGTTTCAGCCGGCTGCGGCGGGCCGGATAGGTGGTGAGCCAGGAGCGGATGACCAGCATGCCGGTCGAATGCACGATGGCGTCGAAATCCTCGTCGCCTTGCAGGCCGGCGCGCGTCTTGAGCGCAATGTCGAAGCCTTCCGCCAGATCCTTGATCGTCACTTCATTGGTGAGCGAGACGTAGTCGCAGACACAGATTTGCTCGGTGTTGTCATAGCGGTCCTGCAGCAGGTCGCGCCACTTTCGAAACGACTCGCCCTTGTCGGAATAGCCGTGAATGAGCACCAGCGTGTTCGGCATCGCTCCCCCCATTTTTTGAATTTGGGGAACGGTAGCATGTTTTCATGATACCCGAAATGATTGTATCGGGTTGGGGACGCTGACGGCAAAAAGGGCCGGATCGCTCCGGCCCTCTTTGTATTCAAACAATCGGGGCGCTCTACGACGCCAGCTTCACCGGCACCTTCAGGTAGCGCACGCCGTTCGCCTCCGCCGGCGGGAATTTGCCGGCGCGGATGTTGACCTGGATCGAGGGCAAGAGCAGCAGCGGCGCCGGCAGGGTCGCGTCGCGCGTCTCGCGCATCTTGACGAACGCGTCCTCGCTCACGCCCTCGTGCACATGCACGTTGCGCGCCTTCTCCTCGCCCACCGTCGTCTCCCAGGCATATTGGTCGCGCCCGGGCGCCTTGTAGTCGTGGCACATGAACAGCCGCGTTTCCTTCGGCAGCGACAGGATGCGCTGGATCGAGCGGTAGAGCGCACGCGCGTCGCCGCCGGGGAAGTCGGCGCGCGCGGTGCCATAGTCCGGCATGAACATGGTGTCGCCGACGAAGACCGCGTCGCCGACATGATAGGACACGCAGGCCGGCGTGTGGCCGGGCGTGTAGATCACCTCGCCCTCGATATTACCGATCTTGAAGCGCTCGCCGTCCTTGAACAGGTGGTCGAACTCGGAGCCGTCGCCCGACACGTCGGTGGCGTTGAACACCGGGCGGAAGATGCGCTGCACGTCCTTGATGTGCTCGCCGATGCAGATCTTGGCGCCGGTCTTCATCTTGATATAGGGCGCGCCCGACAGATGGTCGGCATGCGCGTGCGTCTCCAGGATGCAGCCGAGCTTGATGCCGAGCCTCGCCGCCTCGGCCAGCATGGCGTCGGCGGATTTGACGTTCGCCTCCCCGCTGCGGTGGTCGAAGTCGAGCACCGGGTCGATGACCGCGCCTTCCATGGTCGCGGCGTCCCAGACCAGATAGCTCACGGTATTGGTCGGCTCGTCGAAAAAGGCCTTTATTTCGGGCTTTGCGGGCGCGGGCATGGCTGACGCTCCTTCGATTTTGACTCGTTCGTCCGTCCTCGGACTTGACTTATATATTAGGCTTACCTAATTTAGCAATATCTTATTTAAGGAGGCTCCGGTGGGCCAAGCCCAACGCATCAAATTGCCGGCCGATATCGGCATCGCGGAACTCGAGCGCAAGGCCGGCCAAGCGGCCGCGCTCTTGAAGCTGCTCGCCAACGAGAACCGGCTGCTCATTCTCTGCCGGCTGGCGCTCAAGGGCGAGATGTCGGTCAACGACCTCGCCGCCGCGGTGGAGCTGTCCCAGTCGGCGCTGTCGCAGCACCTTGCCAAGATGCGCGAGGAAGGCCTGCTCGCCACGCGGCGCGAGGCGCAGACCGTCTTCTACCGCATCGACAATCCCGACGCCGCGCGCCTGCTCGCGCTGCTCAAGAACATTTACTGCCCGTAACGGGCCAAGACCAACAACCGAGGACAGATCATGAGCGAACTCAAATCCATCTCCCCCACCCGCGCCGCCGAGCTGATCAAGCAGGGCGCCGTTCTGGTCGACATCCGCGAGGCCGACGAGCATGCGCGCGAGCGCATCCCCGGCGCCCGCCACCACGCGCTCAGCCGCATCGACGCCGAAACGCCGGTGCGTGCGGGCGACGACGTGCTCGTTTTCCATTGCCGCTCCGGCGCGCGCACCAAAGGCAACGCGGGAAAGCTCGCGGCCGCCGCCGGCCAGTGCCAGACTTACGTGCTTGAAGGCGGCATCGACGCCTGGCGCAAGGCCGGCTTGCCGGTCGCACTCGACCGCAAGCAGCCGATCGAGATCATGCGCCAGGTGCAGATCGCCGCCGGCTCGCTGGTGCTGATCGGCGTGCTGCTCGGCGCCTTCGTCGCGCCCGGCTTCTATGCGCTGTCCGGTTTCGTCGGCGCAGGCCTGCTCTTTGCCGGCGTCACCGGCTTTTGCGGCATGGCCAACATGCTGGCGCTGATGCCCTGGAACCGGCGCGCGTCCGCCGCCGCCAAATGACGCTGCTTACCGCCCTGCTCGCTATCGCCTCCGGCGGCGCGGTCGGCTTCACGCTCGGCCTCGTCGGCGGCGGCGGCTCGATCCTGGCGGTGCCGCTGCTCGTCTATGTCGTCGGCGTGCCGTCGGCGCATGTCGCCATCGGCACCAGCGCCATCGCGGTGGCCGCCAGCGCCGCCTTCAATCTGGCCGGCCACGGCCGCGCCGGCACGGTGAAGTGGCCCTGCGCGCTCGTCTTTGCGCTCGCCGGCATGGTCGGCGCCGCCGCCGGCGCGCAACTCGGCAAGATGGTCGATGGCGCGCGCCTGCTCACCGCTTTCGGCGCACTGATGGTCGTGATCGGCCTCCTGCTGCTGCGCCCGCGCAAGTCCGGCGCCGACAGCGGCGTGCGGCTCACGCGCGCAAGCCTGCCGCGCCTCTTGCCCTGGCTCATCGGCGTCGGCTTCCTGGTCGGGCTCGCGTCCGGCTTCTTCGGCATCGGCGGCGGCTTCCTGGTGGTGCCCGGCTTGATCGCCGCCACCGCCATGCCGCTGATCAACGCCATCGGCTCCTCGCTGGTCGCGGTCACCGCTTTCGGGCTGACCACCGCCGCGAGCTATGCCTGGTCGGGCCTGGTCGACTGGCCGCTCGCCGGCCTGTTCATCCTCGGCGGCGCGCTCGGCGGGCTTGCCGGCACGGCGCTCGCCGGAAAACTCGCCGGCCACAAGCACGCGCTCACGCTCATCTTCGCCGGCGTGGTGATCGCGGTCGGGCTCTACGTGATCGCGCGTTCAGTCTGGCTCTAGTTCCCAGAAGTCGATGACCGGACCGGCCGGCACTTCCTTGCGGTGCTGGAGCGTGGCGTATTTGCCGGCGTGATAGACCAGCGGCGCCCGCTCGTCGTCGCGCAGGCCGACGATGCGGCCGATGAAAATGCTGTGGTCGCCGCAGTCGTGCTGCGCATGGACGGTGGCGGCGATGGCCGCGCTCACATTGGCGATGACCGGCACGCCGCCCATGTGCTCGAATAGCAGCTCCGGATCGGCCGACCCCTGCCCGGCGAAATGCTGGCTGATCGCCTCCTGCCCCTGCGCCAGAATGCTGACGCCGAAGTGGCCGGCCGCCTCGAGCGCGCCGTGCATGCGCGCCTTCTTGGCGATCGAAATGATGCACAGAGGCGGCGACAGCGAGCCCGACATGAAGGCGTTGGCGGTCATCCCGCGCACCGCGCCTTCCGCCTCCGCCGTGATGACGGTCACACCGGTGGTGAAGCGCCCCATCACCCGGCGGAATAGCTTGCCGTCCACCGCCTGCTTCTCATGCACGTCCATTCTGCCGTTCCATCGCTTCGCCCCGCAGTGTCTCGCCTCAGCCGGCGCCTTTGGCGGCGTGATAGCTCAATTCGTCCGGATCGGTTAGGTCCGGCACCCGCCGGTCGTCAAGGTGTATTCTAAAGGTGGCAGACGCGACAGCTTAGTCCGTTTGCCCTACACTGCCGTCCTAAACTTCCTCGCAGGAGACCGGCAATGTCCAAGGAACTGATGTGGCTGACGCTGACGGTCGCCCTGACCGGCGTCCTGTGGATTCCCTACATCCTCGACCGCATCAAGGTGCGCGGCCTGATGGGCGCCATGGCCAATCCCTCGCGCACCGACACGCCGCAATCGCCCTGGGCGCAGCGGCTGTATTTCGCGCACACCAACGCGGTCGACAATCTGGTGATCTTCGCGCCGCTGGTGCTGATCCTCGACAATCTCGGCCACTCCACCATGAGCACGCAGATCGCCTGCGCGGTCTATTTCTGGGCACGGCTGGCGCACGCCGTCGTCTATGCGCTCGGCATCCCGGTAGCGCGCACGCTGGCCTTTGCCGTCGGCTTCGCGGCGCAGGCCGTGCTGGTGCTGGCGGTGTTCGGGAAGCTTTAAGACGCCGGCGCCGCCCGCTCGGCGATCGCGCGCGCGTCCACGCCGCGCGGCAGCACGCCGAAGGCGCTGCCCTCGCCGGCAAGCCGCGACGCGCAGAAGGCGTCCGCCACTGCCGCCGGCGCGTGCTTGATGAGCAGCGCCGCCTGCAAGCCCAGCACCATGTCGCGCGTGAGCGCGCGCGCCTGCGCCTCGTCGTTGCGCGCGGGCGAGGCCAGCCGCTCGAAGAAGCGCGCGACGAAGGCCTTCAGCCGCGCGTCGCCGCCGTCCATCTCGCGCTTGAGCACGTCGGCCGCGTTCGGCGTGCGCGCGATTGCGCGCAGCACGTCGAGGCACATGACGTTGCCCGAGCCCTCCCAGATCGAGTTCACCGGCATCTCGCGATAGATGCGCGGCAGCACGCTCTCCTCGATGTAGCCGGAGCCGCCCAGCACCTCCATCGCCTCCACCCCGAGGAAAGGCGCGCGCTTGCAGATCCAGAACTTGCCGGCCGGCGTCACCACCCGCCGCAGCGCCAGCGACGCCTCGTCGTCCTCGTCATAGGCGCGCGCGAGCCGCATGGTCAGCGCGGTGGCCGCCTCGCATTCGAGCGCGAGGTCGGCCAGCACATTGGTCATCAGCGGCTGGTCGATCAGCTTCTTCTGGAAGGCGGTGCGATGGCGCGCGTGGTGCACCGCCTGCGCCACCGCCGCCCGCATCAGGCCGGACGAGCCGATGCAGCAGTCGAGCCGCGTGTAATTGCTCATCTCGATGATGGTCGGGATGCCGCGCCCCTCCTCGCCGATCAACTCGGCGTAAGCGCCGTGAAATTCCACTTCGCTCGAGGCGTTCGACTTGTTGCCGAGCTTGTCTTTCAGCCGGTTGATGTGCACGGCGTTGCGTTTGCCGTCCGGCGTCCAGCGCGGCATCAGGAAGCAGCTCAGGCCCTTGGGGCTTTGCGCCAGCACCAGGAAGGCGTCGCACATCGGCGCCGACATGAACCATTTGTGCCCGTGCAGCGCGAAGGCGCCGCCGACCGGCTCCGCCCGCGTCGTGTTGGTGCGCAGATCCGAGCCGCCCTGGTTCTCGGTCATGCCCATGCCGATGAGCGCGCCGTTCTTCTGCGTGGCCGGCATGAAGCGCGGGTCGTAGGCGCGCTGGGCGATGCGCGGCAGCCATTCGGCCGCGGCCTTCGGCGATTGCCGCAAGGTCGGCGCCGAGCCGTAGGTCATGGCGATCGGGCAATAGATGCCGCTCTCGATCTGCGTCGCCATGTAGGTGCCGGCCGCGCGCGCCACATGGGCGCCCTTCTGCGGCTTCGCCCAGGGGCTCGAATGCAGCCCGGCCTCGAGCGCGATGGTCATCAGCGCGTGCCAGGCCGGGTGAAACTCGACCTCGTCGACGCGGTGGCCGAAGCGGTCGAAGCTCTTGAGCTTGGGCTGGTTTTCGTTGGCGGCGAAGCCAAGCGCGATGGTCTCCGGCCGCCCGAGCGTGGCGCCGAGCGCGGACAGCTCCTGCTCGGCCCAGCCCGCCCCCTCGCGCTTGACCGCCTCGCGCAGCACGGCGTCGCTGCCGAACAGGTTATAGGATTCAAGCGGCGGCGGCTGGTTCTGGACCTCGAACATGGCGACGTCCCAACGAGAATCGCCCCGGCGGGCGCGATCCAAGGATTACGCCGAAGGCCGCGCCACCTCAATCGCCGGCGTGGTGGGCTTGCCGGCGAAATCGAGCCAGCGGTGGTTGTCATAATCGTAGAGCTTGCAGGCGCGCATGATCGCGCGGTGGCGCCGGAAGGTCCACGGCTCGACCACGATCTCCTCACCCGCCTCCGCCAGAATGCGCGCCTCCGCCGGTTCCAGTTGCCAGATCGGGATGCGCGGGTCGATGTGGTGCGCGCCGTGCAGGCCGAGGTCGGTGAGAAAGAAGATCATCCATTGCGGCACGCCGACATGCACCGTGCAGTGCACCTGGCCCTGATAGAACGACCAGTCCTCGCGCCGCGCAAACCACGGCACGCGCGGATGGGTGTGGTTGAGGAAGCTGGCGAAGCCGACCAGCCAGTTGAAGATCAGGTACGGCACGACGATCGCCAGCACGACGCGCAGCGCGAAGGTCGCGGCGTCGGGCCGGTCGAGCCCCAGCAGCACAAACTGCGCGGCGAAAAACGCGAAGGCGATCAGCGCGTCGCGCAGGTAGACCCATTTCACCTTGCGCACCAGCGACGGCCGCACCATGACCATGCCCATCGAGATGGCGCACAGGTAATAGAGCCCGACGCCCCAAGAGGTGCGGTACACGCGCTCCCTCAGCCGCCTGAAAGGCCCGAGCGCGTCGTACTCCGCTTTCGATTTCGGGATCCAGATGTAATCGCAGTCGCGCAGGTTGGTGAACGAATGATGCCGCCCGTTGTGCAGCAGCACCCACACGCTATGCGGATGATAGGACGGCAGCAGCGACAGCCGGCACACCAGCCGGTCGAGCCGCGCGTGGGCGAAGTGGCTGCCGTGGCCGGCGTCGTGCGCAATGCGGAACAGCAGCGCGATCAGCGGCCCGCACGCGGCCGACGCCATGAGCCGCAGCCACAGCGGCCCGGCATAGGCGGCGGCAAAGAACGCGAGCGCATAAGCCATCGTCGCGGCGGCCGACAGGAACAGGGCCCACGCCGCCTCTTGCGTATGAAATGGCGCCAGCGGCCGGCGCAGCGCCAGAATGCGGCTGACCCCCACCTCTGCCCCCGCTTGCCAACTCCCGCCGCAACTACTTTAGGTTGCGGCCGGAATTTTGGCAAACAGACCTACGGCTTTTCAACTGTCATTCCGGGGCGCGAGCGGCAGCAAGCGGACCCGGAATGACCAAGGATCAGGGAAACAGCGCCACCTGGTCGATGCCCGCGGTCTCCGGCCAGCCCATCATCAGGTTCATGTTCTGAATCGCCTGCCCCGACGCGCCTTTCACCAAATTGTCGAGCGCCGCGACCACGATGGCGCGGCCCGGGATGCGGTCCTTGGCCACGCCGATGAAGGTCATGTTCGAGCCGCGCACATGCCGCGTGTGCGGCGTCTCGCCGAACGGCAGCACATGCACGAACGGCTCCTTGGCGTAGAAGTCGAGCAGGATCGCGTGCAGCTCCTCCGGCGTCTTGCCGCGCCGGCCACGCACATAGATGGTCGAGAGGATGCCGCGGTTCATCGGCACCAGATGCGGCGTGAAGGTGACGGTCACCTCCCGCCCGGCCGCGAGCGAAAACTCCTGGTCGAGTTCGGCCATGTGGCGGTGATGGCCGACGCCATAGGCGTTGAAGCCCTCCGACACTTCCGAAAACAGCATCGCCTCCTTGGCGGCCCTTCCCGCGCCGGTCATGCCCGACTTGGCGTCGATGACGATCTCGTCGAGTTCGATCGCCTTGGCCTTGATCAGCGGCGTGAGCGGCAACTGGGCACAGGTGGTGTAGCAACCGGGATTGGCCACAAGGTGCGCCTTTTTGATCTCGCGCCGGTGGATCTCGGCCAGCCCGTACACCGCCTGCTTCTGCAGATCGGGCGCGAGGTGCTCGTGCCCGTACCACTTGGCATAAGCCGCCGTGTCGGCGAGCCGGAAGTCGGCCGACAGGTCCACGACCTTGGCGTTCGGCGTTGCCGCGAAGATCGTCTTGATCACCTTCTGCGTCGTGGCGTGCGGCAGCGCGCAGAAGATGAGGTCGAGATTGGCGCCGACCCAGTCCAGCCCATCGAGCGCCACCAGCGTCGGCAGCGGAAACGGCGAGAACTGCGGAAACACCTCGCGCATCGCCTTGCCGGCCGAGCGCTCGGCGGTGAGCAAGGCGATCTCCACGCGTGGATGCCGCAACAGCATGCGCACCAGTTCCGATCCGGTGTAGCCCGAGGCGCCGAGGACGCCGACCTTCGCTTTGCTGGCCATGGCCAAGCCCTTCCCTTCGTTCCCAAGCGGGAGCGCTGTTCAGTCGTACCGGATGAAGGAAACCGCGAGGACGATCAAGGCGCCGCGGAGCTTATCCGGCGGCACGGAAACGACGGCTTACGCGCCCGTCCGTGCCGGGGTGGCACGGCGGCGGCGGAAAATCGCTGCTGCACAAGGCGTCGTCATGGCGCGCGATATAGGCCTTGGCGTGGGACCGGTCAACCGCCCCGCAGCGCCAGCGGCTGCTCGGCCAGCATGACCTTCACCACCACGTCGCGCGCCTTGGCCTCCGCGATGACGTAGCCCGCCAGCATGTCGCGGCAGTCGGCAGGCATCAAAAAAAAGAAGGCCGCCCCGAAGGGCGGCCTCCTCATGTCCGGGACAAAGTCAGCCGATGCCGCCATTGCCGGGAACGACCCGATAGCCGTTGCCGTCCTTTTCAATGTAGCCGACCGCACCAAACGGGAAGTGATATCCGATAATGGGCAGTTTCTCCGCCAGCGCCATATCGTAGATCTTCTTGCGCGTAGTGACCGCAAGGTCCGGTTCGTTGTCGAACATGATTTTGTAGTCCGGATTCTTCACGAAGACCTGCGGCGCCAGCGCGATGTCGCCCTGGATAAGGACACGCTTGGAGCCGGAAGCCACCACAAAGGAGGTGTGGCCCGGCGTGTGGCCGGGCGTGGCAACCGCAGTGATGCCCGGGGCGACTTCCTTGCCCGCCTCGAACTGGGTCGCCTTAAGGCCCTCGAACACTTTTTTCACGTTGGCGAAATTGCCTTTGTTGGTGGCGCTCGCCTTCTCAATGTTCGCGTCGTTGGTGAAGAAAGCCCACTCTGTTGCCGGCACCTTGATCTCGGCGTTTGGAAAGGCCGGCGTGCCGTCCGGGTTTTTCAGCCCGCCGATGTGGTCGCCGTGGAAGTGCGAGATCAGGATGATGTCGACCGCCTTGGGATCGATGCCGGCGGCCTGCAAATTGGCGCGGTGGTGGCCGACCTCGCCTTTGGTCGCGGCTATGGCGCCGATGCCGTTGCCGGTATCGATCGCGATGGTTTTTCCACCCGCCTTTACGACCGCCGGGCAGTAAGGATTGAGAAAAATGCCCTTCGGCATGTAGGCGGCTTCAAGGGCCGCCGCAGACTGCTCTTTCGACAGCCCGTTGATGAAGGTCGCCGGCATTGGAATGGCCCGAATGCCGTCAAGAATCTGGATCACTTCCGCATCGCCCAATGAATAGCGAAACACGCCATTCGTGGTGCCCGAGGCTGCCTGCGCAAAGGCCGGCAGAGGATTGAAACCGGCTGCCGATGTGGCCGCGGTGACGGCAGCGCCCGTAAGCGCCGCACGACGTGTAAATTGCATGGAAACCTCCCAGTTCGTGGTGTTTGGACGTTTTCAAACGCCCGCTTTCTCCGGACTCAGCGATAAGAACCCTGCTAGGGGCAGTTTATTCATTGTACGAAATCGCATCGCCCCGGTCTCGCTGCGTTTTCGCCCGCGGGTTCGTTCTTGTCGTCCGGGCATAGCGTCGCATCGCAGTGCAGCAAACTTTGTGTGCTAACGACGCGCGGTCTGCCGCAGCCCTAAATCTACGACGAGTAGGCGCTGTTCGCCGGCGGATTTTCTGTTCGCTCAGCCCCAGAAGTAGCCGAACGCCTTGTTGATGCCGTCGCCGAGCGTGAGCAGGACCGCCGCCCATACGAAGGCCGAGGCGAAATTGGCGAACTGGAAGCGCCAGTACGGCATCTCGAAGATACCGGCGACCAAAGGCACCGAGGCGCGCAGCGGCCCGAAGAAGCGCCCGATGAAGATGCCGAGCACGCCCCACTTCTTCACGAAGGCTTCGCCGCGCGGAATCAAGTTGGGATGCCGCGACAGCGGCCACATGTGCTGCACCGAATATTCGAGCTTGAGGCCGATCCAGTAGGACAGCCAGTCGCCGAGCGCCGCGCCGATCGAGGCTGCCACCCACACCGGCCAGAAGCTCACGCCGCCGGCCTGCGCCAGCGCACCGATCGCCACCAGCGCCGCCCAGGCCGGCAGCAGCAGCGAGACGAAGGCGAGCGATTCCCCGAAAGCGAGCAGAAACACCACCGCCGGGGCCCAGGCCGCATGCGCGCGCACGAACTCGACGATCGGGTGAACGTAAGCGTTGAGATCCATGCGGGTCGGCGGGGTTCCTGACCGGTGGTCTCTACCCCGCCGTTGCGCCCGGCGCCAGTCAGTCCGGCAATTCCGGCTCGTCGCTCGGAAACAGGTGCGCGAGCGCGACCAGCCCCATGATCAGCAAGGGCACCGCCAGGAAGGCGCCGACCGGTCCCCACAGCCAGGTCCAGAACACCAGCGACATGAATACCGTCAGCGGATTGAGCGTGAGCCTGTGGCCGACCACGGCCGGCGTGATGAAATGGCCTTCCAGCGTGGTGAAGCCGAGATACAGAAGCGGCGCGATCAGCGCGTGCGTCAGCGTCGGAAACGTCACCAGCCCGACCAGGAACAACGCCACTTCCATCAAGAGCGCGCCGATATAGGGAATATAGTTGAGCACGAAGCCGAGCACCGCCCAGGCCACCGGGTCCGGCATGCCGGTCACCCACGCTATCGTACCGGCGGCGATGCCGACGAAGATGTTGATCACCGTCACCATGCTCAGGTAGCCAGTCAGATTATGCTCGATGTCGTTCATAATTTTTAGCGTGCGCAGCTTGGCCTCGCGCACGCTGAAGAATCCGACCAGTTCGCGCCGGATGCGGCTGCGGCCGAGCAGCATGAAGAACAGCGTGCCGAAGAAGATGAACACCTGGCCGATGCCGGGCGCCACAATCGCCACCACCGGCTGAACGAAGTTCGCGATGTCGACGCCGACGCCCTCTTTGCCGGTCGCCGGCAGCAGCGCGTTGCGCAGGTCGTGCAAGGCGCTCAGCGGCCCATCGAGCACGTGCAGCTTCTCGCGGATGTTGCGGCCGATCTCCGGTCCCTTGCCGATCCAGTCGAGCGCCGGCGAGGCGAGCAGCGTGATCAGCCCGTAGAACGCGGCGATCACCAGAAGCCAGAGCGCGATCGCGGTTGCGATCGTCGGAATGCCAGCCTTCTCCGCGCGGCTCGACAGCGGCCCGAGCATCATGGTGACGACGAAGGCGGAAACCGCCGGCAGCAGCACCGGCCGCGCCAGACTCATCGCGGCAATCAGCGCTAGCACGAACAGGCCGACCGCCGCCGCTTGCGATGACGTGCGCCACGCCTGCGGCGTCCCGGCTACCGGCACGGGATCGTTGATGTCGAGCGCGGAGCGGCGGCGCCGTCCGTTACGCTCCTGCTTGTCTTCGGCGTCAGCTTTCATATCGCGAAAGGCCCCCAGGTTCCTGATAACGAACGACGCGTCTTTTGGTTGCGCGCGGCCCGCATGGCGGTGAAATCCGTGGGTGCGCGACATCGCGGTGCTGCCAGAGGGATTGACAGCCGGCGTCGCGCCGACCGAATGTCCGTCACCACCACAAAACGACGCCGCTACCGGCATCAGAGGGGGAAAACATCATGAAGAGTCGCGCCTTGCTGCGCCTTGCCGTCATTGCAGCGGTAACCGCCGCCGCTACCGCCGCTTCCGCCCAGGAAGTCATCCGCCTGCGCATCGCCTCCGGCCACCCGCCGGCGAACACTTACGTCAACCTGATGCAGGGCTTCTTCGTGCCGGAAGTGACCAAGCGCGTCGCCGCCAAGACCAAGTACAAGGTCGAGTTCGTCGAAGGCTACGGCGGCGCGATGGTGAAGGTCGCCGACACGCTGGAAGGCGTGCAGGCCGGCATCATCGACATCGGCGGCTACTGCTTCTGCTTCGAGCCGTCGAACCTGCCGCTGCACGCGTTCCAGATCATGCTGCCCTTCGGCACCATGGACCCGACGGTGAGCCTGAAGGTCGCGCGCGCCGTGTACGACAAGGTGCCGTACATGTCGAAAGTGTTCGAGGACAAGTATAAGCAGAAGCTGATCGCGCTGATCGCCGACAACGGCTACAACCTCGGCACCAACTTCGCCTGGCAGAACGTCTCCGACCTGAAGGGGCAGAAGATCGCCGGCGCCGGCCTCAATCTCAAGTGGCTGGAATTCGCCGGCGCGACGCCGGTGCAGTCCTCGTTGCCCGACGCCTATACCTCGATGCAGACCGGCGTCTACAACGGCTGGATCATGTTCCCGTCGGCCTGGGTGAACTTCAAGCTCTATGAAGTCGGCAAGTACTACACCGAGGTCGGCTTCGGCGCGATCACCTGGCACGGCCTCACGGTCAATTCCGCGCGCTGGGAAAAGCTGCCGAAGGAAGTCCAGGCCGTGATCCTGGAAGTGGCCAAGGAGTTCGAGGCCAAGACCGGCACGGTGAACAAGGAGAACTATCCGAAGCAGATCGCCGAGCTGAAGGCCAAGGGCGTCAACGTCAACGCCGTCACCGACAAGGTGAGGCAGGACTGGGCGAACTCGCTCGCCGCCTGGCCGGCGCAGAAGGCCAAGGAGCTTGACGCCGCCGGCATGCCCGGCACGCAGGTGCTCGAGATCGCGCTCAAGGCGGCCGAGGACAACGGCCACAAGTGGCCGATCCAGTACAAGCTCAAGTAAACCTTGCCGAGGTGCGGGCGGCCGGACAAACCGGCCGCCCCGCTTTTTTTGAAGTCGAATAAATGCACAAACTCCAAGACGTGAACGCTCAGATCGTCCGCGGCCTGCTCGCGGCCGCCGCGGTCATCATTTTCCTGCTCGGCTTCCTGGTCTGCGCCGACGTATTCGGCCGCGCGCTGTTCAATTCGCCGGTCAAAGGCACGCCCGAGCTGGTGTCGATGTCGATCGTCATCATCTGCTTCCTGCTCGCCGGCTACTCCGTGCAGAGCGGCGGCATGATCTCGACCGACGTGGTGGTGGGCGCCTTCGGCGCGCGCGGGCGCGCCTTCGCGCAACTCCTGTCGTCCGTGCTCGCCATCCTGTTCTTCGGCTTCATCGTATGGGGCAGCTACGAGCCGACGCTGCACGCCGTGGTCAGCGGCGAATATGAAGGCGAAGGCGCGCTGCGCGTGCCGGTGTGGCCGGCGCGCACGATCGTGCTGCTCGGCGCGGTGCTGGTCATCACCAGCTATGTCATGCTTGCCATAAACGCCGCCATCGTGCTTTTCACCGGCCGCGACGATGGCGACGTGCCCGCCGCCACGACTCATCGCTGAGGGAAGCGCATCATGCTTGGCCATTTCGACATGATCGCCATCGTGGTGGTGGTGCTGGCGCTGGTCTTTGCCGGCGTGCATATCGCCATCGCGCTCGGCATCACCGCCGCGCTCGGCATCTATTTGATGATGGGCGACATCGAGGTGGTGCGCACCTTCGTCGCCAACACCGCCTACGAGGCGCTGCGCGACTACGTCTTCGCCGTCATCCCGCTGTTCATGCTGATGGGCGACTTCCTCGCCAAATGCGGCGCGGCGCGCGACCTCTACACGCTCGGCAACCGCGCCACCAAATGGCTGCCCGGCCGGCTCGCCGCCGCCACCATCATCGCCAATGCGCTGTTCGGCTTCGTCACCGGCGTGAGCATCGCCGCCGCCGCCGCCTTCTCCCGCATCGCCTATCCGGAAATGCGCCGCTACGGCTACCGCCGCGACTTCGCGCTCGGCTCGGTCGCCGGCTCCGCCTGCCTCGGCATGCTGATCCCGCCGTCGGTGCTGATGATCGTGTGGTGCGTGCTCACCGAATTGTCGATCGGCAAGATGTTCCTGGCCGGCGTCATTCCCGGCCTGCTCGCCGCCAGCGGCATGGTGCTCTACGTCGTGATCGCGGCCAAGCTCAAGCCGGAATTGGTCGGCGAAACGCACGCCTCGCGCCTGGCCGCGCGCCCGCTGTCCGCCGCCGTGACGCCGCCCCTGAGCGCATCCGCGCCCGCCGACGAGGAGAACATCCGCGCCATTTTGTTCAGCACGCTGCTGGTGATCGCGCTCATCGTCGGCACGCTGGGCGCGATCTGGCTCGGCCTCTGCACGCCGACCGAAGGCGCCGGCATCGGCGCGGTCGGCGCGCTCATCCTCGCCGTCGTCAAAGGCATCCGCCCGCGCGAGATCTGGCAGGTGGTGCTCGACGTCGGCCGCACCTCCGGCCCGCTGCTGCTCTTGTTGTTCTGCGCGCAGCTTTACTCGCGCGTGCTGTCGATGACCGGCTTCACCGAAGCCGCCAAGAACTTCCTGCTCGCCACCGGCGCGGGTCCCTGGGGCATTCTCGCCGTCATGGTCGGCATCTGGTTCGTGCTCGGCTGCCTGATCGACTCGATCTCCATCATCCTGTTGACGGTGCCGATCTTCGCGCCGATCGCCGCCGCGCTCGGCTTCGACCCGCTCGCTTTCGCCATCATGGGGATTCTCGCAATCGAGACCGGCCTGCTCACCCCGCCCTTCGGCATCCTGGTGTTCACCGTGAAGGCGGCCGTGCCCGATAAGAGCGTCACCCTGGCGGAAATCTTCCGCGGCGCCATCCCCTACTGGATCGTGCTGCTGTCGGTCGTGGCCCTGCTCGCGATCTTTCCACAGATCGCCACGTTCCTGCCCAGGCTGTAGCGCAACCAAAGCCTCCCTGCCCCCGCGCGTGGAACCGGCCGCCCTCGCCGGCCGCGGATGCGTCCGCCGTGGCATAGTGCTGGCAACTGATTCGCTCCGTCCCCAGATAACGAGACCATGGCAAAGTCCGCGACCAAGAAGAAACCGGCCCCCCAGCCCGATTTGTTCGGTGGCGACGCGTCCAAATCGGCCGCGTCGAAACCGCGCAGCGCGCCGGCGCCGCGCAGCAAGGCTGTCGCCAAAGCGCCGCGCGGCGGCGCCGAGGCCGGCTACACGGCCAAGCACATCGAGGTGCTGGAAGGGCTCGAGCCCGTCCGCCGCCGTCCCGGCATGTATATCGGCGGCACCGACGAGAAGGCGCTGCACCACCTGTTCGCCGAAGTCATCGACAACGCCATGGACGAGGCGCTCGCCGGCCACGCCGACTGGATCGAGGTCGAGCTCGAGGCCGACGGCTTCGTCTCCGTCACCGACAACGGCCGCGGCATCCCGGTCGACCCGCACCCCAAGTACAAGAACAAGTCGGCGCTGGAAGTGATCATGTGCACGCTGCACGCCGGCGGCAAGTTCGACTCCAAGGTCTACGAGACCTCGGGCGGCCTGCACGGCGTCGGCGTCTCGGTCGCCAATGCGCTGTCCGAGCGCATGGAGGTCGAGGTCGCGCGCGAGCAGCAGCTCTATCGCATGGCCTTCGAGCGCGGCAAGCCGAAGGGCAAATTGGAAAAAGCCGGCCGCGCGCCCAACCGCCGCGGCACCAAGGTGCGCTTCCGCCCCGATCCGCAGATCTTCGGCGCCAAGGCGCACTTCAAACCCGAGCGCGTCTTCAAGATGGCGCGCTCCAAGGCCTATCTCTACGGCGGCGTCGAGATCCGCTGGCACTGCGCACCCGAACTGCTCAAGGGCGTCGAGGACGTGCCGGAGAAGGCCACCTTCCATTTCGCGCAAGGCCTGAAGGATTATCTCGCCGGCTCGCTCACCGGCGCGACCCTGGTGCATCCCGACATCTTCACCGGCTCCTCCGGCAAGACCGGCCGCCACGGCGCGGTCGAATGGGCGATCGCCTGGACCGCCGACGCCGACGGCTTCCTCAACTCCTACTGCAACACCATCCCGACCGCGGACGGCGGCACGCATGAATCGGGCCTGCGCACCGCGCTGCTGCGCGGCCTGAAGGACCACGCCGCGCGCGTCGGCCAGGAAAAGCGCGCCGCCCCCGTCACCAGCGAAGACGTGATGGTCGGCGCCGGCTGCATGCTCTCGGTCTTCATCCGCGAGCCCGAATTCCAGGGCCAGACCAAGGACCGCCTCGCCACCGCCGGCGCGCAGAAGATCGTTGAGCAGGCGATCAAGGACCCGTTCGACCATTGGCTGTCGGGCAATCCGACGCAGGCCAACAAGCTGCTGGAATTCGTCGTCGAGCGCGCCGAGGATCGCCTTCGCCGCCGCCAGGAAAAGGAAATTTCGCGCAAGACCGCCGTGCGCAAGCTGCGCCTGCCCGGCAAGCTCGCCGACTGCTCGAGCACGGCCGAGGAAGGCTCCGAGATCTTCATCGTCGAGGGCGACTCGGCCGGCGGCTCCGCCAAGCAGGCGCGCGATCGCCGCAAACAGGCGGTGCTGCCGCTGCGCGGCAAGATCCTCAACGTCGCTTCCGCCGGCAAGGACAAGCTGGCGCAGAACGCGCAGCTTGCCGACCTGGTGCAGGCGCTCGGCTCCGGCACCGGCGCGCATTTCAAGGAAAGCGACCTGCGCTACGAGAAGGTCATCATCATGACCGACGCCGACGTCGACGGCGCGCACATCGCCTCGCTGCTGATCACCTTCTTCTACCGGCAGATGAAGGGTCTGATCGAGGCCGGCCGGCTTTATCTCGCGGTGCCGCCGCTCTACCGCCTCAGCCACGGCGGCAAGATCTTTTACGCGCGCAACGACAAGCACAAGGACGAGCTATTGAAGCGCGAGTTCAACGCCAATGCCAAGGTGGACGTGTCGCGCTTCAAGGGGCTGGGCGAGATGATGGCGGCGCAGCTCAAGGAAACCACCATGGACCCGGACAAGCGCACGCTGCTGCGGGTCATGCTCGCCGACGCCGAGCTGAAGCCGACCGAGAAAGCGGTCGAGCGGCTGATGGGCAACAAGCCGGAAGCGCGCTTCGAGTTCATCCAGGAGAAGGCGGCCTTCGCCAGCGAGGAATTGCTGGACGTGTGATCCGCCTCATCCTGAGGAGCGGCCGAAGGCCGCGTCTCGAAAGATGGGCGGCCTGAACGCCGCCCAACTTCATTGCCATAGCTTCCCGTCTCGCTGTCGGACTACCGTAAACGATTGGAAGGAAAGACGCGCTTTACAGACCGTTATCTCGGTCGCCAAATCGCCCAATGCGTCGGACAACTCTTGTCGGGTTATAGTGGAGGAATGCCCGACAATCACTTCTCTTAGCGCCATCGATTGCGAAAACTCGCAAAAATATAAGCCAGACGTATCGCAATCACTTAAGGCAACAAATAGGCGCACTTCGTTTTCGTAGCGCCAGTGAACATATTTTGTCGTTAGCACTTTGAGAATTTCTTTTTGAGCGGGAGCCCCTCCTCCTTCAATTACGCCGACATTCGGCTCTATTCGTCTTGGCTTATATTCAACGGGGGCCAAATATCTTTTTGGAATGTCAAAGCCCAAACACAACCCTTGGTGCTTTTCAGCATAATGACTCCATTGGACTGGATTTCGCCAGTTCCGGCTAAAACACAACATCCCTCTATTGAGGGCTAATTGATCCTTGAGAATTCTGAAACGTCGCCTTAGGCGTTTGTCACTTGATGATGGCCCCAACAACTCAAACGGGTCATTCAAGTCATTAATCGTAGCAATCTTGAGCCTGCGGCGACGCAAATTTTCTAGACCGTAATTCCTGCCAACGAAATGAAATACTCGCATCCTGTTTATCCGAGATACAGTCTACATTGGCCGTTTGTTTTCACTGCCGCCTCGGCAGCCTCGCAATTTCCTTCCCCGCCGCTTCTCCCGCCACACGAATATCGTAAGCCCCCTGCAGATTGAGCCAGAACTGCGCGCTGGTGCCGAACCAGTGGCCGAGGCGGAGCGCGGTGTCGCCGGTGATCGCGCGCTTGCCCTGGACGATCTGGGTGATGCGGTTGGCCGGCACGCGCAACTGGCGCGCCAGCTCGGTCGGCGTCACGTCGACCTCGCCGAGTTCTTCGGCCAGGATTTCGCCGGGATGGATGGCCGGACGCATGGTTCGCTCCTCAGTGATAGTCCACGATCTCGACATTCGACGGCCCACGGGCGCCGCGCGGCCATTCGAAACAGATGCGCCATTGCTCGTTGATGCGGATGCTGAACTGCCCCGCTCGGTCGGCCTTCAACGCTTCCAGCCGGTTGCTGCGCAGCACGCGCAATTCGTCGAGACTGACCGCCGCGTCGAGCACTTCCAGCCGCCGGTAGGCCTGGCGCGCAAAACCCTGAAACTCGCGGACGAAGCTGCCTTCCGCAAAAGCCGAAGTCCGCTTGTCCCGGTAGCTCAGGATCATGTCGAAGCCTACCAGTAATTTACCTTGTACGTCAAGCGTACAGTGATATCGATGGGATGCGCGGCATCGCTACTTGTGGACGCTTTCCATCGAACTACAATCTACGGATGCATTCGGCCGAAGCCCTCCTGCCCGATCCCAAATCCCTCTCCGCCCGCGGCCCCTTCGCGCGCGACGCGCCGCTCACCTCGCTTGCCGCCTTCGACGCCCAAGGGCTGACGCCGGAGACGATGGCTGGCGTCGCCGGCGCGCGCGTGCTGCTCGCCCATTACGACCTGCTGCTGCACGATTTCGCCGAGCCCCTCGCCGCCCTGCTCAGCCGCCACGTGCCGCACGCGTGCGATCTGCGCGCTGACGAAGCCCAAGCGATCGACGCTTGGCTTGTCGCCCACACCGCCTTCGTCTCCGCGCCGCAAGCGGCGCAGGCTTACGCCAACACGCCGATCCCGCTCACCGGACAAGCCCGCACCGCCTGGCGGCCGCCACGCTATGGCCGCGCCGCCGTCATGGGCGCTCCGGGCGGCGTCCTGTTCGACGTCAAGGGCTGCGGCGTGCCGCCCGATGAGGTGCCCGAACTGCCGAATTCGAACGGGCTGCTCACGTTGAGCGAAGCCTTGTACGAGTTCGCCCTGGAGCGCCTGGTCTACGCCGCGCTCGTGCATGGCGGCAGCGCCGTCCGGCCGGTGCCCGCCTATGCTATCGTCGATCTCGGCTTCGACGCGCTGGCGCTGGCCGATCATCCGGACGGCCGCGCGCGCGCCACGTTGCTGCTGCGCCGCGCGCAGACGCGGCCGCGTTGCCAATGGGGCAAGGAAGATCCGGGGCCGCGCATGGCCGGCCTGCTGCTGGAGATCGAACTTTCGCTGCGCCGTTACGGCATCAGCGCGAGCAATTGCGGCGCCGTGCGGTTCGACATCGTTCCCGCGCACAACGGCATCGCCGTCAGCCGCGACGGCAAGGCCCTGCCCTTCGATCCGGACCGCCTCGCGCAGATCGCCCGCGCCACCGGCTATGCCGGCCGCCCGCTCGCCGTCGATGGCGTCAACGTGCAGATCGCCGACAGCGAGCCGCCGTGCACGCGCGTGCTCGACTTCGGCCGCTATCGCCTGCGGCCCGCGTTCGATGCCGTCCTCTACACCTGGTGGAGGCGCGACTACGAAAGCCTCGAGGGCGAATTCCTGCGGCCGGACGCGCCGCGTTACGTGCAGCCGGAGCCTGCGCTCAGCATGGCGGCGCTCGAAGCGCAGCCGTCATGGCAGGCGCTGTGGGAGGCCGCCGGCAACTACGGCAAGGGCCGCCTCGGCCGCCACGCGCTCGCGAAAGCCTTCGACGGCGCGGTCGCCGACGCGACCGCGCACCTTGCTTGCGATTAGCCGGCGGCTACTTGCACTTGTCCTGCTTGCAGCCGGTCAGCGCCACCGGTCCTTTGCACTTGTCGTGCGCGCAACCGGTGAGCGCGACGATCGGGCTCTTGCACTTGTCCTGCTTGCAGCCCGTGAGCGCCACCGGGCTTTTGCATTTGTCCTGCTTGCAGCCGGTGAGCGGCGCCAGGTCGCCGATCTCGAAGCCGGCCTGCATGTTGGCCAGGCTCCAGCTCGTCATCTTGGTGTCCTCGCCGAGATCGCCCACGCGCGTGGCGCGCAGCGAGAAGGTGCGCTCCTCGGTATCGTGCGTCTCGAGCATGATCTCGTCGTCCGCGAGCGGGAAATGCTCGTGCAGCAGGCAGAGGCCGAAGCGCTGCAAATTGTTATGCTTGGCCAGCACGGCGACGACGTCGCGCAGAAAGGCCTCGTCGCCGGGCCCGAGCGGCTTGGCCTCGTCGAAGGTCGGCAGGTGACTGGAGGGGGATACTGAAACGTCGAGCGTTGCTTGCATGGCTCACTCCCGCTTTGGGCAAAGGGCATTTTCTACCTGCGGTGGTATTTAAACGCTATGCGACCTTAGCGTTTGTGGCAAGGCCGCCGCTGCCGCTGTCCGGCGGCAGGTCCCAAAATTTTTTTATCCTATCGCTTGACTTATATCCTATTAGGAATTAATGTCCTGCCATCCCGCCCCGATAGCGAGGGGTGTCTGATCAGCGTCTCCAGACGCGGGGCGGGGAGCGGTGGCCGGGGAATGGGGGCGTCGGAGATGCGGCGCAAGTTTCCCCACCCGGCGGTCCAAGCCGCTTCGTCCTGGCGTGCCAGCCGCACGTCACGGGGCGTAAAGCGACGCGCGCAAGGGGCAACAGTCGATGGGTCGGCCCGCAAGGCGATCCGGATGACCGAAGCAACCTCCGCGCAGCGCCGAGCCCCATAGCGGTGGATAAAAAGGTGCGTCCACCGGGGGCGTTGCGGAGCAAACCTAATAAACACCGCGCGCGGGACGCCATGGGTTGGGCGGACTTGCGGCTTGCCTGTCGAAGCCCGAACCGGGCGTAGACAGGTTTCGGACCTCAGCATGCCTCGATGCTGCGAGGCGTCGAGGTCCGCGGGTCCGTTGGGACCCAATGGCGTCCCGCGCGCCCTCGCTTCTCTTTCGAGGCGCCGCGGAAAACTCCCCCAAGCGACAGGCGATCCCGGCGCCTGCCAAACAACACGGGCGGCGGAGCGTTGGCTGTTTGACAAATAAATATGGCAAGGGATGGCAACAGGCGTGGCTGTCATTCCGGGCGACCCCCGACTTGATCGGGGGGAGACCCGGAATCCAGTACGCCGTGCCCTCTCGATATGCTGCGGCGTACTACCTCCCCGCTTTCGCGGGGACGACAAGCATGCGAACGAACCTGTCACCCGATTTTGCCCAGCGCGGGAAACACTTCGATCAGCCAGTAGGCGATGGTCGCCATCTGCCCGGTGACGATCAGCACGCCGGTCACCACCAGCAGCGCGCCCATCGCCTTCTCGATCGCGCCCATGCGCGAACGCCAGCGCGCCATCGCGCGCATGAAAGCGCCGGCAAAGCCCGCCGCGATCAGGAACGGCACGCCGATGCCGAGCGAATAGACCAGCAGCAGGCGCGCGCCCTCGCCTGCACTCTCTTGCGCGCCGGCGACGATCAGGATCGCCGCCAGCACCGGCCCGACGCACGGCGACCAGCCGAAGCCGAAGGCAAGTCCGATCAGATAGGCGCCGATCATGCCGGCCGGCTTTTGCGCCACCCCGACGCGCGCAGTGCGGTCGAGCAGCGGCAGCCGCAGCACGTGCAGGAAGTGCAAGCCCATCAGAACGATCAACGCGCCGGCGATGACGCTGAGCCAGCCGAGATACGCGCTCACCGCTTGGCCAACCCACGATGCGGTCGCGCCGAGCGCGACGAAGACCGTGCTGAAGCCGGCGACGAAGCACAGCGCCGCCAGCCACACGCGCGCCCTGCCGCCGCTGGCGCCGCGCAATTCCTCCACCGTCACGCCGCCGATGTAAGCGAGGTAGGGCGGCACCAGCGGCAGCACGCAGGGCGACGCGAACGACAGGAGGCCGGCGAGAAACGCGCCGCCGGTGGTAACGTCGAGACTCATCGCGCGCCCTGCTCCATCGACATATTCGAGTTTTGTGATATATTGCGCCTATGATCAAGCCCCGAGAATCGCAGGGAAAATCGCCCCGGAGAATGAAACTATCGTGCGCAGTCGCGCACGTGAAATTTCTTTCTATGGTTGCGCTGTTCGGCGCAACGTTCATCACGTTTGCGCCGGCGCGCGCGGCCGAACTGGTGATGTTCGAAGACCGCGGCTGCGCCTGGTGCGAAGTTTTCAACCGCGAGATCGCGGTTGTTTACGACAAGACCGCCGAAGGCGCGCGCGCGCCGCTGCGCCGCGTCAATATCGCGCAAAAGCTGCCGGACGACCTCTCCTTCATCGCGGTCGAGCGGCTCACGCCTTTGTTCGTGCTGGTCGACAAGGGCCGCGAAATCGGCCGCATTCGCGGCTATCCCGGCGAAGATCATTTCTGGGGACTGCTCGGCGCGCTGCTGAAGAAGCTCGACGAGACTGGTACGAGTGAGGAACGCGTGCAGCGGCTGGAAAAAACGTTGCACGCGGCAAACTGATCGTCTGTATTCAGGCGCCGCCGCACGGCGACAATTGGTGTACCCATGGATCTACAGCAACTCGAAGGCAACGCACGCTCGCAGGAACTCGACCGCATGGTCGGCAGCGCCAAGCGCGCGAGCGACTTCCTCAAGGCGCTGGCGCATGAGAGCCGGCTGATGATCCTGTGCATTCTCGCCGAAGGCGAGAAGTCGGTGAGCGAGCTCGAGGACATTCTCTCGCTGCGCCAGCCGACCGTGTCGCAGCAGCTCGCGCGCCTGCGCGCCGACGGCCTGGTGACGACGCGGCGCGACGGCAAGGCGATCTACTACGCCCTCGCCAGCGAGGACGCGCGGCTCATCATCGGCGCCGTCTACGACGTGTTCTGCCGCAAGGCGCGCAAGCGCTAGTTCTTTGTTTTATGGCGCGGGAAAGAACGCGTCCGTTTTGCCCGTGATCCAATAGGCCAGCAAGCCGATCCATTCGTGCGCGGCGGCGTCGAGCGCGCCAAGCCCGCGGACGAACGAAAGTTGCGGCCACCAGCTCGGGCGCGGATACGTACGCCAGTCCACCGGATAGGCCTCGACCGAAAAGCCCGCGCGCCTGAAGCAACCCATGGCACGCGGCATGTGGAACGCCGACGTCACCATCAGCCAGCGCTCGCCCGGCTTGGGGTCGGCCAGCTCCTTGCTGAACACGGCATTCTCCACCGTGTTGCGCGCGCGGTTTTCCAGCGTGACCCGCCCGCGCGGCACGCTTAAGATGTCGAGCAGCGGATAGAGCGCATCGGCTTCGGCCCCTTCGTTGCGCATAAGGCTGGCGTCGCCGCTGGAAAAAATGATGCGCGCGTTCGGGTAGTCGCGCGCAAGCTTGGCAATGGCGGTGATGCGCTCGGCATTGCCGTTGATCGCGGGCTCCCCGCGAATGCGCGACAGCCGCGGATTGATGATGCCGCCGAGCACGACGATTCCATCCGGCGTCCCGCGCGAGGCGTCCCAGCGCGGAAAGCGGTTCTCCAGCGCGTTCTGCAGATGCAGGCCGATGGGCAAAAACGCGCAGAGCACGAGAAGGGTGGCGCTGGCGCCGGCGAGCCGCAGGCCGGCGCGCCGCCAGCGCGTGAACGCCAACACAAGCCCGAGCAAGAGAAGCAATAAGAGAAAATTCGACGGCAACAGAAGGAGTGCGAAGGTCTTCGACAGGACGAAGAACATCAGCGTGACTTCTTCCACGCTTCGTAGCGCTTTTTGTTCTCTTCGTTGGGCGGATAAAGGCCCGGCAGCTTGGCGCCCTTCTCCACTTCCTGCACCAGCCAGCTTTCCAGGAGCTCGTGCTCGGCCCCCTCATGCGCGACGAAGTCGGCCAGATCCTTCGGGATCACCACCGCGCCGTCATCGTCGGCGACGATGACGTCGCCGGGGAAGATGGCGCAGCCGCCGCAGCCGATCGCCTCGTTCCAGCCGACGAAGGTGAGCTGATTGACGGAGGCCGGCGCGGCGACGCCTTGGCACCAGACCGGCAGGCCGGTCGCCAGAACGCCGTGCTTGTCGCGCATGACGCCGTCGGTGATCAGCGCGCTCACCCCGCGCTTGACCATGCGCATGCAGAGGATGTCGCCGAAGATGCCGGCGCCGGTGTTGCCCATGGCGTCGGCGACCACCACGCAGTCCGGCGGCATGTCCTCGATGGCGCCGCGCGTCGAGATCGGCTTCGACCAGCTTTCCGGCGTCGCCAGATCCTCGCGCACCGGCACGAAGCGCAGCGTGAAGGCGGGTCCCACCACGCGCTTGCCGGAAAAGCCGAAGGGCATGGCGCCCGCCATCCACGCGCGGCGGATGCCCTTCTTCAGCAGCATGGTGGTGATGGTGCCGGTGGTGACGCTGCGCAGGATGTCGAGCGTGGAAGCCATTGAAGTCCCCGGAGTAATGTTCAAGCAGGCATGAGGCCGAGCCGCTCGTCGCGGCGACGCAGATAGGCGACGAAGGGAATGGCGATCAGCACCATCCACGACTTGCCGACGATCTGGCCGGCGAGGAAGTCGAGCGAGCCGAAAGCGAGCCACAGGAAGACGATGGAGTCCACCACCAGCCCGACGATGCTGGAGGCGACCACCGCGGCGACCAGCCGGCGGCGGGCGAGCGGCGTGTAGACGGCAAAGTCGGCGAATTCCGACAGTAGGAAAGCGGCCGCCGACGCCAGCACCAGCGCGCGCGGCGCGAGCGCGGCCGAGATCGCGGCCCCGACGAGGATGGCCGCGATCGCCAGACCCGGCCCGAGCCGCCGCTGCACCAGGTCGCGCAGCACCAGCGCCAGCCCGACCATCAGCACGCCCGACGGCGCCATCAGCGCGGGCGCGACCGGCACCAGGCACGGGCCGTCGCGCAGGCACACGGTGCCGACGTTGCCGATCATCCAGTTGGCCGCGGGAATGGTGAGGCAGAACAGGACGAGGAACAGGGTGCCCTCGATCTTCCTGCGCTTGTCGTTGTCGATCATGCCGTCTCGTCCCTCTTGAATTTCGCAAAGCCCTGCGCCCGCAACTGGCAGGCCGGACAGGTGCCGCAGCCATAGCCCCAGTCGTGGCGCTTGGCCCGGTCGCCCAGATAGCAGCTATGGCTGTCCTCGATGACGAGATCAAGCAAGGCCTTGCCGCCGATCGCCTCGGCCAGCGCGAAGGTGGCGGCCTTGTCGATCCACATCAGCGGCGTATGGATGACGAAGCGCTTGTCGAGGCCGAGCCCCAGCGCCACCTGCATGGCCTTGACGGTGTCGTCGCGGCAGTCGGGATAGCCGGAGTAGTCGGTCTCGCACATCCCCGCCACCAGGTGCCTGGCGCCGCGCCGGTAAGCGAGCGCGCCGGCGAAGCAGAAAAAGATCAGGTTGCGCCCCGGCACGAAAGTCGTCGGCAGGCCGTCGGCGGCCATTTCGATGGCGGTATCGCGGGTGAGCGCGGTCTCGGAGATGGCGGCGAGCGCGTCGAGCTTGACGACGTGATCCTCGCCCAGCCGCTCCTTCCAGGCCGCCTTGAGCGCCGCCATCGCCGCGCGCAGCTTTTCGCGCATGGCAAGTTCGACGACATGACGCTGGCCGTAGTCGAAGCCGACCGTCTCCACTCTGGCGAAGCGTTCGAGCGCCCAGGCCAGGCAGGTGGCGGAGTCCTGCCCGCCGGAGAACAGGACGAGCGCGCTGTCGTTCGCAATGGTCATGGGGCCAGTATCCCGTCATGCCCGCGCTTGTCGCGGGCATCCACGCCTTTCTTCATCGTCTAAAAGCAGACGTGAATGGCCGGGACAAGCCCGGCCATGACGGCGACCCCTTAATCCCAGTTCGGCGACCAGGACCAGTCGACGATGCGGTCGCCGCGGGCGCCCAGCGTGCCGATCTCGAACATCTGGTCCTCCGACAGCGCAAAGTCGAACAGCGCGAGATTCTCCTCCAGCCGCTCGACCTTGCCGGTGCGCGGAATGACGGCGATGCCCTGCTGCACCAAAAAGCGCAGCGAGACCTGCGCCGCCGACTTGCCGTGCGCCTGGCCGATGCGCCTCAGCACCTCGTCGCCGTTGGCGTTGCCGCGCGCGATCGGGCTGTAGGCGACCACCGCCATGCCGTGCTTCTTGCAGGCCGCGATCACTTTCGACTGATCGAGGAAGGGATGGCATTCGATCTGGTTGCAGACCAGCTCGGACGAAATCTTGTTGGCCTCGTCCAGCAGCGCCACCGTGAAGTTCGACACGCCGAGCTGGCGCACGTAGCCCTCGCGCTTCATCTTGGCCATGGCGCCGAGCGTTTCCGCCAGCGGCACGCGCGGGTTCGGCCAGTGGATGAGCAACAGGTCGATGTGGTCGAGGCGCAAATGCGCCAGGCTTTCCTTCACCGAGCGCTCGAGGTCGTGCGGCGCCAGCGAGGTCGGCGCCACCTTGGTGGTGACCATCACCGCGTCGCGTTTGCCCGAGGCGCGCACGCCCTCGCCCACCGCGCGCTCGTTGTCGTACATCTGCGCGGTGTCGATGTGGCGGTAACCGATCCTGATCGCCTGCTCGGTGAGCCTTGCGCATTCGCGCCCGCGCAACATCCAGGTGCCAAGGCCGACCAGCGGGATCTTGAACCCCTTGGCCTCGACGGCGTGCATCAGGGCGTATCCCACTTCGGCGCATGCGGCGGGTTGACCACGCGCATGTTGGTGGCGTTGAGCTTCTTCAACTCCGCCATCTCGGCGTCCGACAGCGTGAAGTCGAACACGTCGAGGTTCTGCTTGAGATGCTCGGGCGTGGCGGTGCGCGGAATGGCGCAGACGCCCATCTGCACCAGATAGCGCAGCGACACCTGCGCCGAGGTCTTGCCGTGCGCCTTGCCGATGCGCTCCAGCGCCTCCGCGCCCGGCACTTTGCCGCGCGCGATCGGGCAATAGGCGACCACCGCCATGCCGTGCTTCTTGCTGGCGGCCAGCACCTTGTCCTGGTTGATGAAGGGGTGCATCTCGATCTGGTTGCAGACCAGCGGCTCCGACGTCACCGCCCAGGCCTCGTCCAGCATGGCGGTGGTGAAGTTCGCCACGCCGACATGCTTGGTGAAGCCGTCTTTCTTGGCCTTGCACAGCGCACCGACCGAAAGCTTTAACGGGATGTCGGGGTTGTTCCAATGGATCAGCAGCAGGTCGACATAAGGCAATTGGAGGTTCTTCAGGCTCTGCTCCAGCACGCGCGCGAAATCGTCGGGCATGAGGTCGCCCTGGCGGACCTTGGTGCAGATGAAGACGTCGTTGCGGTTGACGCCGGAAGCGCGCAAGCCCTCGCCGTTCTCCCGTTCGTTGCCGTAGAACGCGGCCGTGTCGAGGTGGCGGTAGCCGAGCTGCAGCGCGGTCTTCACCGCCTGCACGCAGACGTCCTCTTTCAGGGTCATGGTGCCGAGGCCGATGGTGGGAATGCGGGCGCCAAATACTTCAATAACTTGCGCTTCAACGACTTGCATCACGGGTCTCCTTGGGCGGCGTGGAAAGGGCGTTTGGGGCGGGTCCGGCAAAGCATGCCCGCTCGCCGGCGGCCTGCCAACGGGGGGTGCTCAAAGCGGCGCCCTGCGCGGTTTAGCGGCGGTTGCCGTTCCCAAAAGGCGCGTCAGCGCCGTCTGCCGCCTAACGCTGCGAAGGCCGTCTCCGGCGCCTTGTCGATCAGCTTGAGCAGCGCGCGCGCAGGTCCGCGCGGGGAGCGCTTGCCCTGTTCCCAGTTGCGCACGGTCTCGATCGGCACTTCGATCTTCTCGGCGAAGGCCGCCTGGGTCAGCCCGCAGCGCGCCCGCACATGGCGCACGAAGGCCGCCGGGTCCTTATGCTCGACCGCCTTCTCGCTGCCGTCGGGCAGGATCTCCACGATCCGCCCGTCTGCTTTCAGACGCACCCGCATCATGGCCTTGGCTCCCATCGTCGCGATGGGCCAATGGCCTAGCTGATTCGGGGCAACGAGAGGTTAAAGCGGGCTAGTTCGGTCTTTGGCCGCGTGGCCGTTGACCTGGGGCAAGGCGGGTCCGGCCCCGCTCCTGCAGGGAATGCAGGCCCTCTTCGGCCTCTCTGACGACTTCGGCGCGCCGATCGGCAATTAGTTCATCCGAAAGGTAACCCGTCTTTCGTGCCAGCGCGGCGGCCTCCGCCCGCAGCCTGCGCAGACTCTGCAGTTCGCGCCGCAGGCCCGCTTCCTCCAGTCCAAGAGAATCCTTTTTGCGTTGCATAAGGTCACCCTACCGCGTCTTCTCGAATATCTCGCGCCCGATCAGCATGCGGCGGATTTCGGACGTCCCCGCCCCGATCTCGTAGAGCTTGGCGTCGCGCAGCAGCCGCCCGGTAGGGAAGTCGTTGATGTAGCCGTTGCCGCCGAGGCACTGGATCGCTTCCAGCGCCATCCAGGTCGCGCGCTCGGCCGCGTAGAGGATGGCGCCGGCGGCGTCCTCGCGCGTGGTGCGGCCCTCGTCGCAGGCGCGCGCCACCGCGTAGACGTAGGACTTGGCCGCGTTCATGGTCACGTACATGTCGGCGAGCTTGGCCTGCACCAGTTGGAAGCGCCCGATCGGCTGGCCGAACTGCTGGCGCTCGTGCACGTAGGGGATCACCACGTCCATGCAGGCCTGCATGATGCCGAGCGGGCCGGCGGCGAGCACCACGCGCTCGTAGTCGAGCCCCGACATCAGCACGTTGACGCCGTTGCCGACCGCGCCCAGCACGTTCTCCTGCGGCACCTCGCAGTCGGTGAACACCAGCTCGCTGGTGTCGGAGCCGCGCATGCCGAGCTTGTCGAGCTTCTGCGCCGGGGCAAAGCCCTTCATCCCCTTCTCGACAACGAAGGCGGTGATGCCGCGCGCGCCGGCGGTACGGTCGGTCTTGGCATAGACCACCAGCGTGTCGGCGAGCGGACCGTTGGTAATCCACATCTTGGAGCCGTTGAGGACGTAGCGGTCGCCCTTCTTGTCGGCACGCGTGCGCATCGAGACGACGTCGGAACCCGCGCCCGGCTCCGACATGGCGAGCGCGCCGACGTGCTCACCGGAAATCAGTTTGGGCAGATATTTTCTTTTCTGCGCTTCGCTGCCGTTGCGGCGGAGCTGGTTGACGCAGAGATTGGAATGCGCGCCGTAGGACAGGCCGACCGCGGCGGAGGCGCGCGAGACCTCCTCCATCGCAATGCAATGATGCAGGTAGCCGAGGTTGGAGCCGCCATATTCCTCCTCGACCGTGATGCCGTGCAGGCCGAGCGCGCCCATCTCGGGCCAGAGGTCGCGCGGGAATTCGTTGCTGCGGTCGATGTCGGCGGCGCGCGGCGCAATGCGGTCGCGGGCGAAATCGGCGACCGACTTGCGCAGCATGTCGACGTCGGAACCGAGCCCGAAATCGAAGCCCGCCCAGGCATTGGGGATCATCGCACCGCCTCCGCTCGCTGACACGTCGCCCGGCCGGGCGCGGCGAAAACGATACTATAAGCCGGCGTTCAGGCTGTCAGCGCCTCGTCCGGCTCGGGCCCGCCCGCGGGCTGGCGCTTGGCCTGCGCCAGCAGCCGGTCGATGGCCTTGGCCGGCGCCGGCTTGGCGAACAGATAACCTTGCATTTCGTCGCAACCGGCAAGCCGCAACAGCACGCGCTGCTGCTCGGTCTCCACGCCCTCGACCAGCACGGACAGGCCGAGCGCGCGGCCGAGCGCCACGATCGCCTGAACGATGACGCCGCCATTGGCGGACTGGCCGAGCCCGATGACGAAGCTGCGGTCGATCTTGAGCTTGTCGAGCGGGAAACGCTGCAGATAGCCGAGGTTCGAATAGCCCGAACCAAAATCGTCGAGCGCGATGCGCACGCCAAGCGCGTGCAGGTCCTCGATGCGCTTGACCATCTCGTCGGGGTTGTCGATCAGCACGCCTTCGGTGATTTCCAGCATCAGGCGCGACGGCGCCATGCCGCTTTCCGCCAGCGCCGAGCGCACCAGGTCGACGATGGCGCGGTCGCGCACCTGCAAAGGCGACAGGTTCACGCCGACATAGAGATCGGGCCAGCGCTTGGCTTCCAAGAGCGCGCGGCGCAGCACGAAGGCGCCGAGCGTGTCCATGAGGCCCATCTGCTCGGCCACCGGGATGAAGGTCGCGGGCGGGATCGGCCCGCGCGTCGCGTGCGTCCAGCGCAGCAGCGCCTCGACGCCGACCACGCGGCCGCCGCTGGCGGAGACGATCGGCTGGTAGTGCAGCTCCAGCTCGTTGGCGGTGAGAGCGCGCGGCAGCTCGCGGTGGATGAATTTCTGGTCGGTGGAGACCGTGTCGATCGCCGGCTCGAACATCACCAGCGCGCCCGGTCCCTTCTTGGCGGCCGCGCGCAAGGCGAGCTCGGCCTTGCGGGTTACTTCGCCGCGCGTCTCGGCATGCTGCGGCGCCTGCACGCAGCCGGCATGCGCGCTCACGCGCACGACCTTGTCGACCCAGTAAGGCCGCGACACCGATTCCAGCACGCCGCGCAGGATGTCTTCGGCATCCGTTTCGACCGGGGCCGTCAGCGTGATGGCGAACTCGTCGCTGCCGATGCGGCCGCACGTGGCCTCGGCCGGCAGCGCCTGCTTCAGCCGGTCGACCACCGCCACCAACAATTCTTCGCTGCCGAGCACGCCAAGATGAGCGGTGATGTCCTCCATGCCGTCGAGCTCGACGAGCGCGAAGGTGGTGACCTCGTTGTCGGCCCGCTCGGACAGCACGAGATCGAGCAACTCGAGCGTCTTGGCGTGATTGGGAAGGCCGGTGAGCTTGTCCTCGTCGGCGGCGCGCGCGGCGCGGGCTTCGCTGGCTTGCAGCGCCGCGGCGGTCCGCCGCACCTGCCAGAGCGAAAAGCCGGCAAAGCCGGCCAGCATCAATGCGCCGCCGCCGATCAGCGGGATCAGCCGGGCGATCATGGCGCCGGTCGGATAGCTCTTCTCCCAGGTGAAGAACCCGGCAATGCGGCCGTGCCCGTCCATCACCGGCTGCATCTCGCGGCCCTCGAGCGAGGGCTCGCCCTCGAACTTGAGGGCCTTGAGCCCCACACTCTGCTCGATCATGCGCACGAAGCGCGGGTCGATCTCCTTGCCGTGGCCGAATACGGCGCGGAATTCGGCGATCGCCGCGCGCAGGCCCGCGCGCTGTTCGGCGGCGATGCGGGCATCGTTGCGCGCCGCCATGTCGTAGCCGAGCCAGCCGATGAGCATGGTGGCGGCGGCAGCGATGACCGCCAAAAGCACGATTGTCCGCGCCGCGCCGCCGGCGCTCATGTCCTGAAAACGCGCGGCGGGCGTTCCGGCGTGCACGGGCGCGTGGCGCGGCGAAGGCCACGCAAACGTCCCGCCGTCGGGGGGGCGCCCCGCCGCATCCATTCCCGCTTCGCCGTCCACCGGATTCTCCCCGCGATACGCTGCGGTCATCCGGTCCAGACATAGAGATTCACCATTAATACCGGGTCAGGAAAGACGGTGAATGAAAGGTAACCGCTCCAGAAAACGGAGCTCTTTGTGTCATATAGCTGTCACTTGCCAGTCATGCGTCATAGCGCTCAAGTGCTGGCTTCGGGGCGTTCCATGATTCGGATGCTTGTCATTGCGCTGGCCGCGGCCATTCCCTGCGCCGCCGCGGCGGAGCCCTGCCCCGGCAATCCGCAGGCGCTCGGCACCGCACGCGTCATCTCCGTCAATGCGGCGACCACGCCCCGCCTCGGCCACAAGCACTTTCCCGCCGGCCTGCCGCTGCGGGCCAAGGAGCTGGTGCTCACGTTCGACGACGGCCCTTGGCCTACCACCACGCCGCGCGTGCTCGCAGCGCTCAAGCACGAATGCGTGCGCGCGACCTTCTTCCTGCTTGGCCGCAACGCCGAGGCCTATCCGCAGATCGCGCGGCGCACGGCGGCGGAAGGCCATACGGTCGGCCATCACACGTTTTCGCATCCGCTGCTCAGCCAGATGTCGCTCGCGCGCGCCGAGGCCGAGATCGATCGCGGCATCGCCGCCGACGAACTCGCGGTCCACGGCGTGCGGCGCACGGAGCCGACGACGCCGTTCTTCCGTTTTCCCGGCTTTGCTTCCAATCAACCGCTGCTCGACCGCGCGCAGCAGCGCGGCCTCGTCGTGTTCGGCGCCGACATCTGGGCGAGCGACTGGTTGCCGATGGAGCCGTCGGTGCAGTTGGAGCTGATCCTCGCGCGCGTCGAGCGGATCGGCCGCGGAATCGTGCTGTTCCACGACACCAAGGCGCAGACGGCGCAGATGCTCCCGGCCTTCCTGCGCGAGCTCAAGCGGCGCGGCTACCGCATCGTCCATGTCGTCCCGGGCAGCGGGACGCTGGTAAAACATCAATAAATTCAACCGTATACGTCGTTAATCATATCTTACACCGCTGCGAAAGGAGCGCCCGCCCGCGGGTAACATGATCCCGGGAATTGGGGGCGACATGCGCGGCGCGGCGATTGCATCGATGTGCCTATGGCTGGCGGGCGGCGGCGCGGCGCTGGCGGCGCCCTGCCGGGGCAACCCGGCGGCGATCGGCACAAGCCGCACGATCACGGTCAGCCCGGCCGCGCTGCCGCGCATCGGCACGATCCAGTACAGCCGGACCTTGCCGCTGAACGACCGCGAAATCGTCATCACCTTCGACGACGGGCCCATACCGCCCAACACGAACCGCATCCTCAACATCCTCGCGTCCGAGTGCGTGAAGGCCACCTACTTTCTGGTGGGGCGGCGCGCGAGCGAGCACCCGCATCTGGTGCGCCGCATCTACAACGACGGCCACACCATCGGGACGCACAGCCAGAACCATCTGCTGGTCTTCGACCGGCTGGAGCCGAAGGCGGTCGAAGGCGAGGTGCGCGACGGCATCGCATCGGTGCAGGCCGCGGCCGGTCATCCGCGCGCGGTCGCGCCCTACTTCCGCATTCCGGGGCTGCTGCGCACGCGGCCGGTCGAGCGCTATCTGGGCTCGCAGGCGCTTGCGGTGTGGAGCGCCGACGCTGTCGCCGACGACTGGTATTTCGGCGTGACGCCGCAGCGGATCGTGGAGAGGGCGCTGGCGCGGATCGAGGCCAAGGGCCGCGGCGTGCTGCTGCTGCACGACATCCACCCGGCCACCGCCGCGGCGCTGCCGCCGCTGCTCAAGGAACTCAAGGCCCGCGGCTACCGCATCGTGCACGTCGTGCCGGACGGCGAACGGCCGAAATCGGTGCCAAGGCTGCCCGCGCCCGCGGTTGCGGATAGCAGCGGCAATGCACCCGCCGTTACCGGCGCGATCGGCAAGAACAAGAAGAAGCGACGCAGCGACGTCACCGACCGCGGCGTAACCTCCTCTATCCGGCGCTAGAGGCATCCTGCCTGGTTTCCATTCCGGCGCCGAGCGGCTAGGTTTTACTGCGACTGCTACGCAGGAAGCCGCCGCAAGGCAGAGGGCCCGATGGAACGCATCATGGTCGCGATCGACGGCTCGCCCGATGCCAACCGTGCGCTGGACGCGGCCGCCAAGCTTGCCGAAAGCACCGGCGCCGAGCTGCTGATACTGAACATCGGCGGCGAAATCAGCAGCGCGGAAATGCGGCGGCTGGCGAGCGCCGACGGCGACCTCAGCAAGCGGCTCAAGCAGATTGCCGACGACATTTTGAAGCAAGGCGGCAAACGCGCGAAACGCCACGGGGTGGAGACGATCAGGCTCCAGTGCGAATGGGGCGATCCGGCGGAGACGATCATCGCGACGGCGAAACACGAAAAGGCCGACGTCATCGTGGTCGGGCGGCGCGGGCGCGGGCGTCTTTCCGCTCTTCTGCTTGGCAGCGTGTCGCAAAAGGTCGCGAGTCTTGCGCCCTGTATGGTTATGGTGGTGCCCTAGTCGCGGACAGCTCTGACCCAGATCAATACGGGACGGCCGCAACAAGCCATAAATTTATAAATAAACCACGGTACTCTCAGCCGCCGGCGAAATGCCGTTAGAGCTACCTGACTACCGCGCACAACCCGGTACCGAATACGACATGAGCCTTGTCCAACAGTTCGCCCTGACGATCGATCCGAAGCAGCTGCTCGCGCGCTTCTGGAAGTCGACTCGGGAGATCTGGAAGGCGCAGCGGGGCTGGGCCGTGTCTTTAGCCCTGTTTCTGGTCGCCGTGGTGCTGGTGCAGCTCCTGGTGCAGGTGCTGCTCAACGTGTGGAACCGGAATTTCTTCGACGCGCTCGAGCGCCGGGACGCCGGTGCGCTCTGGTGGCAGGCGAAAATCTTCGTGCCGCTCGCGGCGGTGAGCATCGTCCTCGCAGCAGCCTCGGTCTGGGGCCGCATGACGGCCCAGCGCAGCTGGCGCGAAGCCATGACCCGCCATGTCCTCGACCGCTGGCTGGAAAAGGACCGCTTCTACCGGCTCAATCACCTCGGCAACGGCGCCAATCATGCCATCAAAGGCAGCGAAAACCCCGAATACCGCATCGCGGTCGACATCCGTGTCGCCACCGACGCGCCGATCGACCTGACGCTGGCCTTCGTCTCCTCGATCCTGACCGCGCTCACCTTCTTCGGCGTGCTGTGGAGCGTCGGCGGCAGCCTCGACGTCGACATCTTCGGCGCGACGGTGACCATCCCCGGCTATCTGGTGCTCGGCGTCATCGCCTATTCGAGCGTGATGTCGGCATTGATGGTGCTGGTCGGCCATCACCTGACCGGCGTGATCGAGCGGACCAACCAGGCCGAAGCCGAGCTGCGCGCGTCGATCGATTCGTTCCGCGATCACGACGCGCAACATGACGACAAGAAGCCGAACGGCGAGAAGCGCCGATCGCTGTGGCTGAGCCTGCAGACCGTCCTGCTCTGGTGGCGCGAATTCCTCTGGCAGCTCGTGCGCACCACGCTGGTGTCGCACGGCAATTTCCTGCTGGCGCCGGTGGTGGCCTGGCTGCTATGCACGCCGAAATACCAGAGCGGCGCGATGACGCTCGGCGAGCTGACGCAGGCCGCGGCAGCCTTCGTCACCGTGCAGGGCGCGTTCAACTGGCTGGTCGACAATTATCAGCGCTTGGCCGACTGGCGGTCGGCGGCGCACCGCGTGGCGAGCCTGCTCAATGCGCTCGACCAGCTTGAAGAGGAAGACCGGAAGGGGCCGGCGGCGGAAGCCAAGGTCACGCCGCTGCGCGCGCTGACTTGATCAGGTCGCGATACCAGGAGAACGACGCCTTCGGGATACGTTTCTGGGTCGGATAATCGACGTAAACGAGACCGAAGCGCACGCCGTAGCCGGCGTCCCATTCGAAATTGTCGAGCAGCGACCAGACGAAATAGCCGCGGATGTCCGCGCCCGCGGCGACGGCTTCGTTCACGGCGGCAATATAGGCGCGCAGGAACGCGATGCGATTGTCGTCGCGCACGGCGCCGCCGTCATCCGGCTTGTCGGATCCGCCGAGACCGTTCTCCGTCACGTAAACCGGCAAGCCGTAGTCGCGCGACACCCGCAGCAGCGTGTCGCGAAACGCGGGCGCATCGACCGGCCAGTCGATCGGCGTCACCGGCGTGCCGGGCGGCCGGTCGCCGAAGTCGAAACGGAAGAACGCGTCCGGCGCATTGCGCACATAGACAGGGCTGTAGTGATTGAGGCCGAACCAGTCGAGCGGTCGGTGGATGCGCGCGAGATCGCCCGGCTGCATGAGCGGCTCGACCGCAGCCTGCAGCGCGTCGGGATAGACGCCGCGATACTGCGGATCGGGAAAGGCGCGGTTCCAATAGGCGTCGGCCATGCGCGCGCCGTCGGTGTCGGCGGGCGAGGATGGCAGGCACGGCTGCACGTTGTGGATGGCGCCAATGGAAGCGCCCGGCACGCGCGCGCGTATGGCGTCCACGGCCGCGCCGTGGCTGAGATTGATGTGGTGGATGCCGCGATGAAAGGCCTCGACGCCGCTCTTGTCGCGCTGGTTTTTGCCGAAGCCGTAGCCGAACAGCGTGAAGATGGACGGCTCGTTGAACGTGGCGAAACGCTTCACCCGGTCGCCGTAGCGGTCCGCGACCAGCGCGGCGTAGTCGGCAAACCATTGGGAGCTGTCGCGGTTGGTCCAGCCGCCGAGGTCGTCGAGCGCCTGCGGCATGTCCCAGTGATAGAGGCATAGCCACGGCTCGATGCGGGCTGCGAGCAGCGCGTCGATCAGCCGGTCGTAGAAGGCGAGCCCGGCTTCGTTCGGCGTCCCCCGCCCCTGCGGCAGCACGCGCGGCCAGCCGACGGAAAAACGGTAGGCCGCAAGGCCGAGCCGCTGCATGAGCGCGACGTCTTCCGGGTAGCGGTGATAGTGGTCGCAAGCCGCGTCGCCGGTATCCTTGCCTTCGATGCGGCCGCGGCGCCCGTCGGTGTCCCACACGCTCGGACCGCGGCCGTCCTCATGCGTGGCGCCCTCGATCTGGTAGGCCGAGGTCGACGCGCCCCAGAGGAAATCGCGGCGCAATGCCGCGACGGGCGGAAATCCGGCATCCTCGCCTGAAGCCATGAATGGTCCTCGTATTCGAAGACGAAATTAACCCCAAGAAGCGCGACATTATTGAGACAAGTCAATTGATTGAGACAAACGGGCGGCAGACTATCGCGACCGTTCAAAGCGAGCCGCCGATGTCTGCTGAACCGCCGAAGACCCGCTGGGGTGGCCTCGCCGGCCTGCCGCCGAACGGCTTCTTTCGCGTCGAGCGGGCCGACGGCGCGTTCTGGCTGGCAGATCCGGACGGCGGCCGCTTCCTGTCGAAAGGCGTCAACACCGTGCGCTTCGACCAGGATGCGATCCAGAACACGTCGCGCATCCCTTACGCCGAGGCGTGTTTTCGCAAATACGGCAGCGAGGACGCCTGGCGGTCCGCCGCCGCCGCGCGGCTCAAGTCGTGGGGCTTCAATACGCTCGGCGCATGGTCGGACGAGAAGGTCGCCGATGCGGGCCTGACGCTGGCCGTGACGCCCAATCTCGATCTCGGCATGACCTTCGCGTGGCAAACCAACGACAAGAACCCTTCGCTGCCGCGGCAGGATTTCCCCGACGTGTTCGATCCCGCCTTCGAGACGCATATCGTGCAGCGGGCGCGCGCGCTGTGCGCGGGCCGCGCGCACGACGCCAATATCATCGGCTGGTTCATCGACAACGAATTGCGCTGGTCGCCGGACTGGCGCGGGCCGGACGATCTGCTCATGTTGTTTCTCACCCTGTCGCCAACGACACCCGGGCGCGCGGCGGCAATCGCGTTGCTGCGCGAGCGGCACGGCGACATCGGCGCTTTCAACGCGGCCTGGCGCACCTCTGCCCGCACGTGGGACGAGGTGCCGGCGCTGCCGCGCATCGAGCCGCCTTTCCGGCGCAAGCCGCCTTACGACCGCACGGCGCGCGAGGAGGAAGAGCTCAACCGCGCGCATGCGGGGCGCGCCGCCGTGATGGCCGACTGCGACGCTTTTCTCGCGCGGCTGGCGGAGCGCTATTTCGCGCTCACGGTCGCCGCCATCAAGGCCGCCGATCCCAACCACCTGGTGCTCGGCAGCCGCTTTGCATTTCCGCCGCCGGGCGAAGTCATCGCCGCCTGCGGGCGGCACGTCGACGTGCTGTCGTTCAATTGCTACGGGCCCGACCCCAACGGCGCGCTCGACGCCTATGAGGAAACCGGCAAGCCCTGCCTGCTCGGCGAGTTCTCCTTCCGCGCCATCGATTCCGGCCTGCCCAACAGCAACGGCGCCGGGCCGGTGGTGGCGACGCAGCAAGAGCGCGCGGCCGCCTTCCGCCGCTACGCCGTCGCCGGACTGCGGCGGGCGACGCTCGTCGGCTATCACTGGTTCGAGCACGCCGACCAGCCGGCCGAGGGCCGCTTCGACGGCGAGAACTCCAATTTCGGCACGGTCACCATCGAGGACCGCGTCTACGAGGACCTCACCCGCGAGATGACCGCCGTCAATGCCGAGGCGGACGAGCTTCACGCCAAAGCAGCGCAAGGATTGCCGGCATGACGAATACGACCAAGATTGTTTTCATCGGCGCCGGCAGCGCCTCGTTCGGGCTCTCGATGCTGCGCGACGTGTTCGCCAGCGACGAATTGCGCGGCAGCACGCTGACGATGGTCGACCTCAATGCCGATACGCTCGCCAAGATGATCGCGCTCGCCAATCTGCTGAACGCCAAGGCGGGCGCCGGCCTCAAGATCGAGCACACCACCGACCGCCGCGCCGCGCTCGATGGCGCGGGCTTCGTCGTCAACGCCACCGCGGTCGAGCGCAACCGGCTGTGGCAGCTCGACTGGGAGGTGCCGCGCAAATACGGCATCCGCCACACGCTCGGCGAAAACAGCGGCCCGGGCGGGCTGATGTTCACGCTGCGGACGCTGCCGCTGGTGTTCGATATCGCGCGCGACATCGAGGCGCTGTGTCCGAACGCGCTGTTTATCAATTTTTCCAATCCGGAGAACCGCATCGTCCTCGCGCTCGGCAAATACAGCCCGATCAAGGCCATGGGTCTGTGCCACGGCATCTTCATGGGCCAAGGCGCGGTCGCCGACATCATGAAGCTGCCTTACGAGGACGTCGACCTCTGGGGCGCGGGCCTCAACCACGCGCAGTGCCTGATGCACATCCGCCATCGCAAGACCGGCGAAGACCTCTACCCGCGCCTGCGCGCGATGGAGAAGGACTACGACCCGACCTATTTGCTGCTGACGCGCCGGCTGTTCAAAACATTCGGCTACTGGATGACGTGCAGCGACGACCATCTCGGCGAGCACCTCGCCTATGGCTGGGAGGGCGGCGAGCACGGCTACGACTTCGCCGCCGACGAGCGCGGGCGCGACGAATTCCGCCAGACGCTCGAGCGCGTGCTCAAAGGCGGTAAAATGCCGGCCGACTGGCTGGAGCCGTCGGGCGAGCGCGGCGCGGCGGCCATCGGCGGCGTGCTGCACAACAAGAAGCGCGTGCTGGAATCGGCCGTGGTGCCGAACCGCGGCGCCATCCCCAATCTGCCGGACGACGCCGCGGTCGAAGTGCCGGTGATGGCGGACGCCGCCGGCATCCACCCCATTTCGCTCGGGCGCCTGCCCGACGGCATCGCCAAGTTGCTGCATACGCAGGTCAATGTGCAGCTGATGGCGGTCGAGGCCGCCATGCGCGGCTCCAAGGAGCTCGCCTTGCAGGCGCTGCTGATCGACCCGGTGGTGAACTCGGCCGAGGCGGCGGTGAAGCTGCTCGACGAATTGTGGGAAGCCAACCGCGCCTACATCCGCCCGTGCCTGTGAGCTACTCGGCGGCCTTGGCGTTCGCGCCCTCGGCCTCGCTCACCACCTGCATGGTGCGCAGGATGCTGGACGGGTTGACGCTGATGGAGTCGATGCCGAGGCCGGCGAGATAGCGCGCGACCTCGGGATAATTGGCCGGGGCCTCGCCGCAGATGCCGATATGGCGGCCGTTGCGCTTGGCGCCGACGATCGCAAGCCTGAACATTTCCAGCATGCCGGGATCGCGCTCGTCGAAATCGAAGGCGACGATCTCGGAATCGCGGTCGACGCCGAGCGTGAGCTGGGTCAGGTCGTTGGAGCCGATGGAGAAACCGTCGAACAATTTGGCGAAGGCGTCGATGAGGATGACGTTGTTCGGGATCTCGCACATGACGTAGACCTCGAGCCCGTTCTCGCCGCGCTTGAGGCCGTGCGCCGCCATGGTCGCGAGCACGCGCTCGGCTTCCTCCACGCGCCGGCAGAATGGCACCATGATGCGGACGTTGGTGAGGCCCATGTCCTCGCGCACGCGCTTAAGCGCGGCGCATTCGAGCGCGAAGCCTTCCGCATAGGCCGGGTGCGAATAGCGCGCCGCGCCGCGGAAGCCGAGCATCGGGTTTTCCTCGCGCGGCTCGAAGCCTTCGCCGCCGACGAGCTTGGCGTACTCGTTGGTCTTGAAGTCGGACAGCCGCACGATCACCGGCCTCGGATAGAAGGCCGCGCCGATCATGCCGACGCCTTCCGACAGCTTCTCAATGAAATAGTCGGCCGGTTTCGCATAGGTGCGCACCAGCGCATCGATCTGCGCCCGCGCCTCGGCCGAGACGACCTTTTCCGGGTGCACCAGCGCCATCGGGTGCACCTTGATGTGCTCGCTGATGATGAACTCCATGCGCGCCAGGCCGACGCCGTCGTTCGGCACCATCGCGCTGTGGAAGGCGAGCCCCGGGTTGCCGAGATTGAGCATGATCTCGGTGCGCGGGCGTTTCACGTCGCTCAAATCCACCTGTGTCTTCTTGATCGGCAACGCGCCCTCGTAGACGCGCCCGACCTCGCCCTCCGCGCAACTGACCGTCACCATGGCGCCGGTCTTCAACAGGCCTTTCGCGCCGGCCGCGCCGACCACCGCCGGAATGCCGAGCTCGCGCGCGACGATGGCCGCATGACAGGTGCGCCCGCCCCGTTCGGTGACGATGGCGGCGGCGATCTTCATCACCGGCTCCCAGTCGGGCGTGGTCTGCTCCGCGACCAGCACCTCGCCGGCCTTGAACTGGGCGAGATCGCGCGCGCCGGCGATGATGCGCACCGGACCGGCGGCGATCTTTTCGCCGACCGCGCGGCCGGTGGCCAAGACCGCGCTTGAGCGGCCCAGCGCATAGGTGTCGAAATGCGTCGGCGCACGCTGCGACACCACCGTCTCCGGCCGCGCCTGGATGATATAAAGCTGCCCGTCGTCGCCATCCTTGGCCCATTCGATGTCCATCGGCATCGGATGGCCGGCATTAGCGGAATAGTGTTCCTCGATGACGATGGCGTCGGCGGCGAGCTTGAGCACCTCGGCGTCCGTGATGCAGAAGCGCTCGCGCTCGGGGTCGGGGACCGGCACGTTCCTGGTGCCGCCGCTTTGATCGGCATAGACCATGCGCAGGTGCTTGCGCCCGAGCGTGCGGCTCAGCACCGCGCGCTTGCCCGCCTTGAAGGTCGGCTTGTGCACATAGAACTCGTCCGGATCGACGACGCCCTGCACGATGTTCTCGCCCAGTCCATAGACGCCGGTGACGAAGACCACGTCGCGGAATCCGGATTCGGTGTCGAGCGTGAAGATCACACCACTCGAGCCGATATCGGCGCGCACCATCTTCATGACGCCGACCGACAACCAGACCTTGAAATGGTCGAAACCGTTGTCGACGCGGTAGGAGATCGCGCGGTCGGTGAAGATCGAGGCAAAGCAGCGGCGGCAGGCTTCGAACAGATCGGCCGGACCGACCACGTTCAAATAGCTTTCGTGCTGGCCGGCGAAGCTTGCCGACGGCAAATCCTCAGCGGTGGCCGAACTGCGCACTGCGACCGCGACATTGGCGCCGTATTCCTTCTCCAGCTGACGGTAGGCGCGCTCGACCTGCTCGCGCAGCGCCGCCGTGTCGGTCGCCTTGTAGACGATCTCGCGCGCCTTAGCCGCGCGCTCCGCCAGCAGCGCGACGTCGCGCTTGTCCAAGGTGTCGAACAAAGCGTGCAGCGGCTCCCAGGCGTTCGCCGCCGTCAGCGCGTCCCGATAGGCCTGCGCGGTCAGCGCAAAGCCGTTCGGCACGCGCACGCCTTTTTGCGACAGGCTGCCATAGAGTTCGCCGAGCGAAGCGTTCTTGCCACCGACCAGCCCGACATCGCCGATGCGGATATCGGAAAACCAGCGCACATAGCCTGTCATCGACGGAAGCCCTCTTTGGCGGGACCATCACACGCGACGGCGGCCTTCGTGGCATTGATTTCGGTCAAGACAAAAGCGACAAAAATGCCGCCAAGTAACGGAAATTCGCCCGAACCCGTGAGCCCATGGCAGTCAGCCCCAACCAGCGCCGCACGGCCTTCTATTTCTCCGCGCACCAGGACGACTGGCAGCTTTTCATGAATCCGCCGGCCTTCGCGGACGTGCGCGCGGGCGACCCTTGCGTCTTCGTGCACATGACCGCAGGCGACGCCGGCTTGGGCACGGGCGCGGCCGGGCGCAAGCAGCCGCTTTATCGCGCGCGCGAAAACGGCGCGCTGTGCGCAATCCGCTTCATGGCCGATCCCGACTGGGAACCGCCGGCAGAGCCGATGAGCGCAACAGAGACGATCAACGGCCATGCCATCGCCTGCGTGCGCTATCGCAACACGGCCGCCTATTTTCTGCGCCTGCCCGACGGCAGCCCGGCCGGCACCGGCTATGCTGAGACCGGCCTGCAATCGTTGCAGCGGCTGGCCGACGGGCAGATCGATCGGATGACGGCGGTCGACGGCTCGGCGTCGTTTCAAGACTGGGCCGATCTCGCCGCCACCTTGCGTGCGCTGATCGAACACGAGCGCGGCGAGATGCCGGCGACGCTGCATCTGCCCGATCCAGATGCCGGCATCAATCCGGGCGATCATTCGGATCATTATGTGACGGCGAAGGCCGCGCTCGACGCCGCGCGCGGCCTTACTTGCGAACGCGTGGGCCATCTCGGCTATGCCGGCATGAACCTCCCGCACAATCTCAGCCCGCAAGACCGCGACCGGCAGAACGCCGTCTATGCCGTCACCTTGGCCGGCGTTTCGGCTTGCGGCCATCCGACCGCCTGGCAGCATTACGACGAGGAGTTCATCGGCCGCGGCTACAGCCGCATTCTCACGGGCTGACTTTCCCGACTTGCAGCCGGATGGACGGCGCGACTATCGTCATGCACTGCCGCAATCAAGGTTGTGCAATGATCAAGATCTTCGATCTCGCCGGACGCGACGAACGCCTGCGCTTCAGCCCTTATTGCTGGCGCACCAAGATGGCGCTCAAGCACAAGGGCCTGCCCTTCGAGACGACGCCGTGGCGATTCACCGAAAAGGAGATCGTGGGCGGCAGCGGCCGCGTGCCGACCCTCATCGATGGCGCCGAGAGGGTGCAGGATAGCTGGCAGATCGCGCTCTATCTCGACCGCAGCTATCCCGACCGCCCGCCTCTCATGAAGGACGATGCCGAGCGGGCAGCCGCGCACTTCATGAATTCCTGGTGCGACCTCACGCTGCATCCGGCCATGCGCGCGCTCGTACTGCTCGACGTGCACAAGGCGGCGGCGCAGAAAGACCAAGACTATTTCCGCAGCAGCCGCGAGAAGGCGCTGGGCATGACGCTGGAGCAGGCCTGCGGCGACCGCGCGGCCTGCCTGCCGATCTTCGTTAAAGCGATGGCGCCGGCGGAGGCCACGCTGGCCGAAACGGCCTTCTTCGGCGGCGCGCGCCCGAACTATTCCGACTACGCGCTGTTCGGCTCGCTGCAATGGGCGAACGTCATCAGCGGAACGACCTTCCTGCCGGGCGGCTCGGCGGCGGCGGCGTGGTTCGAGCGCATGCTCGATCTCTATGACGGCTTCGCGCGCAAGGCCCCGACCGTGCGGGAGCTGGCGGCGGCCTAGGAGGCGCCAGTTTCGCCCCCATGCCCGCGCAGCCCCATTGCCGCGCGGCTCTAATTGACTGAATCGATTAGAGTTTTGACCTTGGTGCGGTCGAGAGGACTCGAACCTCCACGGGTTGCCCCGCTAGCACCTCAAGCTAGTGCGTCTACCAATTCCGCCACGACCGCATGGAGGTTGGACGAAGGCCTAAGCCGAACGTCCTGACGACGGCGGACCATGTAACAAATGGAGTCCGCAGGGACAAGGGCCGCAAGCCCCTCCTCCCGCAAATATAGCAGGTGTTTTTCCGCAGAATTTCAAGCCGTTAGCGGGAGGCGCCGGGAGCGCCTATCTGCCCCTTGCGGGGCTGTCAGCGCATGTCGGGCGGGCGCGGCAGGAGCTCGGCCACTTCGACCGCGATGCGGTTGCCGTTGACCACCACGGTGCCTTTGGCCACCGCCAGGTTGTTGGCGAGGATGCTGACCGCGTCGTCCTCCCCGGCGTCCAGCTCGATGATGGCGCCGCGGCCGAGCCGCAGCACCTGGTGGATCGGCATAGACGTGGTGCCGAGCACCACGGTGATATCGACGGCAACCTTGTCGAGTGTGGCCACGTGTGATTCCCATTTCCGCCCGCGCGATTGCGGGCGGCTCTGAGGTCATCATGGTATGGTGAACGGGTGGTTAATATTCGTAACGAATTGAGTTTTGGCTTGGCCCCGGCGCCCGCAAGCGCCCCGGTGGAATGGCGCGTCAGCGATTCCCCGGTCGGCTACGCGGACGCGCTTGCCGCCATGGAGGCGCGGGTGGCCGATATCGCCGCCGGGCGCGCCCCGGAGCTGGTCTGGCTGCTGGAGCATCCCCCGCTCTACACGGCGGGCACCAGCGCGGACCCAGCGGACCTGCGGGAGGCGCGCTTTCCCGTGTTTGAGGCCGGGCGCGGCGGCCAGATGACCTATCACGGCCCCGGCCAGCGCGTGGCCTATGCGATGATCGACCTGCGCCGGCGCGGACCGGACGTGCGCCGCTTCGTGGCGACGCTGGAGGAATGGCTGATTCGCACGCTGGCCGCCTTCAACGTCACCGGCGAGCGGCGCGAGGACCGCATCGGCGTCTGGGTGCGGCGGCCCGACAAGGGCGAAGGCTATGAGGACAAGATCGCCGCGCTCGGCATTCGCGTGAAGCAGTGGGTGACGCTGCACGGCGTCGCGCTCAACGTCGAGCCCGACCTCAGCCATTTCGGTGGCATCGTGCCCTGCGGCGTGAAGGAACAGCGCTACGGCGTCACCAGTTTGGCCGATCTCGGCCACATCGTCTCGATGGCGGAAGTGGACATGGCGATGCGGCGGGCATTTTCGCCGCTATTTGAGGCAACGAGTTAGGCTGCCTCTTCCTTTGGAAGAGTCTCGAAATAGTTATCAACCCAATTCAATTCTTTGGCGAGCGCGGTCTTTACCTGCTCAGGAATTGCATCTGTGACGTATGGGCGACTCTTACGTAAATCTAAAACCATGCCCTTGCAGTCAACACACTCGCCGATGCACAGATAGGATTCAATTAGGTGTATGCCGACGCCCGCCGCCTGAGGCGTCAACTCTGGCTTCATTGTATTCCAAAGCGAAACTAATCGCCTGCCGCCTCGCCCTAAGAGGCCAAATTCCGGCTCCAACTTAATTGTCAAAAAGCCCTTAGGTGACTGAAACTTTGTACTTGGCGGGGGGAAAAATGCGTATCGATCCTTTGACAGCCAATCAGCCAACGAAACAAATCCACTTTTATTGTGCGCAATCTCCGACGCCCGTTGAATGCTCTTGAACACCGCTTCAGCCTCTGGAATTGGCTTTTTGCCAAAAGTCAGCCGCGCAGCCGCGTCTTTCAACGTCCAATAGAAATCGTACCCACCCTTTTTGGTGGCATACTTTTTATACTCGCGCTCTTTGTGCTTAACATCGAGCGAATAAAGCTTCAGAAATGCAGAGAGTCCGACCGTCGGCATTGTGGTTAGCCCCCCGAAAAGCGGACTGCACTCAACTTGCCTGGACTCTTCTAACTGTCTGATTCGCACTATGCAGGCAATAGAGGCCCGAAGGTATCGATGCCATTTTTCTGTGGAGCAGTTCGCCAAAATCGCTAGCACGAGGCACTCAGGCCGTCGGCAACTCCGAGAACCTTTCCGCCGCTTCGCGCAAGCTGAGCTCGTCCGCACCGCCCTGACGCTCGTCGATCGCATCGACCCGCGCCCCGTAAGGCCCGCGCCGGCAGGCCTCGATCACGGCGGCGACGTTCTCCGGCGCGCCGGCAAGCACCGCCTCCACCGAGCCGTCGCGGCGGTTGCGCACCCAGCCTTCGACGCCGTGACGCAGCGCCTCGCGCGTGACGAAAGCGCGGTAGCCGACGCCCTGCACGCGCCCGCGGATGCTGAGATGCCGGATGACGTCGCTCATGCGGCCAGCCTTTCCAGCGATGCGATGTAGCGCTGCGGCAGCTGCCAGCCGCGCGCCGCGGCGGCGATCGCCTCGACATAGCCGGGACGCGCGCGGCCTTCGACGCGCTGGCGCAGCAAATAGATCATGGCCGGCACGAGGCGTCCGCCGCGCCGCACCGGCAGCGTGCGCAGATCGTAGAGTCCCGTGTGCAGCAATTCGTAGGCGTGCAGCGCCGCCATGTCGCGCGGCGACACTTTCCACAAAACGCCGTGCACGCGGCAGCCCGGCGAGGGCCGCACCGAACCCCAGCCTTCGCGGCCGACGAAAAAGCGATAGCCCTCGAGCACCGCCGGGCCGAGCGCGCGCGCCTCCGGGCAGCGCCGCTTCATGGCGTCGCGATCCATGTTCGAGCCGTAGGCGAAATAGAACCGCATCGCGTCCTGCGTTTAGCAGAGCGGCGCGGGCGGCAACAACTAGTCGCGCGGGACGGCGTCGAGCCGGTCGATCTCGCGCTCGTAGTCGCCCGGGCCGGCGTTTTCCGACGGATCGTCGTCGTGGATCGGATGGTCGGCATTGCCGCCATCGGCCTTCGGGGTGAAGCCGCCGCCCGCCGGCTCCTCGCCCTCGCGCGCATCGTCGCGCGGCGGCATCGAGTCGGGCGGGGTTTGGCGCTGGTCGCGCCGGCGCAGATCGTCGCTCAGGAGATCAGGCGACGTGTTGGTTTCCAGATCGGGGTCGCGTTCGCGTTTCGGAGGCATAAGCCGGCTCCCTGTTTGTCTGGAGCAAACGCCCCGCCGTCGGCGCGGTTCCTAGCCGTTCACCACCGAGCCGCCATTGGGATGCAGCACCTGGCCGGTGATGTAGGACGCCTCCTCGCAGGCCAGAAACACGTAGCAGGGGGCGACCTCGTTCGGCTGGCCGGGGCGCTGCATCGGCGCCGCCAACCCGTGCTTGGCGACGTGGCCGGCGTCGAACGAGGCCGGGATCAACGGCGTCCAGATCGGCCCCGGCGCCACCGCGTTGACGCGGATGCCCTCCTCGATCAGCGCCTCCGACAGCGAGCGCGTCATGGTCACGATCGCGCCTTTGGTGGCCGAATAATCGAGCAGCGTCTTGTGACCCTGATAGGCGGTGATCGAAGCGGTGTTGATGATCGTACCGCCGCGCGCCATGTGGCGCAGCGCGTGCTTGGCCATGAAGAAATAGCTGAAGATGTTGGTGCGGAAGGTGCGTTCGATCTGCCCCGCGTCGATCTTGCGGATGTCGCCGGTTTCGTGCTGCTCGGCTGCGTTGTTCACGAGAATATCGAGCCGGCCGAACTGCTCCACCGTCGCCTCGACCGCCGCCGCGCAGAAGGCCTCGTCGCCGACGTCGCCCGGCAACAGCAGCGCCTCGCTCCCCTCGCGCTTGACCGCGTCGCGGGTTGCGTTGGCGTCCTTGTGTTCCTCGAGATAGACGATCGCGGCGAGCGCGCCCTCGCGCGCCATCGCCACCGCGACCGCGCGGCCGATGCCGCTGTCGCCGCCGGTGATCAGCGCCACCTTGTCCTTGAGCTTGCCGACGCCCGGGTACTTGGGCGTGAAGTCGGGTTGCGGCCGCATCTTGTCTTCGCGGCCGGGCTGGTGTTCCTGCTGTTGGGCGGGCATCGGCGTGGCGGACATGAAACACCTCCGTGACGTGATTTCACGGGGCGAACGTTCTCAGCCGCAACCGGTTCCTGTGTCAGGCGAATTCGAGAATGACCGCGTCGACCGCCAGGCTGTCGCCCGGCTTGGCGTGGATCTTCTTGACCGTGCCGTCGATCTCGGCGCGCAGCACGTTCTCCATCTTCATCGCCTCGACCACGGCGACGGTCTCGCCCGCTTTGACCTCCTGGCCTTCCTTGACCGCGATGGAAATCACGAGGCCGGGCATCGGGCAAAGCACCTGCTTGCCGGTGTCGGCCGCCTGCTTCACCGGCATCAGCCGCGCATAGCCGGCTTCGCGCGCGGTGTAGACATAGGCCTTGGTCTCGACGCCGCGGTAGGCGAGCGTAAAGCCGTTCGGCAAAGTGCGCACCTGCACGGCGACCGGATGGCCGTCGATCGTGCCGTTCCAGATCGGATCGCCCGGCTTCCAGTCCGATTGCAGAAGGCGCGCGCCGGACTTACCCGGGAAACGGACCTCGATGGCGCCGTTCTCGCGCCGCACTTCGAGCCGGTGCTCGTCCTTGCCGAGCCAGACCGCGCGCTGGCTCTCGCGCGTGACGCTGCGCCCGTTCATCTGGCCGGAGATCTGCCGCTTGCGCTCGCCGAGCACGTGGTCGATGGCCGCGGCCGCCGCCGCGATCACCTGCGCGCGTTCGCCCTCCGCCGGCTGCGGATGGAAGCCTTGCGGGAATTCCTCGGCGATGAAGCCGGTCGAAAGCTTGCCGGCGCGCCAGCGCGGATGCGCCATCAGCGCCGACAAAAACGGAATGTTGTGGCGGATGCCGTCGACGACGAAAGCGTCGAGCGCGTCGGCCTGCGCGTCGATCGCCTGCGCGCGGTCGGGAGCGTGCGTGACGAGCTTGGCGATCATCGGATCGTAGTAGAGCGAAATCTCGCCGCCCTCGTAGACGCCGGTGTCGTTGCGCACCGTGACGCCCGCGACCTTGCGCTCCGCGGGCGGGCGGTAGCGCGTCAGCCGCCCGATCGAGGGCAGGAAATTGCGGTACGGATCCTCGGCATAGATGCGGCTTTCGACCGCCCAGCCGGAAAGCTTCACGTCGCTCTGCTTGATCGACAGCTTCTCGCCGACGGCGACGCGGATCATCTGCTCGACAAGATCGATGCCGGTGACGAGCTCGGTCACCGGGTGCTCGACCTGGAGCCGGGTGTTCATCTCGAGGAAGAAGAAGCTCTTGTCCTGCCCGGCGACGAACTCGACGGTGCCGGCCGAGTCGTAGCCCACCGCCTTGGCGAGCGCGACCGCCTGCTCGCCCATCTTCCTGCGCGTGGCTTCATCGAGCAGCGGTGACGGCGCCTCCTCGATCACCTTCTGATTGCGGCGCTGGATCGAGCATTCGCGCTCGCCGAGATAAATGACGTTGCCGTGCTTGTCGCCGAGCACCTGGATTTCGATGTGGCGCGGATCGGTGATGAACTTCTCGATGAAGACGCGGTCGTCGCCGAAGGACGACTTCGCTTCCGAGCGCGCGCGCGCGAAGCCTTCCGCCACTTCGACCCGGGAGTACGCGACGCGCATGCCCTTGCCGCCGCCGCCGGCCGAGGCCTTGATCATCACCGGATAGCCGATCTCGTCGGCGATCCGCATGGCGGCGTTGTCGTCCTCGATGACGCCGAGATGGCCCGGCACGGTCGAGACCTTGGCCGCGGCCGCCGCCTTCTTGGATTCGATCTTGTCGCCCATGGCGGCGATGGCCTTGGGATTTGGGCCGATGAAGACGATGCCGGCGGCTTCCAGCGCCTTCGGGAAAGCCTCGCGCTCGGACAGGAAGCCGTAGCCGGGGTGGACGGCCTCGGCCCCGCTCGCCTTGCAGGCGGCGACGATCTTGTCGATGACCAGGTAGCTTTCCGCCGCCGGCGGCGGCCCGATGGCGATGGCGCTGTCGGCCATCTCGACGTGCAGGGCGTCCCTGTCGGCGTCGGAATAGACGGCGACCGTCTCGATCCCCATGCGGCGAGCGGTTTTGATAATCCGGCAGGCGATTTCGCCGCGATTGGCGATCAGGATGCGCTTGAACATGCCGCGTTACCAACTCCCGGGCCGGCCTATTGGCTTTGCGGCGTCGCAGCGGAAAAGTCAACGGCGGCGGCCTAGCCTCCACGCATAGCCAGGGTCAGCCCGAGCGCGGCGCCGCCGGCGGCCCAGCAGGCGACCGTCATGACCGTGACGGCGGCGGCGAAACGGCCTCGCCCGATGGCAACGCTGATGACGAGCTTGGCGGTCATGTTGCTGACCACGGCGGCCAGGATCGCCAGGCTTGCAGCGAGCCCGGTCAGGGGTTCCGGCGCCAGCCGCGCCACGGAGATCGTGACGGCATCGACGTCGGCCAGACCGAGACCGAGTGCTCCCAGCAGCGCGCCGTTGCTCCCGAATTGCTCGCCGAGGAGACGGCCGAGCACAATAACGACGCCAAGAAACAGGGCGAAACCGACCACGGGCCAGAAGCTGAACGGATTGCGGAATTCGACCGGCGCGGCGTCCGCGCCCTTGCCCGCGGCAACGCGCCAGTAGATCAGCGCGATCGCCAAAGCGACCGCCACTAGCGTCGCCGTCGCCAGCGCCGGCCCGACAAAGACCAGCAGCAGCGGGTTGAGCGCAGCGACGATGGCGATGACGCGCAGAAACGAGACCGCGGTTGCCGCCGCGACGCCGGCCGCCTGCAGGCGGGGAGCGCCCTCCTTCGAGGCGGCGCGGCGCGCATTCGTCAACGTCACCGCCGTCGAGGACACCAGCCCGCCGGCCAGCGCCGCCAGCAGCACGCCGCGCGTGGCGCCGAGATATTTCACCGCCCCATAGCCGAGGAAAGACACGCCGGCCAGCACGATGGCGATCAACCACACCTCGCGCGGGTTGACGCCGCCGCCCGGCCCGACCGGCGTGTCGGGCACCACCGGGAGCACGATGAACGTCATGGCCAGGAGCACAAGCGCCGAACGCAGTTCCGGCCAGGTGATGCGCGCGACCCAGCCGTGGATATCCTCACGCGCCGCCAGGATGCCGGTCGCCACAACGGCGGCGGCAGCCGCCGCCCGCATGTCGCCGAGCACCGCATAGGCGCCGAGCGCGAAGGTGAGCATGGCGGCAACGATCGTGGTGGCGGAATAGCTGTCCGCGGCGCGCGCGGCGTCACGTTCGAACAGTGCGGCGACCACGGCGTAAACGGCGAAGCCGAAGCCGAGCGTCAGGCCGGCGCCTTCGGCGGTGCCCGTCGCCTGCGCCAATGCGCCGAAGACGCCCCCCAGCAGGCCGCTCAGCGCAAAGGTGCGGATACCGGCCGCGCGGCTGCCGGGCTCGGCCTCGCGCGTTTTCCAGCCGCGCTCGAGTCCGATCAGCAGGCCGATGCCGAGCGCGACCGCGAGCCGCGAGAGCAATTGATCCGCTTCCATTACGCACGCCTCCTCGGTGCGCCGACTCTAGGGGACGGACCTTTGCCGGCAAAGCACGCCGCCGCCGGCACCCGCCCGCTGGAAAATCCTTTCAGAACAGCCCCCGGGCGACGAACCCCGTTCTGTAAATGCGCCGCGTCTTGGGCCAGCCATCCTCTTTGTGCGGCGGCCTATTCCACCCGGGCATGGAACACTATAGATCAGCCGCATACACATCACACGTACGCGGCTTGGAGGTTGTCATGGCTCTGGCAATTGGCGATATCGCTCCCGATTTCGAAGCGGAAACCACCGAAGGTCCTATCCGCTTTCACGACTGGCTCGGAAACTCCTGGGGCGTGCTGTTCTCGCATCCCAAGGACTTCACGCCCGTCTGCACCACCGAGCTCGGCACCATGGCCCGGCTCAAGCCCGAATTCGACAAGCGCAACACCAAGATCATCGGCCTGTCGGTCGATCCGGTCGACAACCACAAGAAATGGGCCGTCGACATCCAGGACGTGGTCGGCTTCGCGCCGAACTACCCGATGATCGGCGACACCGAGCTGAAGGTGTCGAAAGCCTACGGCATGTTGCCGGCCGCCGTCACGGGCGGCTCGGAAGGCCGCACCGCCGCCGACAACCAGACCGTCCGCAACGTGTTCATCGTCGGACCGGACAAGAAGGTGAAGCTGATCCTGGTCTATCCGATGACCACCGGGCGCAACTTCGACGAAGTGCTGCGCGTGCTCGACTCGTTGCAGATGACGGCCAAGCACCGCGTCGCCACCCCCGCCAACTGGAAGCAGGGTGACGACGTGATCATCGCCGGCTCGGTCAGCGACGACGAAGCCAAGAAGCTCTGGCCGCAGGGCTTCAAGGCGCCGCGGCCTTACATCCGCATCGTGCCGCAGCCGCGCGACTGACGCGGGCGGCCTGAAATCGGGCGCGAGCGGCAACGTTCGCGCCTTTTGCTTTTTGGCCCGGTCTATATTTGGCGAGGACCATGATCGATCTCGGCTTCATCCATCGCTACGTTCCGGCCGAACGCGAAGGCCTGCCTCCCCTGCTCCTTCTGCACGGCACCGGCGGCGACGAAAACGATCTGCTTCAGCTCGGCGCGCACCTGCTGCCCGGCGCGGCGTTATTGTCGCCGCGCGGCAAGGTGCTGGAGCACGGCATGCCGCGCTTTTTCCGCCGGCTGGCCGAAGGCGTGTTCGACATCGACGACCTGAAGGCGCGTACGGCCGAGCTGGCCGATTTCGTCATTGCCGCGCGCAAGGCCTACGGCCTGCAGGCGCCGGTCGCGGTCGGCTTTTCCAACGGCGCCAATATCGCGGCCGCGCTGCTGCTGACGCGGCCCGAGGTCCTACGCGGCGCCCTGCTCATGCGCGCCACCCTGCCGTTCGAGCCGCAGACCCCGCCTGCGTTGAACGCAATGCCGGTGCTCTTGCTTTCCGGCGCCGCCGACCCGATGGTGCGGCCCGCCGCGCGCGACCGGCTCGCCGCCGTGCTGCGCGCGGCCGGCGCCGCCCTCACCTACGAGACGGTGGCCGCCGGTCACACTCTCACCGAGCAGGACCTCGCGCTTGCCGCCCGCTGGCTGGAGCAATTGCCATGAGCGACCTTAACGGCCTGGCCCATCAGCAGCCGGCCTTCGCCAAGTTTCTCGGCATGAAGATCACGCACGTATCGGCCGACCGCGTGACGGCCGAACTTCCGATGCGCGAGGACCTCAACAACCGGTTCAACATCATGCATGGCGGCGCCATCATGGCACTGGCGGACAATTGCGGCGGCACCGCCGCTTCCGCCAACCTCAAGCCGGGACAATCGACCACCACGATCGAGAGCAAGACCAACTTCTTCGCCGCCATTCCGATCGGCGACGTGGCCAAAGCCGAATGCACGCCGCTGCACAAGGGCCGCACCACCATGGTCTGGCAGACGCGCATCACGCGTAACGACGGCAGATTGTGCGCGCTGGTGACGCAGACGCAGATGGTGCTCGAGCCGAAAAAGTAGCGTCAGCCGGCTTTTGGGGCCGGCGCGGCCGCGCCGCGGTTGGCCAGCACGACACCCACCGCGCAGACGACCATGCCTGCAATCGACAGCGCGTCGAGCTTTTCGCCGAACAGGACATAGGCGAGCACCGCCGTGACCGCCGGCACCAGATAGAACAGGCTGGCAAAGCGCGTCGCCGCCGAGCGGCGGATCAGCCAATACATCAGCCCGACCGCGGCGATCGACAGCACAATCACCAGCCAGGCGATGGCGAAGATGAGCTCGCCGGTCCATTCGATGGCGCGCGTCTCGAAGGCGAAGGCGGCGACGGCGAACAGGACCAGGGCGCCGGCATATTGCACCAGGTTGCCGGTGCGCCAGTCGATGTCGCCGCAATAGCGCTTCTGATAAAGCGTGCCGAGCGTGATGCCGATGAGCGAGAGGAAGCTCGCCGCCCAGCCGAACGGCGTGCCGGCGAGCACGATGCTGCGGTCGTGCAGCACCAGCAAGACGCCGGCGAGGCCGAGCGCCAGGCCCAGCCATTGCACCCGCGTGACCGTCTCGCCCATGAAGCGGTTGGCGATGGTGGAGATGAGGATCGGCTGCAGGCCCGGAATGAGCGCCGAGATGCCCGCGGGCACGCCCTCGCTGATCGCGATAAAGACGCCGCCGAGATAGAGCCCGTGCACCAGCGCGCCGGCCGCCAGGCTGTGCCAGGCCTCCGGGCCGCTCGGCCAGCGCGCCTGCGCGATGAGCGCGATCGCGGCCATGATGGCCACCACCAAGGCCATGCGCACGGCGAGGAAGGTCATCGGCTCGATATAAGGCAGGCCGTAGCGCGCGCCGACGAAGCCCGTGCTCCACAGCAGCACGAACAGCATGGGCGCCACGGCAATGGCCACACGGGTCAGACGCATGAGAGGACCGGCTGATTGGAATCGGGACGGCGGGTGCCGCCGCTATAGCATTTCCGTAAATACTTCGCTGCCCCCGCCTTCGCGGCGGCAGAGCGTGCTAGGTTCGCCGCGGGGGAAGACAACCAACGAAATCGACTTTATTGGGGGGAGCAGGCGCGGTTCCATACGCGAAGATTGCATATCAGTCTTTTCGGAACCGTAGGCGTCATCTGCGGGTTTCGTCCATTCGAGACGTCAAAACGCGTCTGGAAACCCAGGAGGACCAAAATGACTGACCCGCGCTTTACCGAACCGCGCTTGGACGATCCGGTGATTCGGCGCGACCAAGGCTCGACCGGCGTTTGGGGCTGGATCGCCGGCATCGCCGTGCTGGCGCTGATCGCGTTCGTTCTGGTCGCCGGCTGGAGCAATAACAGCAGCAACACGGCATCGAACAACCCGCCGGCCACGACCAGCTCGGCTCCGAGCACGACCGGCTCCGGCGCCACTTCTCCGCGCCCGATGACGCCGGCCCCGTCGGCGCCCGCGCCGTCCAACAGCGCGCGTTAATCGCACGTTCCTGAACCCCGGCGCGTGACGCGCCGGGGCTCAACTATCCATTCCCCAGGATGGGACCATGACACACGACGAGCGCGACCGGACCTTGCCGGCGACCATCGACAACGCCATCCACACCGATGAGCGCGTGAGCCCGATGCGCGTCGGCTTCACCTTTGCGGCGATGTTCGCTTTCGTCGCCATTTTCCTGTTCGGCCTGAACAGTCAGCGCGAGCAGGTCGCGCAGGGCGACCAGCCGGCCGCGCAGGCCAATGCGCAAGCCGCGCGCGACGCGCAGCCGCCGCCGGCGCAAAATGGGCCGAGCGCGCAGCAGAAGCAGCAGCAAGCGGGTCAGCAGCAAGGGCAGCCGGCAAGCACGACCGGCCAAGGCGGCGACCAAGTCGGCCGCGAGCCGCGGCCGGCGCAGCAGCCGCAGGCGGCGCCGCAGAAGAACCCGCCCAAGGATCAGCAGCCGTCGACGCCGAACCGCAACGACCCGCAGCCGCCGCAGGGCAATACGCAGCGGTAAAGGCGCGCCGACCGCGCCGCGTTATTTGCTGAACGCCACGTCCACCGGCACGCGATAGCCGTTGGCGAGGCGGTTCGTTTCATTGGCCATGCCGGTGACCGCCATCAGCTCGCCGAACATGGCGTCGGTCATGCCGGCCTTGCGCGCGGCCGCGGTGTGGCTGGCGATGCAATAGGCGCAGCCATTGGTCACCGACACGGCAAGATAAACCATTTCCTTGGTAAGCGGATCGAGCGCGCCCGGCGCCATGACCTCCTTGATGCTCTCCCAGGTGCGCCTGAGCGTGGCCGGATCGCGCGCCAGATATTTCCAGAAATTGTTCACGTCCGGGACGTTGCGCGTTTTCTTGATGTCGTCATAGACCGCGCGCACGTCCGCGCTGGCGTCGGCGTAGTCGATCGGGGCGGTGCTCACAGGGCCTCTCCTCTTTCGTCGATCCGGCGCCGAGCGACTGCAGGCTCCTGCCCGCGCCGGCAGCTTCCGTCTTCAACAATACAGATTGCCGTGCAGCCGGTCTTGGCTGGTTTTCAAACCGGCCGCGGGCAGCCGGCGCGCAGGTCGAACCGTTTGCCCTTGCGCGGCGCGGCGGGCTTGGGCGCGGGCGCGGGCGCGGCGCGCGTGAGGTCGGGCTTCGCCGGCTGCGACAGCTCGGCGAGCTTCTTTGCCAGATCGGCGATGCGGTGCTGGTTGATGAGCGAGCCGGTCAATGTGTTGAAGCGCACGGTGCGGATGCGCGGATCGCACGACGGATAGGGATGGAATTGCCGGCCGAAGAAGCGCAGAAAGGCCAGAATCTCGCCGTGCTCGTAGACATAGTCGAAATAGCGGTCCTTCTCGTATTTCGGCAATTCCAGCAGCGAGAAATCGCGCGTGCCGATTACGAAGGACGTGTCGAAGGCATAGACGAAGCGGATTTTCCTGTGCGCATAGGCGACGTGTTGCGCCAGCCCGCCGCCGAGCGAGTGGCCAGCCGTGACGATATTTGCGCAGCCCTGCCGCTCGGCAGTTTCGACCGCCTTGCCGATATTGTCGCGCGCCTGATCGTAATAGTCGTAGACGGGAGTGAGCTGGTGAAACCAATGAAAGTTGGCGACCCAGTCGTCCCAGGACGAGAATACCGTCCCGCGGTAGACGATGACGGCTTCGCGGCAGCGGCCGCGTTCGCGGCGGATCCAGAGCTGGGTGCCGACGGTGCCGGCGCAGATGCGGCCGGCCGGGCACGCAATCGGCGGCAGCAAAACACGCCGCCACGGGCCAATCTGATTGCTGCTGTCCTCATAGGCGGCGGCGGCCAGCGCCGCATAGGGCGCATAGGCGCGGGCGACCGGCTGCGCGGGCAGAATGTCGGCCGTGCCGCCCGCGCGCACGATCACTTCATCGCGCGCCTGGAACGGAACGAAGCTGGCGCAGCCGCCGAGCGCCAGCCCGACGGCGCCCAGCGCCACGATGCGAATGCCGGTAACGACCCAACGCACGCCACACCCCCCGCGCACGCGCTGCCACCCAGCAGAACAACTTTCACGGGTGGCAGCAAGGGGGTGTTGCCGGCTTGTGCACCGGCTACCAGCCCATCAGCGTCTTGGTCGAGGCCTCGTTGTCCTTGAGGAATTTCACGTAGTCCGCGCCCTTGATCACGCGCGGCTCGAGGCTGAGGCTCTCGGCCTTCTGCTGGTGCTCTTTCGATTGCAGGGTCTTTTCCAGCGCGGCGGTGAGCTTGGCCTGCACGTCGGCCGGGAGGCCTGCGGGCGCGGCGATGCCGCGCGACACCGACCAGACCTGGTTGTAGCCCTGCTCCTTGAAGGTCGGCACGTTCGGCATGAAGCGCGAGCGTTCCGGCGCCATGACGCCGAGAATGCGCACGGTGCCGGCCCTGGCCTCCTCCGCCACTTCGCTGATATTGGCGCCGAGCACCTGGATATGACCGCCGAGCGCCGCGGTCTTGGCCTCGGCCGTGCTCTTGTGGTGCACAGTGATGAGCTTGATGCCGTTCTCGGCCTGGACCGAAAGAATGGCGAGATGGTCATCGGAGCCGGCGCCGAAGGCCGAGATGGTGATGGTGTCGGGGGTTTTCTTCGCCGCCTCGACGATATCCTTGACGCTCTTGAACGGCGAATCCGCCTTCACCGCCCAGATGTTGTAGTCGAGCACGTGGTTCATCAGCGGCGTGAAGCTGGCAAGCGTCTCGCTGCGCTTGTACTGCTTGTCGAGATAGCCGGCATACATGCTCGGCACGTTGAGATAGCCGATGGTGTAGCCGTCGGGCTTGGCCATCGCGAGCGCGCCCCAGCCGACCCAGCCGCCGCCGCCGGCGCGGTTCTCCACCGTCACCGGTTTGCCGAGCGCGGCCTCGAGATCCCTGGCCAGCATGCGCGCGGTGACGTCGGTGCCGCCGCCCGCGCCGTAAGGCACGATCAAGGTGATGTTGCGCTCGGGATATTGCGCCTGCGCGGGCGCGGTCAATGCAGCGAATGCAAGCGCGGCAAGCGCGCCCAAGCACGCGGTTCGTTTGAGCATGTCGTCCCCCTAGGTTGAAGCGGAGAAAGTCTAGCGCACTGCGTTTGCCCGTGTCTGCGGCAAAAGGCCGGTTCCAGCCATCCCTGCCTTAGGGAATAGGCCCGGGCTCGGCGCTGTTTGTACGGGACAGCCGCGACAGGCCTGCCGGCCGGCCCGCGGGACCGGGAGAAATGCCATGAATGGCCTTCGATTGACGCTGAGCGCGCTCGTGTTTTGCCTTGCCGCGCCCGCGCTGGCGCAGCAGCAGGCCCCTACCCCGCCCGTCGGCCCGGACTGGTCGAGGATCACGGTCAAGACCACCGAGCTCGGCAACCGCACCTACATGCTCGAAGGACAAGGCGGCAACGTCACCGTCGCGGTCGGCGACGACGGCGTCATCATGGTCGACGGCCAGTTCGCGCCCATGCACGACAAGCTCAAAGCCGCGATCGCCGCGGTGTCGCCGCAGCCGGTCAAGTTCCTGGTCAACACGCATCACCACGGCGACCACACCGGCGGCAACGCAGCCTTCGCCGCCGGCGGCGCCACCATCGTCGGCCACGCCAACCTGAAGACCATGCTGGCGGCCGGCACGACGAGCAACGTTACCGGCGCCAAGACGCCGCCGCAGCCGGACGGCGCGCTGCCAAAGACCACCTACACCGACGCCACCACGGTGGCAGTGAAAGGCCGCGTGGCGCAGCTCAAGCATCCCGTGGGCGCGCATACCGGCGGCGACACCTATGTCTACTTCGCCGACGCCAATGTGCTCTCGACCGGCGACACGGTGACGATCGGCCGCTATCCCAACATCGACTTCCTCAACGGCGGCAGCATCAAGGGCATGATCGCGGCTTCGGATGCCTATCTCGCGCTGGCGAACGACGCGACCAAGATCGTGCCCGGGCACGGGCCGCTCGCCTCCAAGGCGCAGCTCGCCGAATTCCGCGCCATGCTGGCGACGGCGCGCGACCGCATGGCGCCGCTGGTGAAGGACGGCAAGAGCCTGGACGACGTCTACGCCGCCAAGCCCTTCGCCGACCTCGACGCCAAATGGGCGGTGAGCGAGCAGGCGGCCAAGAACTTCATGCGCGTGGTCTATATCTCGCTGAAGGAGTGAAGCGGGCCATCACGTTCGATGATGGCGGCGGCATAGAAAAGGCGTGCTAACCTCCCTCCGCACTGACCAGCGGAGGATGCGCGTGCCCAAGACCCCCGATTATTTCCACGGCAAGACCATCGTCATCACCGGCGCCGGCAGCGGCATCGGCCACGCCACCGCGCTCATTTTCGCGCGCGAGGGCGCCAACGTGGTCTGCGCCGACGTCAACGAGAACGCCGTCAAGGAGACGGCCGAACAGGTGAACGCGCTCGGCTCGCAGGCGCTCGCGCTCACCATCGACGTGACCAGGCGCGCGGCGGTCAACGACATGATCGAGCTCGCGCTCAACGGCTTTAACCGCGTCGACTTCCTGTTCAACTGCGCGGGCTCGGCCGTGCGCCGCTCCAAGTTCCTCGACATCGACGACGACCTGTTCGAGCGCACCTTCGACATCAACGTGAAGGGCACGTTTTACGCCATGCAGGCGGTGCTGCCGCACATGCTCAAGAACAAGTTCGGCGTGATCGTCAACGTGGCGAGCATGGCGGTGAAGCGCGGCGGGCCCGGCGCCTCGGTGCATTACGCGGCGGCGAAGGGCGCGGTGCACACCATGACGCTCGGCGTGGCGCGCGAATTCGCAAACCAAGGCATCCGCTGCCTGTCGGTCTCGCCCGGGCCGACGCGCACGGCGTTTCAAGCCACCGCCGCGACCTCGGCCGAGATGGTGAAGCAGATGGAGGCCGACGTGCCGATGAAGCGCTTCGCCGAGCCGGAGGAAATGGGCGAGCTGGTGCTGTTCATGTGCTCGGATGCGTGCCCCTACATGACGGCGGACACGGTTTATGTGAGCGGCGGCGGTGGGTTCAGGTAAGGCGGCATGCGGCGCTAGTTCTTTTGTCGTCCCCGCGAAAGCGGGGACCCATATTCCCTGCCCTCTCGATAGACTGCGGCGTATGGGTCCCGGGCCTTCCTCGCTTCGCTCAGTCGCCCGGGACGACAGCGGACATAGCTCCGCCGGCCCTGTTCTTTGTCGCGGCCCGGGGTGGCCGGTCTTCCCTTCCCCTCTCGGAAATAAGAGGGACCGGAGCGCCGCGAGGCGCTTCGTAACAGAACCACGCCCTTGCGGGCGTGAGCGTCCTTCGGCGAAGGACGCGCGCCGCGCGGCGCTCCAGTGCGGCGATTTTTTCGGCGCCGGGGCCGCGCTTTCGGAGGTTCGCGCGCCTCGGCCTTCGGCTTCCGCCGCGCAACCGCCTTGCGGGCGGCCGCGTGCGCAAAACCTCGGGCGGGCCTTACCACGGCCTGCCGTCAGCGAGCTCCTCGCAGGAGGTCATATTGCCTCCGGGCGGGGTCCCGTCGCCGCCCGGGGGCTTGGGAGGTGCGTTCATCTCCCGTCCGCAGGCGCCGCATCCCGCTCCGCCAACATGACGCCTCATGAGAGCGCCCTCAGATGAGCAGGACGAGAGGACTATATGCCCTTACATAGGATGGGTCAACAGTCCTAGCGCGCAATTTTGTTGCTTTTTGGCGCGGAGGCAACTCGCTAGAATTGCCGGAGACGAGCGGAGGCCGCCATGCCTGAAATCATTGCCGATGTGGAGCCCGAACTCCACGCGCGCCTGGCGCAATGGGCCGACGAGCAGCAAAGGCCCCTGCCCGCGCTGGTGCGCGACATTCTCGCCGCCGCCGAGCGCGTGCGGGCGAATTACGATCCGACGATGGATTGGACGACGCGGAGCATTCGCCGCGACCGCGATGGCGGGTGTGGGCTTTGCGATGCGCTGGAGCCGCTGTTTGCCGGAGGGAAGATGAAGGCCACGACGTAAACTATATAAGCACGGCGAAATGTCGTAATCGAGAAAGCCCTCCGCGCTTCGACAGGCCCGCTGCAGCACAGAAACTGGCGCGCGCGTACAGCCCGTGATATATTATTTCGATATTGAAAGCCTAGGATTGCACATGATTCCAGCCTTTAATCTTTCCGGCGTACTACCTCCTTTTACTGGGACAAATCCTACTGATCGCCCAGGTTGCTCGCCATACCGAATTCAGACCACTGAACTCGTAAACCGGTTTGCCACAACACCAGAACGAGAACGTTTACTAACCGGCCTTTTGGACTTGCGATCAGGCCTTACCAACCTGGGCATCACCCAAGGCGTTCAGTGGATCGATGGCAGCTTCGTCGAAAATGTTGAGGTACTAAGAGGGCGCGCACCTGCGGATATCGACGTAGTCACCCTTGCAGCTCGCCCTATCCCTGACGCAGCTCAGTGGCGGCAAACAATTCAAAGAAATCTCAACATTTTCGACTCTCAGCGTGCAAAAGACAGTTTTGGCTGCGATCATTATTTTTTGGACATTCTTAAACGGCCTGACTTGTTGGTCGCAGACACTACCTATTTCTTCGGACTATTTGCACATCAACGAGTAACGTCCATTTGGAAGGGAATGCTTGAGCTACCTCTTACATCTGACGATCATTTGGCCAGAGCGTTTCTTTAGGAGTCCCGGATGAAAAAACTTGAACTAGATTCGCTCCGGGCTGACCTAGCGGCGATCGATGCTTTGCTCGCCGCCAGAAGTGAAGATGACGACCCGATCGGGTGGATGCATTTCCAAACCAGACGCAATGAAATTGTTCAGCAACTCAGGAGTCTGGACCGAGAGTTGGACACGACTGCGTCGGTCGCCTTGTTCTTTGGCGGCCGGCCGGTCATCGGAAGTCGCGGCATTGAGGCTGAATTTGGTGGCCAAGCTCTCCAACAGTTTCAAACTGCGGTCAGCACACGACTCGCCGAACTATCAAATACTGTCGGAAGTCGCGGTCCATTACCGCAATGGGCTCAGGGGCAAATGCTCCTGACAGACATCGCCCGCGGTTCCCTTGGATTTGTCTTAGAAGAGGCCAATCAAGGAAACCTCGTAGACAGCCAAGTCAAAGCCGCTGTCGGAGACATAGTCAATTTAATCCATGGCCTAGCCTCACCGGATGAAGAGCTCTTTGAAGCCGCGACCGAGGATGTCGACAATCGGGTTTTGGCGAGCGTCAAGTCTTTCATCAAACTAATAGACGACAGAGGAGCCACCCTACGGGTCGTTGAAGGTAGTCGAGACTTCTCGCTTCAACGTGACGCGATCGAAACAGCAAGCCGGCGGATCGAAGATCTAGAGATTGATGAAGATACAATTTCTACCGCAGGAACATTTTATTTGCTTCCGGACAGCCGGCGTTTTGAGCTACATGCGACAGACGGCTCAATCCTCAAAGGACGAATTGAGTCCGATCTCGCTTCCTCACTTTTGGACGACCGTGGCGAGGCCCTTCCTGGAATAATCGGAGCCGTCGCAGACGTCACGCTTGCTAGGCGAAAGATCACGGCACGAGGGCGAGAACCCCGCTTCAGCTATCGTCTGGTGAGTTTTGTGCAGCAAACAATGGGGTAAGCTAAGCGGTACAGATGATATATCCAGTGCTCCGCGTGTACTCACCGCTCCGGCGTAGATAACCCTGCGCTACGTGAGGAAAGAACGCCTCAAACCGGCAGATTATCGTGCTTCCTTTTCGGCACGTCCTCCTGCTTGTTCCTCAGCATCGCCAGCGCCCGCGCGATCTTGCCGCCTCGTCCCGCGCCGCACGATCACGTCTTCGCTGGCACCGCCTGCGTCGTGGCGATCCATATCCCCAAGCCCACGGCGATCAGCCCGACGATCAGGTTAAGCCCGATCCCCTCGCCGATCGCCAGCGCGCCGACGATCGAGGCGAAGATCGGATTGACCGTGATCGTCACGGCGGCCTTGGTCGGACTGGCGCGGCTGAGCGCGAACACCCACAGAATGAAGGTCAGCGCGCTGCCCAGGATGCCGAGATAGCCGACCGCGATCCATTGCGGCGCGCCGAAATCGGCGACCGCGGCAAAGCCGCCAATGGCGAAGGCCCACACCGTCAGGCAGAGCGCCGCCGCGCCCATGCCGGCGGTGAGAAAAGCGAGCGGATCGGAGCGCGCGATGAAGGGCCGCGACCACACATTGTAAAGCGAGATGCAGAACGTCGCCGCCGCCATGATCAACTCGCCGCGCCACGCGCCCGGCGGCGCATGCGACAGGCCGATGAACAGCGCAAAGGCGACGCCGCCCATCGCGATCAGCACGCCTATGGTTTTGCGCAGCGTCAGCGCTTCGATGCCGAGCGCCGCCGCCACCAGCATCGTCATCAGCGGCATGGTCGAGAGCGTCAGCGCGCCGCGCGCCGCGGTGGTGTAGCTGTAGGCCTGGTTGAACAGCACCGAGAAGGCAAAGAAGAACAACAGCCCCAGCGACACGACCGCGATCCAGTCGCGGCCGCGCGGCCAGCGCGATTTCATCCAAAGCGCCACCGGCAGCAGAATGAGAAAGCCGATGCCGAAGCGGAACACGCCGAGGGTGACGGCGTCGGTCGCGCCGATCACGAAGCGCGTGGTGCCGCCGGCAATGCCGCCCAGCGCGCTCGACGCCACCGCGGCCAGCACGCCCGTCTGTTCGCGCGTCACGGTGATGCCCTTCAGGCCGCCTTAGAGCGTGTCATGCCGAAGAAAAACCCCCACCCCGCCCGCCTGCGCGCTACGCGCTTCGGCGGGACGACCCTCCCCAGCTTATTCTTTGGCGAACTCGGGTAAACCCGAGTTCGCGTGGGGAGGGTAAAGAAGCTCACAGCGGCAAATTATCGTGCTTCCTTTTCGGCACTTCCACGTGCTTGTCCTTGAGCATCGCCAGCGCGCGGGCGATGCGGCGGCGCGTCGAGTGCGGCATGATCACGTCGTCGATGTAGCCGCGCTCGGCGGCGACGAAGGGCGACAGGAAGCGGTCCTCGTATTCCTTGGTGCGCGCGGCGATCTTGTCCTTGTCGCCGATGTCGGCGCGGAAGATGATCTCGACCGCGCCCTTGGCGCCCATCACCGCGATCTGCGCCGTCGGCCAGGCATAATTGAGGTCGCCGCCGACGTGCTTCGACGCCATCACGTCATAGGCGCCGCCGAAGGCCTTGCGCGTGATCACCGTCACGAGGGGCACCGTGCACTGGCTGTAGGCGAACAAGAGCTTGGCGCCGTGCTTGATCAGGCCGTTGTATTCCTGCGCGGTGCCGGGCAGGAAGCCGGGCACGTCGACGAAGGTGACGATCGGGATGTTGAAGGCGTCGCAGAAGCGCACGAAGCGGGCGCCTTTGCGCGACGCGTCCGAGTCGAGCACGCCGGCGAGCACCATCGGCTGGTTGGCGACGAAGCCGACCGTCTTGCCGGCGATGCGGCCGAAGCCGGTGACGATGTTCTTGGCGTAGGCTTGCGCGATCTCGAAGAAGTCGCCCTCGTCCGCGACCTTCACGATCAGCTCCTTGATGTCGTAGGGCTTGTTCGGATTGTCGGGGATGAGCGTGTCGAGCGACTCGTCGATGCGGTCGGTCTCATCCTGCGTCGGCCATTCCGGCACGCCGCTCTCGTTGTTGGCGGGCAAGAAGTCGATCAGCCGGCGCATTTGCAACAGACACTCGACGTCGTTCTCGAACGAGCCGTCGGCGACGCCGGACTTCGCCGTGTGCACGGAGGCGCCGCCGAGTTCTTCCGCCGTGACGACCTCGTTGGTCACGGTCTTCACCACGTCGGGGCCGGTGACGAACATGTAGGAGGTGTCGCGCACCATGAAGATGAAGTCGGTCATCGCCGGCGAGTAGACGTCGCCGCCGGCGCAGGGGCCCATGATGACGCTGATCTGCGGGATGACGCCGGAGGCGATGACGTTGCGCTTGAACACCTCGCCATAGCCCCCGAGCGCGGCCACGCCCTCCTGGATGCGCGCGCCGCCGGCGTCGAACAGGCCGATGACGGGCGCGCGCGCCTTCATCGCCATGTCCTGCACCTTGATGATCTTCTGCGCATGCGTCTCGCTGAGGCTTCCTCCGAACACGGTGAAGTCCTTGGAGAAGAGATAGACGGTGCGGCCGTTGACCGTGCCCCAGCCGGTGACGACGCCGTCGCCGGGGATCTTCTGCTTCTCCATGCCGAACTCGGAGGAGCGGTGCTCGACGAACATGTCGAATTCCTCGAACGAGCCCTTGTCGAGCAAAAGCTCGATGCGCTCGCGGGCGGTGAGCTTCCCCCTTTTGTGCTGGGCGTCGATGCGCGCCTGCCCGCCGCCTGCCCGCGCCTCCTCCCGCCGTGCTTCGAGTTTGTCGAGGATGTCTTTCATTTCAAATTATGCCCCATGAGCCCGGACCGTCTTCGAGCAAGACGCATACCACGACCGGGCCGCAATCTCACTTCCCCTCTCCCCTTGTGGGAGAGTAGAAGCTTGCAAGGCACAGATCCCTCACCCGGCTCGCGCGTGCCGCGCTCGCCACCCTCTCCCGCAAGGGGAGAGGGTAAAAGTGCCCGTGTCCGCCGCCCTCCCCCGACCCTTTGCCTTCCCGGCCAAACCCTGCTTAGAAGCCCGCATGAACCGTCCCAACGCCGCCCAGCTCATCGAGCAGGGCCTCTATCACCATCGCCAGGGCCAGATCGCGCTCGCGATGGACCGCTATACCGAGGTGCTGCGCAACGACCCGCAGAACGCCGACGCCCTCTATTACGTCGCCGTGGTGGCCTGCGCCGAGGGCCAGTTCCAGCAGGGCATCGAGCTGGCCCGCCGCGCGCTCGGCTTCAAGCCCGGCCAGGCACGGGCGCATAACTTGATCGGCAAGGCGCTCGAGCGGATGGGCCGGCCGAAAGACGCGCTGCTGAGCTTCGACGACGCGCTCGCCTGCGACACCCAGTTCGCCGAGGCCTATGGCAACCGCGCCAACGTCCTGACCGACCTCGGCCGCCATGCCGAGGCGCTGTCGAGCTTCGACCGCGCGGTGGCGCTCAATCCGGACGCGCTCGTCGACTGGCTCAATCGTGGCGCCACCCTGCACGGGCTCGGCCGCTTCGACGAGGCGATCGCCAGCTACGACCGCGCCATCGCGCTCGACCCCAAGTTTCCGGTGCCGCATTTCAACCGCGCCAACGCCTTGCGCGAAAGCGGCCGGCTGGCGGAGGCGCTCGCCGGCTACGACGACGCCATCGCGCGCGACGGCAAGTTCGGCGAAGCTTTGCTCGGGCGCGCCGGCACCTTGCAGGCGCTCGGCCGGGTAGACGAGGCGCTGGCCGCCGCCGACCGGACGATCGAGGTCGCGCCGGACATGACGCAGGCGCATCGCGTGCGCGCGGCGCTGCTGCAGGCGCTGGGGCGGCCGGACGAGGCGCAGGAAAGCCTCGCCACAGCGGCCGAGCTGGAGGCGAAGGCGAAGGAAGCGGCCGAGGCTTAAGCCGCGGCGGCGGCGCGCTTGTTGAAGCTCCACAGCGCAAAGGCGATGCCGAGCATCACCAGCCCGCCGAGCAGCACCGAGGCGGGCGTGGCGCCGAGCTTCTCGAACCACTGCGTATAGAAGTGGATGGCGCCGAACACGGCCGCCGCGTTGACCAGCCAGCGCCGGTTCGCTTTGGCCGCCCAGAGGCCGGCGGCAACCAGCGCCACCGCCCAGCCGATGCTGAAAAGATAATCTGGCACGACGATGTCGCCGCGCGCCTGCGCGCGGTTCAAGCCGCGCAGCAGCATCAGCGGGTCGCCCCAGAGCGAGCCGATCCAGAAGCCGACATTGACCAGCAGCACCGAGGTGCGCGCGGCCGTGAGCGCCACGCGTTCGTAGTCGGCCGGCAGGCTATGCGACACGCTGTAGGCGGCGTAAGCGAGCGCGGAGAACAGCAGCACCGTCAGCGTCGGCTCGAAGATCGCCAGCGAATAGACCGCGTGGGTGTAGCCGGTCTTGGCGCCGAGGCAGGCGGAGGCCGCCAAGACGGCGAGCGCGATCAACAGGCTCGAGCGCGCCGCGATCGCCGCGAGCGCCAGCGCCGCGGTCACGATCAGCATGGCGGCGAGCGAGCCCTCGCCATAGGCGATGACGCCGCCGGCAAACATCAGCGCGCCGATGACGAGACAAATCTGGCCGAGCACGCTCCACTGCTGCAGGTCGCGCAGCGCGACCATGAGCCCGGCGGCGAACAGCGCGACGCCGATCAGCACGGCGGTCAGCGGCGTCGGCACCAGCGCCACCGCGCCGGAGGCGACCGCGATCACGCCGAAGCCGATCAATACGTTGACGCCGAGCGAGCCGGTGTCGTGCGAGGCGAGGCCTTTAAGCCGCTCGGCCTCGGCCGCAGTCAGCTTGCCCTGTTCGACCAGCCTGGAAATGTCGAGCGTGATTTTCATGGCGGTGCCCCCACAGCAAGCAGCGCAACAGCTTAGCATATCGGCGCGCCGTCGATCTCCGTTCATTCCCGCGAAAGCGGGAATCCAGCACTGAGTCACAGCTGGGTCCCCTGAGTTCACAAACGAAGTGCAACACCTTGGTCAGGGGGTGTTGCCATGGGACGGCGGTACGGACAGCTCAGCCTGGAAGAGCGATGTGAGATTGCCCGCCTACAAGCCAATGGGTTGTCGGTCCGGCAGATCGCGGCAGCTCTGGATCGCCCGCCATCGACGGTCTCTCGGGAGCTGAAGCGTAACAGCGGCCGCCAGGTCGGCTACAAGCCGGCCTATGCCCAGGAGCTGACCAAGGCCCGGCGCTGGAAGGGCTCGCGGTTGGAGCGCGAGGAAGCGCTGCGCCAGGCCGTGCTCGACCGGCTGGCGCAAGGCTGGTCGCCGGAGCAGGTGGCGGGACGGCTCGCCTTCGAGGCCGGCCGCAAGGTCATCAGCTACGAGAGCATCTACCGATTCATCTACACGCAGATCGCCCGTCACAAGGACTATCGCTGGCGCCGCTATCTGCCGCGGGCCAAGAGCAAGCGCGGTTGCCGCGGCAGGAAGGGCGGCTCCTCGATAAGCTTCATCGAAGCCCGTGTTCCCGTGTCCGAACGGCCTCCCGATGCCGCCGATCGCAAGACTCCCGGCCACTGGGAAGCCGACCTCATGCTGTTCTCGAAGTACGGCCAGGCCGTGCTCACCGTGCACGAGCGCCAATCGCGCCTGCTGATCGCCATGCGGCCATCAACCAAACAGGCCGACCGCATCGCCCGTCACCTCGCGGCGATCTTCGACACCCTGCCGCCGGAACTGCGTCAGACCGTCACCTTCGACAATGGCACCGAGTTCGCCCGACACAGCAAGCTCCATCGGCTCGGCATCGAGACCTTCTTCTGCGACCCTTATGCGCCCTGGCAAAAGGGCGGCATCGAGAACGCCATCGGCCGAATGCGGCGCTTCATCCCGCGCAAGACCGATCTCGCCACCTTGTCGAACGGCCGCTTCCGCGCTCTGGTCGCCGCCTACAACAATACCCGCGAAAATGTCTTGACTGGAAGACCCCAGCCGAGACCTTCTCAAAGGTGTTGCACTTCGAATGTGAATCCACCTCCCCGCTTTCGCGGGGACGAACGGAATTACTGGGCCAGCGCCAGCACGGTAGCGGCGGCCTCGAATTCGGCGTGGCGGAAGGCGCGCCGCGCGAGCGCCATGTCGTCGCGGCCCCATTGCGACATCTGCCAGTCCTCGTCGACATGGGCGGCGGCCCAGACCGCGTCCTTGTCGAGCGCGCCCTGCGCCAGCGCGAGCGCCAGCAGCGCCGAGCCGGTGATGGTCGTGATCGACGACACGGCGGCGAGCCGCCAGACGTCGGCGGGGATCGCCTTGCGCGCGGCGGCGACGGCTTCGGCCGGCTGCGCCGCGTGCATGACGCCCTGCACCTGAATGAAACGCGCGCCGAGCTGGTCGCGCGCGAAGGCGAGCACCGGGTCCCACACCTCGCTCTGCTTCTCGACTAAGCCCGCCGGCGTGTCGGCGCGATAACAGACGAGGTCGCTGCCGAGATAGGCGGCAATCTCGTCGGCCACGGCCGCACCATGTGCTCCAACCGCATCGATTGCCACGTTGGCGAGCCGCGTGAGCGGCATGCGGGCGGGATCGATGACGTCGGCCTGCGCATGCCATTCGTCGGCGATTGTCCGCGCCAGCGCCTGCGACGGCGCGGCAAGCGGGCGGCGCAGCGGCGTGCGCACCGGCTTGCCGTCGAGCAGCACGGGGTAGCCGCCTTCGCCCGCCGCCTCGCCGGCATGCGCGCGCTCATAGAAGCGCTTGCGCAAGGAAGGTCGCCCGCCCTGGCGCGCCGACACCATCGGGTCGAGTGGCTGGTTCTCGAAAATCTCGCTGAAAATGTCGCGCATCACGTCCTTGTCATTGTGCATCGCAGCACGAGGGAACCCGGCTTCCATCTAGTCCAAATTTAGCCCGTTCCAAGTGCGAAATCCCAATCTTCGAGACGCGTGCAGCGCACCTTTCAGGCAGCGAAAAGCTCAGGCCGCGCTTGCAGTTGATGACCGTCGGGCGCGACGGAAGGATAAGTAGATTTAGGCTGTTCTAGACAATATGATCCGCCTCCTGAATCGCAGCCGGGACAAGGACTGCGCGGGAGAGAAATGCGGGCCGGAAAGGCCGTGACGCGCACCGTATGAAGGACGTGTAGCGGGGCGCGTTTCGAGGAAGCAATGAAGAATACCGACATTTCCGCGCCGGATTACTTCCACAAGGTGGTGGACTGCCAATGGGCCTGCCCGGCGCACACGCCGGTCCCCGAATACATCCGCCTGATCGCGCACGGACGCTACTCCGACGCCTACATGATCAATTGGCGCTCGAACGTGTTTCCGGGAATCCTCGGACGCACCTGCGACCGCCCCTGCGAACCGGCGTGCCGCCGCGTGCGCGTCGAGGAGGAGCCGGTGGCAATCTGCCGCCTGAAAAGGGTGGCGGCCGACTACAAGGACGACATCACGGAGCGGCTGCCGAAGCCGGCCGCGCGCAAGAACGGCAAACGCGTGGCCCTGGTCGGCGGCGGCCCCGCCTCCCTCACCGTCGCGCGCGATCTCGCCCCGCTCGGCTACAGCGTGACCGTGTTCGACGGCGACGCCAAAGCGGGCGGCATGATCCGCACGCAAATCCCGAAATTCCGCCTGCCCGACAGCGTCATCGACGAGGAGACCGGCTACATCCTCGGTCTCGGCGTCGACTTCCGCGCCGGCAAGCGCATCGACAGCATGAAGGCGCTGCTGGCCGAAGGCTGGGACGCGATCTTCGTCGGCTCCGGCGCGCCGCGCGGGCGCGACCTCGACATCCCCGGCCGGCAGGAAGCGGCCAAGAACATCCACATCGGCATCGACTGGCTGTCGTCGGTGTCGTTCGGCCACGTGACCAAGATCGGCAAGCGCGTGGTCGTGCTCGGCGGCGGCAACACCGCCATGGACTGCTGCCGCTCCGCCCGCCGCCTGGGCGGCGAGGAAGTGCATGTGGTGGTGCGCTCCGGCTTCGAGGAAATGAAGGCGTCGCCTTGGGAAAAGGAAGACGCCATGCACGAGGGCATCCCGATCCACAATTTCCTCGTGCCGAAGTTCTTCACGCACGAGAACGGCAAGCTCACCGGCATCACCTTCGAGAAGGTGAAGGCCGAATACGACGCCAAGGGCCGCCGCAAGCTGGTCAACGCCGGCGAGCCGGACCAGCACTTCCCCTGCGACGACGTGCTGGTCGCGGTCGGCCAGGAGAACGCCTTCCCCTGGATCGAGCGCGACGCCGGCATCGAGTTCAATGAATGGGGTCTGCCCAAGCTCAACGAGGCCACCTTCCAGTCGACGCATCCCAAGGTTTTCTTCGGCGGCGATAGCGCCTTCGGCCCGAAGAACATCATCTGGGCGGTGGCGCACGGCCACGAGGCCGCCGTCTCCATCGACAAGATGCTCAACGGCGAGGACATCGCCGACCGCCCGATGCCGGCGGTCGAGCTGATGAGCCAAAAGATGGGCATCCACGAGTGGTCCTATGACAACGAGATCGCGCTCGATAACCGTTACAAGGTCCCGCTGCGCGACAAGGTGGTGGCGCTCAAGGACATCAAGGCCGAAGTAGAACTCGGCTTCGACCCCGATCTGGCATTGTCGGAAGCCGGCCGCTGCCTGAACTGCGACGTGCAGACGGTGTTTTCGGCGCAGCTTTGCATCGAATGCGACGCCTGCGTCGATATCTGCCCGATGGACTGCATCACCTTCACGCCGAACGGCGAAGAGAAGGAGCTGCGCACGCGGCTCACCGCGCCGTCGAACAATCTCACCCAGGACCTCTACGTCCAGGACAGGCTGAAGACCGGCCGCGTCATGGTCAAGGACGAGGACGTCTGCCTGCATTGCGGGCTGTGCGCCGAGCGCTGCCCGACCGGCGCCTGGGACATGCAGAAATTCTTGCTCCATACGACCCAAGCGGGAACGTCATGCCGACCGCAACGCCGATCAGCCGCGTAAACGACTTCGTCATCCGCTTCGCCAACGTCAACGGCTCCGGCTCGGCGTCCGCGAACGAGATGTTCGCGCGCGCCGTCATGCGCATGGGCGTGCCCGTAGCGCCGCGCAACATCTTTCCTTCCAACATCCAGGGCCTGCCGACCTGGTACGAGGTGCGCGTGTCGGAAGCCGGCCACATGGGCGCGCGCGGCGGCACCGACTTCATGGTAGCGATGAACCCGCAGACCTTCGACAAGGACATCGCCGGCATCGAGCCGGGCGGCTACCTGTTCTACGATTCCACTAAGCCCTATCCAGCGTCGAAATTCCGCGACGACATCACCGTCATCGGCATGCCGCTGACGGCGATCTGCAATCGCGAATACACCGATCCGCGCCAGCGCCAGCTGTTCAAGAACATCATCTATATCGGCGCGCTCACCGCGCTGCTCGATATGGACGTGAAGGTGGTCGAGCAACTCATCGGCGAGCAGTACAAGGGCAAGGACAAGCTGATCGGCCCCAACATCAAGGCGCTGCACATCGGCCGCGATTACGCGATCCTCAACCTGCAATGCCCGATCGGGCTGCGGCTGAAAAATGCCGACAAGGTCGGCGACCGCATCTTCATCGAGGGCAACAATGCGGCGGCGCTCGGGGCCGTCTACGGCGGCGCCACGGTCTGCGCCTGGTATCCGATCACGCCCTCCTCCTCGTTGGCGGACGCCTTCACCCGGCATTGCGCCAAGCTGCGCGTGGACCCGGCCACCGGCCAGGCCAAATACGCCATCATCCAGGCCGAGGACGAGCTCGCCTCCATCGGCATGGTGATCGGCGCCGGCTGGAACGGCGCGCGCGCCTTCACCGCCACCTCGGGACCGGGCATCTCGCTGATGCAGGAGTTCATCGGGCTTTCCTACTTTGCCGAGATTCCGGCGGTGATCTTCGACGTGCAGCGCGCCGGCCCCTCGACCGGCATGCCGACGCGCACGCAGCAGTGCGACGTCATCTCCTGCGCCTATGCCTCGCACGGCGACACCAAGCACGTGCTGCTGTTTCCCGAGGACCCGACCGAAAGCTTCGAGTTCGGCGCGCTCGCCTTCGACCTCGCCGACCGGCTGCAGACGCCGATCTTCGTCATGCTCGACCTCGACATCGGCATGAACCACCATCTGTCGAAGCCCTTCGTCTGGGACGACGCCAAGGCCTACGACCGCGGCAAGGTGATGACGGCGGAAGAACTGGAGGCCGGCAAGGAGTTCGGCCGCTATCTCGACGTCGACGGCGACGGCATCCCCTACCGCACCTATCCGGGCACGCACCCGACCAAGGGCTCGTTCTTCACCCGCGGCACCTCGCGCGACCGTTACGCCAAGTACACGGAAGAAGGCGCGCCCTACGTCGACAACATGCAGCGGCTGATGCGCAAGTTCGACACCGCCAAGGACCTGGTGCCGCGCCCGCTGATCGCCAATTCGGGCAAGCCGACCAAATACGGCGTGATCTATTACGGCTCGACCGCGCCGGCGATGGACGAGGCGATCGCCATGATCGAGGGCCGCGGGCACGCGCTCGACCGCATGCGCATCCGCGCCTTCCCGTTCCATTCGAGCGTGAACTCCTTCGTCGCCGACCACGACTTCGTGTTCGTGGTCGAGCAGAACCGCGACGCGCAGCTGCGCTCGCTCATCGTCAACGAATGCGCCATCGATCCGGCCCGGCTCATGCCGATCCTGCATTACGACGGCACGCCGATCACGGCGCGCTTCATCGACAAGGCCATCGGCGAGCACCTCGACAAGCTCAAGGTGAAGACGATGAAGGTGACGTCGTGAGAAATAGTTTGGTGTCATCGTCCGCGAAAGCGGACGATCCAGTAATCACAGACGCCGAAAGCTACCATCGGCGCTGCGGCGTACTGGATGCCCGCTTTCGCGGGCATGACAGCGAAAAGAAAGCGGCACAGAAATGACCTACCTGGCCAAGCCCAAATTCCACCATCCCGAGCTGCCGAAGAACGCGCTCGGCTACACCCACCGCGACTATGAGGGCACGGTCTCGACCTTGTGCGCCGGCTGCGGGCACGACTCGATCACCGGCGCGATCATCCAGGCCTGCTTCGAACTGTCGATCGAGCCGCACCGGGTGGCCAAGATTTCCGGCATCGGCTGCTCGTCGAAGACGCCGACCTACTTTCTCGGCAATTCGCACGGCTTCAACTCGGTGCACGGGCGCATGCCGTCGGTGCTGACCGGCGCCAACTTGGCCAACCGGGACCTCATTTATCTCGGCGTGTCGGGCGACGGCGATTCCGCCTCGATCGGCTTCGGCCAATTCGCCCATGCCATCCGCCGCGGCGTCAACATGGCCTATATCGTCGAGAACAACGGCGTGTACGGCCTGACCAAAGGCCAGTTCTCGGCCACCGCCGACCGCGGCTCCAAGTCGAAGCGCGGCGTCACCAACACCGACAATTCCATCGATCTTGCGGCCATCGCCCTGCAGCTCGGCGCCACCTTCGTCGCCCGCTCCTTCTCCGGCGACAAGCAGCAGCTCATCCCGATCATCAAGGCGGCGATCGCGCACAAGGGCGCGGCCTTCATCGACGTGATCTCGCCTTGCGTCGCCTTCAACAACCACGCCGGCTCGACCAAGAGCTTCGACTTCGTGCGCGAGCACAACGAGGCGGTGAACCGGCTCGATTTCATGCCGAGCCGCATGCCGATCGAGATCAAATACGAAGCCGGCACGGTCGAGGTGGTGGAGCAGCACGACGGCTCCAAGCTCGCGCTGCGCAAGCTCGCCGCCGACTATGAACTCAACGACCGCACCGCCGCGCTCGGCTTCCTGCAGCAGCAGGCGGCCAAGGGCCAGATCGTCACCGGGCTCCTCTATGTCGACGCGGATGCCGAAGACCTGCACGCGCATCTCAAGACGGTGGACGTGCCGCTCAATGCGCTCACCGAAAAGGATCTGTGCCCCGGGCAGTCGGCGCTCGACAAGATCAACGCGGGGCTGCGCTAGTTGGACTTCCGTCCCCTCGGCCGCTCGGGCCTGCGCATCGCCCCGCTGGTGCTGGGCGGCAATGTGTTCGGCTGGACCGCCGACGAGAGGACGTCCTTCGCCATCCTGGACGCCTTCGTCGACGCCGGCTTCAACGCAGTCGACACCGCCGACAGCTATTCGAGCTGGGTGAAAGGCCATAAGGGCGGCGAGTCCGAGACCGTCCTCGGCGCCTGGTTCAAGGCGTCCGGCAAGCGCGACCGGGTCGTGCTGGCCACCAAGGTCGGCGAGGACATGGGCGAAGGCCGCTCGCTCAGGAAGGATTACATCCTGCGCGCCTGCGAGGCCTCGTTGAAGCGCCTGCAGACCGACCGCATCGACCTCTACCAGACCCATTTCGACGACGAGGTCACGCCGGTCGAGGAGACGCTGTCGGCCTACGATACGCTGATCAAGCAGGGCAAGGTGCGCGCTATCGGGGTTTCCAACCTGAGCCCGGCGCGGGTCAAAGCCTCGCTTGCGGCGAGCAAGACACTCGGCCTGCCGCGCTACGAGAGCCTGCAGCCGCTCTACAATCTGGTCGAGCGGGCAAAGTTCGAAACCGAATATGCGCCGCTGGCGCGCGCGGAAGGGCTTGCCGTCATTCCCTACTGGTCGCTCGCCGCCGGCTTCCTCACCGGCAAGTACCGCACGGCGGACGACGCCGCGAAAAATGCCGCGCGCGGCGGCAGGGTGAAGAACTATCTCAACCCGCGCGGGCTCGCGGTCCTGGCGGCGCTCGACGCGGTGGCCGCGCGTCACCGGGCGACGCCGGCGCAGGTTGCGCTCGCCTGGCTGATCGCACGGCCGGAGGTGACGGCGCCGATCGCGAGCGCGACCAGCCTGGCGCAGCTTGCTGAACTCCTGAAGGCGCCGGGCCTGAAATTGTCGGGCGAGGACATTGCCGCGCTCGACACGGCGAGCGCCTGAGGCTCAATCGAGCTTGCGCGCCATCACCTTGTCGCGGCCGGCGCGTTTGGCCTCGTACAAGAGCTTGTCGGCGAGCGCGACCAGCGCGCCCGGCTGACGGCCGTCGAAATCCTCGACCGTGGCGGCGCCGATGCTGACGGTCAGCCGCCCGCGCGACTCCAGCGCCGGGTGCAGGATGTCGGCCTTGGCCAAGACGGCGGCGAGCTTGTCCGCCACGGCGTGCGCGCCGGCCTCACCGATCTCCGGCAGCAGGCAGACGAACTCCTCGCCGCCGTAACGCGCGACCAGATCGCCGGGCCGTCCCACGCTGTCGAGCAACAGCCGCGCCACCCGGCGCAGGCACTCGTCGCCCTGCACGTGTCCGCAATGATCGTTGTAGGCCTTGAAGTGGTCGACGTCGATCATCAGCAGCGACAACGGCTTGCCCGAGCGGCTGCAGCGGCGCCATTCGCGGTCGAGCGCGTCGTCGAAACGGCGGCGGTTGCCGATGCCGGTCATCGAATCGGTGGACAGCAGCTCCTTGAGCATCAGGCTCTGCGCGTATTGCACGCGCTGGCTGCGCTGCAAGGAATTGGCGGCGATGAAGCCGAGCGCATTGGCGAACAACAGCCACACGGCGGCGCGGCCGGCGTGCTCGATCGGCTGCTGGCCGGCCTGCAATATCGCCCACCAGCCCCAGGCGACCACCGAGAAGGCGCAGGCCAGCGCAACCGCGGTGACGAAGCGCACCGGCAAGTACAGGTAGATGACGAACACCATGCCGACCATCAAGGTCGGCCACATGGTGGCCATGACAGGGTGCAGCGTCACCATGATGAGCCGCATGACCGTGCCGACTGAAATGGCCGCGACCAGCGCCCATTCCAGTGAATAGGGCGAACGCAAGCGCCGGACGACGATTATGCCGAGCCACGGCAGCCAGATTGCGAGAAAGGGCGGCAACAGCGCGTCGAATGTGCTGCTTCCGGTGCGATAGGAATGCAGCTGGACGAGAAAATTCAGGCAGCCGGCGCCCGACGCCAAGCCCATCAAGACAAAGGCGCGGCGCCGATCCTCGGAAAACCGGTCGGCCCGGTAGTCCTGCTCGGTTTGCGGATCGACGAGGCGCGCCGTCCAGCGCATCACCGCGACCGGCTCTAGGTCCGGTGTGCGGCGATGGCGATAGCCGTCATAGACGCTGGTTCGCGTGTCCATGGTCCGATTCGGGGGAAACAAGGCGGAACTATAGACACGCAACATTGCGAAAGCCCTAGGCAGTCACCGCCGTAATTAACAGACTTTTTCTGAAAAACTGCGCTGGCGTGGCGTTTCAGGGCATCGCCGGCGGCGGCCTGCGTGGGCCCAAGAACGTTGTTCCCGCGCGGGAACTCTGCCCGGCGGCAGGCGTTCAGCCCTCCATGGCCACCCGCACAGCATCCCGAAAAGCCAAATCCGGCGCCGCCAAGGGCATCACCGAAGGTGAAGTGCACGACATCGAGGAATTGTCGACGCCGCGCACGCCGGTGATCTACGAGGTCGTGCGCCGGCTCGGCGAAGAGGAGATGGAGCGCCCCCCGATTTCGCTGTGGTGGTCGGGCGTCGCGGCTGGCCTGTCCATCAGCTTCTCGCTCTTGGCGCAGGCGATCCTGACGCAGCACCTGCCGGATGCCTCGTGGCGCGTGCTGGTCACGAGCCTCGGCTACAGCGTCGGCTTCCTGATGGTCATCCTCGGCCGCCAGCAGCTCTTCACCGAGAGCACGATCACAGCGGTGCTGCCGGTGCTGAAGGACCTCAACGCCGGCAATGTCTGGCGCATGGTGCGGCTGTGGGCGATCGTGCTCACCGCCAACCTCGCGGGCACGTTGTTCGCGTCCGTCTTCGTCACCTATTTCCCGACGGTGCCGGCGGAACTGCGGGATGGCATGCTCGACATCAGCCGCGAGCTGACCGAAGTCGGCTGGTGGCAAATGCTGTTCCGCGGGATCGCGTCCGGCTTCCTGATCGCCGCCATGGTGTGGATGCTGCCGACCGCCGAGAACGCCAAATTCGCGGTAATCACGCTGATGACCTGGCTGATCGCGGTCGGCGGCTTCACGCACATCGTCGCCGGCAGCATGGAAGCCTGGCTCTTGGTGCTGGCGGGCGACTGGGCCTTGTGGCAGATGGCGGCGCAATTCTTCGTGCCGGTGCTGATCGGCAACATGATCGGCGGCACCGCGCTGTTTGCGCTGATCTCCTACGCGCAGGTGATGGAAGAGATTTGAGACGGCGCAGACGGCCTTTCCGTTCCCTCCCCCTGAAAGGGGGAGGGTCAGGGAGGGGGTCATTGCACGAGATTGACAGAGACCCCCACCCGCTCGTCGCTGCGCGACGAGCGGCCTCCCCCTTTCAGGGGGAGGTAAGAGCCATCACTGATTGACGCAGGAGCCGATATAGCCGGTGCGGTCGCCGGCGTCGGCGCCGTAGCTACCTGCCTGATGATGACAGCGCGCGGCGCGATCCTGAAAGGTCTCGCGGCCGCCCGGGCCCGCGGGCGACACCGCCGGCATGTTGGGCAGCAGGCGTCCGGTCTGCGGCACGTAGATCGGCGGCGGCGGCACGGCGATGCGCGGCTGCGCGGGCGACGGCCTGACGGTGTTGGGGCGTTGCGGCGTGCCCGCAGGCGATTTGTATTTCGGCGCCAGCCACGGCTCGGGCCGCATGATGTCGGGGACGCCGTCGTCGTTGGATTGCGCGCGCGCCGGCAATGCCGACGCGAGCAACGTCAGCGCGGCAAAAGCGACGAGCGGTAGACGGCGCACCATAGCCTTAGATATGCGCCCGGGACCACCGCGGCTACTCCTCCTCCGGCGCGTCCTCGATGGGATCGTAGCGCGTGGCGTCGAAGCCGAGCAGGTTCCACGACTGCTCCATGTGCGGCGGCAGCGGCGCCGAGACGTCGATCACGCCGCCGCGCGGATGCGGCACGGCGATGCGGCGCGCCAGCAAATGCAGCTTGTTCTGGATGCCGCCCGGAAATTCCCAGTTCTCGATGTTGAAATATTTCGGATCGCCCACGATCGGATTGCCGACATGCGCCATGTGCGCGCGCAATTGGTGGGTGCGGCCGGTGACCGGCTTGAGCGACAGCCAGGCGAGCTTCTGCGCCGCGGTCTCTACCACTGCGTAGTAAGTGACGGCGTGCACGGCGTCCTTCTCGCCATGCGCGGCGACGCGCATGAACGAGTCCTCTTCGACCTCCTGCTTGGCCAAGTAAGTCGAGATGCGGCCCTGGCGCGGCTTGGGCACGCCGGCGACCAGCGCCCAGTAGATCTTGCGCGCCGAGCGCGAGCGGAAGGTCTTGGCGAGCGCGGCGGCGGCAAAGCGCGTCTTGGCAATGAGCAGGCAGCCGGCGGTATCCTTGTCGAGCCGGTGCACGAGGCGCGGGCGCTGCGCATCCGGGTGCGAACCGCGCAAGGCGCCGAGCATGCCGTCGATGTGACGGTGCGTGCCGGAGCCGCCCTGCACGGCCAACCCCATCGGCTTGTTGAGCACCATCACGTCGTCGTCTTCGTAGAGCACGATCGACTTGATGAAGGCGCGGTCCTGCTGCGCCTGCGGCGCGTCGGGGCGCGGCGGCGGCGCGGTCACCTGCAGCGGCGGGATGCGCACCGATTGCCCTGCTTCGAGGCGCGCCTTCGGCTCGGTGCGCTTGCCGTTCACGCGCACCTCGCCTTTGCGGATGATGCGCTGGATGTGGCTGAACGACAGGCCGGGGAAGCGCGCCTCGAAGAAGCGGTCGACGCGCATGTTGGTCTCGTCGGGAGCGACGGTGACGGTCTGGACCTTGGTGGCTTCTTTCAGCGCCTGCGAGATCACCGGCGGAGGCGGGGCCGCCGGCGGCATGGCCCGCTCCGCGCGCGCGAACGAGGCATGGCCGCCGGAGCGGCCCTTGGCGCGCGCCGGACGGCCCTGCCCTTCGCGCGTCGGATAAAGGCGGGCACGCGTGCCGTCGCCCTTGGGCGCGCGCGGAGCGTCGTCGCCGCGAAACTTGGCGCCGCCGACCTTGCCGCGGCCGCCGGCCTTGGCGGCGCGGGTCTCGCCGAACGAGGAGGCCCGCTCGTCGCGGTCATGCCGTCCCGGGCGACCGGCGCGGCCGTACGCACGCTCGCCATGGCGCGGGCCGGGCCGCTGTTTGCCGCCGCCGGGCTGCCGGGGGCCTTTTCCGCCGCGTTTCATCCGCATACTCGTTTCATCATTGGCACCGCTTGAGGTCGCCGGAGCGCACGCGGTCCCAGCGCAGCTCCAGCTTGCCGGCGTGCGGTCGCAGCGAGACCGGCACCGAGCGCTCGCCGTCGGCGCCCCAGCATTGCGCCTGGATGTGCACGGTATCGCCGGTTTTGTACATGCGCGCGATGCGGCAGGACTGCGTGCGCCAGCGCACCGCATAGTCGGTGACCACCAGCGGCGCGTTGTCGCTGAAGAAGTAGGCCGAACAGGCGGCCGGATCGCTCGCCCAGCGGCCGGTGACGGATTCGGCGGCGCCGGCCGGCGCCACCAGCGCCGCCCCCAAAACAAAAAGAACCGGCAAATGCCGGAGACCCGTCATGACCCGCCCCGCTCTTTGCGCAGCTTCGCCCAGTAGTCCAGGCGCTTCCTGATCTCGCGCTCGAATCCGCGCTCCGGCGGATTGTAGAACTGCTGGCGCGGCAGCGCGTCGGGAAAATAGTTCTGTCCCGAGAAGGCCTCTTCCGCGTCGTGGTCGTAGGCGTAGCCGCGGCCGTAGCCCTCCTCCTTCATGAGGTTGGTCGGCGCATTGAGAATGTGCTTGGGCGGCAGCAGCGAGCCGGCCTGCTTGGCGGTGCGCATGGCGGCGCCATAGGCGGCATAGCCGGCGTTCGATTTCGGCGCGGTGGCGCAATAGAGCACGGCCTGCGCGATGGCGAGCTCGCCCTCGGGGCTGCCGAGAAAGTCGTAGGCCTCCTTGGCGGCATTGGCGATCACCAGCGCCTGCGGATCGGCCAGCCCGATGTCCTCGATCGCCATGCGAACGACGCGGCGCGCGACGTAAAGCGGCGGCTCGCCGGCATCGAGCATGCGGCAGAGATAATAGAGCGCGGCGTCGGGGTCGGAGCCGCGCACCGACTTGTGCAAGGCCGAGATGAGATTGTAGTGGCCGTCCTGCGCCTTGTCGTAGATCGGCGCGCGGCGCTGCACGATGTCCTGCAATTGCGCGGCGCCGAACACCTCGCCCTCGCGGGCGGCGCGCCAGACTTCCTCGGCGAGCGTCAGCGAAGCACGGCCGTCACCGTCGGCCATGCCGATCATGGCAGTGCGGGCAGCATCGTCGAGCGGCAGCGGCTTGCCCTCGATGCTTTCGGCGCGCGCCAGCAGCTTCTCGATGGCAGCCGCGTCGAGCGACCTGAATACCAGCACGCGCGCGCGCGACAGAAGCGGCGCGTTCAGCTCGAAGGACGGGTTCTCGGTGGTGGCGCCGACCAGCACGATGGTGCCGTCTTCCATCACGGGCAGGAAACTGTCCTGCTGCGCGCGGTTGAAGCGGTGGATCTCGTCGACGAACAAAAGCGTGCCCTGCCCCAGTTCGCGGCGGCGGCGCGCTTCCTCAAATGCTTTCTTGAGGTCGGCGACGCCGGTGAAGATGGCGGATATCTGCTCGAAGTGCAGGTCGGTCGCCTGCGCCAGAAGCCGCGCCACCGTGGTCTTGCCGGTGCCGGGCGGACCCCAGAACACGAGCGAGCCAAGCGAGCGCGTCTCCAGCATGCGCGTGAGCACGCCGTCGGGACCGAGCAGATGGTCCTGCCCGACCACCTCGTCGAGCTTTTGCGGGCGCAGCTTGTCGGCGAGCGGGCGCGGCGCATCCTTGTCGAGGCCGGCGGCCGCGAACAAAGTCGGTCCGGAGGATTTGGCGCGCGGGGCCATTAGCGCACCGCCTCTCCGACGTCATGCCCGGCCTTGTGCCGGGCATCCCGCTTATCTACGGCAAGGCCGTGCCTTCCTAAGCGAGATGGCAGGGTCAAGCCCGGCCATGACAGCAACATGGTTTGTCGCCCCCTCATCCGCTGAACACCGCGGAAATCTTCTGCCCGCGGCGAATGATGACGATGCGCCAGCTGCGGTTCGCCTGCTTGCTCAGACGGTCGAGATCAGCGGTCTTGCGCATGGCCTCTCCGTTGACCTCCGCGATCACGTCGCCGCGCTGGAAGCCGAGATTGCTGGCATAGGAGCCGTTGTCGACGTCGAGGACGACGACGCCTTCGTCGGCGCCCTTCACCTGCAATTCGTCGGCAAGCGCCGGCGACAGGTTGGCGATCTTGGCGCCGAAGAACGGCGAGCGCGAGCGGATGACGATTTCCTCGCGCGGAATGTCGGGCGCCGTCGCCAGCGCGACCGAGGCCGCGATCTCGCGCCCGCCGCGCACGACGCCGAGCTTGGCGGCGCCGCCGAGCGGCTTGGTGGCAAAGCGGTAGTCGAAGGCGTTGGGATCGTCGACCGCCTGGCCGTCCACGCTGACGATGAGGTCGCCGGCCTTGAGGCCCGCGCGCGCGGCCGGACCGTCCGGCAGCACGTTGGCGACCAGCGCGCCGGCCGGGCGCTTGACGCCCAGGCTGTCGGCGAGTTCGGGCGTAAGCGCCTGCAATTTGGCGCCCAGCCAGGGCCGCTGCACGGCATGGCCGCCGCTCTTGGCGGAAGCCACCACCACCCTGACCATGTTGGCGGGGATGGCGAAGCCGATGCCCTGCGAGCCGCCCGAGCGCGAGAAGATCGCCGTGTTGATGCCGACCAGTTTGCCGGTGAGATCGGCGAGCGCGCCGCCCGAGTTGCCGGGATTGATGGCGGCGTCGGTCTGGATGAAGAACTGGTAGTCGGTGATGCCGACCTGCGTGCGCGCCAGCGCCGAGACGATGCCGTGCGTCACCGTCTGCCCGACGCCGAAGGGATTGCCGATGGCGAGCACGACGTCGCCGACTTCGAGCGCGTCGGAGTTGGCGAAATCGAGGAAGGGAAATTTCTCGGCGCCATCCTTGATGCGCAGCACGGCCAGGTCGGTGCGCTTGTCCTTGAGCACGATGGCGGCCTCGAACTCGCGCTTGTCCGCAAGCGAGACCTTGACCTCGTCGGCACCCTCGATGACGTGGACGTTGGTGACGATCAGGCCGCTCGGGTCGACGATGACGCCGGAGCCGAGCGAGCGCTGGACCTGCTCGCCGCCGAGGCCCCCGCCCGGACCGCCGGGGATGCCGAAGAAGCGCCGGAAGATCGGGTCCTCCAGCAGCGGGTTGCGCTGCTGCACCACCTTGGCGGCATAGACGTTGACCACGGCGGGGGCGACGCGCTTGACCACCGGTGAATAGGACAGGGCCAGTTCGGTCTGGGTCGGCACGCGCCGGTCCTGGGCCGCAGCGGGCCCGGACAGGACGGCAAAGCCGGCCACGGCGGCCAGCGACAGGGCGGTCAAGAAAGGCCTGAGGCGCATACGGTCGAATCCCGGCGGATGCCGAGATATAGGCGTCTATCGGGCCTAAATGAAGGCCACCCGGGCCGCCGCCGCGGCGGCCCGGCGGCTAAAGCCCGCTATTCCTTCGCCGGGACGGTGCGCAGATAGGCGACCACGGCGTCGACATCGTCCGCCGTCATCGTAGCGTAGTAGTGGTAGCCCATCGGCGGCTTGAGCTTGCTGCCGTCCTTGCTGACGCCTTGCGTGATCGCGCGCTTGATCTCGGCGTCGCTCCAGGCGCCGATGCCCTTGGTCTTGCTCGAGGTGATGTTGCGCGACACCGACTTGCCCCAGGGACCGGGGAATTCGAAGCCGCCCTTGCCGAGGTCGTTGACGAAATCGCGCCCGCGCGGGCCCATCGGCGTATGGCACTCCATGCAGTGCGCGATGGTGACGATGTAGAAGCCCTTCTTCACCTTGTCGCCCATCATGGCTTCGGTGAAGGGCTTTTCGCCGCCGGGGAACGGCGGATGCACCTGCGGCACCTTGTAGACGGGCGCCGGCACCGTGTTCTTGATCGGCTTGAGCGTGCGCAGGTAGGCGACGACGGCGTCAAGGTCGCGCTCGGTCATGACCTGGTAGAAACTCGACGGCATGATCATGGCGGCCGGCGTGCCGTTCGGCTTGATGCCGGTGCGCATGAGCTTCTTGATGTCGGCGTCGCTCCAGGCGCCGATGCCGGTCTCCCTGTCCTGCGTGATGTTGGGCGCCGTCACCTTGAACGGCGGCTCGTCCCAAGACAGCCCGCCGGAAAAAGCCTTGTCCTTGATGTCGCCGGTCGGGCCCTTCGGCGTGTGGCAGTTGCCGCAGGTGAGGAGGCCGTTGACCAGGTAGTCGCCGCGCTTGACCAGCTCGGCCTTGTTGTTGGTTTGCGCCTGCGCGGCGGTGGCCAGCGCGGCGGCGAGCAAGACGGTTACGAATCGAACCATTTTCTCCCCCCATTTTTGCGCGCACAGTATAGCGGCAACGGTAACAGCGTGTGGGGTTCCGATTACTTCCAGGCGTTTTTTTTCGAAGCCCTAACGCGCGCCAGCGGCTTCCAGGATACGCACCATGCCGGCAAAGCCGCGCCGGCGCGCATGGACGAGCGGCGTGACGCCGTCGCGGTCGGCGATGTTCGCGTTAGCGCCGGCGGCCAGCAGTTCGCGCACGATGGCCGTATGCGTCGGCCCGCCGTCGCCGAGGATCACGGCCTCGAGCAGCGCGGTCCAGCCGAGCCGGTTGACGTGATCCTTGTCGATCGGCGTGGCGAGCAGGATGCGCACGGTTTCGAGATGGCCATGGTGCGCCGCCGGGATGAGGCCGGTGCCGCCGTAGCGGTTCGTGCTTTTGAGATCGGCGCCGGCGGCCAGCGTCATGCGCAGGATGTCGTTGCGCCCTTCCGCGGCTGCATAGAGATAAGGGCTGTCGTCGATGGCGTCCTTCGCATTCACGTCGGCGCCGGCCGCGATCAGCAGGCGCGCGGCTTCCACGCGATTGGCATGCGTGGCCGCCAGCAGCGCGGTGCGGCCCTGCCCGTCGCGCGCGCCGACGCTGGCGCCCTCTCGGAGCAGACGCGCGACCGCGGCGGCATCGCCGCGTCCGGCAGCCTCGATCAAGGCGGCGTCCTGCGCGGGCGTGGCGGCAGCGGGCATCATGGCGGCGCAAAAGAAAAGGGCGGCGCCGAACGCCGCCCTTCCCCAATTCATTGCCGACATGTTCGGTGCCGACATGTTCAGTGCCGGCTTGGCCATCAGGCCGGTACGGTCGCCTCTTCGGCGGGCTTCGCCTGCACCGGGCCGGAATCGAGACCCTTGGCATCGACGTCGCGGTCGACGAACTCGATCACCGCGCGCGGGGCGTTGTCGCCGAAGCGGAAGCCGGCCTTCATGATGCGGGTATAGCCGCCGTGACGCTCCTTGTAGCGGGGACCGATCACCTCGAAGAGCTTCTTGACCTGGGTGACGTCGCGGATCTCCGAGATCGCCTGGCGGCGCGCGTGCAGCCCGCCCTTTTTGGCGAGCGTGACCAGCTTCTCGACCACCGGGCGCAATTCCTTGGCCTTCGGCAGCGTCGTCATGATCTGCTCGTGCTTGATCAGACTCGCGGCCATGTTGGCGAACATCGCCTTGCGGTGCGCGGGCTTCTTGCCGAGCTTGCGGTGAACCTTGCCGTGACGCATTGAATTATTCCTCTTCTTCTCTGTGTCACGACGGTTCGTCGGACGCTGTGCTCAGGTGGGCTTCCTGCGTTCGCCCTAATAAGCGAGTAGTGAATGGCGAATAGCGAATAGAAAACCGATCCATTCGCTATTCGCTACTCCTATTCGCTTCCTCACTCGCTCAGTAGTGGTCCTCGAAGCGCTTGGCCAGCTCTTCGATGTTCTCCGGCGGCCAGCCCGGCACTTCCATGCCGAGATGCAGGCCCATCTGCGCCAGCACTTCCTTGATCTCGTTGAGCGACTTGCGGCCGAAGTTCGGCGTGCGCAGCATCTCGGCTTCGGTCTTCTGAACGAGGTCGCCGATGTAGACGATGTTGTCGTTCTTGAGACAGTTGGCCGAGCGCACCGACAGCTCGAGCTCGTCCACCTTCTTGAGGAAGGCGGGGTTGAAGGCGAGGTCCGGGATCGCTTCGGCGGCTTCCGCCTTGCGCGGCTCCTCGAAGTTCACGAACACGTTGAGCTGGTCCTGCAGGATGCGCGCAGCGTAAGCGAGCGCGTCCTCCGGCGTGACCGCGCCGTTGGTCTCGATGGTCATGGTCAGCTTGTCGTAGTCGAGGATCTGGCCTTCGCGGGTATTCTCGACCTTGTAGGAGACCTTGCGCACCGGCGAGTACAGCGAGTCGACCGGGATGAGGCCGATCGGCGCGTCCTCGGGACGGTTACGCTCGGCCGGGACGTAGCCCTTGCCGGTGTTGACCGTGAATTCCATGCGGATCTCGGCGCCCTCGTCGAGGGTGCACAGCACGAGCTCCGGATTGAGCACGACCACGTCGCCGACGGTCTGGATGTCGCCGGCGGTGACGGTGCCCGGGCCCTGCTTCTTCACCACCATGCGCTTGGGGCCTTCGCCCTGCATCTTGATGGCGATGTCCTTGATGTTGAGCACCATGTCGGTGACGTCCTCGCGCACGCCGGCGATCGAGGAGAACTCGTGCAGCACGCCGTCGATGTGCACCGACTGCACCGCCGCGCCCTGCAGCGAAGAGAGCAGAATGCGGCGCAGCGCGTTGCCGAGCGTCACGCCGAAGCCGCGCTCGAGCGGCTCGGCGATCACGGTGGCGACGCGCGCGGCGTCGGTCCCGGCGGTCACCTGGAGCTTGTTCGGCCTGATCAATTCCTGCCAATTCTTTTGGATCACGTGTTCACCTTTTCAGCGGCGCGGGCCTTAATCGCCTCGCGCAAAACCCCACCCGCCTGTGGGGGAATAGCAGCGGACGCGGGCGTAAAACGCCGCCCGCAGGAAGCAAAAATCAAACGCGACGACGCTTGCGCGGCCGGCAACCGTTGTGCGGGATCGTGGTCACGTCGCGGATCGAGGTGATGGTGAAGCCGGCCGACTGCAGCGAACGCAGCGCCGATTCACGGCCCGAACCGGGACCCGACACTTCGACCTCGAGGGTGCGCATGCCGTGCTCTTGCGCCTTCTTGGCGGCGTCCTCCGCCGCGACCTGCGCGGCATAGGGCGTCGACTTGCGCGAGCCCTTGAAGCCCATGGTGCCGGCCGACGACCAGGCGATCGTGTTGCCCTGCGCGTCGGTGATGGTCACCATGGTGTTGTTGAACGAGGCGTTCACGTGCGCCACGCCCGATGCGATGTTCTTGCGTTCGCGCCGGCGGACGCGGGTGGCTTCCTTACCCATTCTCGATCCTTTCGCGCCCGCCTGCCTGTCAGGCGCGGGCAATTCCGGTTATCAGGCGGTCGTCTTTTTCTTGCCGGCGATGGTCTTGGCCGGACCCTTGCGGGTGCGCGCATTGGTATGCGTGCGCTGGCCGCGCACGGGCAGACCCTTGCGGTGGCGCAGGCCCCGGTAGCAGCCGAGGTCCATCAGGCGCTTGATGTTCATCGCCACGTCGCGGCGCAGGTCGCCCTCGACCATGTAGTCGCGGTCGATCATTTCGCGAATCTGCAGCACTTCGGCGTCGGTGAGCTGCGACACCCGCCGTTCGACCGGCAGGCTCAGCTTGGTCATGATATCCTTGGCATTTTTGGGCCCGATGCCATGGATGTACTGAAGCGCGATGATCACGCGCTTGTTGGTGGGCAGATTGACACCCGCGATACGAGCCACGAATTGCTCTCCTGTTACCGGCCGAAGGCGCGCTGCGCGCCGAATTGTTCTGTCCCTGGAAGGGGATAGCGCAAAGCGTAACACGACGCCTGTCCCCGGTCTTTGGGGGCCCGGCATCGTGCCAAACCTATGAATGTGGAGCTTATTAAGGGATTCATCGCGCTCTCGTCAACCTCCGCTTGGTGCGAGATTTGCGTTGTCCCGACTTGGTCTTAACGCGGGCCGGCTTGGCGCGCGCGGCCTTGCCGCGGGCAGCCTTGGAACCGCCCCGGCGGGCCTTGGAACTCTTGCCTGAGGCGCGGCGGACGGCGGTTTTGGCCGCCCGCTTGGCCCGCTTTTTCGCCCCTTTAGCCTTCTTTTGAGCCTTCTTGGCCGCTTTTTTGGCCGCTTTTTTGGCTGGCTTCGCGGCCTTGGCGCCCTTGGCGCCCTTGGCAGGCTTCAGGAGGCCATCGATGGCCTGGGTGACGTCGTCGATGGCCGCCATGCCGTCCACGGTCTTGAGCTGGCCCTTGCCGGCGTAATAGGCGGCCAGCGGCGCGGTCTGGGCGCGGTAGGCAACCAGGCGGCCCTTGAGCACCTCCGGATTGTCGTCGGCGCGCACCTTCTCGCCGCGGGCGGTCATGTCCGCCACGCGCTTCTCGATGCGCTTCAAAAGGATGCCCTCGTCCACCTTCAGCTCGATCACGGCGTCAAGCTTGAGGCCGCGTTCGGCGAGCAGCCGGTCGAGCGCCTCGGCCTGCGGCACCGTGCGCGGGAAGCCGTCGAGCACGAAGCCGCGCTTGGCGTCCGCCTGGTCGATACGGTCGGCGATGATCGCCACCACAACCTCGTCCGGCACCAGTTCGCCGCGGTCCATGATCGCCTTGGCGCGCTGGCCGACCGGCGTGCCCGCCGCGACGGCGGCGCGCAGCATGTCGCCGGTCGAGAGCTGGACGATTCTGTGCTTGGAAACCAGCCGCAGCGCTTGCGTGCCCTTCCCCGCCCCCGGCGGGCCGAGCAGGATCAGTCTCATCGATTGCGCCCCCGCAATTTCGACCGCTTGATCAGACCTTCATACTGGTGCGCGAGCAGATAGCCCTGCACCTGCGCCACCGTGTCCATGGTGACGCTGACGACGATGAGCAGCGAGGTCCCGCCGAAATAGAACGGCACCGCGGCGTAGGAGATCAGGATCTCCGGAATAAGACAGACGATGGCGAGATAGACCGCGCCGACGACCGTGATGCGCGAGAGCACATAGTCGATGTATTCGGCCGTGCGCTCGCCCGGCCGGATGCCGGGGATGAAGCCGCCGTGCTTCTTCAGGTTCTCGGCGGTCTCGTTCGGGTTGAACACGATCGCCGTGTAGAAGAAGGCGAAGAACACGATAAGCGCGATGTAGAGGATCAGGAACAGCGGCTGGCCGTGGCCGAGCAGCGTGGTGACGGTGGTGAGCCAGTTCGGCCCCTGCCCGGCGTTGAAGTTGGCGACCGTGGTCGGCAAGAGCAGCAGCGACGAGGCGAAGATCGGCGGGATCACGCCCGAGGTGTTGAGCTTGAGCGGCAGATGCGAGGACTGGCCCTCGAACATGCGGTTGCCGACCTGGCGCTTGGGATACTGGATCAGCAGCCGGCGCTGCGCGCGCTCCATGAACACGATGAAGGCGATGACGGCGACCGCCATCACCAGGATGATCAGGATGAGGCCGGTCGACAGCGCGCCCTGGCGGCCGAGCTCGAGGGTGCCGGCGATCGCCGACGGCAGCTCGGCCACGATGCCGGCGAGGATGATCAGCGAAATGCCGTTGCCGATGCCGCGGGCGGTAATCTGCTCGCCCAGCCACATCAGGAACATGGTGCCGCCGGTCAGCGTGATGGTGGTCGAGATCAGGAAGAAATAGCCGGGGTTGGAGACGACCCCGCCGGAGCCTTGCAGGCCGATGCCGATGCCGTAGGCCTGGAAGGCGGCCAGCACCACGGTCAGATACCGCGTGTACTGGTTCATGATCTTGCGGCCCGCCTCGCCCTCTTTCTTGAGCGCCTCGAGCGTGGGCGAGACCGTCGTCATCAGCTGGATGATGATCGAGGCCGAGATGTACGGCATGATGTTGAGGGCGAAGATCGCCATGCGGTTGATGCCGCCCCCGGAGAACATGTTGAACATGCCGAGGATGCCGCCGGCCTGGGTGTTGAACACCTGCTGCCAAGCGGTCGGATCGATGCCGGGCAGCGGAATGTAGGTGCCCAAGCGGTAGACGAGCAGCGCGCCGAGCGTGAACCAGATGCGCTTCTTGAGCTCTTCGGCCTTGGCGAGCGCCGAGAAGTTGAGATTGGAAGCCAGTTGTTCCGCTGCTGAGACCATGGGTGCCCGACCTTTCCGCTGTCACGCCCCGCACGGCGGGGCATTCAGCACGCATCGTCCTTCAAATATGCCCGATCACCCGAAACGGAAGCTGCGGCGTAGCGAACCACCCGCCTGCGCGGGCGATGACTTTTATGTGAGGCTTCAGGCCTCGGCCTCGGCACCCTCGGCCTTCGGCTTGCGCTTCTTGCCCTTCGGCTCGCTCTCTTCGGCTTCCGGCGCGGGCGCCAGGATCTTGACCGAGCCGCCCGCCTTCTCGACCGCCGCGATGGCGGACTTGGAGGCGCGCAGGACCGCGAAAGCGACCTTGGCCTTCAACTCGCCCTCGCCCAGCAGCTTCACGCCGCCTTTGGCGCGGCGCATCATGCCGGCCTTGACCATGGCTTCGGCATCGACCGTCGCCTTGGCGTCGAGCAGGCCGGCGTCGATGGCGGCCTGCACCTTGCCGAGATTGATTTCGTTGAGCTTGACCGCGAACGCGGTGTTGCGGAAACCGCGCTTGGGCAGGCGGCGATGCAGCGGCATCTGGCCGCCTTCGAAGCCCTTTATGCGCACGCCCGAGCGCGCGGTCTGGCCCTTGCCGCCGCGGCCGCCGGTCTTGCCCATGCCGGAGCCGATGCCGCGGCCGATGCGCATGCGATTCTTGCGCGCGCCCGGTTTGTCGGCGATCTGGTTGAGTTTCATTGTCCTAGTCCTCGTACCTCTTTGCCCGGGATGGCCGGGTCAAGCCCGGCCATGACCAAGCGGTCATTTCGCGTCGCCGACCACGCGCACCAGGTGCTGCACCTTGCGGATCATGCCGCGCGTCGCCGAATTGTCCGGCAGGTCGCGCGTGCGGCCGATCTTGTTGAGCCCGAGCCCGATCAGCGTGGCGCGCTGGTCGTTGTTACGGCGCAGCGGGCTGGCGATCTGCTCGACCTTGAGGGTCTTTTGTGCCTGAGCCATGGGTCAAATTCCTCAGTCGGCCGACGCTTCGGCCTCGCCGCCCTCGCGGCGGCGCGACTGCAGCGTGGAGACCTTGATATTGCGGCGGGCCGCGACCGAGCGCGGCGAGTGCTGATGCTTGAGCGCGTCGAATGTCGCGCGCACCACGTTGTAGGGGTTGGACGAGCCGAGCGACTTGGCGACGACGTCCTGCATGCCGAGCGTCTCGAACACGGCGCGCATCGGGCCGCCGGCGATGATGCCGGTACCGGCCGGCGCCGAACGCAGGAACACCTTGCCGGCGCCGTGGCGGCCGTACACGTCGTGATGCAGCGTGCGGCCCTCGCGCAGCGCGACGCGGGTCAGCGAGCGCTTGGCGCCTTCGGTGGCCTTGCGGATGGCTTCCGGCACTTCGCGCGCCTTGCCGTGGCCGAAGCCGACGCGGCCCTTCTGGTCGCCGACGACGACGAGCGCGGCGAAGCCGAAGCGCTTGCCGCCCTTGACCACCTTGGCCACGCGATTGATGTGGACCAGCTTGTCGACGAATTCGCTGTCGCGCTCTTCGCGCTCGCGGCCGCCGCGCTCACGATCTCGTCGGGGTTCATGTGCCATGGGTCTTTTCCCTTCGCGTCATCTTATCCGAAAACCGGTTCCCACTTTTCGGGATGACGCACTCCGTTAGAAGTTGAGACCGCCCTCGCGGGCGGCGTCGGCCAGCGCCTTGACGCGGCCGTGATAGATGTAGCCGCCGCGGTCGAACACGACGTCCTTGATGCCCTTGGCCGCCGCGCGCTCGGCGATCAGCTTGCCGACGGCCTTGGCGGCCGCGATGTTGGCGCCGGTGCCCTTCTCGCGCAGAGCCTTTTCCAGCGACGACGCCGCGGCGACGGTCTCGCCCTTCGCATCGTCGATGAGCTGGGCGTGGATGTGCTTGGACGAACGGAACACGGAAAGCCGCGCGCGCCCGCTGGTGATGCCCGCAAGCTTCACCTTGCGTCGCACCGACGCCGTCCGCCGTGCGATCCGGTCACTCAATTTAGACATGGCGTCAGGCCCTCTACTTCTTCTTGCCTTCCTTGCGGAAGATGTATTCGCCCACGTACTTCACGCCCTTGCCCTTGTACGGCTCGGGCGGGCGGTAGCCGCGGATCTCGGCGGCGATCTGGCCGACCTGCTGCTTGTCGGTGCCGGTGATCACGATTTCGGTCGGCTTCGGCGTCGCGATCGTGATGCCGGCCGGGATCGGATAGTTCACGTCGTGCGAGAAGCCGAGCTGCAGATTGAGCTGCTTGCCCTGCACCGCCGCGCGATAGCCGACGCCGGTGATCTCGAGTTTCTCCTCGAAGCCTTTGGTCACGCCGGTGATCAGGTTGTTCACCAGCGTGCGCGAGGTGCCCCACATCGAGCGGGCGCGCTTGGTCTCGCTGCGCGGCTCGACCTTGACCGCGCCCTTGTCCATGGTGACCTTGACGTCGTCGTGCAGCACGAGCTGCATGGCGCCCTTCGGGCCCTTCACCTTGACGGTCTGCCCTTCCACGTTGGCGGTGACGCCGGACGGGACTGCAACCGCTCGTTTTCCGATACGTGACATCAGAACACCGTGCAGATGATTTCGCCGCCGACATTGGCGTCGCGGGCGTCGTGGTCGGCCATCACGCCCTTCGGGGTCGACACGATGGCGACGCCGAGGCCGTTGTTGATGCGCGGCAGCGTCTTCACCGAAGAGTAGACGCGGCGGCCGGGCTTGGAGACGCGCTCGATCTCGCGGATCACGGGCGCGCCGTCGAAATATTTCAGCTCGACCTCGAGCTCGCTGCGGCCGGAGGCATGCGCCACGCTGGCGTAGCCGCGGATGTAGCCTTCGGTCTTGAGCACCTCGAGCACGCGCTCGCGCTGCCTGGAGGCCGGCATCGAGACCTTGGACTTGTTACGCATCTGCGCGTTGCGGATGCGGGCGATCATGTCGCCGATCGGATCGTTCACAGCCATCTCGCTCTCCCCCTCACCAGCTCGACTTCACAAGGCCCGGAATAAGGCCTTTGGAGCCGAGGTCGCGAAGCGCGATACGGCTGAGCTTGTGCTTGCGGTAATAGGCGCGCGGGCGCCCGGTGAGCTCGCAGCGGTTGCGGATGCGGGTGCGCGAGGAATTGCGCGGCAGCTCGGCGAGCTTGAGGCTCGCGGCGAAGCGCTCTTCCATCGGAGCCTTCTTGTCGTTGGCGATGGCCTTAAGTTTCGCGCGCCGGCCGGCGAAAGACTTTGCCATCCTGCGCCGCCGGTTGTTCTTCTCGATCGAACTCTTCTTCGCCATTTACGTTCGCTCCTTACGTTCCCGCGTCTGAGGTGGCCGGAAAGCCCCTCACTGCCGGAAAGGAAAGTTGAAAGCCGCCAGCAGCGCGCGCGCTTCGTCGTCGTTGCGCGCGGTGGTGCAGACGGTGATGTCCATGCCCCAGGAATCGGTGACCTTGTCGAAATCGACCTCGGGGAACACGATGTGCTCCTTGATGCCGAGCGAGTAGTTGCCGCGGCCGTCGAAGCTCTTCGGGTTGAGCCCGCGGAAGTCGCGGATGCGCGGCAGCGCGATGGTCACCAGGCGGTCGAGGAAGTCGTACATGCGCTTCTTGCGCAGCGTGACCTTGCAGCCGATGGCCTGGCCGTCGCGCAGCTTGTAGTTGGCGATCGACTTGCGCGACTTGGTGATCACCGCCTTCTGGCCGGCGATCTGTGTGAGATCGGCAACGGCGTTGTCCACCTTCTTGCGGTCGGCGACGCCCTCGCCGATGCCCATGTTGAGCACCACCTTGGTGATCATCGGCACCTGCATGACGTTCTTGTAGCCGAACTGCTTGGTCATCTGCTCCCGCACCACCTTGTCGTAGTGCGTGCGCAGGCGCGCCGTGTAGTCCTTGGCGTCGCGCGGGCGCTGGCCCTTGGCCGCCGCGCCGCCTTCCTTGGCGGGCTTGGCTTCCTTGCCTTTGCCTTGCGGCGCCTTCGCCGGCTTCTTGGCTTCGGTCTGGGTATCAGCCATCGATCTCGACTCCCGAACGCTTGGCGACGCGCACTTTCTTGCGGTCGTTGCCCTCGCCGACGAACTTGAAGCCGACCCGGGTCGGCTTGCCGTCCTTCGGGTCCGCCACAGCCAGGTTGGACAGGTGGATCGTGCTCTCCTTGGAGATGATCCCGCCTTCCTGCTGCGCGGTCTGGCGCTGGTGGCGCTTGACCATGTTGACGCCGCGCACGAGCGCGCGGCCGTCGGCCGGACGCACCTCGATCACTTCGCCGGTGCGGCCCTTGTCGCGCCCGGTGAGCACGACGACCTTGTCGCCTTTACGGATCTTGGCGGCCATCAGAGCACCTCCGGCGCGAGCGAGATGATCTTCATGTGGTTCTTGGCGCGCAGCTCGCGCGGCACCGGCCCGAAGATACGGGTGCCGACCGGCTCCATCTGCGGGGTGATCAGCACCGCCGCGTTGCGGTCGAAGCGGATGACCGAGCCGTCCGCGCGCTTGATGTCCTTGGAGATGCGGACCACGACGGCCTTCATCACGTCGCCCTTCTTGACGCGGCCGCGCGGGATCGCCTCCTTCACCGAAACGACGATGACGTCGCCGATGGTGGCGTACTTCCGCTTGGAGCCGCCCAGCACCTTGATGCACATGACGCGGCGCGCGCCGGAATTATCCGCCACGTCGAGGTTGGTTTGCATCTGAATCATGATGCGGCTCTCATTCTTGTTGCGCGCAATGCGCTGGTTGAAACCTTGCGCATAACGCCTATTGCACTTTCTGCTTCTTCTCGCCCCGCACCACTTCCCAGCACTTGAGCTTGGACAGCGGGCGGCGCTCTTCGATCCACACGAGGTCGCCGACGGCGTAGGCATTGCTCTCGTCGTGCGCGTGGTACTTCTTCGAACGACGGATGGTCTTCTTCATGGTGGCGTGGGTGAAACGCCGGTCCACGCGCACGACCACGGTCTTGTTCTGCTTGTCGCTGACGACGACGCCCTGGAGCGTACGCTTCGGCATCTTGAACCCCTTACTTCTTCGACTTGGCGCGCGACTTCGGCTTCGCGGCGGCCTTGCGGGTGGATTTCTTCTTCGGCTCCGCGGCGGCGGCAGACGCCGGCTCGGGCGCGCCGGCGCGCTTCTGCGCGGCAATGGTCTTCATGCGCGCGATGTCGCGGCGGATGACGCGCACGCGCGAAGTGTTCTCGAGCTGGCCCGTGGCCCGCTGGAAGCGCAGGTTGAACTGCTCCTTCTTCAGCTTGACGACTTCCTCGTCGAGCTGGTCCAGCGTCATTGCCCTTACGTCTGCGGATTTCATGGCTCTTACTCGGCAATACGTTCGATGAAGCGGGTCTTGACCGGTAGCTTGGCGGCGGCGAGCGCAAGCGCCTCCTTGGCGGTCGCGAGCGGAATGCCGTCCACCTCGAACAGGATGCGGCCGGGCTTGACGCGCACGACCCACAACTCGGGCGTGCCCTTGCCTTTGCCCATGCGCACTTCGATCGGCTTCTTCGACACCGGCACGTCGGGGAACACGCGGATCCAGACGCGGCCGGCGCGCTTCATGAAGCGGGTGAGCGCGCGGCGCGCGGCTTCGATCTGGCGTGCGGTGACGCGATCGGGCTCCAGCGCCTTGAGGCCGTATTGGCCGAAGGCGAGCGTGGTGCCGCTGGTCGCGACGCCGGTGATGCGTCCCTTGAACGCCTTGCGGAACTTGGTGCGCTTCGGTTGCAGCATGACTTAAGACCTGTCGTCCTCTCAGGCGTTGTCGCGGCGCGGACGGCCGGCGTCGCCTTCGGCGAGTTTCTTGTCCTGGGCCATCGGGTCGTGCTCGAGGATCTCGCCCTTGAAGATCCAGACCTTGACGCCGCAGGTGCCGTAGGTGGTGAAAGCGGTGGCGGTGCCGTAGTCGACGTCGGCGCGCAGCGTGTGCAGCGGCACGCGACCCTCGCGGTACCACTCAAGGCGCGCGATTTCGGCGCCGCCGAGACGGCCCGAACAGTTGATGCGGATGCCCTCGGCGCCCAGGCGCATCGCCGACTGCACGGCGCGCTTCATGGCGCGGCGGAAGGCGACACGGCGCTCGAGCTGCTGGGCGATCGATTCGGCGACCAGCTTGGCGTCGATCTCCGGCTTGCGAATCTCGAGGATGTTGATGACCACGTCCGAGTCGGTGAGCTTGGCGACCGACTTGCGCAGCTTCTCGATGTCGGCGCCCTTCTTGCCGATGACCACGCCCGGACGCGCCGAGTGGATGGTGACGCGGCACTTCTTGTGCGGGCGCTCGATCACGATGTGCGACACCGCCGCCTGCTTGAGCTGCTTCATCAGCTCGGCGCGGATCTTGATGTCCTCGTGCAGGAGCGTGCCGTATTCGCTCTTGCCGGCGAACCACCGCGAGTCCCAGGTGCGGTTGATGCCGAGGCGAAGCCCGACCGGATTGACTTTCTGTCCCATTCCTAACTCCTCAGGCGCTTGCCTGCGCCTCGACCTGACGCACGACGATGGTCAGGTGCGAGAACGGCTTGAGAATCTTGCCCACGCGGCCGCGGCCGCGCGGAGAGAAGCGCTTGATCACCAGCGCTTTGCCGACATGGGCCTCGGCGACGACGAGATCGTCGACGTCGAGGTCGTGATTGTTCTCGGCGTTGGCGATCGCCGACTCCAGGCACTTGCGCACATCCTTGGCGATGCGCTTGCGCGAAAATTCGAGGTCGGCGAGCGCGCTCGCCACCTTCTTGCCGCGGATCAACTGCGCGACAAGGTTGAGCTTCTGCGGCGAGACCCGCAGCATCTTGCTCACTGCCTTGGCCTCGTTTTCGGGGAGGTCCCGTTCGCGTGCGCGCTTGCCCATGACGTTTTCTCTTTAATCCTTAAGCCTTACGAAGCCGCGGACGCCGCCGGGGCGGCCGGTGCAGCGCCGCCCGTGCGCTTGGCCTTGCGGTCGGAGGTGTGGCCGTAGAACATCCGGGTCGGCGCGAACTCGCCGAACTTGTGGCCGACCATTTCCTCGGTCACCAGCACCGGGATGTGCTTCTGCCCGTTGTAGACGCCGAAATTCAGGCCGACGAACTGCGGCAGAATGGTCGAGCGCCGGCTCCAGATCTTGATCACCTCGTGGCGGCCAGAGGCGCGCGCGGCTTCCGCCTTGCGCAGCAAGTAGCCGTCGACGAAAGGACCTTTCCAAACAGAACGCGTCATTGCTCTCGTCCTATTGCTGCTTCTTCTTGCGGTCGTGGCGGCTGACCATGATGAACTTGGTGGTGCGCTTGTTCTTGCGGGTCTTGGCGCCCTTGGTCGGCTTGCCCCAGGGCGTGACCCAGTGCTTGCCGCCCTTGGTGCGGCCGCCGTGCGGGTGGTCGACCGGGTTCATGGTGATGCCGCGGTTGTGCGGCATGCGGCCCTTCCAGCGCTGGCGGCCGGCCTTGCCGATGGTCGTGTTCATGTTGTCGGGGTTCGACACGGCCCCAATGGTCGCCATGCAGCGGCCATGCACCAGGCGCTGCTCGGTCGTCGACAGACGCAGGATGACGTAGTCCTGGTCGCGGCCGACGATCTGCACATAAGTGCCGGCCGAACGCGCGAGCTGGCCGCCCTTGCCGATCTTGAGCTCGACATTGTGAACGATGGTGCCGACCGGAATGTTGCCGATCGGCATGGCATTGCCCGGCTTCACGTCGGCATGCTCGGCCGAGATCACGGTGTCGCCCGGCGCCAGGCGCTGCGGCGCCAGGATGTAGGACAGCTCGCCATCCTGGTACTTGACCAGCGCGATGAAGGCGGTGCGGTTCGGATCGTATTCGAGCCGCTCGACGGTCGCCGGCACGTCCTGCTTGGCACGACGGAAGTCGACCTTGCGGTAGGCCTGCTTATGGCCGCCGCCGCGGAAGCGCGAGGTGATGCGGCCCGAATTGTTGCGACCGCCGCTCGAGTGCTGGCCTTCGGTCAGCGCCTTCACCGGCGGACCTTTATGCAGCAGCGAGCGGTCGACGATCACCAGCTGGCGCTGGCTCGGCGTCGTCGGATTGTAGGTTTTCAACGCCATCGAACCGCTCCTTACAACCCGGTGGTCACGTCGATGCGGTGACCCTCTTCCAGGGTCACGATCGCGCGCTTGGTGTCGGACAACTGGCCGACCTTGTTCTTGAACGTCTTCACCTTGCCTTCACGGATCAGCGTGTTGACGCTCTTGACCTTGACGTCGAAGAGCTTCTCGACCGCTTCCTTGATCTGCGGCTTGGTGGCCGTGCGCGAGACCTTGAACACGACCTTGTTGTGCTCGGACGCGACCGTCGCCTTCTCGGTGATCACCGGAGAGACGATGACGTCGTAGTGACGGGGATCGCTGGTGCTCATTTGAACCGCGCCTCCAGCGCCTCGACGGCGGCCTTGGTCAGCACCAGGGTCTTGCGCCGCAGGATGTCGTAGACGTTGATGCCCTGCACCGGCAGCACGTCGATGTTCGGAATGTTGCGGGCGGCGCGGCCGAAGGCGGCGTCGACCTCGGCGCCGTCGATGATCAGCGCATTGGCCAGGCCCAGCTTGTCGAACTGCTGGGCGAGGACCTTGGTCTTGCCGTCCTTCATCGAAGCCTTGTCCAGCACGATGATGCCGCCGTCCTTGGCCTTCGACGAGAGCGCATGCTTGAGCGCAAGCGCGCGCACCTTCTTCGGCAGATCATGCGCATGGCTGCGCACGACCGGACCGAAGGCGCGGCCGCCGCCGCGGAACTGCGGCACGCGCGCCGAGCCGTGACGGGCGCCGCCGGTGCCCTTCTGCGCGTACATCTTCTTGCCGGTGCGCCAGATCTCGCTGCGGTCCTTGGCCTTGTGCGTGCCGCGCTGACGCTTGGCGAGCTGCCAGTTGACGCAGCGCTGGATGAGGTCGGTGCGCGGCTCGAGGCCGAAAATCGCATCCGACAAGCTCACCGAGCCGCTTTCCTTGCCCTCGAGGGTCTTGATCTTGAGTTCCATGTTACGCGCCCTCCTGCTGAGCGGGGGCTTCCGCCGCCGGCGCTTCGGCCGGCTTGGCCTCGGCCGCCGCCTCGCTCAGGCGGAACTTGCCCGGCTTCGGCGCGTCCTTCGGCAATTGCTTCTTCACGGCGTCGCGCACGGTGATCCAGCCGCCCTTGGCGCCCGGCACCGCACCCTCGACCAGAATGAGGCCGCGCTCGACGTCGGTCTGCACGACCTTGAGGTTGAGCGTGGTGACGCGATCGACGCCCATGTGGCCCGGCATCTTCTTGTTCTTGAAGGTCTTGCCCGGATCCTGACGGCCGCCGGTCGAACCGATCGAGCGGTGCGAGATCGACACGCCGTGCGAAGCGCGCAGGCCGCCGAAGTTCCAGCGCTTCATGCCGCCGGCAAAGCCCTTGCCGATCGAGATGCCGCAGACGTCGACGAACTGGCCGGGCAGGAAGTGATCGGCGGTAATCTCGGCGCCGACCGGGATCAACGCATCTTCGGTGACGCGGAATTCCGCCAGCTTGCGCTTGGGCTCGACGTTCGCCTTGGCGAAATAGCCGCGGTCGCCCTTGCTCATATTGTTGGCACGCCGCGGGCCCGAACCGAGCTGGAGCGCGACGTAACCGTTCTTGTCCTTGGTGCGATGGGCGACGACCTGGCACTGCGCCAGGCGCAGCACCGTCACCGGCACGTGCTCACCGGTCTCGGTGAACACCCGGGTCATCCCCAACTTCTGTGCGACCACTCCAGCACGCATTGTCGTCGTCCTCACCCGGCCTTAGAGCTTGATCTCGACGTCGACGCCGGCGGCGAGGTCGAGCTTCATCAGCGCGTCCACGGTCTGCGGCGTCGGGTCGACGATGTCGAGCAGGCGCTTATGCGTGCGCATCTCGAACTGTTCGCGGCTCTTCTTGTCGACGTGCGGCGAGCGGTTCACCGTGAACTTCTCGATCTTCGTCGGCAGCGGGATGGGCCCACGGACCTGGGCGCCGGTGCGCTTGGCCGTGTTCACGATCTCGCGCGTCGACGCATCGAGGATGCGGTGGTCGAACGCCTTGAGCCGGATCCGGATATTCTGGCCGTTCATTTGTCTGTCTCTCTGCTTCTTCTCCCTCTCCCCGTTCTTACGGGGAGAGGGTCGGGGTGAGGGGCCGATCCCTATTTGAGGGGCGGGGGGGGGGGGGGGGGCGGGCGGCCGCGCGCGCC
>JALHRB010000001.1:136983-288752 GCA_022841665.1 Pseudolabrys sp.
CACCCGACCGCTTCGCGGTCGACCTCTCCCCGCAAGCGGGGAGAGGTGAAGAAAGTTACTCGATGATGCTCGCCACCACGCCGGCGCCGACGGTGCGGCCGCCTTCGCGGATGGCGAAGCGGAGCTTCTCTTCCATGGCGATCGGCACGATCAGGTGCACTTCCATCGCCACGTTGTCGCCCGGCATCACCATTTCCGTGCCCTGCGGCAGGTGCACGATGCCGGTCACGTCGGTCGTGCGGAAATAGAACTGCGGACGATAGTTGGTGAAGAACGGGGTGTGACGGCCGCCCTCTTCCTTGGTCAGGATGTAGGCTTCGGCCTTGAACTTGGTGTGCGGCTTGACCGAACCCGGCTTGCACAGCACCTGACCGCGTTCGACTTCCTCGCGCTTGGTGCCGCGCAGCAGCGCGCCGATGTTGTCGCCGGCCTGGCCCTGGTCGAGCAGCTTGCGGAACATCTCGACGCCGGTGACGACCGTCTTCTGCGTCGGACGGATGCCGACGATCTCGACTTCCTCGCCAACCTTGACGATGCCGCGCTCGACGCGGCCCGTGCACACCGTGCCGCGGCCCGAGATCGAGAACACGTCTTCCACCGGCATCAGGAACGGCTGATCGATCGGACGATCGGGCTGCGGGATGTACTCGTCGACAGCCTTCATGAGCTCCAGGATGGCGTCGTGGCCGAGCTTGGGATCGCTGCCCTCGAGCGCCTTGAGCGCCGAACCCTTGACGATCGGGATCTTGTCGCCCGGGAAATTGTACTTCGAGAGGAGTTCACGGACTTCGAGCTCGACCAGTTCGAGGAGCTCCGGATCGTCGACCATGTCGACCTTGTTCATGAACACGACCAGCGCCGGCACGCCGACCTGGCGGGCGAGCAGGATGTGCTCGCGCGTCTGCGGCATCGGGCCGTCGGCGGCGGAGACGACGAGGATGGCGCCGTCCATCTGCGCCGCGCCGGTGATCATGTTCTTCACGTAGTCGGCGTGGCCGGGGCAATCGACATGCGCGTAGTGGCGATTCTTGGTCTCGTACTCGACGTGCGCCGTCGAGATGGTGATGCCGCGCGCCTTCTCTTCCGGCGCCTTGTCGATCTGGTCGTAGGCGGTGAACGTCGCGCCACCGGTCTCGGACAAAACCTTGGTGATCGCCGCGGTCAGCGTGGTCTTGCCGTGGTCGACGTGACCGATCGTGCCGATGTTGCAATGCGGCTTGGTGCGCTGGAATTTCTCTTTGGCCATGGATCTCTCCGTTCAGATCTTTCTGTAGCGATCGCCTGCGATCAGGCGAATTTCTTCTGCACTTCGGCCGACACGTTCGCCGGCAGTTCAGCGTAGTGATCGAATTGCATTGTGAATGTGGCGCGGCCCTGAGACATGGACCGCAGGTTGTTGACGTAACCGAACATGTTCATCAGCGGCACCATCGCGTTGATCACGTTGGCGTTGCCGCGCATGTCCTGGCCCTGGATCTGGCCGCGCCGCGAGTTGAGATCGCCGATGACGGAGCCGGTGTAATCCTCCGGCGTCACCACCTCGACCTTCATGATCGGCTCGAGCAGGACCGGACGGCCCCGCTGCATCGCTTCGCGCAGGCACTGGCGGGCGCAGATTTCGAAGGCGAGCGCCGACGAGTCGACGTCGTGATACTTGCCGTCGATCAGGGTGACCTTGAGGTCGACCACCGGAAAGCCGGCCAGCGGGCCGGAGTTGATGACCGATTCCAGGCCCTTCTCGACGCCCGGAATGAACTCTTTCGGCACCGCGCCGCCGATGATCTCGTTCTCGAACGTGAACGGCGTGCCCGGCTCGCTCGGCTCGCAGACGATCTTGATCGCCGCGAACTGGCCCGACCCGCCGGTCTGCTTCTTGTGCGTGTATTCGTGCTCGACGCGCTGCGTCATCTTCTCGCGGAAGGCCACCTGCGGCGCACCGATATTGGCGTCGACCTTGTAGGTGCGCCGGAGAATGTCGACCTTGATGTCGAGATGCAGTTCGCCCATGCCCTTGAGGATGGTCTGGCCGCTCTCCTGGTCGGTCGACACGCGGAAGGACGGATCCTCCGCGGCGAGCTTGGCGAGCGCGACGCCGAGCTTTTCCTGGTCGGCTTTCGACTTCGGCTCGATCGCGATCTCGATGACCGGATCGGGGAATTCCATCTTTTCCAGGATGACCGGCTGCTTGGGGTCGCACAGCGTGTCGCCGGTGCGGACTTCCTTGAGGCCCGCCAGCGCGACGATGTCGCCGGCATAGGCTTCCTTGATGTCCTCGCGGTTGTTCGCATGCATCAGCAGCATGCGACCGATGCGCTCCTTGCGCTCTTTCGTCGAGTTGATGACGCCGGTGCCGCTGGTGAGCGTGCCCGAGTAGATGCGGCAGAAGGTGATGGTGCCGACGAAGGGGTCGTCCATGATCTTGAAGCCGAGCAGCGCCAGCGGCGCGTCGTCCTTCGGCTCGCGCACGACTTCTTCGCCGTTGTCCGGGTTGATGCCCTTGATCGGCGGCACGTCGAGCGGCGACGGCAGGTAGTCGACCACGGCGTCGAGCAGCGGCTGCACGCCCTTGTTCTTGAAGGCCGAACCGCACAGCACCGGGAAGAAGGCGCCGGTGATCACGGCCTTGCGGATGAGCTTCTTGAGCGTCGCCTCGTCGGGCTCCTTGCCCTCGAGGTAAGCGGTCATGGCGTCGTCGTCGAGCTCGACGGCGGCTTCGATCATCTTCTCGCGGTATTCCTTGGCCTGATCGACGAGGTCGTCCGGAATGTCGACGTCCTTGTACTTGGCGCCGAGCGACTCATCGTCCCATACCACGCCCTTCATGCGCACCAGGTCGACGAGGCCTTTGAAGTTCTGCTCCGCACCGATGGGGAGCTGGATGGCGACCGGCTTGGCGCCGAGGCGGGTCTTGATGTCGTCGAGACACTTGAAGAAGTCCGCGCCGATCTTGTCCATCTTGTTGGCGAAGACGATGCGCGGAACCTTGTACTTGTCGCCCTGACGCCAGACCGTCTCGGTCTGCGGCTCGACGCCCTGGTTGGAATCGAGCACGCATACGGCGCCGTCGAGCACGCGCAGCGAACGCTCGACTTCGATGGTGAAGTCGACGTGGCCGGGGGTGTCGATGATGTTCAGGCGCTTGCCGTTCCAGAAAGCAGTCGTCGCGGCCGACGTGATGGTGATGCCGCGCTCTTGTTCCTGCTCCATCCAGTCCATCGTCGCGGCGCCTTCGTGCACCTCGCCGATCTTATGGCTCTTGCCGGTGTAATAGAGAATCCGCTCAGTCGTCGTCGTCTTGCCCGCATCGATGTGGGCCATGATGCCGAAGTTGCGGTAGTTCTCGATTGCGTGGACGCGAGCCATAGTAGTCGTTCCTGAATTCGTGTGCCGCCGTTACCAGCGGTAATGCGAGAAGGCCCGGTTGGCTTCCGCCATCTTGTGGGTGTCTTCGCGCTTCTTGACCGCGTTGCCGCGGTTGTTCGATGCGTCGAGCAGTTCGGCCGAGAGCCGCTCGGTCATGGTGCGTTCGTTGCGCTCGCGCGCGGCCGAAATGATCCAGCGGATGCCGAGCGCCTGGCGGCGCGACGTGCGCACTTCGACCGGCACCTGGTAGGTGGCGCCGCCGACGCGGCGCGAACGCACCTCGATCGAGGGCATCACGTTGTCGAGCGCCTGCTGGAACACCGAGAGCGGGTTCTGCTTGGTCTTGGCCTCGATGGTCTCGAGCGCGCCGTAGACGATCGTCTCGGCGACCGACTTCTTGCCGTCGTACATGATGGCGTTCATGAACTTGCTGACGACGACGTTCCCGAACTTCGGGTCCGGGATGATTTCGCGCTTTTCGGCGGCGTGACGGCGGGACATGAGCCTTCTCTTCTGTCTCTCTGTTGCTCTGGCGATCCCGGGTCTCGCTTCGCTCGCCCGGGATAACCGTCGCTTCGCTCCGGTTACTTCGGACGCTTGGCGCCGTATTTCGAACGGCGCTGCTTGCGGTTCTTGACGCCCTGCGTGTCGAGCACGCCGCGCAGGATGTGGTAGCGCACGCCCGGCAAATCCTTGACGCGGCCGCCGCGGATCATCACCACCGAGTGCTCCTGAAGGTTATGGCCTTCGCCCGGGATGTAGCCGATCACCTCGAAGCCGTTGGTCAGGCGCACCTTGGCAACCTTGCGCAGCGCCGAGTTCGGCTTCTTCGGCGTCGTCGTGTAGACGCGCGTGCAGACGCCCCGCTTCTGCGGAGAGGCCTGCAGGGCCGGAACCTTGTTGCGCGCCTTCAGCGGCTGCCGCGGCTTGGCAATCAACTGGTTGATCGTTGGCATCGTTGCCTTCGCATCCTTCCTGGTGGGCCTTGCGGCCCGGAGTCGTTTTGGGCTTTCGCCCCGGCATCGCTTGCGCGCGGTGTTACCCGCGCGCAAAACGAAATCGCGCCATCCGCTTTGCATTTGCGGGGGCGCTCTTTCGTGTCAGACGGCCGTAACGCGGCTAAGCGCAAGCGGCCGTTCACTCGTCAAACCTGACAGTGGCTGTCAGAGGCAGCGTCTGAGCTTCATTAGGTCGAGGCATTGCGCCGGCAAGTTTCGAGAAACTGTAGCTATCTCAAAGACTTGTCGGGCGGGCCGTTCCGAACAAGCAAAGCTCACCGCCTGCCGAAAAGTGTCGCGTATGTATCGGCGGGAATCGGTCAAGTCAAGGCGAAAAGGGCCGAAAACTCGGCGCTTCCGCGCCATCCGCCCGGATATGGGGACCCTCGCCCGCCGCCGCCAGCCGGCCCGTCCGCTTTGGCCTGTAAAAGGGCGTGTTGGACGCCCACCCAGGCGGCTTAATCACGCCGGCACATTTTCCGGCATGCCCGCGGGCTGATTTCCAGAGGCCGCGCAACCTTGGATTGCAATAACCTCGCTCGTCAGGCGCCGAAGCCGTAAAGCCGCGCCGGATTGTGCGTCATGACGCGCTCGGCCAGCTCGGGCGACCCCAAATCCGCAACGAATGCATCGACCACCTCGCCGTAATCGAGTTTGCGGTAGGGCAGCACCTTGGCGCCATCGCCCTGCATCGCGTGCGGCGGGGTGTGCGGCCAGTCGCTGCCCCAGACGCAGCGCGCGGGCGCCGCGGCGAGCAGCGCCGACAGCCAGGCCGGGTCGGCGCGCATGGCTAGATCGTCATTGCTGACGCGGTATGGCGCCGACAGTTTCATCCAAACATGCGGCAGCCGCAGCAGCGCGAGCAGCGTGCGGCCCTCGAGCCGGTCGGGCGCATAGCCGCTGAACAGGCCGTAATGGTCGAGGACGACCGGCACGCCCGATTTCGCCAGCAGCGCCGCGCTCTCCGCTACCATCTTCAACGGCGCGATCACCTCGATGTGCCAGTTGAGCGGCCGCGCCAGCCGCTCCAGCGCGGTGAACCGCGCCTCGAGCGGATCGGGGTTGCCGATCGGGCTGTAGAGATTGATGCGCAAGCCGCGCACGCCGCGCGCGGCATACTCAATCAGGTCGCGGCCGCGGCTCGTCTTCGGGTCGACCACGGCGACGCCGCGCCCCCGCCCGGCCAGCGCCCCAAGGCCCTCCAGCAGCATCGTGTTGTCGGTGCCGTAGAAGCTCGGCTGCACGATGACGAAACGGCGGATGCCGCGCGCGGCGCCCAGGCGCTCGAGCGTCGCCAGCGACGCCGGCCTGGCGAGATAGCTGCGGTTGGCGACCTGCGGATAGCGCTCGGTCGGCCCGACGATGTGAACGTGGCTGTCGCAGCGCATGATTACGCGAGCCGCTTTGCAACGGCCTCGCCCGTCGCCCGCGTTCCCAGCCTCCCGCCGACGTCGACGGTCGCCTCCTTGGCCGCGATTGCCTGCTCGACCGCCTTGTCGATGGCCTTGGCGGCGTCCTCGTAGTTCTTCTGCTTCTTGCGCACGCCGAGCCAGCCGAGCAGCATGGCCGCCGACAGGATCAGCGACAGCGGATTGGCCACGTCCTTGCCGGCGATGTCGGGCGCCGAGCCGTGCGCCGCCTGCGCCATGGCATGCTGCGCGCCGGCATTGAGCGAGGCGGCAAGGCCGAGGCTGCCCGCCAGCTCCGCCGTCAGGTCGGAGAGGATGTCGCCGTACATATTGGTCGTGACGATCACGTCGAAGCGCTGCGGATGGCGCACCACATGCGCCATCATGGCGTCGACGATGACGTCGTCGACGACGACCTCGGGAAATTCGCGCGCCACCTTGCGGCACTCCTCGATGAACAGCCCCTCGGTCACCTTGAGGACATTGGCCTTGTGCACGATGGTCACGCGCTTGCGCCTTCGCTGCGCCAGCTCGAAGGCGGCGCGCGCGATCCGCTCGCTGCAAACGCGCGTGATGCGGCGCAGAGAGATGGCGACGTCCTTGGTCACCAGCATCTCGCCGCTCCCTTCCTCCATGTTGCGGTCGGCGTAGAAACCTTCGGTGTTCTCGCGCGCTACCACGAGGTCGAACTCGCCGCAGCGCAGCGGAAAGCCGGCATAAGTGCGCGCCGGGCGGATATTGGCGAACAGGTCGAGACTCTTGCGTAGGCGCATCGAGGGGTTCACCTCGCCGCGCGCCGGATCCTTGAACTCGAAGGTGGCGGTCGGCCCGAGCACGACGCCGTCGGCACGCCGCGCCGCCTCGACAATGTCAGGATGGATCGTATGGCCGTGCGCCTGCAGCCCGGCGTGGCCGATGGCGGCCTCGTCGAGTGTCAGGCCGAGCCCGAAGCGGGCGTCGGCGGCGCGCAACACGGCGAGCGTGGCCGCGGTGATTTCGGGGCCGATGCCGTCGCCGGCGAGAACGAGCAATTTCATCGTGAGGGCTTCCGAGGCGGGCGGCCATCATCCCTCTTTCCCGCGCAAAGAAAAAGGCCGCCCGAAGGCGGCCTTTTCGTTTGCGTATGCGCCGAACTTATTCGGCCGCCGGCAGCGCCGGGGCTTCCGCCGCCTCCGCCTTGGCCGCGGCCTTGGCGGCATCCTTCTCGCGCTCCTCGAGGATGAGGGCGTCGCGCTTGACCGCCACCTCGCGTAGCGAGTTCATCATGGCGCCGGTGCCGGCCGGGATCAGGCGGCCGACGATGACGTTCTCCTTGAGCCCGTCGAGCGTGTCAGCCTTGCCGTTGACGGCCGCCTCGGTGAGCACGCGCGTGGTCTCCTGGAACGACGCCGCGGAGATGAACGACCGCGTCTGCAGCGAGGCCTTGGTGATGCCGAGCAGAACGGGGTGACCGCTTGCCGGCTTCTTGCCTTCTTCCGCGACACGCGCGTTGATCTCGTCCATCTCGCTCCGGTCGATCTGCTCGCCTTGCAGCAGCTCGGTTTCGCCGGCGTCGTCGATCTCGACCTTCTGCAGCATCTGGCGAACGATCACCTCGATGTGCTTGTCGTTGATGTTGACGCCCTGCAGGCGATAGACCTCCTGGATCTCGTTCACCAGATAGGCTGCCAGTTCCTCGACGCCCTTGATGGCGAGGATGTCGTGCGGAGCGGGATTGCCCTCGACGATGTAGTCGCCCTTCTCGATGACGTCGCCGTCCTGCAAGTGGATGTGCTTGCCCTTCGGGATCAGGTACTCGCGTGCCTCTTCGCTCTTGTCGGCCGGCTCGATGGTGATGCGGCGCTTGTTCTTGTAGTCCTTGCCGAACCGCACGGTGCCGCCGATCTCGGCTATGATCGCCGCGTCCTTCGGCTTGCGCGCCTCGAACAGCTCCGCCACCCGCGGCAGACCGCCGGTGATGTCGCGCGTCTTGGCGCTTTCGGTCGGGATACGCGCGATGACGTCGCCCGCCTTCACGTGCGCGCCCGGATCGACCGAGATAACGGCGTCGACGGCGAGCTGATAGCGCGCCTCGCCGCCGCGGGCGAGCTTGAGGATCTTGCCTCCCGACTTGATCACGATGGCCGGACGCAGGTCCTGCTGGTTGCGGGACGAGCCTGTGCGCCAGTCGATGACCACGCGCTTGGCGATGCCGGTCGACTCGTCGAGCTGCTCGGACATCGACAGACCGTCGACCAGATCCTCGAACTCGATCGAACCTTCCACTTCGGTCAGTATCGGCCGGGTGTAGGGATCCCACTCGGCAATGCGGTCACCACGCTTGATCATGGCGCCGTCCTCGACACGCAGCCGCGCGCCATAGGGAATGCGGTGATGCGCGCGCTCGGTGCCGTCGGGGTCGACGACCGCGACGACCATGTTGCGCACCATCGCCACCACATCGTTGTCCGAGTTCTTGGCGATGTTCTTGCCCTTGAACTTGAGCTTGCCGTCGAAGTTCGACTCGATGAACGACTGCTCGGAGATCTGCGCGGCGCCGCCGATGTGGAACGTGCGCATGGTGAGCTGGGTGCCCGGCTCGCCGATCGACTGCGCGGCGATGACGCCGACAGCCTCGCCCATGTTCACCGGCGTGCCGCGGGCGAGATCGCGCCCGTAGCAGGCGCCGCAGACGCCGTTCTTCGAGGCGCAGGTGAGCACGGAGCGGATCTTGAGCTCCTGCACGCCCGCATTGGTGATCTGCTCGACCTCGGGCTCCGTCAGCAGCGTGCCGCCCTTGACGACGACCTTGCCGCTGGCCGGGTCCTTCACGTCCTCGGCCGCGGTGCGGCCCAGGATGCGGATGGCGAGCGGGGCGACCACGGTGCCGGCGTCGATGATGGCGCGCACCTTGATGCCGTCGGTGGTGCCGCAGTCGGGCTGCGTGATGATGCAGTCCTGCGCCACGTCGACCAGGCGGCGGGTCAGGTAGCCCGAGTTCGCGGTCTTCAAGGCGGTGTCGGCCAGACCCTTGCGGGCGCCGTGCGTCGAGTTGAAGTACTCGAGCACCGACAGGCCTTCCTTGAAGTTCGAGATGATCGGGCTCTCGATGATCTCGCCCGAGGGCTTGGCCATCAGGCCGCGCATGCCGGCGAGCTGGCGCATCTGCGCCGGCGAGCCGCGCGCGCCCGAGTGGGCCATCATGTAGATCGAGTTGACCTGCATGTCGCGGCCCTTGTCGTCCTTCTTGGTGGACGAGATCTCGCGCATCATCTCTTCGGCGATCTTGTCGGTCGACTTCGACCAGGCGTCGACCACCTTGTTGTACTTTTCGCCCTGGGTGATCAGGCCGTCGTTGTACTGCTGCTCGAAGTCCTTCGCCTCTTCGCGGGTCTTCTCGACGATCTCCCACTTCTTCTTCGGCACGACCATGTCGTCCTTGCCGAACGAAATGCCGGCCTTGAAGGCGTGATAGAAGCCGAGCGCCATGATGCGGTCGCAGAAGATGACCGTCTCCTTCTGGCCGCAGTGGCGGTAGACCGTGTCGATCATCGACGAGATCTCGCGCTTGGTCATCAAGCGGTTCACGATATCGAACGGCGCTTTCACGCTCCTGGGGAGCACGCTGCCGAGCACGACGCGGCCGGGCGTGGTTTCGTACCACTTCTTGAACGGCTTGCCCTTCTCGTCCACGCCTTCCCAGCGGTAACGGATCTTGGTGTGGAGATCGATCACCTTCTCGTTCAGCGCGTGGTCGATCTCGGCCATGTCGCCGAAGGCCTTCGGTTTGTCGGAGCCCGGCCCCTCGCGCATCAGCGAGAGGTAGTAGAGACCGAGCACGATGTCCTGCGACGGCACGATGATGGGCTGGCCGTTGGCCGGGTGCAGAATGTTGTTGGTCGACATCATGAGCACGCGCGCTTCCAGCTGCGCTTCCAGCGACAGCGGGACGTGCACGGCCATCTGGTCGCCGTCGAAGTCGGCGTTGAACGCGGCGCAGACCAGCGGATGCAGCTGGATGGCCTTGCCCTCGATCAGCACCGGCTCGAAGGCCTGGATGCCGAGGCGGTGCAAGGTCGGCGCGCGGTTCAGCAGCACCGGATGTTCGCGGATCACCTCGTCGAGGATGTCCCAGACCTCCGGCTTCTCCTTCTCGACCAGCTTCTTGGCCTGCTTGACGGTGGTGGACAGGCCCTTGGCGTCCAGCCGCGAATAGATGAACGGCTTGAACAGTTCGAGCGCCATCTTCTTCGGCAGGCCGCACTGGTGCAGCTTGAGCTCGGGACCGACCACGATCACCGAACGGCCCGAATAGTCGACGCGCTTGCCGAGCAGGTTCTGGCGGAACCGGCCCTGCTTGCCCTTGAGCATGTCGGCGAGCGACTTCAACGGGCGCTTGTTGGCGCCGGTGATGACGCGCCCGCGGCGGCCGTTGTCGAACAGCGCATCGACCGCTTCCTGCAGCATGCGCTTTTCGTTGCGGATGATGATGTCCGGCGCGCGCAGCTCGATCAGCCGCTTCAGGCGGTTGTTGCGGTTGATGACGCGGCGGTAGAGGTCGTTGAGGTCGGACGTGGCGAAGCGGCCGCCGTCGAGCGGGACGAGCGGGCGCAGGTCCGGCGGGATTACCGGCACCACGGTCAGGATCATCCACTCCGGCTTGTTGCCGGAGGCGAGGAAGGCCTCGATCAGCTTCAGCCGCTTGGCGATCTTCTTCTTCTTGATGTCGCTGTCGGTCTCGCCCATCTCGGCGCGCAGCTCGCCCTGCATCTTCTCGAGGTCGATGCCCTTGAGCATTTCGCGGATGGCTTCCGCGCCGATGGTGGCGGTGAACGAGTCGCCGCCGAACTCTTCCTGCGCCTTGAGGTATTCGTCCTCGGACAACAGCTGGCGGTCCTTGAGCGGGGTGAGGCCCGGCTCAAGCACGACGTAATATTCGAAGTACAGGATGCGCTCGAGATCCTTGAGCGTCATGTCGAGCAAGAGGCCGATGCGGCTCGGCAGCGACTTCAGGAACCAGATGTGCGCGACCGGCGCGGCCAGCTCGATGTGGCCCATGCGCTCGCGCCGCACGCGGCTGAGCGTCACCTCGACCGAGCACTTCTCGCAGATGATGCCCTTGTACTTCATGCGCTTGTACTTGCCGCACAAGCACTCGTAATCCTTGATCGGCCCGAAGATGCGCGCGCAGAACAGACCGTCGCGCTCGGGCTTGAAGGTCCGGTAGTTGATGGTTTCCGGCTTCTTGATCTCGCCGTAGGACCACGAGAGAATCTTCTCCGGGCTCGCAATCGAGATCCGGATCTGGTCGAAGACCTGAGCCGGCGCCTGCGGGCTGAAGAGATTCATAATTTCCTGGTTCATCGCATTCTCCTTCAAGAAGCGAATGGCGAAGAGCGAGTAGCGAGTAGTTCGCTTCCGGCGCCGTCCGTCATCATTCGCTTTCTTCTATTCCCTATTCGCTACTATTCGCGGGCGAAGAGCGCCGCCCCGTCGGGGGCGGCGCGACGCACTTTATTATTCGGCCGCTTCCGCCGTCGTCTCGCCGCCGCGCGACTGCTTGGAATTGTGCAGGTCGACGTTGAGGCCGAGCGAGCGCATTTCCTTGACCAGCACGTTGAACGACTCGGGGATGCCCGCTTCGAACGTGTCGTCGCCGCGCACGATCGCCTCGTACACCTTGGTACGACCGGCGACGTCGTCCGACTTCACGGTGAGCATCTCCTGCAGCGTGTAGGCGGCGCCGTAGGCTTCGAGCGCCCACACTTCCATTTCGCCGAAACGCTGGCCGCCGAACTGCGCCTTGCCGCCGAGCGGCTGCTGGGTGACCAGCGAGTACGGGCCGATCGAGCGGGCGTGGATCTTGTCGTCCACCAGATGGTGCAGCTTGAGCATGTAGATGTAGCCGACGGTCACCTGGCGATCGAACTTCTCGCCGGTGCGGCCGTCATAGACCGACGACTGGCCCGAATGGTCGAGGCCGGCAAGATCGAGCATGTGCTCGATGTCCTTCTCCTTGGCGCCGTCGAACACCGGCGTCGCGATCGGGACGCCGTGCCGCAGGTTGCCGCCGAGCTCGATGAGACTGTCTTCGTCGAGCGACTTGATGGTCTCGTCGTCGCCGTAGATTTTCTTCAGCATTTCCTTGAGCGGCTTGGAGTCACGCTTGCCGGTGGCCGAGTTGTAGAGGTCGACCGCCTGCCCGATCTTGAGACCGAGGCCGGCGCAAGCCCAGCCGAGATGCGTCTCGAGGATCTGCCCGACGTTCATGCGCGACGGCACGCCGAGCGGATTGAGCACGATGTCGGCATGCGTGCCGTCTTCCAGGAACGGCATGTCCTCGGTCGGCACGATCTTCGACACCACGCCCTTGTTGCCGTGACGGCCGGCCATCTTGTCGCCGGGCTGGATCTTGCGCTTCACCGCGACGAAGACCTTGACCATCTTCATCACGCCCGGCGGCAGCTCGTCGCCGCGCTGCAGCTTCTCGACCTTGTCGAGGAAGCGCTGTTCCAAGAGCTTCTTCGACTCGTCGTACTGCTTCCGGATCGCTTCGATCTCGGCCATCAGCTTGTCGTTGGGCGAGGCGAACTGCCACCACTGCGAGCGCGGATACTCATCCAGCACCGCACGGGTGATCTTGGAGTCCTTCTTGAAGCCCTTGGGACCCGCGATACCCTGGCGGCCTTCCAAGAGCTCGGCCAGACGGCCGTAGACGTTGCGGTCGAGGATCGCCTGCTCGTCGTCGCGGTCCTTGGCGAGACGCTCGATCTCTTCCCGCTCGATGGCGAGCGCGCGCTCGTCCTTCTCGACGCCGTGGCGGTTGAACACGCGCACTTCCACGACGGTGCCCTGCACGCCCGGCGGCACGCGCAACGACGTGTCGCGCACGTCGCTCGCCTTTTCGCCGAAGATGGCGCGCAGCAGCTTTTCTTCCGGCGTCATCGGGCTTTCGCCCTTCGGCGTGATCTTGCCGCAGAGGATGTCGCCGGCGTGAACTTCCGCGCCGATATAGACGATGCCCGCTTCGTCCAGGTTCTTGAGCGCCTCTTCCGAGACGTTCGGGATGTCGCGGGTGATTTCCTCGGGGCCCAACTTGGTGTCGCGCGCCATCACCTCGAATTCCTCGATGTGGATGGACGTGAACACGTCGTCTTTCACGATCCGCTCGGAGAGCAGGATCGAGTCCTCGAAGTTGTAGCCGTTCCACGGCATGAACGCGACCAGCACGTTGCGGCCGAGCGCGAGCTCGCCGAGGTCGGTCGACGGGCCGTCGGCGATGATGTCGCCCTTGTTGACCTTGTCGCCCACCTTCACCAGCGGACGCTGGTTGATGCAGGTGTTCTGGTTGGAGCGCTGGTACTTCATCAGCCGGTAGATATCGACGCCGGGTTTGGTCGGGTCGGTCTCTTCCGTGGCGCGGATGACGATACGGGTGGCGTCCACCTGGTCGACGGTGCCGGTGCGGCGGGCGCCGATGGCGGCGCCCGAGTCGCGCGCGACCACGCCTTCCATGCCGGTGCCGACGAACGGCGCCTCGGCGCGAACCAGCGGCACCGCCTGGCGCTGCATGTTCGAGCCCATCAGCGCGCGGTTGGCGTCGTCGTTCTCAAGGAACGGGATGAGCGCCGCGGCCACCGAAACGAGCTGCTTCGGCGACACGTCCATGAAGTCGACCTTGTCGCGCGGCACCAGGTGCACGTCGCCGGCCTGGCGGCACACGATCAGGTCTTCGGTGAACTTGCCGCGCGCGTCGAGCGACGCGTTGGCCTGCGCCACCGCGTGGCGGCTCTCCTCCATCGCCGACAGATAGATGACCTCGTCGGTGACCCGGCCGTCCTTCACCTTGCGATAAGGCGTCTCCACGAAGCCGTATTTGTTCACGCGCGCGTAGGTGGCGAGCGAGTTGATCAGGCCGATGTTCGGGCCTTCCGGCGTCTCGATCGGGCAGATGCGGCCGTAATGCGTCGGGTGCACGTCGCGCACTTCGAAGCCGGCGCGCTCGCGCGTAAGACCGCCCGGACCCAGCGCCGAGAGACGACGCTTGTGCGTGATCTCCGACAGCGGGTTGGTCTGGTCCATGAACTGCGAGAGCTGCGAGGAGCCGAAGAACTCGCGCACCGCGGCGGCCGCAGGCTTGGCGTTGATCAGGTCCTGCGGCATGACGGTGTCGATATCGACCGACGACATGCGTTCCTTGATCGCGCGCTCCATGCGCAGGAGGCCGATGCGGTACTGGTTCTCCATCAGCTCGCCGACCGAGCGGACGCGGCGGTTGCCGAGATTGTCGATGTCGTCGATCTCGCCCTTGCCGTCACGCAGGTCGACCAGCGTCTTGATGACCGCCAGGATGTCTTCCTTGCGCAGCACGCGATGGGTGTCGGGCGCATCGAGGTCGAGGCGCATGTTCATCTTCACGCGGCCGACGGCCGAGAGGTCGTAGCGCTCCGAGTCGAAGAACAGCGAGCGGAACATGGCCTCGGCGGTATCCACCGTCGGCGGCTCGCCCGGGCGCATGACGCGGTAGATGTCGAACAGCGCATCCTCGCGCGTCATGTTCTTGTCGACGGCGAGCGTGTTGCGGATGTAGGCGCCGACATTGACGTGGTCGATGTCGAGCAGCGGCAGTTCCTTGTAGCCGGCCTCGATCAGAACCTTGAGGTTCTTCTCGGTGATCTCCTCGCCGGCTTCCATGTAGATTTCGCCGGTCTTCGGATTGGCGAGGTCCTCGGCGACGTAGTGACCGATCAGCTCCTCGTCGGTCATGCGCAGATGCTTGAGGCCCTTCTCGGCGAGTTGGCGCGCCTGACGGACCGACAGCTTCTTGCCGGCCTCGACCACCACCTTGCCGGTGTCGGCGTCGACCAGGTCGTTGATCGCCTTGTAACCCTTGAGCCGGTTGGCATCGAAGGGCACGCGCCAGCCGTCCTTGGCGCGCTTGTAATTCACGTGCTTGTAGAAGGTGCGCAGGATCTCCTCGCCGTCGAGGCCCAGCGCATAAAGCAGCGACGTCACCGGAATCTTGCGGCGGCGGTCGATGCGCGCATAGACGATGTCCTTGGCGTCGAACTCGATGTCGAGCCAGGAGCCGCGATACGGGATGATGCGGGCGGCGAACAGGAGCTTGCCCGAAGAGTGCGTCTTGCCCTTGTCGTGGTCGAAGAACACGCCGGGCGAACGGTGCATCTGCGAGACGATGACGCGCTCGGTGCCGTTGACGATGAAGGTGCCGTTGTTGGTCATGAGCGGAATGTCGCCCATGTAGACATCCTGCTCCTTGATGTCCTTGACCGAACGCGCGCCCGTCTCCTCGTCGATATCGAACACGATGAGGCGCAGCGTCACCTTGAGCGGGGCGGCGAACGTCATGCCGCGCTGGCGGCACTCGTCGACGTCATACTTCGGCGGCTCGAATTCGTATTTGACGAACTCGAGCATCGACGAGTTGGAAAAATCGGAAATCGGAAACACCGACTTGAATACCGCCTGCAGACCTTCGTCCGGGCGGCCGCCGGCGGGCTCCTTCACCAGCAGGAACTGGTCGTAAGACGCCTTCTGAACCTCGATGAGGTTCGGCATCTCCGCGACTTCTTTGATTGAGCCAAAAAACTTCCGTACGCGCTTGCGACCGGTAAACGTCTGCGCCATCGTTTCTCTCTCGATTCGATTTTGGCGGGCAGCGCGGGCGCCTCTCCTAACAGCCGCAATCCATCGCGACCATCAGGACAGGCGTCGGGGCCGTCCCGTTCTATGTGATTCGGGGTCTGCCCGAACCGCCGCACTCTTCACAATGCATCGCGCGACCTGGGCGGCCTTCGCGATGGCCTCCGGCGGTCCGCACCGCCGTCTCCTGTCCGAGGCCCCGGGGCCGAAGCCCCGGGTCTCTCATCTGTGGCGATCCCCGGCTCTCGCAAGTGCTCGCCCGGGGATTTCGCTCCACTTCCGTCATGGCCGGGCTACCCGGCCATCCATCTTGGCGATCCCCGGCTCTCGCAAGTGCTCGCCCGGGGATTTCGCTCAAGTAAGCTGCGCTTACTTGAGCTCAACCTTGGCGCCGACCTTCTCGAGCGTGGCCTTGATCTTCTCGGCCTCGTCCTTGGCAACGCCTTCCTTGACGTTCTTCGGCGCGCCCTCGACCAGGTCCTTAGCCTCTTTCAGGCCGAGACCGGTGAGCGCACGGACTTCCTTGATGACCTCAATCTTCTTGTCGCCGGCGGCAGCCAGGACAACGGTGAACTCGGTCTTCTCTTCCGCCGCGGCGGCACCGCCGCCGCCAGCCGGGCCCGCCGCAACCGCCACCGCGGCGGCAGCCGAAACGCCCCACTTCTCTTCCAGCATCTTCGCCAGATCCGCCGCTTCCAGGACGGTCAGGGTCGACAATTCGTCGACGATCTTCTGCAGGTCAGCCATTGTTCAGTTCCTATAGGTTCGAACCAGTTGGATTGCTTGTTTGAGCCGTCAGGCCGCCGCGCCCTTGGAGGCATAGGCCTGAACCACGCGCGCGACCTTGGCCGCGGGAGCGTTGGTGAGCTGCGCGATCTTGGTCGCCGGCGCCACGAGCAGGCCGACGATCTTGGCACGCAGTTCGTCCAGAGACGGCAACGAGGCCAGAGCCTTGACGCCGTTCGGGTCCAGAGCCGTTTTGCCCATCGAACCGCCAAGAATGACGAACGCTTCGTTCGCCTTGGCGAAATCGATGGCCACCTTCGGCGCCGCGACCGGATCGCCCGAATAGGCGAGGACGGTCGGCCCCTTGAGCAGGGGCGCAATCGCGGCAGCGTCGGTGTCCTTGAGTGCGATCTTGGCGAGACGGTTCTTCGCGACCTTTACCTGCGCGCCCGCCTGCTTCATCTGCTTACGCAGGGTCTGCATCTGGGCGACGGTGAGGCCGGAATAGTGAGCCACCACCACCACGTTCGCGGCCTTGAACACGCCGCTCAGTTCGGTGATGGACTCCGCTTTAGCCGCTCGATCCACTGCAAGCTCTTTCCGGTTTTGACGGCCGCCCGCGCTTGATGTTTGCGGGAGCCGCCGGGTTGCTACCAGCCGTCCCGCTTCATGTTCACGCGTGGCGAACCTTGGGCAGAACGACGTTTCAGCCTGCCCCCGAGACATGACCTTCGGTCATGAACCGGTATCCGAGGTTCGAACCAAACCGGCACGCTTTAGGCGTGCAAATCCGTTCTCATCCCCGTCTATGCTGGCCCCTTGCGGGATTAAGCGTCGGCTCGAGAGCCTCGGCACCGGCAGTCTTGGACAGGTCGGCCAGCCGTTTCACGGGCCGGCCTTGCGTGCCTCACGCTGCAATGAAATCGGGGTCCTCCCTTTCAGATGTCCCGCAGGATGCCCAAAAGGAATGCGATCCGATCACCACTGGTTTGTAGAGACGCGCAAAGGCGTGCCGACAATTAGGGCCGGCACGCCCGATGCCGCACATCTAGACCCTTCGGGTGGCTTTGCCAAGGGGTTTTTCGGGGCATTCCCGACAAGAACCGTCGGCACCCGGGCCAGCCCGCCGCTCCCGCCGGCCAGGCGGGGGATGCCGGTCGTCGTGCAAGCCCCGTGGCTACTTCTTGGTCTTGTCGGCCAATTTGATCTCGACCCGACGGTTCATCTGGCGGCCATTTTCGGTCTTGTTGGTGGCAACCGGCATCTTGTCGCCGAGGGCCCGGACCCGGAACCGCTCGGCGGGAATGCCACGACTGACCAGATATCTCCGCACCTGGTCGGCGAACTTGCTGGAGAGAGCCAGCTTGGCATTCGCCGATCCTTTGTTGTCGCTGAAACCTTCGACCTCGATCGTCAATTCCCGCTTGCTTTTCAGCAGGCGCACGACCTTCTCCAAGGTCGCCAGCGAGCCGCGCGTCAAATTCCCGCTGCGCGCATCGAAGCCAATCGTGACGGTGCCGCCACCCACCAGTATTCTGCCGGGATCCAGCGGCGGCTGCGGGGCATCTTCGACCGACGGCCCCGGCAATCCCTTGGTAATAAATCCGCGGCCTTCCAAGACTTTCCCAAAGCCCAGGACTTCCAGAACGAGTTTGCGCGGCCGCGCGGCGGCCGGCGCCGGCGCGCCCGCAAGCGGGCGCAGCAAACCGCCGCCGCCCCCGCCGCCAGAGGCTGCCGCGATCTTGGCTTCGGTAATTCGACCGACCAGCGTCGCCGTGGCCGAGCTTTCCTCCCTGACGTGAAAATTGTTTCCGAGTTCACTGAAGTTCGGAAACGCCGCCGGAACGGAGGTGAGATCGGCGGCCGGCGGAACCGTGACGTAATCCGCACTCTCCCGAGCTTCCGCCTCCGTGCAGTCTCCTGCCACATGGGCATCGCAGGTGTTAGGCGTGTTGATCATCGTCACCACGCGGGCATCCTCGACGGCCAGGCCGGCAATCTCCATGTCGGGTACGTCAATGGTGGTCCGCACCGTCATCCGTATGGAGCTCAGGCCACTGCCGCTCACGATGGTGCCGTTGGAATAGGTGACCGTGCCAACCACGAACGGCTCGCCAATCAACGGTCTCACTTCAAGCGCAGACGATCTGATCGCCAACGCGCTTGCAAAGCTGCCGGCTGCGGCGGTGCCCCAGGTTATGCTGTTGGTGCCGATGCCGGTCGCGGCGACGCCACCTCCAACAGCCGGATTGGGATTATCGAATACGATCGCAGACGGCGGCGCGATGAGTGTCCTGATATCGGAATCGGTGTTCAGCCACCCCCATTTAATCCCGTTGTATATGGTGACCGTCCTCGGGGCAGTCTGCTCGACCAGGTAAACTTCCGCCCCCCAGACATGATCGTTTGCCGAATCGCCCGAGCGGCTTGGGCGATCGACGAGAAACGTCTCGCCGGCAAAGAAGCCGCAGTCGTAATAGGGAACGTTTGCGCATTCGGCTGGCGAACTGTCGTTGTCGACCTTGTCTTCGTTCACGCCATGACCACCGCCCGCACCCAAGGCATGATTGGTGAACAAGCGTTGGATCCAATGCAGTTCATTGGCCGCGGCCGTGGGGTCGCCGGCTGCCGGATTGTAGGTAACGTCGACGAACGATCCGATTATGTTGTCGGGCACGCCTTGTTCGGTTCCGCAGTCAAGTGTGCCCAGACCACACGCATAGTAGTTCTGGATTGTGAAGGTTCCCGCCAGATCGCTCGACGCCGCGTTGAACGTCCAGTCGGGGAACTCGGCGCGCAGCGTCGCCAGAAAACTGTCGCTGCCGCCGCGCGGCAGGATCTCCACACCCGCCGGATTTAAAGCGACAGCGCGTTGCGCACCGCCGGCCAAGGTGTAGATGTCGGTAAATCGATAGGTGGTGCTCGCGCCCGGCTGCGCCGGCAGCACGTCGAAGCCCGCGGCCGGCCCGCCCGCCAGGAGCAATAATCCTACAAGAAACGACCCGGCCCCCGCGCGCGCAGCGCTCATCGCACCGATTGGCATAGCGTCCTCCCGACACGGGCCGGCCCGGCGCCCGCTATTTGGTGACGTCGGCGAGCTTTATCTCGGTCGCCGCCGAACGCACCGCCTTGGCGCGTTCGTCGCCGTCATCGCCGGCGAAATAAATGACGGTCTTGCCCTTGGCCACGTCGGTCCGCAGCACGGTATGACCGCCGCCGCCAACCGCCGCCGCGACGTCGGCTGCTGACAGTTCGCCGCTCTTTTGCAACTTCCAGAAGCTCTGTGCCATGGCCCACCTCACATCGTCGTCGGGCAGCTGCGCGAGCGGCCCTCGAGCTCGACATATTCCGCCTGCGCCTGAACGATCGCCCCGGCCGGCAAGCCGCTCCAATTGTAGTAGAGCGCGGTGATGCCCGGCTCCAGGTAAGTCGATGGATAAACCCAGGAAATGCCGTCCGGCGGCGGCCGCAAATACAGCGTGGTGCCGGACGTGGAGCACAGCAAGATGCGCCGGATCAGAACGATATTCCGGCCCTGATTGCCGACATAGAGCAGCGCGCTGGTGCCCGACTTGGTGATGCTGACGACCAGCGTCTGGGCGCTTTGAAATGAGGTTTCGCAACTGTTGCAGGCCATCGCCGCCTCCCACGCGAGCGTGAACGGCAACATTAACCTTTAGTAGTAATTTTGTAAAACGCCCGTTTTGGTAGTACAAAGATGCCGTAGCGCCTCCACCCCCTCAAAATGCAAACGGCCGGCGCCCGAAAGCGCCGGCCGTCGTTACGTTTGAGCGACAATCTGGCCTAGTGCGTGGCGGTGCCGAACAAGGTCGGGATATCCACCTTCACGCCCGGGCCCATGGTCGAGGAAATCGCGACCTTGTTGATGTAATGGCCCTTGGCGCCCGGCGGCTTGGCCTTCTGGACGGCGTCCGCGAAGGCCTTGATGTTCTCGACCAGCTTGTCCTCGGAGAACGAGGCCTTGCCGACGCCGGCCTGGACGATGCCGGCCTTCTCGACGCGGAACTCGACCGAGCCGCCCTTGGCGCCCTTGACGGCGTTGGCGATGTCCATGGTGACGGTGCCGACCTTCGGGTTCGGCATGATGCCGCGCGGCCCGAGCACCTTACCCAGGCGCCCCACCAGCGGCATCATGTCCGGCGTCGCAACGCAGCGGTCGAAGTCGACCTTGCCGCCGTTGACGATCTCGAACAGATCCTCCGCGCCGACGACATCCGCGCCCGCAGCCTTGGCTTCCTCGGCCTTGGCGCCGCGGGCGAAGACGCCGACGCGGACGGTGCGGCCGGAGCCGTTGGGCAGATTGACCACGCCGCGCACCATCTGGTCCGCGTGCTTGGGGTCGACGCCGAGATTCATCGCGATCTCGATGGTCTCGTCGAACTTCGCCTTGGCCCGTTCTTTCACGAGCTTGACCGCTTCCACGATCGAATAGGCCTTGTCGCGATCGATGCCTTCGCGGGCGGCCTTGGTGCGCTTACCTGTTGCCATGGCCGTTACTCCTTCACCGCCAGGCCCATCGAACGGGCCGAACCTTCGATCATCTTCATCGCCGCTTCGATATCGTTGGCGTTGAGGTCTTTCATCTTCTGCTCGGCGATCTCGCGCACTTGCGCCTTGGTCACCGAACCGACCGGCTCGCGGCCGGGGGTCTTGGAGCCCGACTCGAGCTTGGCCGCCTTCTTGAGGAAGTACGACACCGGCGGGGTCTTCATCTCGAAGGTGAAGGAGCGATCCTGATAGGTGGTGATGACCACCGGGATCGGCGTGTTCTTCTCGATCTTCTGGGTCTGCGCGTTGAACGCCTTGCAGAACTCCATGATGTTGAGGCCGCGCTGACCCAACGCCGGCCCGATCGGGGGCGACGGGTTGGCGGCGCCGGCCGGCACCTGCAATTTAAGGAATCCAGTGACTTTTTTAGCCATCGTTTTACTCCGTTAGTGGTGCGGATATTGACGGGTGGCTTGCCCGCCTCACCTCCCACGTCGTTTTCACCTCTTGTCATGCCCGGCCTTGTGCCGGTCATCCCGCTTAGGGAGGCACGATTGTGCCAATTTATCGGGATCGCCCGGTCAAGCCCGGCGATGACAAATCATTCGGTCAGACCTTCTCCACCTGCCCGAACTCCAGCTCGACCGGGGTCGCTCTGCCGAAGATCGACACCGCGACCTTCACGCGCGAGCGGTCCTCGTCGACTTCCTCGACGACGCCGTTGAACGAGGCGAACGGCCCGTCCGACACGCGCACCTGCTCGCCGACCTCGAACGACACCGAAGGCTTGGGACGCTCGATGCCTTCCTGCACCTGCTGCAGGATGCGGTTGGCTTCGGCTTCCGAGATCGGCATCGGCTTCTTGTCGGTGCCGAGGAAGCCGGTGACTTTCGGCGTATTCTTGATCAGATGGTAGACCTCGTCGGTCAGGTCCATCTTCACCAGCACGTAGCCGGGGAAAAACTTGCGCTCGGCCTCGACCTTGCGGCCGCGGCGCACCTCGGTGACCTTTTCCTTGGGCACCATGATCTCTTCGAAATGGTCGGCCAGCCCGCGCTGCTTGGCCTGCTCGCGGATCGACTCGGCGACCTTGTTCTCGAAGTTCGAATAGGCGTGGACGATGTACCAGCGCTTGGGCCGGGTCGACGTCGTCGCGGCAGCGGTATCGGTCATCGTTTGAGCCTTAGCTTCCAAGGCCGAGCACGAAGGTCACGGCAAGGCGAATGATCTGATCGGCGACCAGGAAGAATATCGAGGCGACCGCCACCATGATGAACACCATGACGGTGGTGATCATGGTTTCCTTGCGCGACGGCCACGTCACCTTGCGCGTTTCTTCGCGCACTTCCTGGAGAAACTTGAACGGAGACGTTGCCATCCAATCCGGTCCTAATTGCGGTCCTGAATCTTTTAGTTCCGAGTTCACATCTAAGCATGGCCCCGCGCTTTCGCCCGGGGCCCTAGCCAACTTCCGGTTAATGCCCCGCCTGGCAGGAGTGGCAGGACTCGAACCTGCAACCCCCGGTTTTGGAGACCGGTGCTCTAGCCATTGAGCTACACTCCTCCGGAAGCCAGCGTGTCGAGCCGAAGCTCGCGGCGCCAGCCCGCCTTCGCCCAATGGGCTCCGGCGTGGCAGCCTTCACTCGTTGCGCGAGCGAAGGCTGGAAGCGGATACGGCGAACCTAAAGGTCCGCCGCGGCGCTGTCATGCATTATAGCCGCCGCCAATGCAAGAGTTGAGAAAGCCGCAGGAACGCGGCTTTTCCGGCCGGATCATGGGTAAACGGGGCGGCGGCCGCCCGAATCCCTCGCCCGCCTTTGACCGGCGCCCCTTTCGGCGGTAGCGGACGGGCCCTGCTCCGATTACCCAAGGCGTCATGGCTCCCCCTCTCCTGCAACTCAAGGACATCGCGCTGACCTTCGGCGGCACCCCGCTGCTGACGGGCGCCGACCTGTCGGTGGCGGCCGGCGAGCGCGTCTGCCTGGTCGGCCGCAACGGCTCCGGCAAATCGACGCTGCTGAAGATGGCCGCCGGGCTGGCGGAGCCCGACCGCGGCTCGGTCTTCGTGCAGCCGGGCGCGCTGGTGCGCTACCTGCCGCAGGAACCGGACTTCGGCGGCGCGGCGACCACGCAGGCCTATGTCGAGGCGGGCTTGCGGCCGGGCGAGGATGCGCATGTCGCCCGCTTTCTGCTGGGCGAACTCGGCCTGACCGGCGAGGAAGACCCGGCGCACCTGTCCGGCGGCGAGGCGCGGCGCGCCGCGCTTGCCCGCGTGCTCGCCCCCGCGCCCGACATCCTGCTGCTCGACGAGCCGACCAACCATCTCGACCTCACCACCATCGAATGGCTGGAGCGCGAGCTCGACGGCCGCCGCAGCGCGCTCGTCATGATCAGCCACGACCGCCGCTTCCTCTCCAATTTATCACGCGCCACCGTCTGGCTCGACCGCGGCACGACGCGCCGGATCGAGCGCGGCTTCACCCATTTCGAGGAATGGCGCGACCTGCTGCTGGCCGAGGAGGAGCGCGAGCAGCACAAGCTCGACCGCAAGATCGCCGCCGAGGAGGACTGGATGCGCTACGGCGTCACCGGCCGGCGCAAGCGCAACATGCGGCGCGTCGGGCAATTGCAGGCGTTGCGCGAGCAGCGCCGGACCTATCGCGCCAGCACGGGTGCGGCCGCGATGACGGCCGGATCGGCCGGCGCCTCGGGCGCACTGGTGATCGAGGCGGCCGGCATCGGCAAAAGCTACGGCGAGCGCGCGGTGGTGCGCGACTTCTCCCTGCGCGTCGCGCGCGGCGACCGCATCGGCATCGTCGGGCCGAACGGCAGCGGCAAGACCACGCTCGTCTCCATGCTCATCGGCGCGCTCGCGCCCGATACCGGCACCATCAAGCTCGGCACCAATCTCGCCGTCGCCACGCTCGACCAGCACCGCGACAGCCTCGACCCGAACGTCACCGTGCGCGACGCGCTCACCGGCGGCGGCGGCGATACGGTGATGGTCAACAACACGCCCAAGCACGTCATCGGCTACATGCGCGACTTCCTGTTCGCGCCGGAGCAGGCGCGCACGCCGCTCGGCAAGCTGTCGGGCGGCGAGCGCGGCCGCCTGATGCTGGCGCAGGCGCTGGCCAAGCCGTCGAATCTTTTGGTGCTCGACGAGCCGACCAACGACCTCGACATGGAAACGCTCGACGTGCTGGAGGAGATGCTCGCCGATTATCCCGGCACCGTGCTGCTGATCAGCCACGACCGCGATTTCCTCGACCGGCTGGTGTCGGGCGTGATCGCGCCGGAAGGCGACGGCCGCTGGACCGAATATGCCGGCGGCTATTCCGACATGCTGGCGCAGCGCGGCGCGGATTTGACGCGCGAGGCGCGCAACGCGCCGGAGAAGCCGGAGGCTGCGGCTACGGCGGCGGCAGAGCCGGCGGCGGCGCGGCGGCGCATGACCTTCAAGGACAAGCACGCGCTCGAAACGCTGCCCAAGACCATCGCCGCCTTGCAGGTCGAAGCGGCCGCACTACAGGCCAAGCTTGGCGACCCTTCGTTTTATGCGCGCGACCGCGCCGGCTTCGAGAAGGTCACGGCCGCGCTGGGCGAGATCCAGCACAGGATCGCGGCCGCGGAAGAGCAGTGGCTTCAGCTGGAAATCCTGCGCGAGGAAATCGCGCAGGCCTGATCTCAGCCGTGGGTGCCGGTCCGCTTTGGCGCAACGGGCGCTGCCGCGGGCACCGGTTTCGTCGCCGGAGAGCTTGCCGGCGCCTCCGCCTCATCGACGGCCGGCTCGACGCCGTCCTCGGCCGTGTCTCGGTGTAGCATGGTCACGCGCTCGTCCATTTGAGCGGCCTGCTGCTCCAGCGTCTTCGCAGTCGCCGCGTTTTCCTCAACCAGGGCCGAGTTCTGCTGGGTGACCTCGTCCATCTGCATCAGCGCTTTGTTGATGTTTTCAATGCCGGTGGACTGCTCGACGCTTGCCTTGGCGATTTCGGAGATGGCTTCGGTGACCTTGCCAATCGAGCCGACAATTTCCTGGAGCGTCGTGCCGGCGACATTCACCAGCTGGACGCCCCCTTTTACCTGGGCGGCGCTGTTGGTGATGAGTTCCTTGATGTCCTTGGCCGCCTGCGAGGAACGCTGCGCAAGACTGCGCACCTCGGAGGCAACGACTGCGAACCCCCGGCCGGCTTCGCCGGCGCGCGCCGCTTCCACGGCCGCATTCAGCGCAAGCAGGTTGGTCTGACGAGCGACTTCGTCGATGACGACGATGATGTCCGATGTGCGGCGCGAAGATTCCTCGATACGCGCCATCGCTTCGATCGATTGGGCGACCGCCTCGCCGCCGCGATTGGCGATTTCCTGCGTGCTGGCCGCCAGACGGCTGGCGCGCTGGGCGCTCTCCGCATTCTTGGTTACGACGGCGGCCATCCGCTCCATCGCCGCCGAGGTCTGCTCGAGGCTCGCGGCCTGCTCCTCGGTGCGCTGCGAAAGATCCGTCGTACTGCTCGAAATATCGAGCGCGCTGTTCGCCACCTCGCTGGCCGATGTCTTTATTTCGGCGATGGTCGACGCGATCTGGGCCGCCAGGCGGCCCATGCTCTCGTTGATGATGGCCATCGGCTTGACGAGCCCGCGCTGCACGTAAATGACGCCAATACCCGCCGCGCCCAGAACGCTCACGATGGCGACAAACAACAGAATTTGCCGGTAGCGCCCAAGGCTCTCCAGCAACTGCGTTTCGCTTTGCTTCATGCTGGATTCGGACGCGGTGACCAGCACCGCAACGGCCGTATCGAGGTCGCGCTGGATCGCCGCATTGTCCATGACCGCACGCGTGGCGACCTGGTCGGCCTGCAATTCCTGTCCGCGCAGCGCGAACACGCCGTCGGAAGCCGTGCCCGACGCGATCAGAACGTCGACCGAATTCTTGATGTTTTGGTCGCTCAACGTAGCCGAGGTCTTTCGCAGCAGATCGACCGAGGCCCTGAAACGGTCCTGGATCGGCACCAGCCGCGCCGGCTCCTTGACCACCGCGCCTTCGCTGAGCAGGCTGGTCAGCAGGTGCGTCTGCGCCGCCGCTTCCAGCGCATTGCGCAGGTGGGCGATGCGCGTATCCACCAAGGCTTTGAGCAGCCCGGTCGATTTTTTGACGGCATCCTCGCCGCTCATCACCAGGCTGAAATTGATGTCATCGACGAGCTTGATCAGCACGCCGGCCTGCGCCTCGTGCAAGCGGAAGATGTTTTTCAGCCGCTCGGCCCCGTCCCCGGCAGCCGGCTGCTGGGACTTGAAGTTGGCAAGCTGCAACAGGCCGCCGATCTGCGCGCGGATCGGATCGAATTCGGCATCCTTGGGAAGGCCGGCAAGCAGCTTTTGCACGCGTTGCGCGGAGAGCGCATAGCGGTCTTCGAGCAGGGCCAGCAGGGACGGCGTGGAGGCCACATTGCCGGCGGCAAGCAAACCCGTCGCCAGATTGGTCTCGGCGCCGATACTCACGATGGTCTGGAGCCGCTGCAAACCGCCGTTGACGAAGCTACGAATGGACTTTGTACCAACCTTGCCGACGTCTTCCGCTGCGGATACGACCTCGAAGTAGGAATCGTCCACGATCGGCGTCAGCTTGTCGGCGATCTGGCTGTGCACCTTATGCACGGCAGCCTGCTTGTCTTCCAGGCGCGCGCGCAACTCGGTCCGCTCCAGAATCGCTGTCTCGAGCCTCTTGAGGTTTTCGTCCAGGCGCTGCGCGGCTTTCTCGACGTTGCCGAAGGAGCCGCTGGCGTCTTCGCTCGACCGCAGGCGGTCCATGATCGTCTTCAGGTCGTTGCGGCGAGCCGCCAGCATCGTCGCAAGGGCACGCTGCTCTTCGGTGGTGCGCGCACTCACCAAACGGGCGGCGGCGGCGGAAACTTCGCCGGACATTGCGGACAGCCGGAGCGCGTCCGTCATCACGGGGACATCGCGGCCGGCGACAACGCGGAACTCGCGCTCGGTCGCCGAGAAGGACAATGTGCCGATCACGGAGGCGACGACGGTCATCAGCGCGACGGCGCCGAAAGCGATTTGAATCTTGACCCGGACGCCGCTGCTGATCGATTTCGTCACTTCGCCGATCTGCCGCGGCGACAGACGATGTTCGGCGGAAGGCTTGCTGGGAACCATATCAATCTCCTGCAGCGGCGATCCTCGCGCCTGCCCAACGAACCAGGCGCCGCCGCTTTGCGGCGGCGCCTGGAGATCGACTATTTGCTTGAAACGCGGGTGAGTTTGTCGACGGGCTTGAACTTGCCGTCTTCCTGAATCACGGTCATGAACACCCGGTCGAGACCCTCATTGTCGTCGGGACCGAAGGTCATGGTCAGGCCGCCGAAGTCGAACGAAGCGGTGCCCTTGATCGCCTTGAGGAAGCTCTCACGGCTGACGCCGGCGCCCGCCTTGTCCAGCGCGGCGATGGCCAGCCGGCCGGCGAGATAGCCCTCGAGCGAAACGAACTCAGGCTCGGCCTTGTCGTCGATCGCCTTGATCGCAGCCTGGTAGTCGGCGACGACCTTGAGCGAGGCGTCCCACGGGAACGGCACGACCTGCGACACGATGACGCCCTTGCCCTCGGGTCCCAGTTCCTTGGCGAGCGCGGAGGCGCCCACGAAGGAGATGTTGACGAAGACCGGGTTGAAGTCGACCTTGCGCGACAGCTTGATGAACTCGGCGCAGGGCTTGTAGGCGCCGACCATGACCACCGCTTCCGGCTCCTCGCGCTTGATGTTCAGGAGCGCCGTCTTCACCGCAACGGTGTTGCGTTCGTAGGTGCCTTCGGCGACGATCGCCAGGCCGCGCTTCTCCATCGCCTTCTTGAAGCCTGACAGGCCGGCGCGGCCGAACGCGTCGTCCTGATAGAAGATGGCGATCTTCTTGATCTTGAGATCCTCGGTCAGGTGGCGGACCCAGGCCTCGGTTTCCATGTCGTAGCTGGCGCGAACGTTGACGACGTTCTCGAGCTTCGTGTTGCGCAGGAAGCCTGCGCCCGTGAAAGCGCCGACGAACGGCACTTTGGCGGCGGCCGCGATCGGCTGCGTCGCCGCGGACGTCGGCGTGCCGACGGGGCCGATCAAGGCGAAGACCTTGTCCTCTTCGATCAGCTTCTTGGTCGCGACGATCGACTTTTCGGGCTCGTAACCGTCGTCGACACTGAGGAGCTTCAGCTTGCGTCCATGGACGCCGCCCTTCTTGTTGATTTCTTCGAAGGCCGCGTTCAATCCGGTCTTCATCCCCTGGCCGAGCGCGGCCGCGGGACCACCGAGAACGGCGGCTTGGCCGAACAGGATCGAGTCCGTCGCCACCCCGTTTTCCGCCCGCGCCTGGGCACCGAAAACCAGCAGTGACGAGACGAGCGTAGCAGTCAATAAGGCATATTTCTGGGGCAAGAGAGTATCCTCCCGATGAAGAGAAAAACTCTCTCGATTAAACCGGGAGTGTTAAAAGGAACGGTTAAGAAATACCGCAAAGCAGATTAACAAGCTGGATCGCACAACGAAGCTACGGCGCAGCGCACCGCTCGGAACGTCGAAGAACTGGAGCGGGTGAAGGGAATCGAACCCTCGTCATCAGCTTGGAAGGCTGTTGCTCTACCATTGAGCTACACCCCTTTAACGATCTGAGGGGAGCGGCGGCGACACGATTCTTTGTGGGCGGGGCTCCCAGTCTGCGGCATTGCCGACATTCTGGTGTGGAGCGAAGACCAAGTTGAACAGTTTATCCCGCCGCGAGCTAGGCCCGGTCTCATTTCCGATCAGATCAACGGGCGCCCAGTTATCAAGGCGAAGCAAGCTCAACGTACGCTCGTTGCCCGAGGCGTTAATGGGCTAGGACTCGGATTGTTCGAATTAATTTTCCAGATAGCGATGCCGACAATTACTAGAACGAAAATTGTAAGCAACGTGCCAAATACTTTCCCGACGGTGATTTGGGGTTCTAGACCGTTGCGTATGCGTACTTTGTACTCAGGCATGACTATTGCTCACTCATCCACATTTTGAATCCTAAGATCGCTCCGAGGACCAGACCGGAGAAGCCCAAGAAATCGCCGAAGCCTTCCGACACTTCACGCCCAAACATCCACCCAAACAAGCCAAGCATTGCGGCCCCAGCGATAATGGCCAAGGGACCCACTTTTGGGCCTCCTGGTTCGATCCTGATTCTGTAATCCGGCATTGACCCCTCCCGATCCCCAACTCACAGTTTGCACCATTGGCACACTACAATCCAGTAGGTGTGCCGTCGGGAGGGGCAGAAGCTGGTCCACGATAAAGGCATCACCACGGGAATCGACGAAGATGGTGGGGCATTGGAGTCCCGCTACGTTGTTTTGGGCGATGCTGGCTCACGACAAAGAACGGCCCACGTCCGGACTATCGTGCGCGCCGCAAGAACGAAGGGCCGGAGAACATACGGGAACAAAAAGCTGCAAAACCGGCTGCAAATCTTTGGGGCGAATTCAGCCAGGTAGTGGAGCGGGTGAAGGGAATCGAACCCTCGTCATCAGCTTGGAAGGCTGTTGCTCTACCATTGAGCTACACCCGCGTAGCCACCTCGTTCGTTCAGAATCTACCACAGCCTCTTCTTGGCGAATGCGTGTCCAGAACCCGACTTCAGATACCGCTCAAAAGTCTCGGCCTTCCCGCCGTCGGAAAATGCGATGTAGGTAATTAGCTTCCACGGAGCGTATTTGGAAGTGTGCGCCGATTTTCCTGAATTGTGGTCAGCTATTCTTTTCTTCAGGTCTGACGTGACTCCTATGTAGCGTTGCCCTTCGCCCTCCTCGCTTTGCAGCATGTACACATATCGCATTGGCACCAGCCCTCCTTCGCCGACCGCCTTCGTCCGAAGGCGGACTTCGGCGGTCAAGAGGCTTCGGAGGGCATCCTGCTTCGCGCCTGGAGGGGCTGCAATCCTGCGAAGCGCACAGCGCGAAGCAGGATGGTGGGAGAGGTAGGACTCGAACCTACGAAGGCATAGCCAGCGGATTTACAGTCCGCCCCCTTTGCCGCTCGGGACACTCTCCCAGAAAGCCGACGCACCGCATTGATCGCAAAAAGCAAACCGCGCCGGTCGGGATTCGCGGGTTTTATGGGCAGCGCGCCCCGGTAAGTCAATGGAGGCCTGTTCGGCGCGGCCCGGATCGGTTAGGCACACGACCGGTAGCGGCCGAATTCGTCCAAAAAGCGATCCGGCGGCGGCATTCGAGCGGTGTCATGGCGAAACCTCCCCCTGGCCGGCCGCGTCCCGGCGGCAAACCCGGCGCGACGCGCGAGCAGGTCGAGCGCCGCGAGCGGTTCCAGCGCGCCCGCCGCGAGAGCCTGCGGCCGCAGGATGAGGAAGTTTCCATCCTCTACGGCTGGCACACCGTCACCGCCGCGCTGAAAAACCCGCAGCGCCGGCTGCGCCGCCTGCTGGTCACGGAGAATGCCGCGCGCAGGCTCACCGACGAGGGCATCGCTTCGCCGCTCACACCGGAGGTGGTGCGTCCCTCGGCCATCGACGAGCGGCTGCCGCCGGACGCCGTGCATCAGGGGCTTTATCTCGAGAGCGACCTGCTCCCCTCGCCCGCGATCGCCGAACTGCCGGCGCAAGGCATCGTGCTGGTGTTCGACCAGATCACCGACCCGCACAATGTCGGTGCCATCTTCCGCACCGCCGCCGCCTTCGGCGTGACGGCCATCGTGACCACGCAGCGCCACAGCCCGGACGCTACCGGCGCGCTGGCCAAGTCGGCTTCGGGGGCGCTCGAGCTGGTGCCGATGGCGATCGTGCAGAATTTGGCGCGCGGGCTCGAGGACCTGCGCGCGCGCGGCTTCCTGCTGGTCGGCCTCGACTCGACCGGCGACGCCGACCTCGCCGCGCTGCCGCTGCGCGCGCCGCTCGCGCTGGTGCTCGGCGCCGAGGGCAAGGGCCTGCGCCAGCTGACGCGCGAGACCTGCGACCGCGTCGCGCGCATCGACCTGCCGGGCGCAATCAAGAGCCTCAACGTGTCGAACGCCGCCGCGCTCGCGCTCTATGTCGCGAGCCGCGCCATCGCTAAGACGTAATCTCGGCGCATCACCAAAAAACGAAACGGCGGGCCCCCACCCGCCGTTTCGCGTCCCACGAGCCTTGAAATTTTTATTCGGCGCTGGCGCTCGCATTGGCGCGCTCGCCCTTGCGGAACAAGCGGATGCTCATGCGGTCGGGGCCGAGGATCGTGACTTCGGCTTCGGCCTGGATGACACGCTTCTTGGTGTCGTCCTGCCCGGCGCGCTTTTTCGCCGGACGCTCCTTGAATTCCTGCGGCTCGATCGTCGCGGTCGAGACGCGCTTGCCGCGGCGGGCAGGCGCCGCCGCCGGCGCGTCGCCGTCGACATAGTGGTGGCGCTCGATCACGCGCGGCGGATCGTCGACATAACGCTTGGTCTCGATCACCACCGGCTTCTCGTACACGATCTTCTTGGTGTTGATGACGCGCTTGCTGTGGCGCTGGCGCAATTCCTCGATCACCGCAGGGTCGTTCGGCTTCGGCTGACGGTCGAAGCGGCCGGGCTTGGGCACGTCGGGCTTGGGCTCGGCGCGCGCGCTCTCGACGCGGGTGATGATGTTGCCCTTGCGCTCGGCGCCGACATAAGGCTGGCTGCGGCCCTGGCCGGGGCGCTGGATCACATAGGTGTTGGGCGCGACTTCGACCGCGTAAGACTGGCCGGGCGACGCATAAGGATAGAGCGGCGCCGGCGACGGCGCGCCGTAATACTGCGGCTGCGCCGCGGTCGCCGGCAGCAGCACGGCCGCGCCGACGGCGGCGGCAAGAAACCAATGCGACGTCCTGTTCATTTCAACAACGGTCCCTGGACTTGCGGCGGAAAGCCGTAGCGCGGCTCAGGCTCGAAGGCCGACGAGGTCCACCAATAGCGGCGATAGCTTTCGGCCGGCTTGTAATGGCTGCGGATGGAGAGGTGCTCGCGGCGACCGACGCGCGGCTTCTTGCCGGTCGCCGGGAAGTAGTGGCGATGCTGCCACGGCGCGCGCCAATAGGAGCGCACATACACGCCGGGCTCGGAATCGTAGATCACCAATTGCGGGGCGCGCACGCCGCCGGCGTAAACGCCGACGGTCGCGCCGCCGCCACTCCAGACGCGCGCGTCCGCGGCGGCCGCGGCGGCAATGCCGGCGAAGCTGAAAGCGAAAGCTGCGGTTGCTGTGAGTGTGCGCATGACACGCATCCAATCCTTCAGATCGGAGCGCAGTGTATACGAAGGCTTTACCCTGCCGCGTTCATTCGCGGGGTAACATTAATCGCGACCGCGGTTTGTGGACACGCGTGCCTGACCTGCGGCGCGCGGAAATAGCGGCTAAAGCTGACGCGATACCGTCGTTAAAGTTAATCGGAATGCCGCACCGCCGCCCGCCTGCCCCGGCTGCCAATGTTACCAGACCGCGCGGAACTTTCCGCCAGCGCTACGACGATCTCGAAGCGCGCCGCACCGCGCTGGTCGCACGGCTGCGCGGCCTCGGCGGACGGGCCGAAAAGCATCCGGGCCACAACCGCGCGCTCAAGCTGCTCAACGACACCTTCCGCAAGGCCAAGCTGACGCAGCGGGTCGCCGTGCTTGGGGCGGCCGCCTGGCTGATCGATGTGTTGGAAAAGGTGACGATGACGGTCTAGTGGAAACTGCTCGAAACCGTGAATCGCGGCGTCGTCCCCCTCTGACCCGACCTCGGCCGCTCGCCCGCCCTGGGCGACCCGCCGAAGGTCCCGCGAGAAGGGGGCGCTTTCTTATGACGCATAACGAGGGCAATGGGGCCGGGCGCCGCTTGTGGCCGGCGGGCGACGCTGATAGCTCTCGGCCTCAAGCCGGGTTAGCTCAGCGGTAGAGCAGCGGTTTTGTAAACCGAAGGTCGGGGGTTCAATCCCCTCACCCGGCACCAGACCCGACGGTTTCCGCCCAAAAATAACGCGAAAGTGCCTGCCGGCGGCCGCCGGAGGACCTTGTTCGCCGGTTGCAGAGTGTGCCAGACTGCTAACGTTGGTAATACTTCGGAGATCTAGCATGCCTCAGGGCACCGTAAAGTGGTTCAATCCGACGAAGGGCTACGGCTTCATCCAGCCCCAAGAAGGCGGGAAGGATGTGTTCGTGCACATCTCGGCGGTCGAACGCGCCGGACTTAGCACACTGAACGAGGGACAGACCGTTCAGTTCGAGCTCGTCGAGAACCGCGGCAAGACATCCGCGGAGAACCTCAAGGTCAAGTGACCCTGAGTCTTCTGAGCTGAACTTCGGTTTCGCTGTCTGAATTGTACGCCGCCGGGTCTTGCCCGGCGGATGACGCACGTTTCGACGGAAATGCCGCGGCGGCACGCTCAGACGATTGTCCTGCGCTCGTCAGCGCGCGAGCTTCTCGAGTTCCGGAAACGGCGCGAAGACCGCGTCCTTGCACAGATCGCGCACGTCCCGCGGCACGTCGAAGAAGCGGTCGAGCTTGCCCGACACGTAGATCGCCACCCCGTCCTTCGATCCCAAATATTTGCCGGCACTGTCGCGCGCGTTGAAGCGCACGCAGGAAACGTAGCGCTCGCCCGGCCCAATGTTCTTGAGCGCCGGCTGCGACACGCCCGCGCCGCGCACGCCGGTCGGATCGTTGAGATAGGTGCGCAGATAGGCCAACAGGTCGGCCCTGTAGTTCTGCGGGAAGACGTTCTGCGCCTCCCAGCGCGCTTTCAGTTCGGCCGCGCTCGGCCCGACGCCGTCGCCGGCACAGCCGCCGAGCGCCATCGCTGCCGCCAGTACCGCCGCCAGCCCGTTCCTCCGCATTCCGCTTCTCCAAATCTTCCGCATGGCGCGCGCCCCGCGCCCATCATAGCGCCCGGCGCCATCGTTGCGAAATTGCTATAGGCTGCGCGGACCGGAATGCGCCCGGTCTGCCGAGAGACAATCGCGTGCCCCTGCTCAGCCGCCGCTCCTTCCTCGCCGCCTCCGCACTGGCCGGCCTCGCATGGCCCGCCGGCGCTTCCGCGCCCTTCGCCACCGCGCAAGGCCCCGGCGTCTACCACACCAAGCTCGGCGACTATCAGGTCACCGCGCTCTATGACGGCATCTGGACCGTGCCGATCGACGACAAGTTCATCCGCAACGCCAGTGCCTCCGCGGTGGACGAAGCGCTCAAGGCCGCGTTCCTGCCGCCGCGCGTGCTGCCAATCTCGTTCACCGTGCTGCTGGTGAACACCGGCTCGAAGCTGATCCTGATCGACACCGGCACCGCCGGCCAGGTCGCCGACACCGCCGGCAGCCTGCTCGACAACCTCAAAGTCGCAGGAATAGCGCCAGCGGCGATCGACACGATCGTCATCTCGCATTTCCATCCCGACCATATCGACGGCATCAAGACCAAGGACGGCGACAAGATCTTTCCCAACGCGGAAATCCTGGTGCCGGAGCCGGAATGGGCGTTCTGGATGGACGACGGCAACCAGAGCCGCGCCGTGGGCGCCGTGCTGCGCTACTTCCGCAACGCGCGGCGCATCTTTGCCGACATCGCCAAAGACGTGCGCCGCTTCAAGCCCGGCGCCGAGGTGGCGCCCGGCGTCGTGTCGATGCCGGCCTACGGCCACACGCCCGGCCACACCGCCTTCTCGATCCATTCCGGCAAGGCCTCGCTCCTGGTGATGAGCGACACCGTGCGTAATCCCTATTTGTTCGCGCGCCACCCGCGCTGGCAGCCGAGCTTCGATATGGATGGGCCGATGGCGGTGAAGGCGCGCCTGCGCATGCTCGACCGGGCCGCCGCCGACCGCATGCTGGTCGAGGCCTATCACTTCCCCTTCCCGGCCTGCGGTCACATCGAGCGTCGGCGCGGCGGCTACGACTTCGCGCCCTCGATGTGGGCCCCGCTCTAGCGCTCAGCGGATTTCGGACGGCCACAAGCGGCCGCTCGAATCGGGACGAAAAACAAACGGGCGGCCCGACGGCGCATAGATGACGCCTTCTGAGCTATCGGGGCGATGGACCCTGCCGGACTCGCCACGCTGCCGACCGTCATTGTAACGATCGAAGCGCTGCTCCGTAGAATAACGGTTGTACCGCTCGCCACGCACGTCTGCCGCCGCCCGAACGGCGCCGACCGATAGAATTGCGCACGCCACCATAATCGCTTTCATTGCCGTCTCCTGAGCAGTGAGAGTGAGGCCAGGCGGGTTCACCCGCCAGGACACGGCGACATTTGAGCAACGCGCACGCGCGCGCCTTGACCCACATCGTTGATGCCGATCAAAAGGAGTGTCGATTTACCGTTCCCGCCGGGCGCCAATAAAAAAAAGGGCCATGATGGCGGACTTTGGCACGCAGCCCTGCCCGAGGTTGGAGCTACAGCTTCGACAGCTTGGCGACGTCGATCGCCTGTGCGTAGGACATCTTGGCCGCCGCGTCGGCCGAACCCTGCACGTTGACCAGGAATTTGTTGGCGACCACGAGAATAATGTCGCCTTCCCGGCTCTGAATGGCGCGCTGGTCGCCGACCCGGATCAGCTTGCCCATGGCGCCCGCGAGCGCCGGATTGGCCAAGAGCGGCGCGAACTGCATGATCATGGCGGAATCGCCGGTGATCGACACGTCGACCGTGTCGCCCTTGGCGTTGGTGTAGGTGCGGCTTGCGGCCGAAGCGCCGCCGAGGATCGAGGCGCCGACCGCGCTGGTCTGCGCGTCGTCGGCCTTCCAGCCGGCGAGCGGCGCCGGCAGCAGCTTGACGAAGCCTTCGGCGTTCTTCTGCGCGATCAGTTGCGAGGCGGTGTCGAGCGACTGCTTGGCGTTCGCCAGGTCGCCGGCCTGGTAGGCTTTACGCGCGGCGTCGATGGAATCGAGAATGTCGTCGGCGGCCAGCGCCGGCATGGCCGCCGCGAGCGCGATGACGCCGCACAAGATACGCAGAAACCGCATGGTGTCGCCCTCCGGGGAATCGCTTCCCCGGAAGGCTAGCAGATTCGATCAGAACGTCGCCCCCGCCCGCACCGCGAATGTGCGGCCGGCCGCCGGATAGGCCACGAAATAACCCGGAGTCGAGGCGCTCGCGATTGCATAGTCGTAGTAGCTGACATCGAGCAGGTTCTGCACCGACACCGACCAGAAGAAGCGATCGACCTCGCCACCGAGCCGGACATCGACCGTCGCATTGGCCGGAATGACCGGCTGAACGTTGCGCGGGTCGTCTTCCATGTAGCGCTCGCCCCACATGCGCGCGATCACGTCCAAGGTCGCCCATTTCTTGACGATGTCCCACGAGAAGCCCGCCGTCCCGCTCCAGCGCGAGACCAGGGGAACGTCGTGCCCGGAAAACGGGCCGCTGCGGAAGGTCGCCCGCTGGTAGGTTGCCGTGCCGCGCAGGCGGAAGTCGTCGCTGACCTCGTAATAGGCGGCGTTTTCCCAACCCTGACGCCGAGTCGGATCGAGATTGAAGTTCACTTTCTCCGGCTGGCGCAGATGGATCTCGTTGTTCAGATCCATCAGGTAGACCGTCGACTCGAGCTTGAAACGCCACGCCTGGAAGCGCACGCCGCCTTCGATGTCCTGCGACGTCTGCGTCTTGAGTGCAAAGTTGGCCGGGTTTCCCGCAAAGAACGGGCTGCCGACACCGACGCGCTCGTCCGCATTCGGCACGCGGAAGGCGCGGGCGACGCGGCCGAACACCGCGAGCATGGGCGACAGGCGATATTCGATGCCGACATGCGCGGCCCACTGCCACTCGCTGCTGTTGAGCGGCGGCGCTTGCGGACTGCTGGCGTAAAAGCCGGCGTTCGGATCGGCGCCGGCGTTGTAGGCGTCGGTCGCTTTCACGCCGGTGCGCTGCAGACGGCCGCCGAACGAAATGTCCACGTCCGTCAACACCGTCGTCTTGTTCATGCCGTAGAGCGCGGCCGACGTCTGCCGGATGTCGTAGTGATGGATCGCCTGCCCGCCCTGGAATTGATAGCGGTCGGAATCGTATTGCGTCGTGTAGAAATCGACACCGGTCAGCAGGCGGCCGGGCATCCCAAACAGGTTATGAGCGACGTCGAGACGCGGCGTCAGCGACGTCGTCGTCATGCCGGTGTTCACGTAATTCTGCGGGCCGCCCAGCGAGGCGCTGTAGGCAAAGCCGGAAGCCGCCGGGAAGTAATCGTAGAACTGGCTTTGCTGAAACTTGCGCCGCACGCCGCCGTCAACGATCAGCTCGGCGCCGGCCCATACCGGAACGGTGAACCCGCTCGTGAGATTGAAGCCCTGCTTGTTGCCCCAGTCGCGCGGCGTCGTGGCCGCACGGGTATTGTCCAGCGTGATCGGGAAAACGCGCGGCTGATTGGGCAGCGAGCCGGGCAAATTCTGGCGCTGCCGGTCGAATGCGGCGTTGAAGTAGTAACTGAACGGCGCCGTGCGATAGCTCAGGTTGGTGACGACGTTGTCTTGCCGCACCTCGCTGTTCTGGCGGTAGCCGCTCGCGGTCGCGGCGTTGCTGTAGACGGAGGTCGACCACGGGCCCGACGCCGCGCCGGCGGACTGCCGGCCTTCCAAAAAGCCGTATGAGCCGGCTGCGGCTTCGACTTTTCCCGAAACGCCGGGCTTGTCCTGCGTTTTCGTGACGATGTTGATGACGCCGCCGACAGCGCCGTCGCCGTACAGCACGGTGCCGCTGTTGCCGCGGGTGATCTCAATGCGCTCGATGCTGTTGAGCGGAATGCTGGCGAAATCGAAACCTTGCAGGTCGAAGTCCTGGTAGCGCCGGCCGTTGACCAGAATGAGCGTGTTCGATTGCGCATAGGGACCGAAGCCGCGCAGGTCGACCGTGTCGCCCGAGCCGATCGGGCTCCCATACAGGTGGCGAAGCTGAATGCCGGCTTGCGTGCCGAGGATGTCCGGCAGGCTCTGCGACGGCGAGCGCGCAATGTCGTCGGCGGTGATGACGCTTGACGACGTGCCGGCCATGATGCCGGTGCCGAGCCGGCTGAAGCCGACGTCGATCGGCGGCAGCAGCACCGCCCCGTTTTGCGAATCCTGCGCGCCTGCGCCGCGCGCAAGTAAGAGCGTCAGCGCCAGCGCGGCGCCCAGCCCACGACTATACAACCCCATGACAAACGTTCCTTCGTTTGCGTTCGCGCAAAAGCGAACGCATCGGGTGAGACCAAGCCCGATGCGAAGGACACGGCAGTTGACGCACGAGGTGCGACGCTGACGCTACCCGAAAGTCGTGGGAAAGGAGCTTTTCCACGGCCTCCGCACCGGCATTGCCGTCACCGCTGCGAAAGACCGCTCCGTATGGACCCCTCGTCCACCGGTTGGGTGACCGTGCTGGCAGGTCTCCTGGCTCGCGGGTCGTCGCCCAGTTGCGTCCGGCCTTCCCGGTTTCCCAGTGGCCATTATCGACGCGGGCTCGCCGCTCACAGTTGCGGGGGCAGCCACGGATGACGACGAATTCGAAAGCCTGAATTCGTCGCGCCCGTGTTCCCTCTTTCGTCCCCGGAGCGACCCGGGGAACCAGCACGGGCGAGATGCTCCCTTTAAGCGGTATGTGAGTCAAGCGTTCACGCCGGACACACGGATTCTTGAGGAAATTCGTTCGCACAGAGGGACTAGGCGCCGATCACGCAGTGTTATTCCCGTAACCGGCCGTTTCGGCGTATCGTCACGCAATCGCCGGAACGCTCCTCAGGAAAGGCTTCGTCATGACCCTGTCCCAAGCGCTTCGCCATATCGGCGTCGTTGCCGCCGCCGCCCTTCTCGTGACGGCGGTGAGCCTCAAGCCCGCGCCCGTCTCCGCGATGGGCACCGACAATCCGCCGCCACCCAGCGATGACGGCAAAAAGAAGAAAAAGGACTCGAGCGCCATCGAGCAGCAGGAGCAGAAGCTCGCGCAGGAGAAATTCATGCGCGACTACCGTGCCGCCCGCGACCTCATCCTCGCCGGCAACTACAAGGCCGGCGTCGCCGCCATGCACGCGCTCGGCCACGACGAGCACCCCGACGTCGCCAACTACATCGGTTATGCCAACCGCAAGATGGGCAATTACGACGCCTCCAAGGTCTGGTACGAGAAGGCGCTCGCCGCCGACCCGCAGCACGTGCGCACGTGGTCCTATTACGGCATGTGGCACATGGAGCAGGGCAATCGCCTGAAGGCCGAGGACTATCTCGACAAGGTCAAGGCGATCTGCGGCACCGCCACCTGCGAGGAGTTCAAGCAGCTCCGCGCCGTGATCGACGGCAAGGCGAGCTACTAAGGCTCACTTTTACCACTGACGTGCGAAATGCCCCGCGAAAGCGGGGCATTTTCGTTCTGCGCCCCGGATCGCTTGACTGTGCCCCGCTTAAATGCAACTTTAACGTGTTCTTTATTTTTTGACAACTTATGAAAGCGTGCACTTTTCGGCCCGGCGCATGTCCGGCGGGGGCGCGGACAGCAGGCCGGCGAAGCAACGTCCCCCATGGGATTTGGCCATGCCGAGCTGCATCGCCTGGGGCGAAGAGAAAACGCAGGTCTGCTCCGAAACCGCGGACCAGGGCTACAATGAGTGCTCGCAGAGCGAAGACCAGGGCTACAACAGCTGTTCGCAAACGGCGGACCAAGGTTACAGCGAATGCTGCACGTGGTGGCCGTGCTCGTGGGGCTGCAAAGCCCTGGTATGGGTGTCCAACGTCGTCTGCGTCGCATGGACCTGGGTTTCGAACATCGTCTGCGTAGCCTGGACCTGGATTTCCAACGTCGTCTGCGTCGCCTGGACCTGGATCACCACCGCGGTCTGCGTCCTCTGGGACGTCGTCACGACCATCGTCAATGCCATCCTGGTGACGATCGAATCCATCGTCGGCTGGGTGCTGTCGGCGGTCGCCTTCGTCGTCGAGCTGATCGAAGCCATCCCCTTCGTCGGGGCGATCATCCGGTTCATCATCAATGTGGTCACGACCATCGTCGTGATGGCCGGCTCGGTCGTCGACTTCGTGCTCGGCGCGATCGGCATCCGGCCGGAGAAGATCCTGCGCGTCTGCACGGTCATCCTGAAGGACGAGAAGGGCAATGCGGTGGCGACCAACGAGGTCGCCCGCCAGTTCCTGCAGCTCGCCTGCGATGTGTACAAGCGCGACGCCAACGTGCGCATCGTGCCGTCGAAGGCGTTCCAGTACAACACCGGCTTTGCCGGCGCGGAGACGGTGGACGACAGCTGGATCATGGTCGACGGCTCCAACAGCGACAGCACGCTGCTCGACGTGCCCTGCGGCTCAGCCAATTCCGCGCTCGGGCTGCCGGCCTCCGGCTTCCAGCTGAAGGCCAGCACGCTGTGCTTCTTCGGGGCATGGCGGCGGGTCGCGGGCTATGGCGCGCCGGTCACCTGCTTCATCATCCGCGATGTCACCGACGCGCTGGGCTGCCAGGTCATGTTTACGGACTACGCCACGATCGAAGGCTCTCTGACCTGGCCGCCGCCGAGCCCAAGGACGTTGGGCCATGAGGTCGGGCACGCCTGCCTGCTCCGGCACCGTTGCGTGGACGAGGACAACGCGAACATGATGGGCACGCAGGACGAATGCTCGCCGGCCTCGACCACCCTGCCCGACCGCGCCAATCCGCGCTTCAGCGAGTGGCAGGTGCTGGTCATCCGGGCGTCAAAACACGTCACTTATTTCTGAGCAGGTGGACCATGACCAGGAAACAGCACATCATCAGCCACCCCTCGCAACTGAACAGCCTGTCGGTCATGCCGCTGGCCAAAGTGCCGGGGCTCGGCACCATCCGGCTCGCCGGCACGTTCGAGCAGCACCCGCAGAAAGCGGAGCTCGAGGCGCGGTTGAACAAGCAATACCGGGCCTGCGGTTGCGACGTCAGCGCCAAACTCTTTTTGATCGCAGGATTTGGGTCTGCAGCAATCGCGGCCTTCCAGTATGCGGACGGTGCGTGGTCGCCCGGCGTGTGCGCCGCCGTCATTGCCGGGGCGTCGGTCGCAGGCCTCATCCTCGGCAAGCTCGCGGGCCTGGCCCGGGCAAACGGCCGCATGAAAGAGACCGTGGCCGAGATTCAAAAACTCTGGATTCCCGAAAAAGGCCATCGCGAAGAAAATGCAATATGCGGCTGAACCGATAAGCGCGCTGCAAAAGAGGGCCGGAGCGATCCGGCCCTCTTCGCTGTTGAAAGGGCGGCCTAACTTTGCCCGCCAGTCTCGCGCACGATCCACGCGTGATAGGCGGGGTCGGCCTTTTCAACGGGCAGAACCATGATCGCCGGCGTGGTGTAGGAGTGCAGCTCCTTCACCGCCGCGCCGGCCGCCTCGGCCAGCGAGGCGCGGGTCTTGACGATCATCACCGCCTCCTCGGCCCGCTCGATCTTGCCCTTCCACCAGTAGTGCGAGACCATGCCGGGCAGGATATTGACGCAAGCCGCCAGCCGCCGCTCGACGATTTTGCGCCCCGCCGCCTCCGCCTCGACAATCGAGGGCCAGGTCGTATACACGAGCACCGCGCGTTCCATGGTGGTCCCTTAGCGTAACAGGTTTCTATGAGCCGGCCGGCCCCGCGTCCGCAGCACGTCGCCTTCGTCGCCAGCCAGACGCCGGAGGCGCGCGACGCCTATGCGCGGCTGGAAAAGGCCTACGGCAACGCCGCCCCGGACAAGGCCGACGTGATCGTGGCGCTCGGCGGCGACGGCCTGATGCTGCAAACCCTGCACAAGTTCATGAACTCCGGCAAGCCGATCTACGGCATGCACCGCGGCACGGTCGGCTTCCTGATGAACGAATATGCCGAGGAGAAACTGTTCGAGCGCATCGCGGCCGCGCATATGACGGTCATCCACCCGCTCGTGATGCGCGCGCGCGACGCGCACGGAAAAATCCATGAGCACCGCGCCATCAACGAGGTGTCGCTGTTCCGCCAGAGCGCGCAGGCCGCGCACCTGCGCATCCTGGTCGACGGCCAGGAGCGCATGGCCGAGTTGATCGCCGACGGCGTGATGGTGGCGACGCCGGCCGGCTCCACCGCCTATAATCTGTCCGCGCAAGGGCCGATCATCCCGATCAACGCGCCGATGCTGGCGCTCACGCCGATCAGTCCCTTTCGTCCGCGGCGCTGGCGCGGCGCGCTGTTGCCCGACAAGGCCAAGGTCACCATCGAGGTGATGGAGGCCGACAAGCGCCCGGTCGCCGCGGTCGCCGACCACGACGAGGTGCGCTCGGTGCGCGCGGTCGACGTCGCCATGGACCACGGCGTCTCGATCAACATGCTGTTCGATCCCGGCCACAATCTCGACGAACGCATCCTGCGCGAGCAGTTCGGGTTCTAGGCGTGCCACTCCGATACGCCACCAGAAATGCGTCATGGCCGGGCTTGTCCCGGCCATCCACTGCTTTCTTACTATTCGAAGACGTGGATGCCCGGCACAAGGCCGGGCATGACGATTGCGAGGCCTGCGTATGACTCAGACTTTCGCCTTCACCGTCAACGGGCGCCAAGTCAGCGTCGCGCTCGACAACGAGGAGACGCCGCTGCTCGCGGTGCTGCGCAACGAGCTCGGCCTCATGGGCACGCGCTTCGGCTGCGGGCTCGAGCAGTGCGGCTGCTGCATGGTGCTGATCGACGGTCAGCCTGAGAAGTGCTGCGCCAAGCCGGTCTGGGCGGTAGCCGGCAAAAGCGTCACCACCATCGAAGGCTTGGGAAACGCCGAGCGCCCGCATCCGCTGCAACAGGCCTTCATCGACGAGCAGGCCGGCCAGTGCGGCTACTGCCTGTCCGGCATCATCGTCTCGGCCAAGGCCCTGCTCGACCGCAACCCGCAGCCGTCGCGCGCGGAGATCGCAGAGGCGCTCGACGGCAACATCTGCCGCTGCGGCTCGCATAACCGCATTTTGCGCGCGGTGGAGAAGGCGGCGGCCGCCATGAAGGCGGGGGTGTCAACATGAACGCGCCCTCGCAAATCCCTTTGCCCGGCCCGCTCGCCGACAACCCGAACTTCGACCGCTGGCTCGATTTCTCCTCGCCCGGCCATGTCACCGTCCTCACCGGCCGCGTCGAGTTCGGCCAGGGCGTGCTCACCGCCATGGCGCAACTGGCCGCCGACGAGCTCGACATCGATCCTTCGCGCATCACCGTCGTCGGCGGCGACACGGCGTTGACCCCGAACGAAGGCTACACCGCGGGAAGCTGGTCGATGCAAGCCGGCGGCGTGGCGCTGCGGCAGGCCTGCGCCGACGCCCGCCTGCTGTTCACCGCGCAGGCGGCGGCCGTCCTCAACTGCAAGGCCGACGCGCTTGCCGTCAGCGACGGCAAGTTCCTGCGCAACGGCGCGGCGACTGGCCTCGACTACTGGACGCTTGCGGCCGCCATCGACCTCACCGTGACAGCGACCGGCGCGGGCAAGCGCAAGCCGGTGTCCGCGCTCAAGAACATCGGCACCAGCATGGCGCGCCTCGACCTGCCCGGTAAGGTGTTCGGCGCCTCCGCTTTCATCCACGACATGACGATGCCCGGCATGGTGCACGCCCGCGTCGTCCGTCAGCCGAACAAAAGCGCGCGCATCGGCGCCATCGACGAGGCCGCCATCAAGCGCGCCGCCAAGGGCAGAATCGACTTCGTCCGCACCGGCGACTTCCTCGCCATCCTCGGCGACGACGAGACTGCGGTCGACCTTGCCGCAGCGGCTTCGGGACAGCACGTCAAATGGCAGCACGTCGAGCTGCCGGTCGCCGCGCAGCAGGAAGCCGCCTGGCTGCTGCAGCGCCCGGCCATCGACAAGGTGATCGGCGAGCCGGAACCGGCCGATCCGCAGGGCCGCGAGCGGTTCGAGGCGACATACACGCGCGGCTATCTCGCGCATGCGTCGATTTCGCCGTCCTGCGGGCTGGCGCTCTACCAGGACGGCCGCCTGACGGTGTGGACGCATTGCCAGGGCGTGTTCCCGCTGCGCGGCGCGCTCGCGCGCACGCTCAAGCTCGATGCCGCGAGCATCACCGTGCACCACGTGCAGGGCTCGGGCTGTTACGGCCACAACGGCGCCGACGACGCCGCCGCCGACGCCGCCATCATCGCGATGCAGAAGCCCGGCACGCCGATCCGCGTGCGCTGGGGGCGCGAGGAGGAGTTCGTCTACGAGCCGAAAACGCCGTCGATGGTGGTGAAGGTGCGCGCGCTGGTCGGCGCCGACGGCAAGCCGTCGGACTGGACCGCCGAGATCTGGAGCGCGACCCACAACGGCCGCCCGGGCTCCGGCAACAACCTGCTCGGCGCTTACGCATTGCCCGAGTTCCCACCCGACCCGCCGCCGCACGACGTGCCGGAAGCGGGCGGCGGCGGCGGCACGCGCAACGCCACGCCGCTCTACGACATCGCGCAGACGCGCATCATCCACCATCTGGTGCCGGAGACGCCGATCCGCGTCTCCTCGTTCCGCGGTCTCGGCGCGATGCCGAACGTGTTCGCGCTCGAATCCGCCATCGACGAACTCGCCGAGCGCGCCGGCCGCGATCCCCTCGCCTACCGCCTGTCGATCGCATCCAATCCGCGCGTGCGCGGCGTCCTCGAGAAGGTCGGCGCGATGGCGAAGTGGCAGGCCGGCGCGCCGCCCGGCACCGGCATCGGCCGCGGCATCGCCTTCGCGCAGTACAAGAACAAGGCGGGCTATGCGGCCGTGGTGGTCGAGCTCGAGGTCGAGGAGGAAATCCGCCTGCGTCACGTCTGGTGCGCCGCGGATGCCGGCCTCGTCGTCAACCCCGACGGCACCCTCAACCAGATCGAAGGCGGCATCATCCAGTCGGCGAGCTGGGTGATGAAGGAACAGGTGCGTTTCGACGGCGAGGCGCAGAACTGCGGCATCGCCTCGTACGACTGGGAAACTTACCCGGTGCTGAAGTTCAGCGAGATCCCGCCGATCGACATCGAACTGATCAACACCAAGGACGAGACGCCGCTCGGCGTCGGCGAATTGACCGCCGGCCCCACCGCGGCGGCCATCGGCAACGCGCTCTCGCACGCGCTCGGCACGCGCATCCGCGACCTGCCGCTCACGCGCGAGCGCATCATGGCGGCGCTGCTGAAGTAATCAGTGCGCCATCAGCACCGGCAGCTCGGCATTCGCCAGGATATGGCGGGTGGCGCCGCCGAAGATCATCTGGCGCAGCCGGCTCTGCGTATAGGCGCTCTTCACCAGGAGGTCGCAGCCGAGCGAGGCCGCCTGGTCGAGGATCGTCTCGCCCGGCGAGCGTGCCCCCGCCGGCGCGGTCGCGGCCGTCGCGTTGACGCCGTTGCGGCGCAGATGGAGCGCCGCCTGCTCGGCGGTCGGGCCCGGCGACATGGCGCCTTCCGCCGCCAGCACCGTTACTTTCTCGGCGAGCCGCAGCAGCGGCAACGCAAAAGCGTTCGTATGCGCCTGCTCGGTCGAGCCGTTCCAGGAGACCAGCACGTTGCGCCCGATCGCCTTCGGCACCGTGCGCGGAACGATCAGCACCGGCTTTCCGCTCTCGAACAAAGCCGACTCGAGCGGCGGCATGCGCGGATTTTCCGGCTCGCGCCCCGGCCGCCCCAGCACGATCAGGTCGAACACGCGCCCATAGCTGCCGAGATAGGTGTCGTCGCCGACTTCCGTGCGCGGCCAGGCCCAGGAGTAGGTTGCCGGGCCGGCTTGCGCGCGCGGCACCGCATGCTTCTCCATCGTGGATTCGAACAAAGCGCGCGACTGTTTGGCGGCTTCCTCGTCGAACTCGCTTGAAATCGCCAGGCTGCTCACCGGCTCGACCGTCACATAGGCGCCTGCCGCCGGCCGGATGGCGAAGCCTTCCATGTAGCTGTCGAAGGTCCGCGCCATCAGCCGCGCCGCCTGCAGGACGGCCGGCATGGCGTCGTGGTCCTCGGTTGGGATCAGGATCGTCTTCATCGTCCAGCCCCGGGCGCCGGTCCGGGAGCGGAGCTGGGTGGACCGGCAACGCCAACGATGACCGCCCGGCGCGCCCGGGTCCAGACCAAATTTACCGCGCTCCCCCGTCCTTTGCCCCGGTATTTCGGCCGTTTCCGGCCTGCCGGACGCGTATCCTATACCCTTCGTTAAGGGCACAACGCTAGGTTTGCCAGACGGTAGCGGGCGGTAGCGCCCGAGACCTGGGGCATCATGGTCCGCATCGACTTCAACCGCCTGCGTTTTCTCGTCATCGACGACAACGCGCATATGCGCCGGATCTTGCGCACGCTGCTGCATGGCTTCGGCGCGCGCGAGGTCTACGAGGCGGAAGACGGCGCCGCCGGGCTGGAAGCCTTCACCCATCACGTGCCCGACATCGTCATCACCGACTGGGCGATGCCGATCTTCGACGGCCTCGAGCTGATGCAGATGATCCGCCAGCCGGGCGCCAACGCGAACCCTTACGTCTCGATCATCATGCTCACCGGCCACTCCGAGAAGAAGCGCGTCACCGCCGCGCGCGACGCCGGCGTGACCGAGTTTCTCGCCAAGCCGATTTCGGCCAAGGGGCTTTACGAGCGGCTGGTGAACGTGATCGCAAACCCACGTCCGTTCATCAAGACCAAGACCTATTTTGGCCCCGACCGCCGCCGCAACGTCAATCCCACCTATGCCGGTCCCGAACGCCGCAAGGGCGGCAAGGCGGACGTCATCCGCCAGGCGCCCCTGCTCGAAAAAGTCCGTGCCCCAGGCTGACAAAGGCAACCTGCACCATGGCTCCCCGGAAGAATACCGCAGCGATCCGTACATTCGGCGATCACGAGGTGATCGTGCCGGAAAACAAGCTGCGCAAGGCAGTCTCCACCAAGCCGATGATGCCCGGCGAGGAAGACCCGGTCGCGCGCGCCGAAAAGGCGCTGGCCGAGTTGTCCAGCGAGTTCGGCTCCTGGATGGAGTCGGAATGCGAACGCCTCGACAATGCCCGGCGCGCATTCAACAAGGACGGCTTCGACAAGGAGAGCAAGGACGCCCTCTTCCGCGCCGCGCATGACCTCAAAGGCGAAGCCGCCACCTTCGGCTATCCGGCGGTCGCCTCGGCCGCCGACAGCCTGTGCCGGCTGATCGAATACACGCCCGAGACGACGCGGGTCCCGGTCAAGCTGGTGGATCAGCACGTCGATGCGGTGCGCGCGATCTACCGCGAATACTCGCGCTCGGACGCCAAGGATCTCGCCGCGCTGCTGACCAGCCGTCTGCGCGACGTCACCGACGAATTCCTCATCTACGAGAACCGCGGCCGGCCGGACGTGCTGGAGCAGATCATCGGCAGCGCCAGCCCCTCGATCGTGCCGGAGTGAGAAACATAATTTGCGTCATGCCAGCACTTGGCGCCGGCACCGACGTCTCGTTTTCTTCAAGCAGGGGTCGGCGCGAGCGGGATTGCGCCTATTTTTTGTTGCCCTGAGTCTTGGGCATGCTCTTGACGCCCTCTTCTTTGACCGCGACGCCAAGGCCACCCTTGTTGTTGTTACCGCCCGGCTTGGCGACCGTATTAGTCCTGTTCGAACGGCTGGAATTGTGATTCTCGGCCGCTTGTGCTCCGTCGTCGCCGAACTTGCCGAATCCGCTCGGCATGGCGGTGAAGGCGAGCGTGGCGGTGCAGGTCAGTATGACGATGCTGACTTTGCGAAGCATGATTGCTCTCCTGAATACATTGCTTTTCAATAAACAAAAATTATAGCGGCTTCGCCGTTCGTTGTCACTTGTCTTTCACAACGCAGATCAGTGTGCTGGACATCGCGGACGAAACGCGCCGAAACCGTTGGCCTATTGGAGCAATCTGGCCTGAGAGCGCGGTGCTACGCGGCAGCGAGTTGTTGCTCCCTGGTCATAGAAATACTATCGGCGACGAGATCGTCGCAGAACAGGCGCGCTTCCTCGCGCGCGGCCTCGACCGCAAAGCGGCGCAGCAGCGCCAGCAGCGAGGCCATGTCGTCGTCGCGCTCGGCCGCGCAGCGCTCCAGCACGCGCTCGACCATGCCACGCTTGAGGCGGGTCGCCCCGCCCTGCTCGCCGACCAGGATGCCCTCGCGCAGCGCGGCAATCGCCTCGCGGAAGGCCGGATAGGCCGCGTCCGGCAGGCCCGCCTTGCGGTAGAGCGCGCGGAAGCCAGAGACGTTCTTGTCGTGGATGTAGCTGGTGACGCGGTCGATCGGCACGTCCGCGAGCTCGGCCAGCGCCTCCTCGACCAGCACGATGTTGCCCGACAGGAGCGCGCGCAGGATCATGCCGGCCGTGAGCTGGCCGCTCGCGCGCAAATGGCGCACCAGCGCGCCCAGTTCCTCGTAGGGCGTGTCGGCGGCGAGCGCGAGCGTCGCCTTCTCGCAGGCCTCGCGCGCGGCGTATTCGGCGTGCTCCGGGCCGAGCCACTGCCGCGCCGTGACGAAGCCGGCCAGCGTCTGCGACAGCTTCGACAGCAACGACTGCCGCGTCGGCATCGGCAAATCATCGCGTGCCAAGAGGTTTTCGCGGATCGGCGCTAGGTGACCGAATCGTTCGACAATGCGGTCGACGGAGAACAGCGTGATGTCGGCGTCGGAATTTTCCAAGAGCGTCAGGCAAGCCTCGGCCGAGCCGACCTCGGCGAGGGCGGCGGCCAGCGGCAGCGACAGCAACGGCCGGTTGGCGATCTCGACCTGCACGTCCGGCTTGCCGGTGGCGATCAGATCGACGAGGTCGTCTTCAAGCAGCAGCGGCGAGCGCGCCAGGATCGGCTGCGCGACGTCGAACTGGTCGGCGGCCAGCGCATGCACGACCACGCGCGGCGCCTTCTGCGCGGAAGCGAACACGTCGGCGAGCGCACGGCGCACCAGCGGCGAGGGATCGTCAAGCAGCATGATCATCGCGCCTTCGGCGGCGGCGAGATCGTCGGGCGACAAATCGGAGTGGAGATAGGCCCGCGCCAGCGCGGACGTGGCCTCGGCGCGCTCGCCGGGCGACGCATTACGGATCCATTGCAGGAACTGACGAACAATCATGACACGACCGACGCTACGAAACGGCCATCTCACAATGACGGCCGGCAACGAGCCTAGCGAAGACCGCTTAACAAAGCGTTCACCATAGAAATTGCCGGGGTGTTAACGACGCTGGCGCGGAAAACGCCGCAAAATCAGCCGCTGCCGAACAGCTTGCGGATGTCAGGGCGGCTGTCGGTGAACAGGTCGAGCGCGCGTGCCGCCGCCTGCTCGTGCTGCGCGGCGCCCCACAGGCTGTTGATCTTTGGCGCCACCGCGGAGCCGCCGCGATCGGTGAACATGGCCTGGAACAGCGGCCTATTGTCGGCGGCCTCCGGCCGCGCGGCTGCCTGCGCCTCGGCGTAGGCCTGCGTAAGCCCGGCTGTGTCGGGCGGAATTTGCCGCGATGCCGGCAAGGGCACGACGGCCACCGGTATCGCCACCGGCACCGCCGCGGGCGGCCGTGGCGCCGCCTCTGCGATCTGCGTGCCCGCACCGAAGTTCGCCGCGCGCGCGACCTCGAACTTGCCGGCGAGCTTGGCATAGACCGCGCTCACACTGCGCGGACTGCCGCCGCGCTCGTAGAAGATGCTCGGATTGGCACCTGCCGCCTGCGGAAACATCGCGGCCGCGCTCGCGCCGGGATGGCTCGCGGCCGCGTTGATCAGTTTCCCGGCGCCGTCCGGCCCGAGGAAATGCGCGATGTAAAGCTCGCCGTCGCTCGGCTGCCGACCGATCGCGGCGCCGACATGGGCGGCATTGGCGCGGGTGAAGGCGCCGGCGAGCATCGCGCTCGCCTTGGGGTCGCTGCGCAGCCGCATGATCGCCGCGCGCATCGAGGGGTCCGCCACATCGTAGCGGCCGTCGGCACTGCGCGTGATCGCGTCGGAAAACTGGCCGAGGCCGAGCGCCGGCCCGTCCTGCTTCATGGTGCCGAGCCAGGTCTGCTCGATGAACTGGTAGAGGCCCTTGGCCGAGGAGGTCGCCGCCTGCGCCGACGGGTTGAGGTTCGACTCGATCCGCGCCGTGGTCAGCAGGTATTCGAAACTGATGCCGGTCGACTTCGCGGCTTGGCGGATGGCGCCTGCGATCTGGGGCGCACTGCCGGAGACGGGATCGACGGCCATCGGGTTGCCCTTGGCAAAGGTCTGCGCTACGCGACGCGCGCCTGCTTTCGCGGGCCATGCCGACCTTGGGGAATTATGGTAAACGGACGGTTAACGCCCTTCCCCGCGGCGAAATTCCTGGTCTTTTGGAGACAATTGCGATGTCGGACACCATCCAGCGGCACAAGCGCGGCGGCCTCTATTTCGAGGATATGGAGGTGGGCAAGTTGTACGAGCACCGCTACACGCGCACGGTAACGCAGATGGACAACATGCTTTTCTCCAACATGACGCTCAACCCGCAACCGCTGCACATCGACCGCCACTTTTGCGAGACCGAGACCGAGTTTGGCCAGCCGCTGATGAACTCGCTGTTCACGCTCGGGCTCATGATCGGCATCCAGGTGTCGGACATGACGGTCGGCACCACCATCGCCAATCTCGGCATGACCGACGTGAAATTCCCCAACCCGCTGTTCGAGGGCGACACTATCCACTGCACCACGCAGGTGGTGAGCAAGCGCGAGTCGAAGTCGCGGCCGACCGCGGGCATCGTCGAATTCCACCATAAGGCCTTCAAGCAGGACGGCACGCTGGTGGCCGAGTGCCACCGCCAAGTCTTCATCATCAAGCGGCCGGCATGACAAAGGCCCGGCTTTAGACCGGGCCGTTGTCTCAAGCGCGGCGGCTCAGATGCCGCGCCCCCAGTAACCGCACCAGCGGTGGATATTCCACTCGATGTTCTGTTCGTAATTCGCCAGCGTGCCGTATTTCGGCAGCCGCACTTCCTTGGTCGCCGGATCGAAGCACTTGCCGGCGTCGGAAGCCTTCTTCACCTCGGCGGACAGATCGGTCATGAAGGCGAGTTGGTCTTCCATGTCCTTGCGCGTGCCGAGACGGCCGCCCGGTCCGGGATGTCCCGGAATCTGCCGCTCCCAGCCGATCGCCAGCGTGCGCTTGAGCGAGGCCTCCCACTCGACCGGATAGGAGTCGTTCACGCCGAGCCGCGAAGGCACCGAGCCGAGCTGGTTGAAGTCGACCGCGAACAGGAGCTTGTTCTTCGGCAGGAACATCACCAGCGATGAGTCGGAATGATTGCGGCCGGTGTAGATCAATTCGAGCGTGGTGCCGCCGAGCTTGATCGTCTTCTTGCTGTCCACGGCCTGGTCTGGAACGACGACATCGAGGCCTTTGAGCTGGGCGAGGCGTTCCTTGGCGCGGCGATGCGCGATGACAGTCGCGCCGGCGTCCTTGAACACCTTGCCGCCCGCGATGTGGTCGTAGTGATGGTGGCTGTAGATCAGGTACTTGATCGGTGCCTGGGTGATCTTGCGGATCTCGTCGAGGTAGGTCTTCGCCGCCTGCGGCCGCCCGTAGCTGATCGGGTCGGTCACGATCACGCCGGCCGGCGTGACGACGAACATCGCCTGGTGGTTCTGGTAGCGGAAGATGTAGACGTTGTCGGTGCCCACGACTTTGGTGGTCGCGAACAGCGGCGGCTGGCCGGGGGCCTGGGCCCACGCGGCGCCGGCGAAAGCGAGGGTGAACAAGGCAGCGGGTAGCGATATAAGGTTTTTGCTTTGCATGGGTGATACCTCCCCACCGAAGCAACACGCGTGTCTTCCGCTTATTCCGTGCGCTAAAAGGGCGCACCCGGGCGACTGAGTTTCCCGGCATCAACCAGGACGAGTTTTTATGCGGTCTTTACTCTTCGTACCCGCCGACGGCGGGCCTAAGCTCGACAAAGCGATGGCGAGCGGCGCCGACGCCGTCATCATCGACCTAGAGGATTCGATTACGCCCGACCGAAAACCTGCGGCACGCGCCGCCTGCCTCGAATTCCTCAAGAGTGCCCAGCCGAAGACGCAGCGCCCGCGCCTGCTGGTGCGCATCAACGGGCTCGACACCGCCATGACCGACGCCGACCTGGACGCCATCGTCGCCGGCCGGCCGGATGCGGTGGTGTTTCCGAAAGCCGAAGGCGGCGCCAGCGCCGTGCATCTCGACGCCAAGCTCACCGCGCGCGAAGCCATCGCCGGATTGCCGGAGGGCTCGATCAAGGTGCTGGCGCAGGCGGTGGAGTCGGCCGCGGGCCTGTTCCTCGCCGGCACTTTCCGCGACGCCAGCAAACGATTGATCGGCATGACCTGGGGACCGGAAGACATTTCCGCCGAACTCGGCGCCGAAGCGAACCGCGACGAGCACGGCATGCTCACCGAGCCCTACCGGCTCGCCCGCAACATCTGCCTCTATGGCGCGGCGGTCGCGAAGATTCCGGCGATCGAAACCGTCTATGTCGATTTCCGCAACACGGAGGGCTTGCGCCGCGACACCGAGGCGGCGCGCCGCGACGGCTTCACCGGCCGCCTCGCCATTCACCCGGCGCAGGTGCCGGTGATCAACGACGTGTTCACCCCGTCGGCCGAGCAGATCGAAAAAGCCAAGGCGGTGATCGCCGCCTTCGCGGCGCAGCCGGGCGCCGGCGCGGTCGGCATCGACGGCAAGATGTACGACCGCCCGCATCTGGTGCGGGCGCAGGCGCTGCTGGCGCGGACGAAAGGCTGATTACTCGGCCGGCTCGGCCGGCACCGCCGTCCGCTTGGGCAGCGCGCCGACCGCCGACGGCGCAGCCTCGTGCGCGAGGCCGGTGCCGTCCTGGATCTGCTTCAGGCGCTGGCGCTCGGCGACATAGGCCTGCGCGGCGCCGGTGTGGAACAGCTCGTGCGTCTCCAGTTCGTCGGCGGCGACCGGCGTCATCGCGATGTCGCGATAGGCGAAGCGCTGCGGGTCGGCCTTGATGCGCAGATAGATGCGCCGCAGCTTCACGTAGAGCGCCACCCAGCGCACGACCTTGCTCGCCATCTCGGCGAAGTATTGCGGATAGAACGACCAGATCGGCGCGACGGCGAGATCCGGCCGGCGGTCGCGGCGGAATTTCAGCCGCAAGAGCCCGCTTTCCAGCGGATGAATATGCTCGATATTGATCGAGCCCATGAACCAGGTGATGAGGAACAGGGCGTTGCTGGCATTGGCCCGCGTCACCGCCACGCGCCGCATGATCGTCTCGACGTGGTCCATCGTGTAGTAGCGCTGCCAGGCCATTTTATAGGCCCGCTCCCACTCGGCCGGCGACATCTTCGGATGCGCCGTGCAGATGTGGTTCAAATCGTACTTGTTCATGTCGGGATCGAGCGGCACGCCGGCCTTGTGCAGCTTGAGATGATCTTCCGAGCCCGGCAGCGGCGTCAGATAGAAAAATTCCAGCAGGTCGACCGGCAATTCCCGCTTGATCACGTCGATGTCGTGCATGATCGACTCGACCGTGTCGTTGGGGAAGCCGAGGATGTAGCCGGCATACGTGAGCACGCCCTGGCTCTTCCAGGCGAGCAGCATGTGCCGGTATTCGGTGATCTTGTTCTGCCGCTTCTTGGCGCCCAGCAGGTTGTCCGGGTTGATGTTCTCCAGCCCGATGAACACGCGCTTGACGCCGGCGCGCCGGCACTTCGCGATGAAGTTCGGCAGCTTATGACAGAGCGTGTCGACTTGGATGATGAGGCTGATGTTGAATTTCTCGGCCTCGCGCAGATGGATGAGGCGGTCGAGGATCGGCTCCCAGTCCTTGTTGCGCGCGAAATTGTCGTCGGTGATGAAGAAGGCGCGCAGGCCCTGCCCGTAATTCTCCCGCACGATCTTCTCGACGTCGTCGGGCGAGCGGCGGCGCGACTTGCGGCCCTGCACGTTGATGATGGTGCAGAACGAGCACTGATAGGGACAGCCGCGGCCGGCGTCGAAGCTGGTGGTGCCGGCGATGGTGCGTTGCGCGCGGTCGACCCGCAGCAGCGGCACCGGCATGCCCTCGATGCCGGGCAGGTCGTCCATGTAATTGTAGAGCGGCTTGAGCGCGCCCGCCAAGGCGTCGCGCAGCACGATGTCGAGCCGGCCCTCCGCCTCGCCGGCGAACAGCGACAGGCCCAGGGCCCGTGCGCGGTCGAGATCGGCGTCGACGCCGCCGAGCATCGACAGCACGCCGGAGACGTGGAATCCGCCGATGCCGACCTGGATGCCGCGCGCGCGCAACGGCTTGGCGAGGTTGAGCGCGCGCGGGAACTGGTTCGACTGCACGCCGACCAACATCACCATGCCGGCGCCGGCCGCCTCGATCATCGCCGCCAGCCGCTCCGGCCGGATGCGCGTGTTGATCTCGTCGAAGGCGTGGATCTCGATGTCGACGTCGCCGAGCACGCGCCGCTCGGCGCAATCCTTGGCGAGGCCATATAGCGCGGCCAGCGAATTGGACGGAACGGGCGAGCGCAGCCATTGGATGACGTAGCCGTCGTCGTCGTAGTGCGACGGCTTGACGAGCACCAGGCAAAACCGCCGCAACTCACGTCCAGCGGGCACAGACCGCACTACTGACGCTGACATGGCGTAAAAATAGCACGTTTCGCGCGAGTGATTCGAAAAATCGCCGGCGCGCCCAATTGGCCGCAGCGCTTGCAGGAACCAACGGAAATATCAGGGCTATTTCTTGCCCGGATAGACCGTGCCGGGATCGAAAGCGCGTCCCGCATCGGCGAATTCAAGCCGAACCGTCCCGGTCTGGCCGAGCGGAACCCTGCGGTAGAAGCACGAGCGGCGGCCGGTGTGACAGGCGCCTGCCCCTTGCTGGTCCACCTTGAGCCAGACCGCGTCCTGATCGCAATCGACGCGCAGCTCGAGCACGCGCTGGACATGGCCCGAGCTCTCGCCCTTCTTCCAGAGCGCCTTGCGCGAGCGGCTGTAGTACCAGGCCTCGCCGCTTTCGATCGTTCGGGCCAGCGCCTGCGCGTTCATGTGCGCGACCATCAGCACGTCGCCATTTTTGGCGTCCGTCGCCACCGCGGTTACCAAGCCGTCGGCATCGAACTTCGGCGTCAGCGCCGTGCCTTCTTCCATCTCTTTCGGTGCGGACATGCGGTATCGCTCCTGCCGGGCGAAGCATCGCTCATGCATTTGGGGCGCGCGCTTTGCGCACGCGCCTCACACACTATTTATACGCCACCGAAGGTAGACTAGCCGTGCGCGCCGCGCAGCATGGTCATGAAGCGGACCAGTTGCTTGGGGTCGTCACGGAACATGCCGGTGAAATGCGTGGTCACCGTCAGCGCGCCGGGCTTGGTCACGCCGCGCAGCGACATGCACATATGCTCGGCCTCGATCATCACCGCGACGCCGCGCGGATTGAGGATCTCGTCGATCGCGGTCGCCACCTGCGAGGTCATGTGCTCCTGCGTCTGCAGGCGCTTGGCATAGACGTCGACGAGGCGCGCCAGCTTCGACAGGCCCACCACCCGGTCGGTCGGCATATAGGCGACGTGCGCCTTGCCGAAGAACGGCATCATGTGGTGCTCGCAATGCGAGTTGAAGCCGATGTCCTTGACCAGCACGAAATCGTCGTAGCCGGCGGTCTCGCTGAAGGTGCGGTCGAGCACGTCGGCCGGGCATTCGCGGTAGCCCTGGTAGATTTCCTCATAGGCGTCGACCACGCGCTTGGGCGTGTCCAGCACGCCTTCGCGCTTCGGGTCGTCGCCGGCATAGGCGATGAGCGTGCGCACCGCGGCCTCCGCCTCCTCGCGCGAGGGGCGCGGGCCCGGCGGCGTCGGGGCCGCCCGCACATGGTCGGACAGGCCCTGCTTCGGCCATGGCTTCACGATGGTATTCTTGGCGTCCATTACGGTCTCTCCGTTCGACCGGACCTACCTTGACGAGGCGGTGCCGGGAGTGTCACCGGGGTGGCCGCGCCGGTGCCGTTCAGGCCCCAGGACGCCGCATTCCCATGCCCCAGACCCGAGAGAACCCCTTCTCGCGCCCCAAGGCTCGCCCCTATATATTCCTTTGTCCAGCGCTGGCAATGCGGCGGAACTCAAATCGGCAAAAGCTCAATGCTTAACGACGTTTACAACGCGAAAATCCTGGAACTGGCGGGCAATATTCCGCGCCTCGGGCGTCTTGCGGCCCCGGACGCCAGCGCCACCGCCCATTCCAAGCTGTGCGGCTCGACCGTCACGGTCGACCTGAAATTGGCCGATGGCGCGGTGGCCGATTTCGCCCATGACGTGAAGGCCTGCGCGCTCGGCCAAGCCTCCTCCTCGATCATGGCCCGTCATGTGATCGGCGCCAAACCGGCGGAACTGCGCGAATTGCGGGAAACCGTGCGCAAGATGCTGAAGGAGAACGGCCCGCCGCCGAACGGCCGATGGGCCGACATCGCGGTGCTCGAGCCGGTGCGCGACTACAAGGCGCGCCACGCCTCCACCATGCTCACCTTCGATGCCGTGGTCTCGGCGCTCGACAAGATCGAGGCCAGGCAGCCGGCCGCGGCGAAATAGCTTACTTCACCGCCGAGGCAAGGCCGCCGGTCTTCGGCGGTGTCAGCTCGGCGCGGTCGCCCAGCGGCTTCACGCAGCCGGTGGCCAGCCGCGGCAGGCTTTGCCGGACGCCGGTGTTGCCGATACGGATGGCGGTGACCATGCCGGCACTCTCGGTTTCGACCGTCAACGAGCGGTTGCCCGCGGCGGCAAAGCCGTCGATCACCGCTGCCGGCACGGTGCCGGCCGCAAAGGTCGACAGCTCGCCCGGCGTCTTGCGCTCGGAGCTCACCACTTTCAGCACCGCCTCGCGCCCGCCCGCCCGCAGCGTGACCTTGCCGAGCGCGGCCGGCAGCGCCACGCCCTCGCCTTCGCGGCGGCGCTCGATGTAGCTCACGTCGTAGTTGCCGCTGGCGCCGCAGGAAACGATCAGGTCGAAGCTGCCGAGCGTGTCGCCTTCGACCGTGAGCGGATGGCGGCGCGCCAGCGCAGCAGCGCCGGAGCGGTCGATCATGGCCCAACGCTGCCCGCTGATCGGCGTCGCGCGCGCGCCATTGGTCAGGCGCGGAGCCGGCTGCGGCGTGGCGGCCGGCGCGCGCGACGTCGCCATGGCCGCAAGCCCGGCGGCCGCGTCCATCTCCTGGGTGGAGACTTTCATGCGCACGAGCTCGTCGCGCGTCATGGCGTGCATCGGCTCCCACGGCGGAATGCGCAGGGAGAGGTCGAGCAGGTCGATGGAGACGCCCATCTCGGCGGTGTATTGCGCCAAGCGGCCGATGTCGCGCTGCACCAGCACGAGATCCTCAGCCGAATAGATGGCCGCGGTCGGATCGTCGCGGCGGTCGCCGAGCCATATCTGGTGCACCATCACGCGCGCGCCGTCCGGCACGACACGATGAATGCCCCCGATCAGCACGAAGGCGCACATGGATTCGCAATCGGCATAAGGCGACAGCGCCACGCGCGACTCGGCGCCGGCCGATGGCAGGCTCTTCGTACGGCCGACCATGGTATCGAGCTTGAGCCGGCGCACCTCGCGCCCGAGCGCGATGGCGCCGTGCACGGAACCGCCGTCGGAATCGAGCACCAGCGTCGCGCCGGTGAGATTGCGGCCTTTGGCGAAGTTCAGGAAATCCCGCGGCGAATCGACCGTGATCGCGCCGATCGCCGAGATCAGCGTCTTGCATTCGGAACCGCAGGCCTCCGCGGGCCCCTGCAGATGCAGCTCGAAGCGCATCGGCAGCGCGCGGTCGGATGCTCCGACGATGGCCGGCAAGAGGAGAGCGTGCGCTGCAAAAGCGAGCGCGGACGCAGACCAAAGGGAGTGACGCATTCTTCCCCCGTTTGTGCCGATCGCGCCATTTTCTTTCGTGGTTGCCCACGTTCGGCTTTGACCGGAATCAAGACCCCCGCATATGTGTCATTTTTAATGCAGCGCGCAGATTCCGGTCTAGTGTAAAAAAGTCGCGCACTAACAAATTCGCTGCAGGATTAATGAGCAGTTCCATAGGCTTGGAACTTCGCATGGAACTTTTTTCGCGAACGCACGCACCGTTCTCAACAGGAACTGTTACGTAGAGCGCGATGAAGCCGCACCGGCATGAGCCCGAAACCACGGCGCGCTGGCTCGCGCGTTCGCCGCGCCTCGCTGGGCGCGGGCTGGTTCTTCTTTACCGCTACACGCTGTCTCCGCTTCTCGGCCCGCGCTGCCGCCATCTGCCAAGCTGCTCGGACTATGCCGACGAAGCGATCGAGCGCTTCGGGCTTTGGGCCGGCGGATGGATGACGCTCGCGCGCATCCTGCGCTGCCAGCCGTGGGGCACGTCGGGATTGGACTTTGTCCCGGGCGCCCTCCCCGCACGCGCGCGCTGGTGGCTGCCGTGGCGCTATGGGCGCTGGCGGGGGACGAACGAAAGCCCCGCGCCACAATGAGCAAGCGCGCCCGTTTTATCGTCTCCCTGGTAATTGTCCTGAGTGCGGCAGCCGCAATCCTGTTCGCCTTGCGCAGCTATGGCTCCTATGTGCTGCTGCGCTCGGCATTCGACGCCGGGCGGCCGCAAGTGAGCAGCCTGCGCGCCTGGATGACGCTCGACCACGTATCCGCGACCTATCGCGTGCCGGCCGATGACCTGATCGAACGCCTCCACCTGCCGTCCAACACTGCGCGCACGGACAGCCTGAAGACGATCGCCGACCGCCGCGGCACTGCGCGCTTCGATTTCGTGCGCGAGGTGCAGCGGGCCATCGGTGCTGGCGCGCCGCCACCGGACGACAATGCCCCCGATAAGTCGCGAGGGTATATTGCCGATCTCGGCGACCGCGTTCTGTCGGCCGTTCTGGCTTATGGCTACCCGGCGCTGGCGGCGACATTTCTGTTCGGCGCGATAGGCCTTCCGTTGCCGACCGGCGTGGTCGCCGTGCTCGCCGGCTCGCTCGCGGCACTCGGGCACGTCCAGTGGGCGGCGGCGGCAGCGGTCACTATTCTCGCTTCGCTGGCGGGCGATACGCTGGCCTATCTGATCGGCCGCGTCGTCACTGAAAATTTCATCAACCGGCATGGCCGATGGGTCGGCTATTCGGGCGAGCGGCGGACACGAATGCGGGCGCTGTTTGCGCGCTGGGGCGGCGTGACGGTGCTGTTCACGCGCACGCTCGCCTCGCATTCGAGCTCGATCATGAGCCTGCTCGCGGGCTTGAGCCGCTACGGACTCTCAGCCTTCCTCCTTTACTCGGCGCTCGGCCGCTTGGCGTGGACCTCGGCCTATCTCGGGCTCGGTTACACTCTCGGCAGCAATATCGAGGCCGGCAGCCAATTCCTGGCCAACCTGAGCGGCTTGTTGCTGGCGCTGGTGGTGCTCCTGGTCGCCTCGGCCTACCGGACGGGCATTCTGGGCCGGGCCTGAAAAGCTTGCACCGGCCGATTCCCCTGCTATATCAGCGCCACATCCCGCTTACCCACGCTCGTTCGTGGGAGTGAGCCACAGGAGAAGAAGACAATGGTCGCGCTGACCTTTCCCGACGGCGCACGCCGCGAATATCCCCAAGGCACCTCCGGTCTCGACGTCGCCAAGGGCATCTCGCCCTCGCTGGCCAAGCGCACCGTCGCCATGGCGCTCGACGGCGTGGTCATGGACCTCAACGACCCGATCGAACGCGACGCCAAGATCGAGCTGATCAACCGCGAGGACCCGCGCGCGCTCGAATTGATCCGCCACGACGCCGCGCATGTCTTGGCCGAAGCCGTGCAGTCGCTATGGCCGGGCACGCAGGTGACGATCGGCCCGGTGATCGAGAACGGCTTCTATTACGACTTCCACCGCAACCAGCCGTTCACGCCGGAAGATCTCCCCGTCATCGAGAAGAAGATGAAGGAGATCATCGCGCGCGATAAGCCCTTCACCAAGGAGACATGGTCGCGCGACAAGGCCAAGCAGACTTTCCGCGACATGGGCGAGACGTTCAAGGTCGAGCTGGTCGACGCCATTCCGGAAGACCAGCAGATCAAGATCTACAAGCAGGGCGACTGGTTCGACCTGTGCCGCGGCCCGCACATGACTTCGACGGGCAAGGTCGGCAACGCCTTCAAGCTGATGAAGGTGGCAGGCGCCTATTGGCGCGGCGACTCGACGAAGCCGATGCTGACCCGCATCTACGGCACCGCCTTCGCCAAGCAGGAGGAGCTCGACGCCTATCTGAAGCAGATGGAAGAGGCTGAGAAGCGCGACCACCGCAAGCTCGGCCGCGAGATGGACCTGTTCCACTTCCAGGAGGAAGGCCCCGGCACCGTGTTCTGGCACGCCGGCGGCTGGACCATCTTCCAGGAGATCGTCGCCTACATGCGGCGGCGCCTGAAGGGCGACTATCAGGAAGTGAACGCGCCGCAGATGCTCGACAAGTCGCTGTGGGAGACCTCGGGCCACTGGGGCTGGTTCCGCGAAAACATGTTCCAGGCGACCTCGGCCGGCGACGACACCGAGGATGAGCGCGTCTACGCGATCAAGCCGATGAACTGCCCCGGCCACATCCAGATCTTCAAGCACGGGCTCAAATCGTACCGCGACCTGCCGCTGCGCCTGGCCGAGTTCGGCGTGGTGCACCGCTACGAGCCGTCCGGCGCGCTGCACGGCCTGTTGCGCGTGCGCGCCTTCACGCAGGACGACGCGCACGTGTTCTGCACCGAAGAGCAGATGGCCGACGAGTGCCTGAAGATCAACGACCTGATCCTGTCGACCTATGACGACTTCGGCTTCACCGGCGACCTGACCGTGAAATTGTCGACACGGCCGGAGAAGCGCGTCGGCTCGGACGCGGCCTGGGACCACGCCGAAGGCATCATGCAGGATGTGCTCAAGCGCATCGAGGCGCAGGGCGGCAACCGCATCAAGACGGCGATCAATCCGGGCGAAGGCGCGTTCTACGGGCCGAAATTCGAATACGTGCTGCGCGACGCCATCGGCCGCGACTGGCAGTGCGGCACCACGCAGGTGGACTTCAACCTGCCGGAACGTTTCGACGCCTTCTACATCGCGGCCGACGGCGCCAAGAAGACGCCGGTGATGATCCACCGCGCCATCTGCGGCTCGATGGAACGCTTCCTCGGCGTGGTGCTCGAGCACTATGCCGGCCACCTGCCCTTGTGGCTGTCGCCGAAGCAGGCCGTCATCGCCACCATCACCTCGGACGCCGACGACTACGCGCGCGAGGTGACCGCCGCCGCGCGCAAGCTGGGCTTGCGCGCCGAGAGCGACTTGCGCAACGAAAAGATCAATTACAAGGTGCGCGAGCACTCGCTCGCCAAGGTGCCGGTGCTGCTGGTGGTCGGCAAGAAGGAAGCGGCCGAGCGCCTCGTCTCCATCCGCCGCCTCGGCAGCGAGGGCCAAAAGGTGATGCCGCTCGACGAGGCTTTGAAGATGCTGACCGACGAGGCGACGCCGCCGGACCTCAAGCGCGCCGCGCGCTAGCGCCCCTGCTTCTTGATATAGGCCGCCAGCTCCGCCGCCTCGGCGCGCGAGAGATTCATGTCCGGCATCTTCGGATGCGGCAGCAGCAGGAACAGCGCCACCTTGCTCGCGTCGAAGCCGGGCTTCTTGGCGATGGCCGAGAATGGCGGCGCCTGCGTGCTGGCGCGCGTCTGATCGGCGGCGACCAGGTGGCAGCTCGCGCACCAGCGCCGGGCGATCACCTCGCCTTTGTCGTCGGCGGCCTGAGCCGCCGCCACGACGGTGACGGCCAGCAGCGCGGCGGCGATCGTTCTGCTCATGGGGAGGTGCTTTCCGATTGGGCTTTCAAGCACCGCCCGTAGCACGGCCGAACGCAGGCCAACCTGATGTGGATCAAGTCCGCACCCGACCGGCCGCCAGCCGCAGCGGGGCGGCGCTCATAGCCGGCTTTTCCAGCGTCGCCAGGAAGCGCTCGGCCCAGCGCGAGAGGTCGTTGCCCACCAGCACCTTGAAGTTTGCGGCGTGGCGCTGACGCCGCTCGTCCAGCGGCATGGCCAGCGCGCGGTTGAGCGCGATCGCGACGCCTTCCGAATCGTAAGGATTGACGAGCAGCGCAGCGGCGCATTCATGCGCCGCGCCGGCAAAGCGCGACAGCACCAGCACGCCTGGGTCGTCCGGGTTCTGCGCCGCCACGTATTCCTTGGCGACCAGATTCATGCCGTCGCGCAGCGGCGTCACCAGCGCGGCGCGCGCCGCGCGGTAGAGCCCGGCGAGCGCCGTGCGGCTATGCGCCTTGTTGATGTAGCGCACCGGCGTCCAGGAGGCTTCGCCATAGGCGCCGTTGATGCGCCCGACCGTCTCCCCCACCGTGCGCCCGATATCGGCATATTCCTGGATGCCGGTGCGGCTGCGCGGCGTGATCTGCAGATAGGTCACCTTGCCGCGCCAGTCGGGGAAGTTGGCCAGAAAGCGCTCGAAGGCATGCATGCGCTCGGGAATGCCCTTGGAATAGTCGAGGCGGTCGACGCCGATGATCATGGCGCGTCCCGACAGGCTGTCGAGCACCTCGCGCACGAAGGCCGTCTCGACCGCGCGCCGCGCCAGCCGCGCGAAAGCTTCGGTCTCCACGCCGACCGGAAACACACCGACCCGCACGCTGCGCCCATCGATGGCGAAGGTGTCGTCGGCAACCTGCTTGAGCCGGCATTCGTCGGTGAGGTAGCGCGAGAAATTGTTGGCGTCGACCTCGGTCTGAAAGCCGATCAGGTCGTAGAAACCGAGCGCCGGGATCAGCCGCTCATGGTTCGGCAGCGCGGTCAGGATTTCCGGCGGTGGGCATGGAATGTGGATGAAGAAGCCGATCTTGTTCTTGTGGCCGCGCTCGCGCAACGCCTGCGCCAATGGCATCAGGTGGTAGTCGTGCACCCACACGATGTCGTCATCCTTGAGAATCTTCTCCAGATGGCGGGCAAAGTATTCGTTCACGCGCAGATAGCCGCCGAGATCGCGGCGCGAAAATTCGGCGAGGTCGAGCCGGTAATGCAGGATCGGCCACAACACGCGGTTGGCGAAGCCGTTGTAGAACTCGTCGTAGTCGTCGCGACGCAGGTCGATGGTGACGTAGGCGACGTTGTCGTGCTGCGCAGTCTTGGCCGGGCCTGGGTCTTCGTCGGTGATGCGGCCGCTCCAGCCGAACCACACGCCGCCGCGCCGCTTGAGCGCCGGTCTGATCGCCACTTCCAGGCCGCCTGCGCGCGCGCCGCCTTCCGGCACGCCCACGCGGTTCGATACGATGACGAGTCGCGGCAATGGCATCTCCCCCAGCATTGTGCCGCTTGCGCGCGGCCGAAATCCTTCGGTGCCCCCTGTGCACTCAGACCATAACGTGGAACATGAACGAAAGTTCAGCTGTATAAAAGACTTGCGCTCGAGATGATTTAGGCCTAGCGCGCCGCCAATCGCAGCAATGCGGCCCGAAAGTCGGCCGGCGCGGCGAAAATGCCCGAAACGTTGTCGAAATGGCGGTGAACGGCGAAGCCCTTCCCCCCGATCTCGGGCAGTATCTTGAAGACGGATTCGTCGGTCACGTCGTCACCGGCAAAGACCGGCGTGCGTCCGGCAAATGGCGGCTCGCGCAGCAGATCGCGCACGGCCGCGCCCTTGTTGATGCCCGGCCGCTTCACTTCGAACATCGCCTTGCCAAGAAGCAATTCCGTCGGCACGGCGGCAAATTCCGCCCGTGCGGCGGCGATGTGCTTGCGCAGGCGTTCGGCGTGCTTGGGCGCCTTGCGATAGTGCAGTGCTACCGAATAGCCCTTGTCTTCGTACTCGACTCCGGAGCCCGGCTCCGCCGCATCGATCAAATGGCGGCGCAGATCGTCGGGCAGGTCGTCCGTGCGCACCACCTTGGCGCCGTCGCGCAGACGCGTCTCCGCGCCGTGCCCGCCGATCGCCGGCAGCATCAGCGGCGCGAACAGCCTGTCGAGATCGCGGATCGGCCGCCCGCTCACCAGCGCCAGCGCGCCGCCGGTGAGCACGAAAAGCCGATCGAGCGTGGTGATAAGCGTGTCCGGTACCTGAACCTCGAACGGCGACGGCCCGATGTCGATCAGCGTGCCGTCGACATCGAACAGCAGCGCGACCGATTCCGGATTGAGGGAAGCGAAATCATGGGATGCTTCATCGGTCGTCGGCATCGTCGGTCCACGGCATATGAATACCAATATGATAACGTCTCACGGACGATCCGGTTTTCTTATTTCCGAGCCGGCGCGCCGTCCCCCGAGCCGGGCGTCGCGGCGCCTATTCACCGCACGCGGCGGTAGGATCGGCCATCTGCCCACTCGTTATCGTTTAATGCATGACTCAGAAAGCACACTTATTTGGGGATAAGGCGTTAGCTCAGACCTAATGTTCCTGCAAAATGCGCGTAATGATTTTCTTCGCGCGCAGGTAGAAGGTGACTCAGATTTAGCCCGGCAGCCACAGGTCTGACAATGCCTAATCGAAAAACGAACGGTGGCAACATAATCACGCTCCCGCACGTAGCGGACCGTGAAATCCCCGTCGGCCGCAGCCGTTCTTCACTGGGCAATGCCGATGATCCCCGCGTTGCCGAAGGCATGCGGCTCGTGCGCTCCTTCATGGCAATTGAAGACGCCCAGACCCGGGCTTCCATCCTTCGAATTGTTGAAGATATTGCCGAACATAGTCCGCTTTTTAAAAAGTAATTATTGTCAATTTCGGCGTAGATAAGATTATCCGCCGCCGGTGACTCAACCATCGGACTGACATTTCGGGTCTCAACCGAAGGGCTTGGGTCGGCGGGCGTCCGAAGCACAATGGGCCTCTACCCTCGGCCTTGCCGTGGGTGTGAGTTCAAGACAATGGACCTCCGTCTCCTTCGCTATTTCGTGGCCCTCGCCGACGAGCAGCATTTCGGGCGCGCCGCCGAAAAGCTTGGCATTACGCCGCCGACTCTGACCGTTCAGATCCAGACTCTGGAGCGCGCGCTCGGCACCGTTCTGGTGATCCGCAAGGGCAAGAAGATCTCGCTGAGCGCCGCCGGCCAACGTTTTCTGGTCGAGACGCGGGCTACCCTCAGGCAGGCCGAAAAGGCCGAGCGCATCGCGCGCGAGGCCGCGCGCGGCGAAATCGCCACCATCGCACTCGCCTACCTGATGCAGGCGGCCATGTCTGGCTTCATCTCGGAAGCGATCGCCACCTTCTCGAAAGAACATCCCGGCGTGTCGTTCCGCCTGCAGCGGCTCGAGACTATCCCGGCCCTGCGCGCCATCGCCGACGGCAGCGTCGACGTAGGTTTCACGCGCGCGCCGGTGCGCTATCCGGCTGAGCTGACGGGGTTCTCGATCAAGCGCGACCCGCTATGGGCGGCGGTGCCGACCGACCATCCCCTCGCCAAGCGAAAGGCGCTCTCGATGAGCGACCTCGCCGAGATGCGTTACCTCGCGCCCGCCATCGAGGCCGAGATAGGCTTCCGCGGCAATATCGCCGAGATTGCGCCGGTGGGCGGGCCGCAGATCAGCGCGGGGTCCGCGGCCGACATCGTGTCGGTCCTTGTGCTTGTCGGCGCCGGACAGGGTGCCACGCTGGTGTCCGAGCCGGTCACGCGCGTGGCGGTGCCCAATGTCGCTTTCCGTCCCATGAGGGGGCTGAAAGCCGGTGCGGAACGCGTCGTGATCTATCGCAGTTCGGAAAACTCGCCCGCGGTATTGCGGTTCATCGAAACGATGCGCGAAATCGCCGCAAAGGCCTAACCGAGCTGCCGGCGCAACATTGCAAATATCTCGCGCCAATCCTGCTCGGCCGCGGCGCGATCGTGCACGTCGCGATCGGGCATGGAGTAACCGTGATGCGCGCCGGCGTGCAGCGTCCAGCGGTAGGCCACGTTCGGATTTTGCGCGAACATTTCCTTCAGCGTTTCGATGACCGCCGGCGAAGCCTGGTCGTCGCGCTCGCCGAAACCGCAATAGACCTCGCCTTTCATGGCGCCGACCTTCGCATGCGGCGAAAACGGCTTGTCGGTCACCAGCAGAGTGCCGTGCAGGCTCGCATTGGCGCGGAAGCGTTCGGGAAATTCCTGGCCGACATAGAACGCCGCCCGGCCGCCCATGCAAAAGCCGATCGACGCCGCCGGCCCGTCGCTCACCGGCCAAGCCTTGGCCGCCGCCAGGATAGCGCCGACGTCCTCGCGCACGCTCTCGCGCACCGTCTGGTGCGCGTAGGCCAGCATGCTCTCGCGTATATCGGCCGGCAGCACGTTGAACGACATCGCCTTGCCGTCGGCCGTCCGGTAGGTGAAGCGCAGCTTGCCGTGGCGGTGGAATAGATTCGGCACGATGGCGAAATAGCCTTCGCGCGCTACCCGCCGTGTCAGGTCGAACAATTCCTCCCGCAACCCCCACACGTCCATCAGCAGGACGACCAGCGGAAGGCGTCCGCGCTTGTCGGGACGCGCCAAGAAGCAATCCATCGAGCCGGACGGCGTCCGGACGTCGGGCGTCTCTTCGATGAGGGTCATCGGGCCGGCGGCGCGTCGGTGATTTTGTGGTCGCGCAGGATCGCCGCCCATTTCGGCCGGTCTTCCTCAGCTTGGCGGGTAACGTCGGCCGGGGTCCCGCCGTGCAGGTTGAAGCCGAGATTGTTGAAATGAGCGCGCTGGCCGGGCTTGCTCGCCCATGCGTTGATGATCGCGTTCAACCGCTCGACGATGTCCGGCGGCAGATTGGCCGGACCGATCAGCGCCAGCCAGGTGGTCGCGAAGAATTTCGGAAATCCGCTTTCCGCCATCGTCGGAACGTCGGGCAGAAATTCCAGGCGCTTCTCGGATGCGACCGCAATGATCTTCACGTTCTTGGCGGCAGGATTGTAGGGCGGGAAGCCGGCCGCGATTTCTCCGCTTATAAGATCCGTGATGATCGGGCCGGAGCCGCGGTAACTGATCAGGTTGAGCTTAATATCCGCGCGTTCGCCTAACATGATGGCGGCGAGATGCCCGACGGTGCCCGGCCCCGAATGGGCCATCGTGACGTTCGGATGCTGCTTGGCGTAAGCGACCAGCTCCTGCACGGTATTGATGCCGAGCTTGGGGCTGACCAGCAGCGTGTTCGGAAAATCACCGATCATGACGATCGGCGTGAAGTCGCGGTCGAAGTCGTAGCCGACGGGGGGCTCCATCAGCGTGCGGATGACAGCGGGGCCGACCGCCGTGATGGCGAGCGTATAGCCGTTAGGCTCGGTGCTCGAAGCGGCCTTCATCATGATGGAGCCGCCGCCGCCGACGCGGTTTTCGAAGACGACGCTTTGCCCCAGCGCCTCGGTGATATCGGCGCCCATCGAGCGGCCCAGGACGTCGAGCAGCGTGCCGGGCGGAGTCTGTATCAGGATCGTAATCGGCCGTTGCGGCCAGCTTTGCGCGTAAGCGACCGGCGGGCCGAGGAAAGAGGCGCCGAAAACAGCCGCGAAAACGAGCTTGAGAATCCTGTTCACAGCCTACCCCCGCCACCTAAGCCCCCGCGGCGACGGTAGTTGAGGTTTTTTCCGATAGCAACCGAGCGTTAGGTCGCAGCCCGTCAGCGCGCGACCACTTCCACGTCGCCGTCGACGCCGGTGACCACCTTGAATTCGCGCTCGAACACCTTGCCTTCGTTGCGGGCGATGGCGCGGTATTCGCCTTCGGCCAGGATCACGCGCGGGAAGGCGCCGATCGATTCCTTGATCACGTCGCCGCCGGGCGTGAGCACCGACCAGGCGGTGTTGGCGAGCGCCTCGCCTCCTTTGTCGGTGACCAGCTTGAGTGTGATGGCGGCGGCCCGGTGCGTGACGGTGACGTCGGTGAGCTTGCCCGCCTGCACGCGGATGTCGGAGCGCACCATCGAATTGGCGTCGCCGTAGTTCGACACGATGTAATAGGTGCCCTCCGGCAGCACCACCACGCTGCCGGTCATCACCTGCTCGGCGATGGGGCGGCGGTCGCCGGCTTCGAACTGGCTGCCGCGGTAGACGTCGAACGAAATTTGTCCGGCCGGCACGCGCACGTCGCCGACGCGGCCTTCCATGCGCAGCCCGCCCGCCGGCAGGTCGAACTCCTCATGCACGGTCGCGCCGCGCAAAGTGACCGGCTTGACCGCGGTGGCAAGGCCGAAGCCGACATGCACGATGTAGCTGCCCGGCGGCAGCACAACCGTCGGCGACGGCGAGGTGTCTTCCTTGAGCAATTTGAAAGCGCCGCCCGGCTCCGGCTTGGAGGCGTAGATGCGCCAGGTCAGCCCGCCGCCGATCGGCTGCCCCTGCTTGCCGAAGCGCGCGCTCAGCGTCAGCGCCACCTGCCCCGCCGGCACCATCGGCGACGGCGCGCTCGGCAGCACCAATGGCTGCGACGGCGCCGTCAGCCCGCCCCCGAAGCCCTCGCCCTGCACGCCTGGGCCGGGCGACAACAGCCCGGTCGAGGGGGCGGACGAAAACAGCGACCCTGCTCCCTGCGCCCAAGCGCCGCTCGGCGCCAAGAGCGCGAGAACGAGCGCAATCACCGGCCGGAGGCGGCTTGCCGCGGCGTTGGATGAGGGAAAGAAGCACATGACTCGGTGTTTTTCGGTCCAAATCGCGGCGAATTCAAGCCGCGCGTCCTGCTTATAGGCCGGATCGGGTTATGCTAGGTCGCTCGCCTAACCACGAGGTAGCAATGCCCGACGCCCTCCAACTCCTGAAAACCCGCCGTTCGGTAAAGCCGATAGAGCTGGCCGGTCCGCCCCCGAGCGCAGCCGAGATCGACACTCTCCTGACCATCGCCGCGCGCGTGCCCGACCACGGCAAGCTGGCGCCTTGGCGCTTCATCGTTTTCGAGGGTGCGGCGCGCGAGGCGGCCGGGCAAGCGATCGCCGATGCTTTCCGCGCCGGCCACCCCGACGCCACGCCCGACCAGATCGAATTCGAACGCAAGCGCCTAGCCCGCGCGCCGTTGGTCATCGCGGTGGTCAGCCGCGCCGGCACGCATGTGAAGATTCCGGAATGGGAGCAGCAATTGTCGGCCGGCGCCTCGGCCATGGCGCTGGTCATCGCCGCGCACGCCATGGGTTATGCCGCGAGCTGGATCACCGAATGGTACGCCTATGACCGCGCCGTGCTCGCGCGCCTTGGGCTTGCGGAGAACGAGCGCATTGCGGGGTTCGTGCACATCGGCAAGCCGGCAAAACCGCCCGAAGAACGCGACCGCCCGGCGCTCGACAGCATCGTCACCCGCTATTCAGGACCGAGCAACTGATGTTCTACGAGCATGACAAGCGCGATTTGTCGGTGTTGCCGCACGATCCCTTCAAGGCCATCGTGGCGCCGCGGCCGATCGGCTGGATCACCTCTATCAGCTTGAAAGGACAGGTGAATCTTGCGCCCTACTCGTTCTTCAACGGCATCAACAGCAAGCCCAATCTGGTGATGTTCGCGAGCGAAGGCCGCAAGGATTCCGTTTCATTTATCGGTGAGACCGGCGAATTCGTCTGCAATCTCGCGACTTTCGAACTGCGCGAGAAGATGAACGCCACGGCCGCGCCGTTTCCGCGCGGGGTCGACGAAATGGAACGCGCGGGGCTCGCGCCCGCGCCCTCGCGCATCGTCAGGCCGCCGCGCGTGGCCGCCAGTCCCTGCGCGCTCGAATGCAAGCTCATCACGATCGTGCCGATGGCGACCTTCGACGGTCGGCCGGTCGATTGCCACGTCGTCTTCGGCCAGGTCGTCGGCGTTCACATCGACGACCGCTTTATCGTAGGTGGCCGCCTGGATACCGCCGCGATGAAGCCCATCGCACGCTGCGGCTACGACGAATATGCGGTCGTGGAGAGCCTGTTTTCGATGAAAAGGCCGACGGCAACCTAATGGCGGCTGGAGCATTTACCTTAATGTAATCCCGCGGGCGCACCCTCCTTGTCACGCTTCGGACATATGACTCCGGCAGCCATTTTCACCATGTCGGCTTGAAGCGCTTGTCCATACGCCGACCGGGGCTCGATCATTCGGGCGACAGGGAGAAATCCGGCTTTGGTTTTCGAAGGCTTTTTCACGCGCGGGCGCAACGGGGATCGCGCCGCCGAGGCCACCACGCAGCCGACGGCGAACGTGACCAAGCCGACCATCGGGCTTGCGCTCGGCGGCGGGGCCGCGCGCGGCTTTGCCCATATCGGCGTCATGCGCGTGCTCGCCGCGCACGGTATCGTGCCGGACGTCGTTGTCGGGACGTCCATCGGCGCGGTCGTCGGCGGCAGCTACGCCGCCAAGGAGCTCGATACGCTCGAGACCTGGGCGCGCGGTCTCAATACGCGCAGCGTGCTCAGCTATCTGGACATCAGCCTTTCCGGCTCCGGGCTGATCAACGGCGGCCACCTGTCCCGCCGGCTGGACGCCTCGCTGAAGGACACCCGCATCGAAGACTTGCCGCTGCGCTTTGCCGCCATCGCCACGGAATTCAACACGGGCCATGAGATCTGGCTGACACGCGGCCGCCTCGCCGACGCGATGCGCGCGTCCTACGCTTTGCCCGGCATTTTCCCGCCGGTGCGGATCGGAGGCCGCTGGCTGGTCGACGGCGCGCTGGTCAATCCGGTGCCGGTCTCCGCGGCGCGCGCCTTGGGCGCCCGCCTCGTCATCGCCGTCAACCTGAATTCCGACTTGTTCGGCCGCGGCACCATCATCGCAAGCCACGGCTCGGATGAAGATGATCTCGCGGAAGCCGCGGCGCCGAAAGCCAATGGGCTGCGGGGCATCTTCTCGCGTGAGCCTTCCCTGCGCCGGCAGGTGCTCGGCCGGCGCGGCAGCCCCGGCATTCCGACGGTCATGATCGAAGCTTTCAACGTGATGCAGGACCGCATCACGCGGGCGCGGCTGGCGGGCGACCCGCCGGACGTGCTGATCAGCCCGCGCCTGAGTTCCGTCGGCTGGTTCGATTTCCATCGCGGCAACGAGGCGATTGCGATCGGCACCGATGCGACGGAAAAATCCATCGAGTCGATCAACGAAGCGATTGCCGCGCTGTCGCAGCCGGCGGCCGCCGCAGCGAGCAACACCGACGTCGCCGCAAAGTGACTCAGGCTGTGCGGATGTAGTCGCGCATCGCCTCGGATTCGCGCTCGATCTCTTCCACGCGCTGCTTGACCACGTCGCCGATCGAGATCAACCCGACCAGACGACCGCCCCGCATCACCGGAAGGTGACGGAATTTGCGCGTCGTCATCTGCTCCATGATGGCGGCGCAGGTGTCGTCCTCGGTGCAGGTGGCGACGTCGCGCGTCATCACCTGGCCGACCGGGATCGTCAGCGCTTTTACGCCATGCTGCGAAAGGGCGCGCACGATGTCGCGCTCGGAAAGGATGCCCGCGAGTCTGTCTCCGGCGCCGCGGATGACCACCGCGCCGACGCCGTGCTTACTCAGCAGCGCGGCCGCCGCCGCGAGGTCGGCGGTCGGTTCGATGCAGACGACGTCGCCGCCCGAGTTACGTGTCTTGGCGGCCAGGAGTTCCTTGACGATCATGGCGGCCTCCTTGGCGCATGAGCCAAAGGCGACTTTCATGCGCAACAGTCGATGCGCCCGGAGCTACGGCCCTGCGGTCGATTCCGGACCTTAGCGCAACGATCCCGCCGCCTTCCCGGTTCCGTCAAGTGCATTCCGGGTGCGGCTGATTTGCGCGCACTGCATTTAGCTAATGCCGCATCGCACCAAAGTCTTCGGTTTGCGGTAAATGCTGCGGGGGATCGAACCAGGAAAACAGCACCAGCCCGGCCAGAAAGCCGCCGATATGCGCCTGCCACGCGACCGGTTGATCCTCGCCCGCGATCGGCAGGCTGACCACGCCGAACAGGATGTTGATGCCGAACCACACCGCCAGAAACAGCAGCACACGGCCGTCGCGCAGCACGCCGGTCAGCGGGAGCGCCGGCACGCGATAGGACTCGGCGTCGTCGCCGCGCAGCATGCCGAGCGGGCCGCCACGCTGGAAGGCGAAGCGCATCGCCGCCGCCATCATGCCGGAGATCGCGGCCGAAGCACCGATCATCGGAAATTGCTCGCCGGCATGCGTGGCCAGGTGCAAGGCCGCACCCGCCGCCGCCGTCACCGCGAAGAAGGCGAGAAAGCGCGCCACGCCGAAACGGCGCGCCAACGCGCTGCCGAACGGCAAAAGCCAGATCGCGTTGATGCCGAAGTGAGTCCAGTCGGCGTGAATCAGCGCGTAGGTGACGAAGGTCCATATCTCCGCGCCGAAGCCGCCGGGCAGCGCGCCGCCCAGCACCACCGAAGCGTCATAACGCACCGGGATGAAGGCAAAGGTGAGCAGGAGCTCGACGTCCTGCTCGGGCGTCAGCACGTAGGCGCGCAGGATGTGAACCAGCGCCAGCACGGCGACGACGGCGATGATGACGGCCGGGATGTTGAAGAGCGGTTCGCGTTGCACGGACGGTATCCGGTGGGCGGTCCGGGTTAACCGGTTGGCCGCCTTGCCGCAAGGGATGCGCGGCCAGCAAAAAGAAAAAGGAGGGCTTTCGCCCTCCTTCGAGCCGCGCTTTTCGGGTGCGCTGCTGCGCCTTGCGGCGCTTGGGTCACATCCCTTGTCTCTCCGGGCTCTTATCTCGTCGGCGATGCGGAGTGTGTCGGCACCGGCACGCCTCAATCGCAGCCACATTAGGCCGATTGCACGGCGGCGTTCAACGCCCGTGCGTTTTTAACACTAACCCGTCGTCGTCCCCGCCGCGGCGCAGCCACGGCATGCGCCCTGCTCCACCGAGACCATCGCGGCGGCAAGCCGGCCGCTTTGTCCCGATCCGGGGCACTAACGAGCCGGCACCGTCCCGCGACGGAACAGGTGGCGCTCATGAAACACGCATCGACCAAACGGGTGTTCGAGTATTGGACCGAGCGGCGCGGCGATCGCGCCGCCCCGCACCGCGCCGACATCGATCCGGTGCAAATTCGCTATGCGCTCGGCGACACATTCATGCTGGCCGCCGACTTCATCGAGGAATGGCGGTTCCGTCTCGCCGGCACGCGCGTCTGCGCATTGTTCGGGCGCGAGATCAAGGGCGAGGCCTTCGCCGCGCTGTGGGACGAAGGCAGCCGCAAAGCGATCTCCGAACTGATCGCCGATCTGGACGAAGGCGGTGGCATCGTGGCGGGCCTGACCGGACATGCCATCGACGGCTCAACCCTCGACATCGAGCTGCTGCTGCTGCCGCTTGCCCATGTCGGTCATGCCCGCATCCGCGCGCTCGGCGTCCTCGCCCCGCTGGCACAGCCCTATTGGCTGGGCGAGAAGCCGATCACCGCGCTCGAACTCGGCACCTTGCGCCATCTCGGCGCGCGCACGGGCGCCGGGGGCCGTCATTTCGCCGACCCCGAAGAGGTGCGCGTACGGCATGGCTTCGTTGTCTATAGCGGGGGGCGCGGCGGCCCCGGCGAGCGGGCCGGCTAACGCCCCATTAACAATACCTCCATAGGGTCGCTAGCGGCCGATACCGCGCCGTAAATGCCAGGTCCTCCATGGCAATGCCGTTGACCAAACCGAGAATACTGCCGCTCGCCGAGGAGCGCCGGCGCCATCAGCGCGTCAAGGTCAACCTGCTCGGCCGCTATATGCTGGCCGACCGGCGGGAGTTTCCCTGCCAGGTCATCGATATGTCGCCTGGCGGCATGGCGCTGGCCGCCCCGGTCGCGGGAATCCCGGGCGAGCGGGTGATCGCCTATGTCGATCACCTCGGCCGGCTCGAAGGCAAGATCGCCCGCGTGATCGAAAACGGCTTCGCCATGACGATCTCGGCGACGGCGCGCAAGCGCGACAAACTCGCCGCCCAACTGACCTGGCTCGCCAACCGCCAGATCCTCAACCTGCCGGAAGACCGCCGTCACGGCCGCTTCACCCCGCGCAACCCGATGGCGCGGCTCATCATGCCGAACGGCACCAATATCGCCTGCCGGGTCATCGACCTATCGCAATCGGGCGCCGCGGTCGCGATCGCCGAGAACCTGCGGCCGGCCGTCGGCACCATGGTCACCATCGGCAAGACGCAAGGACGGGTGGTCCGTCATATCGAGGATGGATTCGCCATCGAATTCACTCGCTTGCAGCACTCCGACTTCATCGAAGACAACGTCACCGGCGAATAGCGTCACCGCTCCGTAAACGGAGCCGGTCGAATTGAGGCGATTGGGCCGCGGCAATGCCGCGGCTTTTTCTATTCCAAGGCATGCTTTTGCGGCCGGAGTGTCCGCGGCGCAGGGTAAACGCCGCCGCGCCGGCGCCGCCGAAATCCGCGCCATTGCTGCACCAAGACGATGAATGCATAGAATTTTACTCAAATGCGATCGTCTAAGATTTGAGACATATTAGATTTGAATACTTACAGTATTCGTCTCTTTCTTTATTTGGCTTATACTCAAATTGACTTGCCTCACTTAGCGGCGATGCAAATGCTTTGTGTGAATTGTGGTCCCAACAAGACGGGATGGGGCCACAAACATGGACAGGCAAGTCAACCAGGGTCGTGCGACTGCGCGAGCCATTTTCTGCGCGGCCGCACTGGCCGCCACCGCCGGCATCGCCACTGCCGGCGAGCGCACCGGATCGCTCGGCGGCGGACCGCTCTCGCCCGGCGAGCGCGTCGCCTATCTCACCGTCGGCGATGCGACGCGCGCGCCGATCGGCTGGGTCGAGTTCTGCGTCGAACACAAATCGGACTGCAACACCAAGCCGTCGGCGCCACGCGACGTCGTGCTCACGGCCAAGGCCTGGGCCGACATGGTCAAGGTCAACGCCTGGGTCAACGACACCATCAAGCCGGTGACCGATCTCGACCACTGGGGCGTGGTCGAACGCTGGAGCTACCCGGACGACGGCCGCGGCGACTGCGAGGATTACGTGCTGCTCAAGCGGCGTCTGCTGATGCAGGCCGGCTGGCCGCGCGAGGCGCTGCTCATCACGGTGGTGCGCGACAAGAAGAACGAAGGTCACGCCGTCCTCACGGTCAAAACCAATCTCGGCGAGTTCGTTCTCGACAACCAGGAGGCAGAAGTCCTCGCCTGGAACAAGACCGGCTACCGTTTCGTGAAACGGCAGTCGCAATCCGATCAGAACGCCTGGGTGTCGCTCGGCGAGCCGACGCGCGCACCGGCCGCAGTTTCTGCGCGGTAACGGCTCCGCGCGGCGTCGAAGTCAGCCTCGGCGCCGCGCGGGCCGCTACCTACCTCGCTTCTCCACGGAGGAAATCGCGCTCCCGGTCACGTCCCCACCCCTCCCCGTCCCCAGACCGGGTTCGCGAGCGGCCGGCTCTCCCCCAAGAGCCGGCCGCACCCTGTTTTACGGTCGCCCGAAGCGCTAAAGTCGCCGCCGCCATTGCAGTGGGGGGCGCCACATGGTTCGCAGAGCCTGTATCGCGGGACTATTCGTCATCGCTCACGTCACGGCGGCTGCGGCCGACGATGCCGCCGATTGCAAATCGAATTCCAACGAAAATCGCGCGATCGCCGCCTGCACCCGCGTCATCGCCTCGGGCAAACTCACCGGCAAGGACCTCGCCAGCCTCTACTACGCGCGCGGCCTGAAGCGGCGCTACAACCGCTCTTACGATGCGGCCGTCGGCGACTTCACCAACGCGATCAAGCTGGATCCCAAGGATACCTGGTCCTATGTCGCGCGCGGCCACGCCTATGCATACAAAAAGGACTTTCCGCGTGCTTTTGCCGACCAGGAAACCGCGATCGGCCTCGAGAAAACCGCCGTGACCCACACGGGCCGCGCCATCGACCTGATGGTGGCCGGCGCCTACGACCGCGCCATCGCCGACCTAGACGAAGCCCTGCGGCTCAATCCGAAATATTTCTACGCTTATCTCAATCGCGGCGACGCCTACCGCAAGAAACGCGATTTCGCAAAAGCCGAAGCCGACTATCGCAAGGCGCTCGAGATCACGCCGAATGAAAGCGAAGCGACCAAGGGCTTAAAGAAGGCGCAATCCCGTCTCGCCGATTGACCCGATCAGTCGACGCGCTTCAAGCCCTTCGCGTATTGCTGCCAGCGCCGCACATAGATATCGGCGCCGCCGCGGATCATCTCGGCCGCCTTCTCGTCGAGCGAACGGATGACGCGCGCGGGCGCGCCGACGATGAGCGAATTATCCGGGAAGCTCTTGCCTTCGGTCACCACCGCGCCGGCGCCCACCAGGCAGTTGCGGCCGACTTTCGAGCCGTTGAGCATGATCGCGCCCATGCCGACCAGGCTGTTATCGCCGATGGTGCAGCCGTGCAGGATGACGTTGTGGCCGATCACGCAATTCGAGCCGATCACCATCGGAAAGCCGGGATCGGTATGCAGCGTGGCGTTGTCCTGGATCTGCGAGCGCTCGCCGATTTCGATCCATTCGTTGTCGCCGCGCAGCACCGCGCCGAACCACACGCTCGCCTCGCGCTTGAGCCGCACGCGGCCGATCAGCGTAGCGTTCTCCGCCACCCAATATTGCCCTTCGCCGGGGAATTCCGGCCCCTGTCCGTCAAGTGTGTAAATCGGCATGTCCGTCCTCTTCTCGATCGAGGACGAACTTGCCCGAATGGGCTGTGCGATGGAAGCGGGTTAGGCGAAGAGGCCGCAGGCCTGCAAGGTCATCACCAGCCCGAGGCCGGACATCAGGCTCCAGAAGCCGGCGATCAGCGTCGCCAGGAACACGAACTCGAAGCGGCGGCTCTCCTGCCGGCGGCCGAGCAAGGTGTTGCGCATGATCAGGAACGGCGCCGAGACGATCAAAAGCGGCAGCGCGGCGAAAACGAACGGGCGCGGGCCGGTGCTGAGCAGGCCAAAAGTCGGCAGCCGGTCGGTGACCAGCCGGTAGGCCGAGGCGCTCAGGCCCGCCATGGCGAAGCCGAGCGCCAGCGCGAGCAGCATCTGCAAGGACTGGGGGGTGATCATGACGCCTCAACGCAATACGAGGCCTTCATGTGCAGCAGCGGATGCCCGCTCGCCAGCCAATCCTTAACGAATGGTTAACATGCCGGCCGCAAAGGCGCCGCGCGGCCCGTGGCATACTCGCCGTTGATTCGAATTCGGAGTGGAAATGGCCTCGCTCGCGCATCGCAACGCCCGCCCCGCGCGCGCCCGCCGCAAACGTGCCGGCCATAGTCCCCTTTATGCGCCGCTGCTGCTGCTGGCCGGCGTGCTCGCCGTCGGCGCCGCCTACGTCGCCTATGTGCTGTGGCCGCGCTGGCCGGAGGCGCCGGTGGCGCGCGACGCGCCCTCGCTGCCGGTGGTGATCGCCGGCACCGCCTTCAACATCGAGCCGGCGGCGATCCGCCAGGCCGTGCAGCGCCGCCCCGGCACGCAGGATCGCATCGACCTCGCTTATCTGTGGCCGTCGCTGATCCCGCCCGATCCCGCGCAGAAGGTGACCGCCGGCGCGCCGGTCGATCCGAACGAGCGGCTCTTCGTCACCATCCAGTCGGGCGAGCTCTCACTGCCGCCGATGGAGCGCGTGCAGACGATCTATCCGCGCTATCTCGCGGATGCTCCGCTCGCCAGCCCGCCGGGTTTGACCGTGCGCGGCTTCCGCGACGGCACCGCCTATCAGGACGAGGAGCTGGTGTTCGAGACGCAGGCGCCCGAGCATTTCCTCGCGCGCTGCTCGCGCAAGGGCGTCATCAACTCGGGTAGCTGCCTGCTCGAGCGGCGCATCGGCGACGCCGACGTCACCATCCGCTTTCCGCGCGACTGGCTGAGCGACTGGCAAAGCGTCGCCGCCGGCATCGACAAGTTGATGGCGCGGTTGCACCCGCAGCCGTAGCCCTGTCGCGAAATTGTCGCCTATTCCGTCATATCGGCGAGATCGACGTCGAGGATGGGCAGCTCGAAAATATACGAGCGGCGGCCCTTCTCGTTTTCGACGAACAACACGCCGAGAAACTCCTCGCCGAGATAGACCTCCAGCGAGTCCATCTTCTTCGGCCGCGTGACGACGCGAATCTTGTCGTTGTCAAAACGGCGGCGCAGATAGGCGTTGAGCGCCGGAACCGGCTGAATGCTCGGGTCCTGCCCGAGCTGAATCACCATGCGGAAATTGTAGGAGCGCTCGCCCTCGTCCTCGTCGCCGGTGAGCTCGCCGATCTCGTCCTCGCCGACGAAAACATCCGCCGCGTCGCCACCCTTCGGCGCGACGCGGATGTCCGGATTGCCGAACAGCTTCTTCAGATAGGCGTCGAGTTGCCTGATTTCCTGGACGTTCAACGGCTGGCTCCTTGTGGGTGCGACGCGCCTAGTGCCCGCTTTCCGAAATCCGTGATCCAGTGCAGCAGCCTCTTGGACGGATTTCGGAAAGCAAAGGGCACTAGCAAGTCTATGATTCTAGTGCCGCTTCCGATTTGAAGTTCCTGATCGAATTTTCCGCGGGCGGCACAGGAACTTCAAATCGGCGGCACTAGTTGCCCGATCGCGCCGCCCGGCGCAAGCGCCGGCGCTGGCAGCGTCAGCCGTCCAGCATGATGCCGTAGAGCATCTGGTCCATGGCACGCGAGGGCTCAGGGCAGCCGGCCTCGCCGACCACCTTGGCCGGCACGCCGGCGACAGTCACGTTGTTCGGCACCGGCTTGATGACGACCGAGCCGGCGGCGATGCGCGCGCAATGGCCGACCTCGATATTGCCGAGGATCTTGGCGCCGGCGCCGATCATCACGCCGCGGCGGATTTTCGGATGGCGATCCTCGTGTTCCTTGCCGGTGCCGCCGAGTGTGACGTCGTGCAGGATCGACACGTCGTCCTCGATCACCGCGGTCTCGCCGACCACGAGGCCGGTGGCGTGGTCGAGGAAGATGCCGCGCCCGATGCGCGCCGCCGGATTGATGTCGCACTGGAACACGACCGAGGACCGGCTCTGCAGATAGAGCGCGAAGTCCTTGCGGCCCTTCGCCCAAAGCCAGTGCGCCAGCCGATGCGTCTGGATGGCGTGGAAGCCTTTGTAATAGAGCACCGGCTCGACGAAGCGGCCGGTCGCCGGATCGCGGTCGACCGTGGCGACGACGTCAGCGCGGAAGGCCTCGCCCAAAGCCGGCGCGTCGTCGAGCGCGGCGCCATAGGCCTGGCGGATCAGGTCAGCCGACACGTCGGGGTGATCGAGGCGCTGGCTGACGCGATGCACGATCGCCGCTTCCAGCGAGTCGTGGTGGAGAATGTTTTCGTAGATGAAGGTGGCGAGTTCGGGTTCGCGGCGCGTCACGTCCTCAGCTTCGCTGCGGATGCGCGACCAAACCGGATCGACCTTGTCGAGGCCCTTGGCAGCCTTCGCCTGATAGTGAGCCATAGAATATTATTCTCCGACGCCTCCCGATCCCCTAGCTAAGTCTTTTATCACAGTTCGGAAGGGGCGAAAACTTCTCCATTCCTTCCGCCGCATGGCTCATGCGCGCCGGCCGAGGAAGTCCAGCACGCCTTGTTTATAAACCTTGTCGCCGACCGCCAGCATATGGTCGCGGCCGGGGATATCGAGCGCCTGCGCACCCGGAATGAGTTTGGCCAGATCGTGCGGCGAGCCGGCGACGTCGTCTTTGGTCCCGACGGCGACCAGAACGGGCACGCTAATCGAAGCGACCTGCGCGCGCGTCAGCGTCTGACGCGAACCGCGGATGCAGGCGGCAAGCGCCTTCAGGTCGGATTTGGTCTGCTCCGCGAAAGAGCGGAAGGCGCGGCCGGTCGGATCGGAGATGTCGGCGAGCGAAGGCGCCTCCATCGCTTCGGCGATGCTCGACGGCAGGCCGACGCCTTCGACCAGCCGGACGCCGAGCCCGCCCAGCACCGCCGAACGCACGCGCGCGGGATGCTCGACCGCGAGGAAGGCCGTGATGCGCGCACCCATCGAGTAACCCATGACGTCGGCGCGCGCGATGCCGAGGTGGTCGAGCAGCGCGCGCACGTCGTTCGCCATCAGCGAACTGTGATAGAGCGCGGGATCGTAGAGCTTGGTCGATTGCCCGTGGCCGCGATTGTCGAGCGCGATCGCACGCCGGCCGGCGCGCGTGAGCGTCGACACCCAGGCGGGATTGACCCAGTTCACTTCCTTGGTGGAGGCGAACCCGTGCACCAGAACGATGGGGTCGCCCTCGCCCTGATCGAGATAGGCGATGTCGACATCGCCGCTTTTGAAACTTGGCATGCGGCCTTTTAGCCGCGCGCGGTCAAGGCTGCAAACCGGCGCAACCGGCGCTCCTTGCGATAGCGAATGACACGCAACGCCATGCGCTCGGTGGCGCTCTTGAGCGAGGACACGAAGGCGAAGGCCGTGAGCAGCGCGCCGAGCATCCAGACGCCAAGATCGAAGACGGCGACGCTGAGCGCGATGGCGCCGCGCCCGACCACCTTGAGGATGGCGCGCGTCTTGCCGCCCTGCTTTTCCGCCAGCTTGGCGATGCGCGCCATCTCGCGCGGGGTCTCGGCGAGTTTAAGCCCGTCGAAGGCGGCCTGCGTGCCGGCCTTGGCCTGCACGCGGCCGACGTCGCGCGCCAGATGCACCAGCCCGCCGGCGCGCTCGACCTTGACCGCCTCGCGTGCGGTGCGGATCGCCAGACCCGGCTCGGCAACCGAAACGGTGGCGGCCGCTTTCTTGAGCTGCCCCCAGTCGACGACGCTGCGCATGGAGCGGCCGATATAGCCGGCCATCTCGCCGCCGAGCCTGCCGGTCTTGCGCGCGGCCTTCGCCACCGACAAACCGACACGCACCGGCGCCGCAACACCCGCCGTCGCGTAACTGCCGGCAGTGACGGCGAGGCCGACCGCGGCCAGGCCCAACACAAGCTCATCGGCGTTCTGCCCGGTGGCGAGCCGCGTGCCCTCGCGCACGGCGTCGCGGATGTCGCCGAACACGAACAGATCGCCGAGCGCGGTGCCGGCCAGCCCCGCCATGTCGGACGGCTCGCCGGTGACGAGCCCGAGCGCGAAACTTTCCGCCGCCGAGCGCGCCGAGGCGGCCTCCGCCACGGCGGCATTCACCCTCTCGATCAGCGCGGAATCGAGCGCGACCTGCCGCGCGGCCGCCAGCTCGACAAAACTCCTGGCCAGATCGGCATCCTTGGCCGCCAGCGCCTCCTCGATCTCGCGCCGCGCCAAGTCCGCATCGAATTTGCCGTCGAGCGCATGCTCGGCGATTCGCGCCGGATCGTCCTCGATGGCGAGCAACGCGTTCGCCTCCAGCCCGCGCGGCACCACATAGGAAGCCGCCGCCGCCAACAGCGCGGCCGCCAGCAAGGCCGGACCGATATGAACGCGGCGATTCACCATTTCTTCCTGCACATCCGGGGGCGCCAAACCGAGCGCGTCACGCATATCTATTCCTCAAAAGATTCGGCGGCGGAAATACGGTCTCACGCTAACCCTAACGCCGCCGCCTGATGCATAAGAAATGCCCGCCATTGAGCACCGTTCCGGGCTACGCACAGGCACGGTTTACGAACCGTGAGAAGCCTAGGCATAAAGGATGCGCCTCGCTATGGTGCGGCCCGTTCGCCGCCTTCCGCGCGGCCGCCGCAAGGGTTCCCCATGGCTGAGCATGTCGTTCCCCACTTCCACAACGATCCGGGCATGCCGGTGATCGAAATCGGCGCCAAGGAATTCATGTGCGTGGGCGCCAAGCCGCCGTTCGACCATCCGCACGTCTTCCTCGACATGGGCGACGACAGCGAGATCATCTGCCCCTATTGCTCGACGCTCTACCGCTACGATCCCGCGCTCAATTCGCACGCGGCCCGTCCGGCCGCCTGCGCGCTGCCGCTCACCGAAACCGCCTGACCTAAACCGCCGGAGCATCCGCCCTTGGCGAGCGAGCGCCACGTCATCGTCGCCGGCGCCGGCATCGCCGGACTGACGGCGGCGCTGGCGATGGCGCGCGCCGGCCTGCGCGTCACCGTGCTCGAGCAGGCGGAAAAGCTGGAAGAGACCGGCGCCGGCATTCAGTTTTCTCCTAATGCCAGCCGCATCCTCCTCGCGCTCGGCCTGGGCGAGCGTCTGGCCGCGACGGCGGTCGCGCCGCACGCGATCCGCGTCATGGCCGGCGGCTCGGGGCGCGAGATCGTGCGCATTCCGCTGGCCGACGCCGCGCAGGCCTATGGCGCGCCGTTCCTGACCATCCACCGGGGCGACCTTCAGGCGGCGCTCGCCGGCGCGGCGCGCACGATCCAGGACATCACGCTCAGGCTCGGCCAGCGGGTGGAGGACTTCGCCACCCACACCAAAGGCATCTCCGTGCTGTCGCGCGGCGGCCGGCAGGTGACCGACGAACGCGGCATCGCGCTCATCGGCGCCGACGGCATCTGGTCGAGCGTCAGCTCGATATTGCGCCAGCAGCGTGCGCCGCGCTTTGCGCACCGCACCGCCTGGCGCGCGCTGGCGCCGGCCGACGCCGTGCCGCCGGAATTCCGCGCGCCCTTCGTGCACCTGTGGCTCGGGCAGGACGCGCATCTCGTGCATTACCCGGTGAAGGGCGGCGCGCTCATCAACATCGTCGGCATCGTTCATGATGAATGGAGCGAAACCGGCTGGTCGGCAGCCGGCGATCGCGCCGAGATTTTGCGCCACTTCGCGCGCTGGGCCTGGAGCGAGAAGGCGCGCGACCTCATCGCCGTTCCCGAGCGCTGGCTGAAATGGGCGCTGTACGAGCGCAACGCACCGTTCCGCGGAGGCGTCGGGCCGGTGACGCTGATCGGCGATGCCGCCCACCCGATGCTCCCCTTCCTCGCGCAGGGCGCCGGCATGGCAATCGAGGACGCCGCCGTGCTCGCGGGCTTCCTCGGCCGTTATCGCGACGATCCCGCCGACGCGCTGCGCGGCTACGAGGGCGCCCGCCGCCGGCGCACCGAGCGCGCCCAACAGCTCTCCCGCAAGCAGGGCCGCATCTATGGGCTGACGGGGCCGGAGGCGCTGGTGCGCAACATCGCGATGCGCGCGATGGGCGGAGAAAGGCTGCGCGCGCGTTACGATTGGCTCTATAATTGGCGCATGCCCGACCAATTTTAGTGCGCCGTCAGAGCGCAAGGGCAGGCCTGGGGAGAACGCATGCTGTTTCCATCGACCATCGCCGGCAGTCTGCCGAAGCCGTCCTGGCTCGCCGAAACCAACAAGCTATGGCCGCAGTGGAAGCTTGCCGGCGATGAGCTCGCCGCCGCCAAGCTCGACGCCACGCTGCTTTGGCTGAAACATCAGGAAGACGCGGGCATCGACATCGTCGGCGACGGCGAGCAGTCGCGCCAGCATTTCGTGCACGGCTTTCTTGAATTCGTCGACGGCATCGACTTCGCGCGCAAGGTCGAGATGGGCATCCGCGCCGACCGCTACAAAGCCATGGTGCCGGTGGTGCGCGGCGCGCTGACGCTCAAGGGCCGCGTGCACCAGGTGGAGACACGCTTTGCCCGCGCTCACACGCGGAAGAAGCTCAAGATCACATTGCCCGGCCCGATGACCATTTCCGATACCATCGCCGACGCGCATTACGGCGACAAGGTGAAGATGGCCTTCGCTTTCGCCGATTTGCTCAACAAGGAAGCGCGCGCGCTCGAAGCCGATGGCGTCGACGTCATCCAGTTCGACGAACCGGCGTTCAACGTGTTCATGGACGAAGTGCCGGGCTGGGGCATCGAGGCGCTGCACCGCGCGATCGACGGCCTCACCTGCACCACCGCCGTGCACATCTGCTACGGCTACGGCATCAAGGCCAATATCGACTGGAAGAATTCGCTCGGCGGCGAGTGGCGGCAATACGAGATGATTTTCCCGGCGCTGGCGAAAAGCCGCATCAAGCAGGTGTCGCTGGAGTGCATCAATTCGCGCGTGCCGATCAAGCTTTTGTCGCTGCTCGAAGGCAAGGACGTACTGATCGGCGTCATCGACGTCGCCACCGACGAGGTCGAGACGCCCGAGAAGATCGCCGCAGTCATCGGCGACGCGCTGAAGTTCGTGCCGAAGGAGCGCCTCGTCGCCTGCACCAATTGCGGCATGGCGCCGATGCGGCGCGACATCGCGGAAGCCAAGCTCAAGGCACTCGGCGCCGGCGCGGCGCTGGCGCGGCAGCGGTACGGCTGATCACGTTTTCGTTTCGACCCGTGGCCTTTGATCCAGGTCAAGGCCCAGTCCGGGCAGCCTCCATATATTCAAAACTTAATATATGAACTCCGCAACTGCCCGCGGAGTGGAGGTATTTCCATGCTCACCCAAAAAGCCTGGTCCCCCTATCTCGCCGGCGTCGTCATCGGCCTTCTGCAAATCCCCGCCTTTCTGCTGATCGAGACCGCTCTCGGCGCATCTTCGTCCTATGTGACGATCGGCGCCCTGGTCGCGTCCTGGATCGATCCGTCGATCCTGACCGTCAAATACGCCAGCAGCCACGTGGCTGCGACCGGCAAGAACTGGTGGCAGGTGGCCCTCGTTGCAGGCATCGCCGTCGGCGCCTTCGTCTCGATGAAGATGTCGGGCGCCCGCCGTGCCGCAATCTCGCCGATCTGGGCCAACGCGCTCGGCTCGGCTTCGCCCGCCAAGCGCTACGCAGTCGCCTTCTTCGGCGGCTTCATCATGTTGCTCGGCGCCCGCATCGCCGACGGCTGCACCAGCGGCCACGGCCTCTCCGGCATGGCGCAGCTCGCCGTCGGCTCGACCGTCGCGGTCGCCGCCATGTTCGCCGGCGGCATCGCCACCGCCATGCTCGTCCTGCGCCGCATCTAGGGAGAAACGCCATGTCACTCACATTCGCCATCCTCGTCGGCATCGGCATGGGCATCGTGTTCGGCTTCGCGCTGGAGAAGTCGCGCGTGTTCGAGCCCGGCATCATCGTCGGTCAGATGCAGATGCGTAACTTCATCATGCTGAAGGTGTTTCTGACCGCGGTGGCGACCGGCGCGGTCGTGCTCGCGGTGCTCAACGGCTTCGGCTTCGTGAAGCTCGCGCCCAAAGCGGCGCTCTACTCGGCCGACATCATCGGCGGGCTGATCCTCGGCGCCGGCATCGCGCTCGCCGGCGCCTGCCCAGGCACCACGCTGGCGCAGGTCGGCGCCGGCTATCGCGACGCCATCTTCACGCTGATCGGCGGGCTGTTCGGCGCGGTCGCCTATACCTATGCCCAGCCGGCCTTGTCGAAGACGTTCCTCGCGCAAGGCGGCGGCAAAATCATCTTCAGCGACCTGATCGGCATTCCCTACTGGATCGGCGCCCTGGTGCTGGCCGCGGTTATCGTCCTAATCTTGGTGGCGCTCGAGGCCTGGAAGCCCTGGCGCGATGAGATGGGCCGCGACGTCGACGGCGATCTGCCGGCGCCCGTCAGCCCCGCCGTACGCACGCAACCCGCAGAATGACAGGAGAGCAAGCCATGACCGTCAATGTCGGAATGCTGGACCGAATCGCCCGCGTGGTGGTCGGGATCGCGTTAATCGCCTTCGCGCTCGGCTATATCGCGCCGGGAACGAGCTGGAGCTGGGTCGGCTGGATCGGCGTCGTGCCGATCCTCACGGCGATCTTCAGCACTTGCCCGGCCTATAGCCTGCTCGGCATCTCGACGAAGTGACGGCGGGCACAATCCGCCGTCGAGACTCACCGCGCCGCGCGGCCCATCACGTCCATCAGCTCGGCGACCTTGCGCCGTTGGTCGGCCTTGTCGCCGCTCTTGATGGCGTGTTCGACGCAATGGGCGACGTGCTCGCGCAACAGCTCTTCCTCGACCTTGCGTAGCGCCGCCCGCACCGCGCCGATCTGCGTGACGATGTCGATGCAATAGCGCTCGTCCTCGACCATGCGGGCGAGGCCGCGCACCTGGCCTTCGATGCGGCTGAGCCGTTTGAGCTGAGATGTCTTGCTGTCTTTCGCCATGCCGGCAATATACCCCCTCAGGGTATATTGCGCAAGCGCACGCGGCGCGGAGCCGGTTGATGCAAGTCAAGGCGACGCGCGCCATTCTTCTTAAAAAGAAGGCATGAACGCAGCGCGTCCTTTGCTCGCCGGAACAATGGCCTCTCTCGCCATGCTCGTGGTCTATTTCGTCGTGCTGTCTCTCATCTCCGGCTGGGATTTCACCGTCTCAGAGTTCCAGCGCTTTTGGTACTACATCATCCCGCTTGCCGCCGGATTTGGCGTGCAGATCGGACTTTACCTCTACCTAAAACAGCAATTAGCCCATCATCACGCCGGCAGCGTGGTGATCGCATCGGGCACCACATCGACGGCGGCCATGATGTCATGCTGCGCCCACTATCTCGTCAACGTTCTGCCGGTTATTGGCGCCGCCGGCATGGTCACGCTCGCCGCGCAATACCAGGTCGAACTTTTCTGGCTCGGCCTGGCTTTTAACGCCGCCGGTATCGCCTTTATCGGCAGCCGCGTTCTTCGCGCCAGGAGTTTCGCATGACCCTGACTAGACGCTTTTTCACCGCGCTTTCCGTTGCCGCCTTTATATTGTCCGCTGTGCCCGCCGCGCTCGCGCAGACTGCGGCGCTTAAGGCGGTGACCAGCGACGCCGGCGGCGTGCGCGTCGTCGTCAAGCCGAAAGCCATTGGCAGTGGAGCGTTCTGGGAATTTGAAGTGACCATGGACACGCATACCAAGCCGCTCAACGACGATATGGTCAAAACATCCGTGCTCGTGGACGGCACCCAGGCGCGCTATGCCGCCGTCGCCTGGCAAGGCGATCCGGCCGGCGGCCACCACCGCAAGGGCGTGCTCCGCTTTCCGGCCCCCGCCAGCAATGCCAAGTCTTTTGACGTGGAAATCGCCGACGTAGCCGGAACCGGCAGGCGGGTGTTCCAGTGGAAGGTCAACTAGCCGCAGCCTGAGTGCTTGCCAGCGCCGCGCCGACCCGCTACATACCCCCCCAGGGTATCGTATAGGAGGTGACCATGAGCGCGAGCCACGACCATCATCACGACCACAGCGACAGCGGTCACCATCACCACGGCGCGCCCGCCGCAGGCGGCGCGCTCGATCCCGTCTGCGGCATGACGGTCGACCCGCACACCGCCAAGCACAAAGCCGATTACCGCGGCCATCCCTATTATTTCTGCTCGGCCGGCTGCCGCACCAAGTTCGTCGCCAATCCGGAGAAGTATCTCGGCGAGAAGACGCCCGAACCCGTCGTCGAAGGGGCGATCTACACCTGCCCGATGCATCCGGAGATCCGGCAAGAGGGACCCGGCTCCTGCCCGATCTGCGGCATGGCGTTGGAGCCGGAGATGCCGGCAGCGGACACAGGGCCCAACCCCGAACTTATCGACATGACGCGCCGCTTCTGGATCGGCCTCGTGCTGACGCTGCCGGTGTTCGTCCTCGAAATGGGCGCGCACCTCGTCGGCGCACACGGCTGGGTCGAGCCGAAACTGTCGACCTATATCCAGTTCGCCTTCGCGACGCCGGTGGTGCTGTGGGCGGGCTGGCCGTTCTTCGTGCGCGGCTGGCAATCGCTGCTCACGCGCAACCTCAACATGTTCACGCTGATCGCCATGGGCACCGGCGTGGCCTACGTCTACAGCGTGGTGGCCACGTTCGCGCCCGGGATTTTCCCGGCTGCCTTCCGCAGCCACGGCGGCGCGGTCGCGGTCTATTTCGAGGCCGCCGCCGTCATCACCGTGCTGGTACTGCTCGGCCAAGTGCTGGAGCTGCGCGCACGCGAGGCGACCTCGGGCGCCATCAAGGCCCTGCTCGATCTCGCGCCGAAGACCGCGCGCCGCGTCAAGGACGACGGCAGCGACGAGGAAGTCGCGCTCGATGCCGTCCAGGTCGGCGACAAACTGCGCGTGCGCCCGGGCGACAAGGTTCCGCTCGACGGCGTCGTGCTCGAAGGCCGTTCGGCTCTCGACGAATCGATGGTCACCGGAGAATCGATGCCCGTCACCAAGGAAAAGGATGCCCGCGTCATCGGTGGCACGATTAACACGTCTGGAAGTTTCGTCATGCGCGCCGACAAGATCGGCCGCGACACACTTCTGTCCCAAATCGTGCAGATGGTGGCTAACGCCCAGCGCAGCCGCGCGCCTATCCAGCGGTTGGCCGATCAGGTGTCCGGCTGGTTCGTGCCGGTCGTGATCGTCATTGCGCTGCTCGCCTTTGCCGCCTGGGCGACGTTCGGTCCGGAGCCTCGCTTTGCCTTCGGCTTGGTCGCGGCAGTGAGCGTCCTGATTATCGCCTGCCCCTGCGCTTTGGGACTGGCGACGCCGATGTCGATCATGGTCGGCGTCGGGCGCGGTGCGCAGGCCGGCGTGCTGATCAAGAACGCGGAAGCGCTGGAGCGCATGGAAAAGGTCGACACGATCGTGGTGGACAAGACCGGCACGCTCACCGAAGGCAAGCCGAAGGTCGTCGGCGTCACGCCCGCCGAAGGCTTCGACGAGGCGCAGGTTTTGCGTCTGGCGGCCAGCGCCGAGCGCGGCAGCGAGCATCCGCTGGCCGCCGCCATCGTCGCCGCCGCAAGCGAACGCAAACTCGAGCTCGCGCCCGTGCACGGCTTCGACGCGCCCGCCGGCAAGGGCGTGATCGGCATGGTGGAAGGCAAGCGGGTCGCGCTCGGCAACGCCAAGTTCCTCGCCGAACTGAACATCGACGTTGCGCCGTTGGCCGCCGAAGCCGAACGCCAGCGCGCCGAGGGCGCCACCGCCATCTTCCTCGCCGTCAACGGCAAGCCGGCCGGCGTCATCGCCATTGCCGATCCGGTGAAAGCCACCACGCCCGCCGCGCTGAAGGCGCTGGCGGCCGAAGGCATCCGCGTCGTCATGCTCACCGGCGACAACCGCACCACAGCGCTCGCCGTTGCCAAGCGCCTCGGCATCACCGAGGTCGAGGCGGAAGTGCTGCCCGACCAGAAGAGCGCCGTGATCGAGAAGCTCACGCGCGAAGGCCGCGTCGTCGCCATGGCCGGCGACGGCGTCAACGACGCGCCGGCGCTCGCCGCCGCGCAGGTCGGCATCGCCATGGGCTCAGGCTCCGACGTCGCCATCGAGAGCGCCGGCGTCACGCTGCTCAAAGGCGACCTCACCGGCATCGTGAAGGCGCGCGCGCTGTCGCAGGCGGTGATGCGCAACATCCGGCAGAACCTGTTCTTCGCCTTCATCTACAATTCGGCCGGCGTGCCGATCGCCGCCGGCGTGCTTTATCCGGTGTTCGGCCTGCTGCTGTCGCCGATCATCGCCGCCGCCGCCATGGCGCTATCCTCGGTCAGCGTCGTCGGCAATGCCTTGCGGCTGCGCCGCGTCCATCTCTAGGATCACCGCATGCGCCTGCTCTTCATCGCCTGCCTCGCCGCACCCGTTGCGATCGTGCATGCCGCGCAAGCCGGCGAGTGGAAGGTCGAGACCATCGAAGCGCCGGCGCGCGTGACGTCGATCGAAACGGCCGACGGCGCGGTGCGCGTCATTGCCGGCGGGCTGACGTACCGGGTCGTGCTCGACGGCAAGCAGGCCGCGCTCGCCTTTGTCGACCAGGCGGCCGAAATCGAGCCGCCCGAAGGCGCCCTGCCCGACGGCCGCGTCGCCACCGGGACGCGCGACATCGCGCGCGCCTGGCTCTCCGAGCCGACGCGCCGCTACGACCACGGCGTGCTCGGCGACAAGATCGAGGCGTCAAGCGTGACCCTCGAGGAGCGCGGCGGCAAGCGCAGCGTGGTCAGGCTGAAGGACGACGCGGTGTTCGAGGATCTGCACCCGCGCCTTGCCGATCTTAACGGCGATGGGCTGGACGAGATCGTGGTGGTGAAATCCTATCTTGCGCGCGGCTCGGCGCTCGCCGTGATCGGCTCGGCCAAGGGACGCTACGAGATCGTCGCCGAGACGCCGCCGCTCGGCAGCGCGAACCGCTGGCTCGATCCGGCCGGCATCGCCGACTTCAACGGCGACGGCAAAGTCGACATCGCGCTGGTGCGCCAGCCGCATGTCGTCGGCATGCTCGAATTATGGACCTTCGCCGACGGGCGGCTGCGCAAGACCGGCGAATTTCCCGACGTCACCAACCATGTCATCGGATCGCGCGCCATCGATATGGGCGGGATGGGCGACTTCGACGGCGACGGCATCGCCGACCTCGCTTTGCCCTCCCTCGACCGCAAGCGCCTGCGCATTATCGGCTTCGTGCCGCAGGCGCACGAGATCGCGTCGATCGCGCTGCCCGCCAAAGCCGTCACCGATAGCGCGACGAGCATCACCAAGACCGGTCCCGCGCTCGTGCTGGGATTGGAAGACGGTAAGCTGGCGGTCGTGCGCCGCGCGCCCTGACGCCTCAGCGCGGCGGCGTGCGGCCCTGCGGCTTGGCTCTCTTAGCGGCCGGCGCGGCGCGCGGCGGCGGGCTCGCCGTCTCCCCGGCCTTCGACAGATCGCACTGCTTACCGGCCGCGGTCCTGCGCAGATCGTTGATGTCGCCGCGCACGGCCAAATACTCGGGACGATACGTCGTCGCGCTCACCAGCCGCCCGCCCGCGTCGTTGCCTGCCTTCGCCATCAACTGCTCGAGCTCGCGCTGACGCTCCATCGACGTGCCCAGGGCCAATACAATTTGCGGACAGCTGTAGTTGATGTAGCGGCCGGGATCGCTCAGCAAACCGGCCATCCGGTCGTCGGTCATCGTGCAGCCCGCCAGCAGCGGCATAGCGAGAGCGATGGAAAAGAAGCGCGCGTTCATTCTCTCACGTATCCTGAATTGGTGCGGACGCTGGGACTCGAACCCAGACGGGATTACTCCCAACGGATTTTAAGTCCGTTGCGTCTACCATTCCGCCACGTCCGCGTGGCACTTCATCCCGCGCCGGCGCGCGAGCTGAAAGCCACGCGCGAGCGGGAAACCTATCTCGGTAACAGCGCCGCCCAGGCCGAGTCCCAGTCCTTGCCGGCCGAATCGACGACCCGCCCGTCCTTCTCGAAGAACTTGTTGGGGATCTGGAAGATCGCGACGAAGGTGCCCCCGTTCGGCGCCCAGGCCGAATGCCGGCTGCCGGCCGGGCGCCAGACGAATTCGCCCGCCTTCACTTCCGTGCCGGCGTCGGGACCTTCCTTGTCCACCAGCGAGCCTTCCAGCACATAAGTCTGCTCGATCAGCACGTGCTCGTGGTCCGGCAGCTCGGCGCCCGGCTCCATCTTGAACAGCAGGGTCATGAGCCCGCTCGAGGGGTCAAACATCAGCATCTTGCTCTTGCAGCCGGGAAAGCGCGTGTCCTGCCACGGCATCTCGGCCGGCTTCAAATGGTGCGAACGCTTGTCTTCGGCCGCCGTCTTGGCGTGGATGTTCATGGTTCCCTCCGGGCTTTAGGCGTAGATTATGGAGGAGAGGGCCGCCGCCCTCAATCCCCGCCCGGCCGGATCGGCGGCACAAAGGCGAGCCCGGTGTCCCAGGGAAAATAGATCCAGGTGTCCTGCGACACCTCGGTCACGAAGGTGTCGACCAGCGGCCGCCCCATCGGCTTGGCGTAGACGGTGGCGAAATGCGCCGACGGCAGGATGTCGCGCACCACGCGCGCGGTGCGGCCGGTGTCGACCAGATCGTCGACGATGAGAACGCCCTTGCCCTGCGCGCGCATCGAGGTCACCTCGGCGGCCACGCCCTTGAGCACCTTCAGCTCGCCCTGGTTCTTGTAATCCTGGTAGCTGGCGACGCAGACCGTCTCGATCAGCCGCACGTTCAATTCGCGCGCCACGACCGCCGCCGGCACCAACCCGCCGCGCGTGATGCAGACGATGGCCTCGAACGGGCCGGCCTCGTGCAGCCGCCAGGCGAGCGCGCGCGAGTCGCGGTGGAACTGATCCCAGGAGACGGGAAAGATTTTTTCAGGCTGCGGCGCTGCCATGGCCCCCTCGATTTATGCTCGGCAGCAACGTCTTAGCGCAGGTCGCGCGCAAAATCGAACGGGGCGCTCAAGGCGGCGCGATCCGGCCCACCAGCCGCATCTTCCGGTCGCCGGCAGGGTCCGGCGCCACCACGACCACCTCGGCCTCGCGCGGATGGATGCCGAGCAGCGACAGGACGTTCTGGCCGTGCGTCATCACCACCAAAGTGCCCGGCCCGCGCCAGGCCGCGATCGTCGCCCGCGCCTTCTCGGCGAGCGCGTCGCGCTGCCCGCTCAGCACGAAAGCGTTGTTGAACTCGGGCGCGTCTTCCAGCGGCCCGATGGCCATCAGCTCGCCGGTCTGCCGGCAGCGGCACCATTGCGAGGTAATGACCTTGCCGACCTTGACGCGCTCGGCGCGGAAACGCTCCCCCAGCGCGCGGGCGTCGGCGCGGCCTTGGTCGCTCAGGTTGCGCTGCGTCTTGCAGTCGTCGAGCTTGAGGCCGGCGGGATCGCCGGGCGCGCCCGGCGCCGAGGCGTGGCGGATCAAGGCGACATGACCGTCGCCGCGCAACGCCTCCCAGGCGCGCGCCGCTTCGTCGGCGGCTTGCGCCGCGCCGGCCGCCAGCACAACAGCGATGAAAACCGCAAACTGCAACACATGAGCCATGCGGCATTCTAACCGCACCCGCCGCGCGCTTGCGATCACGAGCGCGTCAGGTTCAGGTTTTGGCGAGTTCCGCGTGCACGCGCATGAGCATCGCCTCCACCGCAGCCTTGGCCGCGGCGAGCTTGGCCGCGTCGCGCGCGCGCACGACGATATTGGTATTCGGCCCGAGCTTGTCGTCGAGGAAAGGATAGCTGCCGATGATCGTGTCGGGATGCGCCTTGGCAACCGCACCCAGCTCGGTGCCGACGTCGCCTTCTTTGGCGTCGGCGCGGATGGTTTCCGACAAGAGCTTGGCGCCGGTCTTCAGCTTGGGCGCGACCTCGTCGAGCATGCTCTGCATCACCGCCGGGATGCCGGCCATGGTGATAACATTGCCCATCCAGAAGCCGGGGGCGCCCGACACCTTGTTGGCCACCAGCGCCGCGCCGCGCGGAATGCGCGCCATGCGCAGGCGCGCCTCGTTGAGCTCGCCGCCGGTCTTGGCCAACCGCTCCTTCAGGATCGCGACCGCTTCGGGATGCAGGTCGAGGGGGACGCCGAAGGCCTTGGCGACGCAGTCGGCGGTGATGTCGTCATGCGTCGGGCCGATGCCGCCGGTGGTGAAGACGTAGGTCCAGCTGTGCCGCAGCGCGTCGAGCGCGGAAACGATCGCCGCCTCGTCGTCCGACACCACCCGCACTTCCTTCAGGTCGATGCCGATGGCGGTGCAGTAGTCGGCGATGTAGCCGATGTTCTTGTCCTTGGTGCGGCCCGAGAGAATCTCATCGCCGATGACCAGCACGGCCGCGGTCACCACGGGGCTATCGGACGGCGCGGCGCTCATGCGGCTCCTCGGCGGCTGGCGCCCGGCCGCCGACGCGGCCGGGCCCGCGCCTATAAAGCACGACGCGCCGCCGCTCGGAAGCCGTCAGGGCTTCTTCGCCGCCACGAAGACGTGGCTGCCGGCAACGACGCCGTTGAGCGTCGGCGCCGAGGCAATGGTGAGGAACCACAGCGCCTGGAATCGATTGGCGGTGTTATTGAATTGGCCCGACCACGCCGTCACCGAATTGCAGCCGGCCCAGTTGACGGAGAAGGTGATCGCGCCGCCGTTCGGCGCGGGATAGAACCAGCCGGTCACCGGATGCGGCTTGTTGGCCCCGCAGCCGACCTTGGTGGTGATGGTGCCGTTGATCAGCCCGCTCGGCGTGACGGTCAGGACGGCGAACTCGGAGCCATCGTCGTTCACCCAGGCGGTGCCCGAAGTGAATTTGCTCGGCGCCGGCACGGCCGGTTTGTCCTGCGCGAAAGCTTGACCCACGCCAGCGAGCCCGGTGCATGCGAGCAAAGCGAGCACCGCCGCGCTGCCTTTCAAGCTTGTCAGCATCGTGCTCCTCCAAAACCGCGCCCGCGTTACGCGCGGGCCCGAAGCTAGGCTAGCAGCGCGGCACCGCTTAAACTACTTTATCTTTTAATATCAATATCTTACCATTAGTTACAGGCGCCGCGCGGGGTAATGGCGCACGCCCGCTGGTCATGCCCGCCTAAAACATGAGCATTGGACGGCGCAAAAGCGCAGTCTGGGAGTTGTTCCAGCCGCTACGGCAGGTTGGCGCGAACCTTGCTCCGTCAGAAAGCAGCCCGGGCGGCACACGCAAACCCGGGCAGGACAAGGGGAATTCGTTGCGTGCGGGTGACCGGGGGGCTGGGATGGCTGCGGCCTTCGACGAGATGAAGGGCCAGGACGGCGGCGTGCGGCCGGCCTATGGCGAACTCGCGCGCTGGCTCGGCGAGGTGCCGCCCGACGTGCTCGACTACCGCCGCCGCGAGGCCGAACTGATCTTCCGCCGCATCGGCATCACCTTCGCCGTCTACGGCGAGGCCGACGCGCAGGAGCGGCTGATCCCCTTCGACGTCATCCCGCGCATCATGGCCGCCTCCGAATGGCGGCTCCTGGAGAAGGGGCTGACCCAGCGCGTCAAGGCGCTCAACGCCTTCATCAAGGACATCTACGGCGCGCGCGAGATTCTGCGCGCCGGCGTGGTGCCCGACGACCTCATCTTCCGCAACCCGGCGTTCCGGCCGGAGATGAGCGGGCAGCCGGTGCCGCACGACCTCTATGTGCACGTCGCCGGCATCGACATCGTGCGCGTCGACGCCGACACCTTCTACGTGCTCGAGGACAATGCGCGCACGCCCTCCGGCGTCTCCTACATGCTGGAGAACCGCGAGATCATGATGCGGCTGTTCCCGGAATTGTTCTCGCGCCATCGAATCGCGCCGGTGGAGAACTATCCGGACGAACTGCTCGCCACCCTCACCTCCGTGGCGCCCGTCTCGGCCTCGCGCGAGCCCAACGTCGTGCTGCTTACGCCCGGCGTGTTCAACTCGGCCTATTACGAGCACTCGTTCCTGGCCGACAAGCTCGGCGTCGAACTGGTCGAAGGCCGCGATCTCTTCGTCAAGGACGAGATCGTCTACATGCGCACGACGCAGGGCCCGAAGCGGGTGGACGTGATCTACCGGCGCATCGACGACGACTTCCTCGATCCCCTCACCTTTCGCCCCGACTCGGTGCTGGGCGTGCCGGGCCTGATGGCGGCCTACCAGGCCGGCAACGTGACGCTCGCCAACGCCGTCGGCACCGGGATCGCCGACGACAAGGCGGTCTACAGCTTCATGCCGGCGATCGTGAAGTTCTATCTCGGCGAAGAGCCACTCCTGAAGAACGTGCCGACCTGGCGCTGCCGCGAGGAAGAGCACCTGGCTTACGTGCTCGACCACCTGCACGAGCTGGTGGTGAAGGAAGTGCACGGCTCCGGCGGTTACGGCATGCTGATCGGGCCCGCCGCCAGCAAGGTCGCCATCGAGCAGTTCCGCGCCAAGCTCAAGACCGCGCCGAAGAACTTCATCGCACAGCCGACGCTCGCGCTCTCGACCTGCCCGACCTGCGTCGAAGCCGGCGTGGCGCCGCGTCACGTCGATTTGCGTCCCTTCGTGCTGACCGGCCGCGACCGCGTGCGCATCGTTCCTGGAGGACTCACGCGCGTCGCGCTCAAGGAGGGCTCGCTGGTGGTAAATTCCAGCCAGGGCGGCGGGACGAAAGATACATGGGTGCTGGACGGATGACGGGACACATACCGTGGTTGGTCTTTTCCCGGGCGCAGCGCAGCACGCAGTGGTGCGCTGCAGACCCGGGATCGCACCACATCTTGAAGGTCCCGGTTCTGCAGTGCACCGCGCCGCTGCGCTGCGCGCTGCACTGCGCCCGGGACACGAGGCAGTAAATGCTCTCGCGCACCGCCGACAACCTTTACTGGCTCTCGCGCTACGTCGAACGCGCCGAATATCTCGCGCGCATCCTCGACGCCACGCAGCGGCTGTCGGCGCTGCCGCTCGCTTATGTCGGCACCAGCAACGAATGGGAATCCGCCGTCGCCACGGCCGGCTGCGCCGCCGCCTTCTTCAAGGTCTATGACGAGGCCAATGAGGAGAACGTCACCGACTTCCTCGCCTTCTCCACCGCCAACTCCTCCTCGATCCGCTCCTGCTTCGAGAGCGCGCGCCACAATGCGCGCGCGGTGCGCACCGCGCTCACCGTGGAGATGTGGGACGCCATCAACGGCACCTGGCTCGAACTCCAGCGCTACGGCAACGGGCCGACCTCGCGCGAGGAGTTCTCCCGCTTCCTGCGCTGGGTGCAGGAATCCTCGCTGCGCTACGACGGCTCCGCCTACCGCACCATGCTACGCAACGACGCCTACTGGTTCTCGCGCCTCGGCGTCTACATCGAGCGCGCCGACAACACCGCGCGCATCCTCGACGTGAAATACCACCTGCTGCTGCCGGAGAACGAGCGCGTCGGCGGCCCGCTCGACTATTTCCAGTGGGCGGCGATCCTGCGCTCGGTCTCGGCGCTGACCGCCTATCACTGGGTCTATCGCGACAGCCTGAAGCCGTGGCTGGTGGCCGACCTCTTGATCCTGCGCGATGAAATGCCGCGATCGCTCGCCTCCTGCTACGAGGCGATCGTGCGCAACCTGGACGCCATCGCCGGCGCCTACGGCCGCCAGGGGCCGGCCCAGCGGCAGGCGCGCGGCATCCGCACGCGGCTCGAAAACAGCCGCATGGACGGCATTTTCCAGCGCGGCCTGCACGAATTCATCGGCGAGTTCATCACCGAGAACAACCGGCTCGGCGCCCATATTACCGAGCAGTTCCTGATATGACCCGGGCGTTCCATCGCGCCGGTTTGTGCTAGAACAGCCGCGCCCGAAACAGCACAATTCGCCCATGCGGATTCGCATCTCCCACGCGACGACCTACCACTACGACACGCCGCCCACCGGCGTGACGCAAGTGCTGCGCCTGACCCCGCGCAATCACGACGGGCAATACGTGGCGCACTGGCGCGTCGACCTGTCGGACAATTGCCTGGTGCACCAGCACGAGGACGCCTTCGGCAACATCACTCATGCCTTCACCGCCGAAGGCCCGTTCAGCACGCTGTCGGTATCGGTGGAAGGCGAGGTCGAAACGCAGGATACGCACGGCATCGTGAGCGGCACGATCGAGCGATTCCCGCCCGGCCTTTACCTGCGCGAGACCGATTTGACGCAGGCCGACGCCAGCATCGTCGATTTTGCCGAGACGGCGCGCGCCGCCAACGGCGGCGACACGCTCGCGCTGCTGCATGCGCTGCTGGCCGCGCTCAACCGCGAAATCACCTTCGATACCGATCCCACCCATACTGCCACCACCGCCGCGGAGGCCTTCGCGCTGCGGCGCGGCGTCTGCCAGGACGTGACGCACATCTTCATCGCCGCCGCGCGCCAGCTCGGCATTCCCGCCCGCTACGTCGGCGGGCATTTTTATCGCGCCGACGGCGTCACCGCGCAGGAAGCGGGCCACGCTTGGGCCGAGGCCCATATCGAAAACCTGGGCTGGGTCGGCTTCGACCCCACCAACGGCATCTCGACCACCGCCGCGCATGTGCGGGTCGCGGTCGGGCTCGATTACCTCGGCGCCGCGCCGGTGCGCGGCACCCGCTATGGCGGCGCGGGCGAAAGCCTGAAAGTGGCGGTGAACGTGGCGCAGGCGCGGGTGCAGGCGCAGACATGACATTGCCGGACGCGCACGCATGGCTATAACCTTGCGGCGCAAAGAGCGGGGAAACGGGACGGATATGACCTATTGCTGCGGAGTTCTGGTGCGCGACGGCCTCGTGATGATCGCCGATACGCGCACCAATGCCGGCCTCGACAACGTCTCGACCTTCCGCAAGCTGCACGTCTACACGCAGCCGGGCGAGCGCATCATGGCGATCGCCTCCTCGGGCAACCTGTCGCTCAGCCAGTCCGTGCGCTCGACCCTGATCGAGGGATTCGAAAATCCGGAGACCGGCGAGGTCGAGACGCTGATGAACGCGCCGACCATGTTCCAGGCGGCGCAACGCATCGGCCGCGCCATCCGCAACGTGCAGACCGTCGAAGGCAAGGCGCTGGCGGCGGCGGAAGTCGACCACGACGTCGCCTTCCTGTTCGGCGGCCAGATCAAGGGCGGGCCGCTGCGCCTTTACATGATCTATTCGGCCGGCAATTTCATCGAGTGCACCACCGACACGCCCTACCTGCAGATCGGCGAGCACAAATACGGCAAGCCGGTGCTCGACCGCGCCATCAGCTACACCACCGACCTCTATGACGCACTCAAGATCAGCTTGATCTCGATGGATTCCACCATGCGCTCGAACATCGGCGTCGGCCTGCCGATCGACGTCCTGGTGGTCCGCCGCGACACCTGCGCGGCCGAGGTGAACTACCGGATCGAGCCGGGCGAGCCCTACTTCCACGACCTGCGCGAGCGCTGGTCGGCCGCCCTGCGCGCCGCACATATCGCCATCCCGCGTCCGCCCTATCGCGGCCCCGGCTGACAGTCCCGTTGCGGACCGGAACTCCGGCCTTTTTACGCACCTTCGATGTGGAACAGGGGCCGGTTGCAGGTTTCTGCGTCTACGCCTTAACCCTCGGTTAACAGCAACCCGCGAATTGCGGTTCCTCCTTACCGGCGGGGTGCCGGAATCGGGGCGCCGAAAGCCCTTGGCAAGCTTTGCCGGCTAATGTCCCAGGCTGAAAAGCCGAGTGGTTTGCACACTTTAAGGGACATTGCCTTTGACGGCTGTGGCTCGCCCGCACTTCGCCGAGGAGCGGCAGTACACCAGTTGGGATCGCGCGCGCCTGAGCGTCGTGGTCCCGATCGGTGTCATCGTTGCCGTCGCCATCGTCTGCATCGTCGTGGCCGTGCTGTCCTCCGCGCAGCGCGCCGATGAAGTCGCCGTCGACCACGAGAAACAGTTGTTCTCGCAGTCGCTGCGCAATTACGGCGCGCGCGTGCTGCGTGAGGTCCAAAGCGTCGCCACCTCGGAAGGCGCGATCCGCAACGTCCGCTACAGCTTTGACGGAAACTGGATGCGCCAGCGCATCGGCATTTGGCTGGAAAATTATTTCAATCACGACGTCATCATCGTGTTCGATCGCAACGACCATCCGATCCACGCATTCTCCGAGCGCCGTCCGGCCGCGCGCGAATGGCTGGAACATGCGCGGCCCGACCTCGAATCGCTGCTCGGTTACATCCGCGGGCGCGAGACTGGCCTGCGCGATGCCATTCAACTGGGGCCGCGCGAAAAGGGCGGCAATCCGCGGGCGGCGATCATCGACCGCGTGCTCAACAAACCGGCGATCATTGCCGCGTCCGCCATCGGGCCGGCGGAGGGCACTGTGCCGGCGCTCGACAACGCGGCGCCGGTCCTGATGTCGGTGAAATTCATCGGCAGCGGGGTGCTTGAGGACATCAAGCGCCAGCTTCGGCTGCACAACCTGCGCCTGGTCGAGGCGGGCCCGGTCCCCTCCAACGACTTCGTCTACACGCTCGCCGGCACCGACGGCAGCGAGATCGCACGCTTCGCCTGGACGCCGAAGCAACCGGGCGCGGAAATCGTCAACAACGTCGTCCCTTTCATCGCGGTCGCGCTCGCCGGCTTCGCGCTGCTCGCCGCCTTCGTGCTGCGTTATATGCGCCGCACCGCCGCCACCATCGCCGCCGGCGAAACGCGCCTGCGCCATCTCGCCATGCACGACCCGCTCTGCGGCCTGCCCAACCGCATCTTTTTCGGCGAGCGGCTGGAAGCGGTGATCCAGGAGGTGCGCGACGGCTCCTCGCCCGCCGCGGTGTTCTACATCGACCTCGACCACTTCAAGGACGTCAACGACACGCTCGGTCATCCGGTCGGCGACGAATTGATCCGCAACGTCACGCTGCGGCTGTCGCACACCTTGCGCGGCGGCGACTTGGTCGCGCGCCTGGGCGGCGATGAGTTCGCGGTGATCTCCGGGGTCGGCGACGACGCCGTGAAGATGATGTCAGTCGCCCAGCGCATGATCTCCGCGCTCAGCTCGCCCTACTCGATCAACGGCCAGAACATCGTTATCGGCGCCTCAATCGGCATCGCCGTCATCGATCGCGGCTGCGGCGGCGCCGCCGACATCATGCGCTATGCCGACATGGCGCTCTATCGCGCCAAGAACGAGGGCCGCAATCGCGCCTGCATCTACGACGCGGCGATGGACGCCGACCTGTCGAACCGCAAGCTTTTGGAAGCCGATCTGCGCGAGGCGATCGAGAACGACGGCCTGCGCGTGCTGTACCAGCCGATCGTCAACAAGAGCGGCGAAACCGTGGTCGGCGTCGAGGCGCTCTGCCGCTGGACGCATCCGACCCGCGGCGAGATCCCGCCGAGCGAGTTCATCGCCGCCGCCGAGCATAGCGGCCTGATCGTCGAGCTCGGCGCCTTGGTGCTGCGCCACGCTTGTGTCGACGGCAAGGCCTGGCCCGGGCTGACCGTGGCGGTCAACGTCTCGCCCATCCAGTTCCGCCGCAGCGATTTCGTCGACGTGGTCGAGCGCATCCTGGCGGAGACCGCATTCGATCCGGCGCGCCTCGAGCTGGAGCTGACCGAGAGCGTGCTGCTCGGCAATGTCGACACCGCCGAGGCCGCCATGCTGCGCCTGAAGAAGCTGGGCGTGCGGCTCGCGCTCGACGACTTCGGCACCGGCTATTCCAGCCTGCTCTATCTGCGCCGCTATCCTTTCGACAAGCTCAAGATCGACCGCAGCTTCGTGCTGTCGATCGAGAAGGCGGCCGACGCCGCGGCCATCGTGCATGCGGTGGTCAGCCTCGGCCGCGGCCTCGGCATGCAGGTGACCGCCGAGGGCGTGGAAACCGCCGACCAGCAGCTCTTCCTGCGCGCCGCGGGCGTGCATTCGATGCAGGGCTGGCGCTTCGGCAAGGCGGTGCCGCCGAACGAGATCACCGCCCGCCTGCGCACGCCGGAGGCCTACAAGCCGATCGACGTCGAAGCCTTGGCAAGTTAACCGCCGAATAGCGCGCTAATCTTCCGCCGGGCCCTTCCGCGCCTCGCGGCGCTTCGGTATGATAGCCGCGGAATTCCTCATTCATCCTTCCGTCGAATTCCCCGCAATAGAAACCGGCCGTGGCCAGCAGGCGTACCTTCATCGCACGCGTTCTCGCGGTCGGCGCGCTGGCGGCGTCGACTTTCGCCGGTCTGTTCAAGACCGCAGCTCATGCCCGAGGAAATACCCCGATGTCCAAGCAAGCAATGATCGATACGTTTCAGAAGCATGTCGGCGCGGAGTTGGCGGGCGACCTGGAAACGACGATGGCGACGATGTCGGACGAGCCGCATCTCAACCACGTGCCGACCATGGCCGGCGGCGTCGGTCGCGAAGGCGTGCGCAACTTTTACCGCGACCATTTGGTGGGAAAGTTCTTTCCGCCGGACGTCAAGATGACGAACGTGTCCAGCACCGTCGGCGACAACCAGATCGTCGACGAAATCTACATCAGCTTCACGCACACGACCGAAATCGACTGGCTGCTGCCGGGCGTCGCACCGACGGGCAAGCCGGTCGAGATGGCCGTTGCTGTCGTCGTCGGCTTCAAGGGCGACAAGATCACCCATGAGCACATCTACTGGGATCAGGCCGGCGTGCTGGTGCAGATCGGGCTACTCGATCCCAAGGGCCTGCCGGTGACCGGCGCCGAAAGCGCCCGCAAGGTGCTCAATCCCAAGCTCCCCGCCCGCCAATTTTGACAACCCTGTTGAGCGCGCTTCGCCATGCACCTGGGTAGAAAATACAGGCTCCCCGAATACCTGGTGTGGATGCGGTGGGAGACCGCCTACATCTTTCTCTGGGCGCTGTTCGTCACCGCACTCCTCGAAGTGCTGCGCCTGAACTTCCTCGCGATACCGGCGCCGCTGCTCGCCGTCGTCGGCACCGCAGTCGCCATCGTTCTCGCCTTCAAGAACCAGCAGTGCCACGCGCGCATCAACGAGGCGCTGGCGCTGTGGGGACAAATCACGTCGGCCAGCATGATCCTGGCCAATAGACTGAAAGCGACGCTCGGCAATCTGGACGCCGGACAGTCGGATTCGCTGCTGAAGGAAATGTTCTACCGCCATTTTGCCTGGCTGACAGCGATGCGCTTCTTTTTGCGCGAACCGAAGACATGGGAGAACACGTTCGAGCCCGGCAATGCCAAATATCTCGCCGCGCTGCCGACGCCCGAAAGCCAGTCCAAGCTCCAAACCGAACTGGCCGCCTATTTTCCCGATGCGGACGTGCAGAAGGTGCTGACGCATCGCGGCGACAAGGAGGCCTTCATCCTGCAGGGTCAATACCAGGCGATCGGCGAGCTACATCGCAAGGGCCTCATCGACTCCAACGTGTTTGTCAGCCTGACCAATGCGGTCGACGACATCGTCCGGCTGCAAGGCGCCGTCAAACGCATCAAGAGCTACCCCTACGCGCGCAACTATTATTCGATCGCCATCATCCTGGTGGTTGCCTTCGTCGCCATCGTGCCGTTCGGCCTCTTTCCGTATGCCCTGGACCTCGGGCGCTCTTCCGGCATCGAGCACTTTACGGCATGGCTGAACGTGCCGTTCAGCGTCTTCGTCGGCTGGATTTTCGTCACGCTGGAGAAGGTTGGAGAGAACTCCTCGAATCCGTTCGAGGGCGGCCCCAACGACGTGCCGATCTCGTTCCTGGCGCGGCGGATCGAGATCGAGATGCGCACCATGCTCGGCGAGAAGACCGACCTCAAGCCGATCGAAGCGAAATACAATATCTTGTTTTGAGAGACACATGACGCGAGCGGCGGCGCACCTATGACGCGCGCGCCGATTTATGTTAAGCGTCGGCGCGACAGCAAATTCAGGGAAGGAAGGCCATGACTGCGAAGATTGCGCTGGTGACGGGAGCCGGAACGGGCGTCGGCCGGGCGGTGGCGATTGCGCTGGCGAAGGCCGGCTACAGCCTGGTGCTGGCCGGGCGCCGCAAGGAAATGCTCGACCAGGTGGCCGGCGAAATCAACGCCATCGGCGCGCAGGCGCTGGCGGTGCCGACCGACGTGTCCAAGCGCGACTCGATCCTGGCGCTGTTCGCCACCGTGAAATCCACCTTCGGACGGCTCGACGTGCTGTTCAACAACGCGGGCATCGGCGCGCCGCCGGTGCCGCTGGAGGAACTGCCGTTCGAGACCTGGCAGCAGGTGGTGGCGACCAACCTCACCGGCATGTTTCTGTGCACGCAGGAAGCCATCAAGATCATGAAGGCGCAGACCCCGCGCGGCGGCCGCATCGTCAACAACGGCTCGATCTCCGCGCATGCGCCGAGGCCGTTCTCGGTCGCCTATACCTCGACCAAGCACGCCATCACCGGGCTGACCAAGTCCACCTCGCTCGACTGCCGGCAATACAATATCTGCTGCGGGCAAGTGGACATCGGCAATGCCGCGACGCCTTTGACCGACCGCATGGTGCAGGGCGACGGCGTGCTGCAGCCGAACGGCAGCAAGATGATCGAGCCGCGCATGGACGCCGAGCATGTCGGCAACGCGGTGGTCTACATGGCCGGCCTGCCGCTCGACACCAACGTGCTGTTCATGACGGTGATGGCGAACAACATGCCGTTCGTCGGGCGCGGGTGAGCGCCAGCGCGGGTGCTATTGGGATTTACCCATTAGCCAATCAAAAACCTGCGCGGACTCGCTTTCATTGTCCGGCCGCAGAATTTCTCCGTTCTTACCGACCACGCACAGGATCGGACCTGAGTCCTTGGCCCCGTCTGCTGGGAAATAGGTTCGTTGCACGCGCTCGATCGCCAGTTCGAGGTTGGGCGGCGCATAGCGCATGCCTTTGCCGGCATCGTGATATTTCCGCCACCGCAGCAGGCAAGTCCAGTGCAGGTACTCGTTGTGCACGACACCACGGGGCACCAAACCTACCGGACGGTAGCGGCCGCCCTTCGGCGCGAGATTGCAAATCTTGCGGAATGCTGGAACCGGATAGTCCGGCAAAAACATCGGGAGCGAGCGCGATTCATAGATGCGTCCCTCGGCGAAGTTTTCCGGCGCCGCGTCGAGGAATGGATGATCGAAGGCGAGACCAAGCCCGCTGGCACGCACCCGATTCATCATCCAGTCGAGCACGATGCGGCTGAGCCGGTTGTCTTCATAGCCGCCGCCGACGTTAGAATGAACGCCGGGAAACCAGACCTGTTCGACCATCCTGTTGGGCTCATGCGGCGGCCTTGACCAGACCGCCGGCTGAAAGGCCCAGCGCTTTTCATCGATCGCCAGCGCGTGCAAGGCGACGTCCACCGTTTTGCCGAGCTCAGTATCGGCGAACTCGTACTTCAAGCGATTGAGTTTCGAAAACCAGTGCACGGGAATGCCGCGCGCGCCTACGGTGTCGAAAACGCCGAGGCATTGCACGCGAACGTCCGCAAACAGAAACGGCTTAAGAGCAATACGATCTGCCGGCAAACGGCTTTTCGGCGATGTCTTGTAGTAATTCCAAACGCGCTGCTCCATCTCCGCGTTGTGATGTTCCGGCCGCAGCAGTCCGGGCGATCCAAGAAATCCGGCCACCGCGCGTGCGGTATAGGCACCGCGCGAAAAACCGAAAATGTAGATTTCCGTGGTGCTTTCGTCGTCTTGGATGAAATTTGCGCTCAGGAAGCGATAGGCGCTGCGTATTTTTTCGCCCATACCGCTACCGAAAGCACCGCCGGTAATCCGATCGAGTCCGAGTCCGGTGCCAACGCCCCAATCGTAATATGATAGCTGCGACACTCCGTCCGCGGCCGTCGGATGAAGACGGTCGCGGATTTCAACGATGTTCGTAACGGTGTGAGCGTCGTCGGTATTCCAAGTGCCGTCCAGGCAGAGCACGAGGCGGCGGACCACTTTGCGCGCCTGCTCGGGCTTTGCCGCAAATTGCGTCTTGGACACCATTCGAACACCTCAACCCATGGTGGCAATTCTGCCCGGGGCGATGCAAGCGAAAAACGCATCCCGGCGACGTCGATTGCTTTGCCCGCCGTTCCCCTGCACTTTTGGAAAAGACTCGGGCGCGCGATAGCCGCGAGGAGGCCGCCGGGAGACGGGCTGGGGGAACGGAATGCTTCAACTGCAATCGGCGCTCGGCGTCGTGGCGCTCATCGGCTTTGCCTTCGCGATCAGCGAGAACCGCCGCGCCGTGCAGTGGAAGAGCGCGGCGGTCGCGCTGCTGATCACTTTCGCCACCGCCATTCTTCTGCTGAAGGTGCCGCACATCGCGGCGGCCTTTGCCGGCATCGGGCGGGCGGTGGACGCGGTGAGTGCGGCCGCGCGCGCCGGCACCTCCTTCGTGTTCGGCTATATCGGCGGCGGCGCCCTGCCCTTCGCGCTGACGACGCCGGGCGCCGATTTCGTGCTCGCCTTCCAGGCGCTGCCGATCGTGCTCTTGATGAGCGTGCTGACCACGCTGCTGTTTCACTGGCGCATCCTGCCGCCGATCGTGCGCGGCTTCTCATGGGCCTTGCAGCGCACGCTCAGCGTCGGCGGCGCGGTCGGGCTGTCGACGGCGGCCAACATCTTCCTCGGCATGGTGGAGGCGCCGTTGTTCATCCGGCCGTATCTGGCGCGGCTGACGCGCAGCGAATTGTTCATGGTGATGACCGGCGGCATGGCCGGCATCGCCGGCACGGTGTTCGTGCTCTATGCCACCATCCTGCGCGACATCATCCCCGGCGTCGCCGGGCACATCCTGGTCGCCTCCATCGTCAGCGCGCCGGCGGCGCTGCTGGTCAGCCGCCTGATGGTGCCGGAAGGCCCGGCCAAGCCCACCGGCGGCGAGGTCAAGATCGGGCCGGTCGCCGACAACACCATGGACGCCATCGTGCGCGGCACCGCGGCCGGGCTCGAACTGCTGCTCAACATCATCGCCATGTTGATCGTGCTGGTGGCGCTGGTCGCGCTCGCCAACGCGATCCTGAGCCTGCTGCCGGACGTGGCCGGCGCGCCGGTCACGTTGCAGCGCCTGCTCGGCATCGTCATGGCGCCGGTCACCTGGCTGATGGGCGTGCCCTGGGAGCAGGCGGCGACCGCCGGTTCGCTGATGGGCATCAAGACGGTGCTCAACGAGTTGATCGCCTATGTCGAGCTGTCGAAGCTGCCGGCCGACGCGCTCGACCCGCGCGCGCGCGTCATCATGCTCTATGCATTGTGCGGCTTCGCCAACTTCGGCTCGCTCGGCATCATGCTCGCCGGGCTGACGGTGATGGCGCCGGAGCGGCGCGCCGACATCATCTCGCTCGGCGGCAAGTCGATCGTGTCCGGCACGCTGACGACGTGCCTGATGGGCGCGATCGTGGGGGTGATGAGCTAGCGCGCGCTAGTGCAACCTGAATTCGGAGCCGACCGCCTTCAGCTCGGCCGGCTTGATGAGCTTGCAGTGCGCCACCTGCACCGAGTGCAACGGCCCTTCCAGCTTCTCCTGCCAGAAGGCCAGGAAGCGGGTGAGCTCGGGAAATTCGGGGAAAAGGTCGTAGGCCTGCCAGACGTAGGACTGCAGCAGCCAATGGTGATCGGGACGGCGGTACAAGATGTGCGCGGTGGTCAGACCGTAGCCATTCACCTGCTTCAGGAAGTCCTTCGAAACCATTTCAGCCCTCCGTGTGGTCGGACTTGAAGTTTCCATTCCCGGCTTCCTCCATTGCAAGCCGAAAAGGTAAACAAGTTGTTTAAAATCAAAGCGTTAGCAGCAGATCGCCTCGCCTGCTAACAGCCCTGCCCTGGCGCTCAAGGTCCGGGTGGCGCTAACGCCAAGGCCGCGGCCGCTGTTCCCGCCAGTCCGTTAACCATTGAAACTCAAGCAATTTCCGAATTTGTTGGCACTCCGCCCGGATGAGTGCTAAAAAATTTTTGGATGCCCCTTGCGAGAGAAAACTGCGCACCCATCTGGGCGCACAGGTGCTGGTAGGGGAATGCACCAGCAACCGAAAAACAATTGTTTTCAACTACCTAGGAGGACTGCCATGAAGTTCCGCCCGCTTCACGACCGCGTCGTCGTCAAGCGCATCGATGCCGAGGAAAAGACCGCCGGCGGCATCATCATTCCCGACACTGCCAAAGAGAAGCCGAGCCAGGGCGAGATCGTCGCCGTCGGCCCCGGCGGCCGCGACGAGAGCGGCAAGCTCATTCCGATCGACCTCAAGGTCGGCGACACCGTGCTGTTCGGCAAATGGTCGGGCACCGAAGTCAAGATCGACGGTCAGGATCTCCTGATCATGAAGGAAAGCGACATCATGGGCGTGATCGAAGGCGGCGCCGCCGCCAAGAAGAAAGCCGCCTAAGGCAACCGCCCTCGTCCTGAGGAGCCTGCCGCAGGCAGGCGTCTCGAAGGACGGGAGCAACGAACTCATCGGCCTCATCCTTCGAGACGCGTGCTTCGCACGCTCCTCAGGATGAGGGTCTAGGAAACAGAGGACATCACAATGGCTGCCAAAGACGTCAAATTCTCCGTCGATGCGCGCGACCGCATGCTGCGCGGCGTCGACATCCTCGCCAACGCGGTGAAGGTCACGCTCGGCCCCAAGGGCCGCAACGTCGTGCTCGACAAGTCGTTCGGCGCCCCGCGCATCACCAAGGACGGTGTGACGGTCGCCAAGGAAATCGAGCTCGAGGACAAGTTCGAGAACATGGGCGCGCAGATGGTGCGCGAAGTCGCTTCGAAGTCGTCCGATTTCGCCGGCGACGGCACCACCACCGCTACCGTGCTCGCGCAGGCGATCGTGAAGGAAGGTTCCAAGGCGGTTGCCGCCGGCATGAACCCGATGGATCTCAAGCGCGGCGTCGACCTCGCGGTCGAGGCCATCGTCGAGCACCTCAAGTCGAACTCCAAGAAGGTCACCTCGAACGAAGAGATCGCCCAGGTCGGCACCATTTCCGCCAACGGCGACGCCGAGATCGGCAAGTTCCTGGCCGATGCCATGAAGCGGGTCGGCAACGAGGGCGTCATCACGGTCGAGGAGGCCAAGAGCCTTGAGACCGAGCTCGACGTCGTCGAGGGCATGCAGTTCGACCGCGGCTACATCTCGCCCTATTTCATCACCAACGCCGACAAGATGCGGACGGAGATGGAAGACCCCTACATCCTGATCTACGAAAAGAAGCTGTCGGGCCTGCAGGAGCTCCTGCCGCTGCTCGAGTCGGTCGTGCAGACCGGCAAGCCGCTGATGATCGTGGCCGAGGACGTGGAAGGCGAGGCGCTCGCCACGCTCGTGGTCAACAAGCTGCGCGGCGGCCTCAAGGTCGCGGCCGTCAAGGCGCCGGGCTTCGGCGATCGCCGCAAGGCCATGCTGCAGGACATCGCGATCCTGACCGGCGGCCAGGCGATCTCGGAAGACCTCGGCATCAAGCTCGAGAACGTCACCATTAATATGCTTGGCCGCGCCAAGAAGGTGACCATCGACAAGGAAAACACCACCATCGTGCACGGCGCCGGCAAGAAGGCCGACATCGAGGCGCGCGTGGCGCAGATCAAGGCGCAGATCGAGGAAACCACCTCGGACTACGACCGTGAGAAGCTGCAGGAGCGGCTGGCCAAGCTGGCCGGCGGCGTGGCGGTGATCCGCGTCGGCGGCGCCACCGAAATCGAGGTGAAGGAGCGCAAGGATCGCGTCGACGACGCGATGCACGCCACCCGCGCCGCGGTCGAGGAAGGCATCCTGCCGGGCGGCGGCGTCGCTTTGCTGCGCGCGACCGAAGCCCTCAAGAAGGTGCGTACCGCCAACGAAGACCAGAAGCACGGCGTCGAGATCGTCCGCAAGGCGATCCAGACCCCGGCCCGTCAGATCGCGCTCAACGCGGGCGAGGACGGCTCGGTCATCGTCGGCAAGATCCTGGAGAAGGATCAGTACGCCTACGGCTTCGACGCGCAGAACGCCGAGTACGGGAACATGATGTCCAAGGGCATCATCGACCCGACCAAGGTCGTGCGTGCGGCGATCCAGAACGCGGCGTCGGTCGCCGGCCTCCTGATCACCACCGAGGCCATGGTCGCCGAAATTCCGCAGAAGAAGGGTGCCGGCGGCGGCATGCCGGGCGGCATGGGCGGCGGCGGCATGGGCGGCATGGACTTCTAAGCGACGCGCAAGCGTCGTCCCGGACGCGGTGCAACACGAGCGAAAGCGAAGTGGTGCACCGCAGATCCGGGAGCGATCCAACAAAATACGAAGGCCCGGGAGAAATCCCGGGCCTTTTGCTTTGCGCCGGCATGCAGCTGTCCGGGAACGGCGCGGCCGCCGGCTATCCGTACGACGCCTACACTCGTTGCATGACGGTTTTGTACGACGGGGGTCCAGAATACCGGGAAAGCACCGCGGTGAAAGTCGCGGGCGCATAACCCGCCAGTTCGGCCGTGACCTGATAGGTCCCCTCGCCAAGGCCCATCAGCGACCATTTTCCCGCACCGGGCCCCTCCGGTTTCGCGATCATAGCGCCTCTCCCGGTCCCGAGAGAAAGCTTCACGACGACGTTGGCCAATCCTTTGTTACCGGCGTCGACGACGATGCCCTGTATGTGGCAAGGACCTTCGGGCAGCGTGCCAATGCCATATGGAGAAGCGGACATGGTCGATCCTGTTGCGGTTACGCGAATAAAATAAATGCACAACTTATGGTAGTTGGCAACCCGCGCGGCGGCTCGACTCCGCGCGGGGTGACGGAGAGAGTCGGGTGCGGTCTTGGGAATCGGGTGGCACCGCACGCGCCAAAAATGAGAACGACCACTCAACTCGGCGCGCGTTCATCCGGCGTCGCCGCGTCGAAAGTGGCCGTTGGCGGTGGACATACGCAACGCTCCACCACACTTGCAAAGCACCTTACAGCCCCGAAATGACAAGGACATGACAAGCACGGGCAAAATCTATGTCGGCATCGGCGGCTGGACCTACGAGCCGTGGCGCGGCGTGTTCTATCCCAAGGGCTTGCCGCACGCGAAGGAGCTGTCCTACGCGGCCGCGCGCCTGACCTCGATCGAGGTCAACGGCACCTTCTACAGCACCATGAAGCCGGCGAGCTTCCGCAAATGGGCGTCGGAGGCGCCGGACGGCTTCGTGTTTGCGCTGAAAGGTCCGCGCTATGCCGTAAACCGGCGCGTGCTCAAGGAGGCGGGCGACTCGATCAAGCGCTTTCTCGACTCCGGCATCGCCGAGCTTGGGCCAAAGCTCGGGCCTTTGCTCTGGCAGTTCGCGCCGACCAAGAAATTCGACGCGGCCGATTTCGGCGGCTTCCTCGAACTGCTGCCGAAGACCCTCGACGGGCACGCGCTGCGCCACGTCGTCGAGGTGCGCAACGACAGCTTCAAGACGCCGGAGTTCATTGCTTTGTGCCGCAAGGCCAATGTCGCCATCTGCTATGCCGAGCACGAGACTTACACCGAGATCGCCGACGCGACCTCCGACTTCGTCTATGCGCGGCTGCAGAAGGGCGACGAGAAACTCAAGAACGGCTACCCGCCGAAGGCGCTCGACGCCTGGGCCGCGCGCGCCAAGACCTGGGCCAAAGGCAGCACGCCCGCCGACCTGCCGCGCGTGGACAAGAAGGCCGCGCCGGCCAAGACGCCGCGCGATACGTTCATCTATTTCATACACGAGGCCAAGGTGCGCGCGCCGGCGGCGGCGATGGCGCTGATCGAGCGGGTGATCGCATGAAACGGCCCCGCTCATTCCCGCGCACGCGCCGCGGCGAAGCCAAAGCAGCTTTGCTTTGGCGAAGCGGGGAGCGGGAATCCAGAGCCGAGAAACCAGATGCTCGCCGCGCTGGGCCCCCGCTTTCGCGGGGGCGAACGGGGAAAGCGAGTCCCCTGTTCACCATCGGCTACGAACAGGCCAAGCCCGCCGCCGTGCTCGGCGAGCTCAAGCGTGCCAAGGTCGATCTCGTGGTCGACACGCGCGCGGTGGCGGCTTCGCGCCGGCCGGGATTCTCCAAGCGCGCGCTGGCGGCTTCGCTCGACGAAGCCGGCATCGCCTACGTGCATTTGCAGAAGCTCGGCACGCCGGCGGAGGGGCGCGCCGCCGCGCGCGCGGGCGACGTGAAGGCGCTGTGGCGCATCTACGACAAGCACATCAAGAAGCCCGAACCGCAGGCCGAGCTCGAAGAGCTCACCGGCCTGATCAAGTCGGGCAAGCGCATCGCCCTGCTCTGCTATTGCCGCGATCCCAGCGCCTGCCACCGCAGCCGCATCGTCGCCAATGTGCAGGAGCGGCTGAAGGTGAAGGTCGAGGACCTGATCCCGCCGCTGTTTTGACGCGCGCGCGTCACTCCGCCGGCTGCGCCGCGCGGCGGCTTTCGGCGCCGCCGACCAGCGCGGCGATCATGAGCGTGTTGGCGACGAAGACGGCGGCGACCGCGGCCGTCACCCACAGCACGAGCCCGAAGCCGCCCTGGTCGTAGAGCCGGCCGATGCCCCAGACCGCAGGGCCGGCCAGCGTGAAATTCAGGAAGAAGCGCATCGCATAGACGCGCCCGCGTATGGCCGGCGGCGTGTAGCGCGCCAGCACGTAGTCGTTGAGCGTGACCTGCGCGTAGATGGCGGCGATGGCGGTCGCGAGCGCCACCAGCAGCGGCCAGCCGGTCGCATAATTGAGCCAGACGACGCCGATGAGCTGCGTCACCGCCACGCCGGCGAGCAAAAAATGCGGCGCGAAGCGGTCGACCAGCCGCCCGATCGATAGCTGCGCCACCGCTCCGCACAGGAAGACCGCGGTGGCGAGGAAGCCGACCAGCGCCAGCGGAATCCCCTCGCCCAGCCGCACGTCGATGATCTTCGGCAGGGTGACGGTAAGCGCGTTGAACACGAGGCCCGACGACAGCGCGAGCGTCATGAACAGGCCGATCACGGCAATGACCAGGCGGCGGTCGAGCTTGACGTCCTGCACATGCGGCGCTGCTACGCGGCGCGCGCCGTCCTTGGGCGTGAGCACGAGATAGGCGATGCCGGTGGCGACGAAGACGACGGCCGGAATGAAGAAGGCCCAGCGCCAGCCGATCCAGGCGGTGAGCGCGGCGGTGACGGCGGCGGCGACCGAGACGCCGACGTTGCCGAACACGCCGTTGATCGACATCGTGCGGCCGCGATTGACCGCCTGCTCGACGATCATCGGCAGGCCGACCGGGTGATAGATGGCGGCGAAGAAGCCGACCGCGAACAGTGCGATCGCCAGCACCGTGAAATTGGGCGCGGCGCCGACCGCGGCGGCCGAGAGCCCGGTGCCGATGAAGAAGATCGCGATCATGTTGCGCCGGCTCCAGTGGTCGGCGAGCCAGCCGGCCGGCAGCGCGAAAAGGCCGAAGGCGGTGAAGGCCGCCGTCGAGAGCGCCAAAAGGTCGCCGTAACTGCGGCCGTAGACCGCCTCCAGGCCGATGACCACGGTCGGGAAGATCAGGATGACGTAGTGGTCGAGGAAATGCGCCCAGTTGAGGAAGCCGATGGAGCGGCGGCGGGCGGTTTCGGCGGCGGGCGAGGCGTTCTGGCTCATGGACTTCCGATTCCAGCGCTAATCGGCACCCATATAGCCCTTGCCTTTTCGCGATGTTAGGTCGATTTTCGTCGCAAACAGGCCATGACAACCCCGGTCTACCGCCGCAATCTCGACGACGCCCCGCGCCCGGTCGCGGTGATGGCGAAGGCGTGGGGGAATGGCGAGCATATTCCCCTGCACATGCACCGGCGCGGCCAGCTCCTGCACGCGGTGCGTGGCGTGATGCGCGTGGAAACGGAAGGCGCCGCCTGGATCGTGCCGCCGGCGCGCGCGCTCTGGCTGCCGCCGGAATTGCCGCACAGCGTCACCATGCGCAGCCATACCGACATGCGCACGCTCTATATCGACCCGGCCGCCTGCGAAGGCCTGCCGCGCCAGCCGCTGCTGGTGGAGATTTCCGGTCTGCTGCGCGAGCTGATCCTGGCGCTGCTGGAGGAGCCGGCCGACTACGCCGAAAGCGGCCGCGGCGGCATCGTCGCACGGCTGATCCTCACCGAACTCGGCCGCCTGCGCGAGCGGCGGCTGGACGTGCCGATGCCGCGCGATCCGCGCGCGCTCCGCGTCGCCCGCGCGCTGCTCAACGATTCCGGCATCGCGTATGGCCTCGACCGCTGGGCCGACGAGGCCGGCGCCAGCCGGCGCACCCTCGCCCGCCTGTTCCGCAGCGAGACCGGCCTCGGCTTCGCCGAATGGCGGGCGCGACTGCGGGCGATCGACGCGCTCGCCCGGCTGTCGGAAGGCGCCTCGGTCAAGGAAACCGCGCGCTCGGTCGGCTACGCCAGCGCGAGCGCCTTCTCGGCCATGATCCGCCGCACGCTTGGTGAGCCGCCCCGGCGGCTGGCGCGGCCTTAAGAGTCCGGCCGGCGCAATCCGGGTTGGACAACAACCCGTCACTTCCTTTAAGTTGTATTTTACCGCCGTGGCCGTGTATCAGGGCGACGGCACCAGGGCCGCGTGAGAGGCCTCGATGTGTTGCGGAAGGCGCGTCCGCGCGGCGACGGCCGTCGCCGCGGCCTTCATTTTTTGTTGCCCCGGCCTCGCCGCCGGCCCCGCGCGGGCCGGCGACCCCGAAGAGGCGCGCGTCATCGTCTTTTCCGGCCGCGACCTCTGGCGCAACGGTGCCTTCACCCATACCGGCCTGCTCGTCGCGCCCGGCGGCTTCGAGCAGGACGGCTTGATGCTGAAGACGCTCTATGGCGCCGGCGTCTATCGCTATTACTCCGGCTATCTCGGCGGATTCGTGAAGGGCTTCGAAGGCCAGGCACTTGTCATGCCCGGCTGGCGGCACAAGCGCGGCAATCTCGAAACCAAAGTCTTTTTCGGCCTCGATCTGCAGCACCACAGGCTGTGGCCGGCCGACCCGGGCAACCGCCTTTCCGGCCACGCCGTCGGCCTGCGCTTTGCCGCCGAGTTCTGGTACGACCTCGCGCCCGACATGGTCGTCTTCGGCGACCTGTCGCTCTCCTCAGTCGCCACCAGCAGTTCCGGCCGCATCGCTTTCGGGCGCATGGCGATGGAGGAGATGCTCGGCGGCTTCTACCTCGGGCCGGAGGTCGCCTATTTCGGCTCCGACGGCTACCGTCATCTGCGCGTCGGCTTCCACATCACCTCGATGAAGACCGAGGCGAACGAATGGTCGGCGGCGATCGGCTGGGCCGGTGACAGCGAGAAGCGCGCGAGCCCCTACGTGCGGCTCAACCTGTCGACCAGGATAGCAAACGACTAATCCAGCGTGCGCCGGAATCGCGTGACCGCGATCGGTAGCTTGGCGCCGTAGCCGGATCGCTCAGCCCTTGGCGTCGCAAAAGAAGGTGCGGATGACGCATTCCTTGCCGCCGGCGCTGTAGCAGGACTTGAGCGCGTCGTTCTGGCTGCGGCCGAGGCGCGAGCCCTTGCCCCAGCCGTGCGCGCCGCAGGGGTTGGCGAAATCGACGGCGTAGGCAGCGCAGCCGCGCTTCACCGTAGCTACGACGCGACAGGTGTTGCCCTGGCATTTGTCGAGCGCGCTTTTGCTGGCGTCGTCGGTGCTGCCGAAGTCATAAGCTTCGCCAAAGGCGCCGCAGGAGCCGATGGCGAGCGCGCCGGCCGCCCGCGCGGTGTTCAAGGTGACCAGCATCACGGTCACGCTGGCCAGCAACAAGGCGGCGGCGACCAGCACACTCATGACTGGTGCATGCGTTTTGGTCACGGCCCTTCCCCACCTCAAGCGTCGAAGCCAGATAGGGCTGAGTCGCGTAACCGATCAACGATTCGAGTCTCAGGCGCGTTCGATTTCCGCCTTGACGGCGGAAAGCGACTCGGGGGTATCGACATCGGTGAGCGCGGCCGCGCCCGCAACCGGCACCTCGACCACCGCCTCGGCATAGCTGCCGATGAGATGGCGCGCGCCGATGTCGCCCTGAATCTGCATGAGGTCGTGGAAAAAACGGCGCGACCACACCACCGGATTGCCGCGGCGGCCCTCGATCGAGGGCACCACCACGAGCGCACCGCGCTCGGGGTCGAAGGTGGCGATGAGCTTGTCGATCAGCGCGCTATCTACCTGCGGCATGTCGCCGAGGCAGACGATGACGCCATCGGCCTCCTTCGGCACGGCGGCGATTCCCGCTTTCAGCGAGGTGCCGAGGCCGTCGGCATAGTCCGGGTTATGCACGAGCTTAACCGGCAGGCCGTCGAGCGCGGCTTCCACCTTTTCGCGCTGGTGGCCGGTAACGACGATGACCGGCGCAGCGCGCGAAGCGAGCGCCTGTTCGGCCGCGATTCGCACCAGCGGCTTGCCGCCGATCTCGGCGATCAGCTTGTTGACCGCGCCCATGCGCGTCGAGCGGCCGGCGGCCAGCACCAGCGCGGCGACGCGGCGGCCTTTTTCGGGCTCGGGCACCGTGCGCGGCTGCGGGCGCGTGACGATCTCCATCAACAGGCCGCCGACGCCCATGCCGGTGACGTCTTCGCGCGAAACGGCAAGGCCGGCGAGGAGGCGCATCAGCACCCAGTCGAAGCCGTTCTCCTTCGGCGAGCGCGCGCAGCCGGGCGCGCCCAGCACGGCCTGCCCGCGCGCGCGGCCGATCAGCATCAGGTTGCCGGGATCGACCGGCATGCCGAAATGCTCGATCTCGCCGCCGACGGCTTCGAGCGCGGCCGGGATGACGTCGCGGCGGTCGGCGATGGCCGAAGCGCCGAACACGATGACCAGCTCGGCGCCGGCGGCGAGCAGTTCGTCGATGGCTTTGGCAAGCGCCGCCTGCTCGTGCGGCACGCGCTTCTCCGCGATAATGGCGGCGCCGGCGGGCGCGATGCGCTGCGCGGTGATCTTCAGCGTTTTGTCGATGACCTTGGGCGACAGCCCTGGCAGCAGCGTGGAGACGATGCCGACCTTGCGCACCTTGTAGGGCGCGATGCGGATGACGGGCCGCGCCTTCTCCGCCTCGGCCACGGCCCTGTCGCGCGCGGAACCGGCGACTGCAAAGGGGATGATCTTCACGGTAGCGATCATCTCGCCCTCGACCACCGGCTTGAAGGCCGGCAGCGTCGCGAGCGTCACCGCCTCGTCGATGCGGTTGAGGCGGTCGATGGCATCCTTATCGACCAGCAGAATGCCGGCGGCTTCGGCGAACAGATTGCAGCGGCCGGTGAAGGCGCGGTCGGCGCGCACGCCCTCGCCCTTGAGCGCGGCGGCGATGTCGGCGGCGGCTTGGTCCTCCGAGACGTCGCCGGGCTCGAGCCGCGCCACCACGATCTCCTTGACGCCGGCGGCTTCGAGCGCGGCCACTTCGGCGTCGCCGATCAAGGTGCCTTTCTTGAGCACGAGGTCGCCGGTGCGGATGGAATGCACCGCGGTGGCGCCGCGCGCCTCGCCGACTGGGACGGCGCCGAATTTCATAAACCACCTCCGTCATTCCGGGACGCTCGCGCCGCGAGCGGACCCGGAATCCAGACACCTATTCCGACGCTGTCTCTGGATTCCGGGTTCGCGCCTTCGGCGCGCCCCGGAATGACAAATATCTTCTTCATGCCGCCTCCGACTTCTCCGCCGCGCCGCCCTTGGTGCGCAGCGCCTGGGTGATTTCGCCCATGATGGCGACCGCGATCTCGGCCGGTGACACGGCGCCGATCGGCAGGCCGATGGGCGCGCGGATGCGGGCCATGTCGGCGTCACTCAAGCCCGCCTCCTTTAGCCGCGTCACGCGCTTGGCATGCGTCTTCCGCGAGCCGAGCGCGCCGATGTAGAAGCAGTCGCGCTTGAGCGCGTGCAGCAGCGCCGGATCGTCGATCTTCGGGTCGTGCGTGAGCGCGACGAAAGCGGTGTAATGGTCGACGTTGAGCGGCGGCAGCGCCACGTCCGGCCATTCCGCGATCACCTTCACGTCGGGAAAGCGCTCGACCGAGGCGAAGGCGGTGCGCGGATCGACGATGGTGACGTCGTAGCCGAGCAGTTGCCCGATCGGCGCCAGCGCCTGGCTGATGTGCACCGCGCCGGTGATGACCAGACGCGGCGACGGCACGTGCACGGTGAGGAAGACGCGGCCCTGCGCGGTTTCCTCCATGCCGCTCTTGGCCATGCGCAGGCGCTTGCCGATCAGCTCGGCGAGCGAATCCTTGCCGGCGTCGGCCGCCTTCACCAGCCGCTGCGCGCCCGTATCGACGTCGGTGACGATGACCACCGCGCGGCGCGCGGCGCGCTCTTCGTTCACGGCGTGCAAGATGTCGAGTTTCATTACGACACCTTTTCCACATAAACGCGGATGGTGCCGCCGCAGGACAGCCCGACCTGCCAGGCGGCCTCGTCGGCGACGCCGAATTCCAGCATCTTCGGCTTGCCCGAGCCGATCACATCGATGGCTTCGGTCACCACCGCGCCCTCAACGCAGCCGCCGGAGACGGAGCCGAGGAAGTTGCCCTCCTCGTCGATCACCAGATTCGAGCCGACCGGCCGCGGCGCCGAGCCCCAGGTCTCCACCACGGTGGCGAGCGCCACGCCGCGCCCGGCCTTGCGCCAGTCCTCGGCGGCCTTGAGGATGTCTTCATCGCGCGCGAGCATGTGAGCCTCCATTCTCTATTGGTCATTCCGGGACGGCCCGAAGGGCCGGACCCGGAATCCAGACACAAGCTCTGCGCCGTCTTCTGGATTCCGGGTTCGCTCGCTACGCGAGCGCCCCGGAATGACTGCAAACATATTTTACGCCACCTGCCTCAACATCGCCTTCGGATCGTAACCCTTGGCCGGCGCGCCGGACAGGGCGCGCACCAGCTCGGTCATGGAATCGAGATTGTGGATCGGCCGCAATTCGTCAACATGCGGCAGGATGGCCCGCACCCCCTTTGCGCGCGCCTCGAAGCCCTCGAAGCGCAGCAGCGGATTGAGCCAGATCAGCCGGCGGCACGAGCGGTGCAGCCGGTCCATCTCGAAGGATAACGTATCGTCGGCGTCGCGCTCAAGCCCGTCGGTGATCAAGAGCACCACCGCGCCCTGCCCGAGCACGCGGCGCGCCCAATGTTTGTTGAAGGCGTGCAGCGAAGTCGCGATACGCGTGCCGCCGGCCCAGTCGGCGACATTGGCGCCGCAAGCGGCGAGCGCCTCGTCCGGATCGCGCTGGCGCAGCGAGCGCGTGACGTTGGTCAGCCGCGTGCCGAACAGGAACGTCATGACGCGCTTGCGCGCGTCGGTGATGGAATGGAGGAAGTGCAAAAAAAGCCGCGTGTACTGGCTCATGGAGCCGGAGATGTCGAGGAGCGCCACGATCGGCGGCTCCTTCTCCTTCGGCCCGAGATATTTCAGGTCGATGAGCGCGCCGCCCGCTTTCATCGAGGCCCGCAAGGTGCGGCGCACGTCGATGATGTGGCCGCGCCGGTGCGCGGCGAGCCGCCGCGTGCGCACCATGTCGAGCGGCAGCGCAAGGCGCGCGATAGCGTCCTTGGCGGCGGCGATTTCGCCCGCCGTCATCTGCGCGAAGTCCTTGCGGCGCAGCACCTCGCGGTCGGAGACGGTCAGCCGCGCGTCGATCTCGACCTCGCGCTCCTGCTCGCGCGCGTTCTGGCCGGCAAAGAGCGCGTCCTGGATGCGCTGCGCGCCAGCCTCCGGCGGCTTCGGCGCCGTCGGCAGCGTGTCGGGCAGCATGGAGGCGATCAGCTTGTCGATATAGCCGCGGCGGCGGAAGAAGATGCGGAAAGCATGGTCGAACAAAATCGTATGCTCGTGCCGCTTCACGAAGACGGCGTGCAGCGTCCAGTAGAAGTCGTCGCGGTGGGCCACATGTGCGACTTCGAGCGCGGAGAGCGCGTCCAGCACCGCCCCCGGCCCGACCGGCATGCCGGCCGCGCGCAGCGCGCGCGCGAAGTAGAGGATGTTCTCGGCGAGGCGGCCGCTTGTTTCTGTCATCCGCAATCCCATCCACCGTTCGTCCCGCGCGCAGACATCGGGTTAACCCGATGTCTGCCACTCGACGTACGCAAGTCGGCTATAGCCGACTTGCGACGGGGACCCAGCGCTGGATTCCCGCTTTCGCGGGAATGAACGGGTGTGTTGTACGTCCTCGAAAAAACTACTCCGCCGCCCGCATCTCCGCCTTCACCTCGTCGAGCAGCGTCTTGACCTTGCTGCCGTCAAGCTTGGCGATGTCGTCCTGATACTTGAGCAGCACGCCGAGCGTGTCGGACACGGTCGAGGGATCGAGCGCGACCACGTCGAGCTCGGTGAGCGCGCCGGCCCAGTCGAGCGTCTCGGCGACGCCGGGCACCTTGAACAGGTCTTCCTTGCGCAGCGCCTGCACGAAGGCGACCACCTGCTCGGACAGCTTCTTGCCGATGCCGGGCACCTTGGCGCGCAGGATCGAGAGTTCGCGCGCGGCGTCGGGATAACCGACCCAGTGATAGAGACATCTACGCTTAAGCGCGTCGTGCACCTCGCGCGTGCGGTTGGAGGTAACGACGACGATGGGCGGATGCGCGGCCTTCACCGTGCCGAGCTCCGGCACCGTCACCTGAAAGTCGGCCAGCACTTCCAAAAGAAACGCCTCGAAGGCCTCGTCGGTGCGGTCGATCTCGTCGATCAGCAGCACCGGAGGCCCGTCCGGGTCGGGCTCGAGCGCCTGCAGCAACGGCCGCTTGATGAGGAAGCGCTCGGAGAACACGTCGTGCTCGATGCGGGCGCGGTCGCCCTCGCCTTCCGCCTCGGCGAGCCGGATGGCGATCATCTGCGCGCCGTAATTCCACTCGTAGACGGCGGCGGAAACGTCGAGCCCCTCGTAGCATTGCAGGCGGATCAGCTTGCGGCCGAGCGTCTTGGCCAGCACCTTGGCGATCTCGGTCTTGCCGACGCCGGCCTCGCCCTCGACGAACAAAGGCCGCCCCATCTTGAGCGACAGATACAGCACCGTCGCCAGCGAGCGGTCGGCGATGTAGTCGGCCTTGGCCAGCAGGTCGAGGGTGGCGTCGATGGAGCTTGGCAGCGGTGTCAAAGGCATCACGGGGTCCTGATCGGAGGGTACTTTATCCTACCGCGGGCGCGGCTTACATGTGGGTATCAAAGCCGGTCCCGGCCAGCCAGGGATAGCCCCGAAAGCGAGACTTTAGTCATGTCGGACGCCCCCGAAACCACCCAAGAAACGACCAAAGAAACGCTGCGTTTTCCGACCATCGACCCCGGCGTGCGCATCGGCCATGTGCACCTGAAGGTCGCCGACCTGCAGCGGGCGCTCGACTTCTATTGCGGGGTGCTTGGCTTCACGCTGACCACCAGCCGCCCGGGCGCCGCCTTCATCTCGGCCGGCGGATACCACCACCATCTCGGCCTCAACACCTGGGAAAGCAAAGGCGGCTCCCCGCCCCCGCCGGGCACGACCGGCCTCTACCACACCGCCATCCTCTACCCGACCCGCAAGCTCCTGGCCGACGCGCTGCGCCGGCTGATCGCGGCCAAGATCCCGCTCGAAGGCGCGAGCGACCATGGCGTGTCCGAGGCGCTCTATCTGCGCGACCCGGACGACAACGGCGTCGAGCTCTATTGGGACCGGCCGAAGGAGAAATGGCCGCAGAAGCCGGACGGCTCGTTGCAGATGTATACGCGTCCGCTCGATTTGCACGATCTGCTGGCGGAGCTCGACCGCTAGGCGGCTGGGGTCCGCCGGAGTTCTGTGTGGAACACGGCCGGCGCGGCCATTTCTCTCCGCTGATAAAATAAACTGTTAATCCCGCCGCCCTAATCTCCCCGATCCATCGGGGGAATTCCATGGCAAAGGCCAGCCGGCTGCGAAAGGCAAGCGCGCTCGGCATCGCGAATGTCGATTCCCATTCGCACGAGTCAACGGCGGCCGCGGTCGCACGCCTGACCGCTTTGGTGGAAGCGCAGGCCCGTGTCATCCGCGACTACGAAGCCGCCGCCGCCCGCAGCCGGGACGTGTTCGAGCGCGCCTCGGCGGCCGCGCGGCTCGGCATGTGGGAATGCGACTTGACCACCGAGACCTTGCAGTGGTCGGGCGGCACCTACGACATGTTCGATATCGAACGAAACGCGCCGTTGGTGCGTAAGCAGGCCCTGCCCCGCTATTCCACCCACTCGCTCAAGGCGCTGGAAAAAATCAGGAGTGAATCGCTGGCGCAGGGCAAGGGCTTCAACCTCGACGCCGAGCTCGTCACGGCGCGCGGTGCGCAGCGCTGGATCAGGATCACCGCGGTCGTCGACTGCGCCGACAAACGCCCGACCCGCCTGTTCGGCATGAAGCAGGACATCACCGAGGAAAAGGCCAAACTGGACCGCCTGCGCTACCTCGCGGAAACCGATGAACTGACCGGGCTGGCCAACCGCAGCCTGTTCCAGGCCAAGCTGGCGGGAATGTGCGAGACCGCCCATGCTGCCGACGCCGGGGCGCTGCTCCTGATCGACCTCGACGGCTTCAAGGAGGTCAACGACTCGCTCGGCCACGCTGCCGGCGACGGATGCCTGGCCGAGGTGGCGCGCCGCTTGTCGCGCGCCTGCCCGGACGCCGTCGTGGTGGCCCGCACCGGCGGCGACGAGTTCGCGGTGCTGCTCGGCCCGACGCCGGACGTTCGCCGCATCGCCGCCGTCGCCGCCCATATCGTCAAGACGATGGGACGTCCGGTGGACTCGCACGGCCGCCGCTTCACCATCGGCGCCTCGGTCGGCATCGCCTGGGTCAATAGTCGCGCGCCGGGAGAGATCTTCCAGCGTGCCGACGCCGCGCTTTATGCCGCCAAAGCCGCCGGCAAGAACACTTTCCGTTGGTTCGACCCGGACTACGCGCGCACCAGCGCAGCCTAGCGGCCAGAAAAGAAATGCGCGCCGCCGGTGGCCGGAACCGTCATGCCGCCTGCCGCGGCCGCCGCAGCATCAGGGTCAGCAGGGTGGCGAGCACCGTGAAGCCCAGCATGATCGCAAACGCCGCCTGGTAGTTGCCGGCCTTGTCGAACAGCGCGGCGCCGAGATAAGCGCCGATGCCGCCGAAAACCTGGTGCACCATCGTGATGAGGCCGGTGAGCGCGCCGAGATGGCGGGTGCCGAAGCTCTCCTGCACGAACACCACCGTAAGCGGCGCGGTCACCAGGAACGTGGCGCCGAACACGAGCGCGAACACCGCGACCGACACTGTCGACTGATCCACCATCACCAAGGCGAACACGACGACGCGCGCGGCAAAGCAGACGGCCGTCGGCCACATCGGGCCGGAGCGGTCGCTGACCGCGCCGCCGATCACCACGCCGACGAGGCCGGTCAGCCCCATCAGCGCCAGCAGGTTGCCGGCCAGAAAAGCGTCGACGCCGCGGTCCTGCGCGAAGGCGACGACATGGGTGGAGACGAAGAAGTCGTCGAAGCCGCAGACCGCGTAGATCGCGAGCAACAGCCAGAATTGGCGCGTGCGCGCGGCCTCGCGCACGCCGACGCCGATCGCCGGCTGCGCCGCCTTGGCCTGCATGCGCGTGCTTTTGGGAATCGCTAGGATGACCAGCGGCAGCAGCGCGAGATGCACGATCCCCAACCAGACATAGACGGACTGCCAGCTCACGGAGAGCATGACCGCCGCCAGCGCGGCGATCACCACGAGCTGGCCGACGCTCATGCCCGACGTCACCACCGCATTGGCGATGCCGGTGCGCACCGGAAAGGCGCGCGCCACCATCACGCCGACCGGGATCATGGAGGCCGCGCCGTTGCCGAGCGCGAAGACCACGCCGTATAGCACATGCGCGTGCCACGGCGCCGAGATGATGCTCATCAGGCCGATGCCGATACCGGCGACCACGAGGCCGCCGCCCAGCACCAAGCGCGGGCTGGTGCGGTCGGCGAGGTAGCCGGCGGCAAACATCGCCGCCGCCGAAACTGCCTGGTACAGCGCGACGGCAAGCCCGACGTCGCCGCGTACCCAGCCCAAATCGTCGACGATCGGCTTCAGCGTCAGGCCGACGGTGAAGCGCGCCCCGCCGCCGATGAAGAGCACAAGGAACCCGGCGGCAAGGATGACGGCGGCGCTCGTCGCGACCGGATGGCGCCGCGCGGGCCCCGTGGCGGAGGCCAAGACTAAAGGACCGGCACGTTCGCGCCTAAGCCGCCGCCTTTGCCAGCGCCCGGCGGGCGAGCACGCCGACCAGATGCGCGCGGTATTCGGCCGAGGCGTGGATGTCGGTGTTCATGCCGGTCGCGGGGATGGTCATGCCCTCGATCGACTTGGCGGCGAAACGCTTCTTGAGCGCCTCCTCGAACGACTTCACGCGGAACACGCCGTTGGAGCCCGCGCCGGTCACAGCCACGCGGATGTCCGGCCCGCGCTTGGACACGAACACGCCGACCAGCGCAAAGCCCGAGGCCGGATGCTTGAACTTCTCGTAGGCGCATTTCTTGGCGATGGGGAACATCACTTTGACGATGATCTCGCCCTCCTCCAGCGCGGTGGAGAACATGCCGGTGAAGAAATCGTCGGCCGCGATGCGGCGCTTGTTGGTGACGATGGTGGCGCCCAGCCCGAGGCAGGCGGCCGGATAGTCGGCGTTGGGGTCGTTATTGGCGATGGAGCCGCCGATGGTGCCGCGATTGCGCACCTGCGGATCGCCGATCGAGCCCGGCACCATGGCGAGCCCCGGCATCGCCTCCTGCAACACTTTCGAGTTGGCGACGTCGGCGTGGCGCGTCATGGCCCCGATCACGACCGAGCGGCCTTTCAGCTCGACGCCGCTCATGCCTTCGACCAGCGAGAGATCGACCAGCGCCGGCGGGTTCGCCAGCCGCTGCTTCATCACCGGCAGCAGCGAATGGCCGCCCGCCAGAAGCTTGGCTTCCGGATTGCGCGCCAGCAGGCCGGCCGCCTGGCGGACCGTCGTCGGCCGATGGAAGGTGAAATTGTACATTGTCGTCTCCTTTAAACCTTATGCAGCCGCGCGCGGGGTCGCGCGCTGGAGTGCCGACCACACCGCATTGGCGGTGGCCGGCATGGCGATCTGTTCGGTGCCGAGGGCGTCGGTGATGGCGTTGATGACGGCGGCGGGCGCCGCGATGGCGCCGGCTTCGCCGCAGCCCTTGATGCCGAGCGGGTTCGACGGCGCCTTGGTTTCGGTGAAGCCGAGGTTGAACGACGGCAGGTCGTGCGCGCGCGGCATGGTGTAGTCCATGAGCGAGCCGGTCACGAGCTGGCCGTTGGCGTCGTAGACCACGCCTTCGAGCAGCGCCTGGCCGACGCCCTGCGCAATGCCGCCATGCACCTGACCTTCCACGATCATCGGATTGATCACGGTGCCGAAGTCGTCGACCGCGGTCCAGTTCACGATATCGGTCTTGCCGGTCTCGCGGTCGATCTCCACTTCGCAGATGTGGCAGCCGGCCGGGAAGGTGAAGTTGGTCGGGTCGTAGAACGACGTTTCCTTGAGGCCGGGCTCCAGCTCGGCGCCGGTGAACTTGTGCGCGATATAGGCGTTGAGCGCGACATCGCCGAAGGCTGCCGACTTGTCGGTGCCGGCCACCGTGAACTTGCCGTCCTTGAACTCGATGTCGCCTTCGGCCGCTTCCAGCATGAAGGCGGCGACCTTCTTGGCCTTGGCCTCGACCTTGTCGAGCGCCTTCACGATCGCCGACATGCCGACCGCGCCCGAGCGCGAGCCGTAGGTGCCCATGCCGAACTGCACCTTGTCGGTGTCGCCGTGGACGATAGAGACGTTGTCGATCGGAATGCCGAGCCGTTGGGACACGAGCTGCGCGAAGGTGGTTTCATGTCCCTGCCCGTGCGAGTGGGAGCCGGTGAGCACTTCGACGCTGCCGGTCGGGTTGACGCGCACTTCCGCGCTCTCCCACAGGCCGACGCCGGCCCCTAACGAGCCGGCCGCCTGCGACGGCGCGAGGCCGCAGGCCTCGATATAGGTCGAATAGCCGATGCCGCGCAGCTTGCCGTTGCGCGCCGACTCGCGCTTGCGCTTGTTGAAGCCCTTCACGTCGCCGATCTCCATCGCCTTCTTGAGCGAGGCGTTATAGTCGCCCGCGTCATAGGCCATGATCACCGGCGTCTGGTGCGGGAACGACTTGACGAAGTTGCGCTTGCGCAATTCCGGCGGCTCCAGCCCCAGCTCGCGCGCCGCCACCTCGACCAGCCGCTCGACCACGAAGGTCGCTTCCGGGCGTCCCGCGCCGCGATAAGCGTCGACCGGCACGGTGTTGGTGTAGACCGCGTCGACTTCGCAATAGATCTGCGGGATGTCGTACTGGCCCGACAAGAGCGTGGCGTAGAGATAAGTCGGCACCGACGACGAGAAGGTCGACATGTAGGCGCCGAGGTTGGCAATGGTCTTCACCCGCATGGCGAGGATCTTGCCATTGGCGTCGAGCGCGAGCTCGGCATGGGTGACGTGGTCGCGGCCATGCGCGTCGGTGAGGAAGGCCTCCATTCGGTCGGAGGTCCATTTCACCGGCCGGCGCACTTTGCGCGCGGCCCACAGGCAGACCACCTCTTCCGGATAGATGAATATCTTGGAGCCGAAGCCGCCGCCGACGTCAGGCGCGATCACGCGCAGCTTGTGCTCGGGCGCCATGCCGACGAAGGCGGCGATGACCAGCCGCGACACGTGCGGGTTTTGCGTCGTGTTCCAGAGCGTGAGCTGATCGGTGCCGGCGTCGTATTCGGCGAGCGCCGCGCGCGGCTCCATGGCGATGGGGGCGAGGCGGTTGTTGACGATGTCGAGCTTGGTCACGTGCTTGGCGTTGGCGAAGGCGGCGTCGGTGGCCTTGGCGTCGCCGAGCGACCATTCGTAGATCGTGTTCTTGGGGGCGATCTCGTGGATCTGCGTGCCGGACTTGGCCTTGGCCGGATTGACCACGGCGGGCAGCACTTCGTAGTCGACCTTGACCTTCTCGGCGGCGTCGCGCGCCTGGCCGAGCGTCTCGGCCACCACCACCGCGACCGCGTCGCCGACATGGTTGACCTTGCCGCTGGCGAGCGCCGGGTGCGGCGCCATCTTCATCGGCGTGCCGTCCTTGGAATGGATCATCCAGCCGCAGATCAGGTTACCGATCTTGTCGCCAGCGAGATCGGCGCCGGTGAGCACGGCGACCACGCCGGGCATGGTCTTGGCCGCGCTGGCGTCGATTTTCGCGATCTTGGCGTGCGCGTGTGGAGAGCGCACGAACACCGCGCGGGTCTCGCCCGGGCGCACCACGTCGTCGGTGTACTGGCCCTTGCCGGTGATGAAGCGGAAGTCTTCCTTTCGGCGCACCGCCGCGCCGATGCCGGTCGCACTCATGGCGGTCTCCTCCCGTTCGACTTTTTATAAGGATTATTCGGCGGCCTGACGCGACGCGCCGCCCGGCGCCATTGCCTTGGCTCCCGCTTTGATGGCTTTCACGATGTTATGGTAGCCGGTGCAGCGGCAGATATTGCCGTCGAGCTGCTCGCGGATGGTGTGGTCGTCGAGGTCGTTGCCGCGGCGGCGTACGATGTCGAGCGCGGCCATGATCATGCCGGGCGTGCAGTAACCGCATTGCAGGCCGTGGTGCTCGCGGAAAGCCTCCTGCATCGGATGCAGCGGACCGTTCGCCTCCGCCAGGCCTTCGATGGTGGTGACCTTGGCGCCCTCGCACTGGAGCGCGAGTGTGGTGCAGGACTTGGCGGCAATGCCGTCGATGTGGATGACGCAGGCGCCGCACTGCGAGGTGTCGCAACCGACATGCGTGCCGGTCAACCGCAGGTTTTCGCGGAGGAATTGCACCAGCAGCGTGCGCGCTTCGACATCGCCGGTGACGGGCTTCCCGTTCACCGTCATGGACACGGTCGGCATGACCTTCCTCCCAAAATTCGGGGCCAAATGCCCTCTTTTCGCCTCGCCCGCACGGGGCGGCGGCGGCTCGGGCGCAAATTCCAATCGATTTCGGTCCGGTTCGCGCCTTCGAACAAGAATAAGTTTGAACCCCCGGTACGGGGCCGGTCAAGAGATTCAAACGTCAAACGGTGCGAAAACGGCAACGCCCGGTTGCCCAACATGCCGGCAATGCCGGTTTGCACGGCGAAAAGTCCTTTGCGTGCCCGCGCCGGCGGACTAAGTGTGGCCGCCACGATCCCCCGCCCGAAACAAAAATCCTGACTTAGGAGGCCTGAATGCCCACGATCACCGCCGATGACGGCTGCGCCATCAATGTGAGGGTCGAGGGCCGCGACGACGCCCCGGCGCTGATGCTGTCCAACTCGCTCGGCACCGACCTCACCATGTGGGACGATCAGGCCGGGGAATTCGCCAAGCATTTCCGCGTGGTGCGCTACGACCGCCGCGGCCATGGCAAGTCCGGCGTGCCGCAGGGCGCCTACTCCATGGAGCGGTTTGGTCGCGACGCGCTCTCCGTGCTCGATGCGCTCGGCATCGAGAAGACCAACTGGTGCGGCCTGTCGATGGGCGGCATGGTGGGCCAGTGGCTGGGCGCCAACGCGCCCGACCGCCTCGAAAAGCTCATTCTCTCCAACACCAATTTCAATTACGCGGAAAAGGCGTTCTGGAACGACCGCATCAAGGCCGTGCAGGCGAGCGGCCTCGCCCCGCTGGTCGAGCCGAACATGCAGCGCTGGTTCACCGAAGGCTTCCGCGCCAGCGCGCCGGCGGCAATGGCGCGCATGAAGATGATGTTCCTCGCCACCGATCCGAAGGGCTACGTCGCCTGCTGCGAGGCGATCCGCGACATGGATTTCCGCGCCAGCAACCCGACCATCAAGGCGCCGACGCTGGTGATCGTCGGCAGCCAGGACGCGGCGACCCCGCCGTCCGCCGGCGAGGCTATCGCCAAGGCGATCCCGGGCGCGAAGCTGGCGAGCATCGACGCCGCGCACATCGCCAATGTCGAGCAGCCCAAGGCCTACACCGACACGGTTCTGAAGTTCCTGCGCGGCTACTAGTGGTTCGATTCTAACATTCGCATCCCATTTCAGCAGGCGCCTTTGCGAATGTTAGAATCAAAGGACCACTAGCAAGTACAAGTATAAGTATATAGTGGAGCTTTGGATTTGACATTCGCGTAGAGAACCCGCTGCCAAGTGGGTCGCGAATGTCAAATCCGCTCCACTATTCGGAGGCGGTGATGGACGAGAAAGAACGCTACGACAAAGGCATGGCGCAGCGCCGCAAGGTGCTGGGCAACGCCTGGGTCGACCGCGCCAACGCCAAGAAGACCGCGTTCAATTCCGAATTCCAGGACTTCATCACGCGCGCGGCCTGGGGCGAGATCTGGACGCGGCCGCACTACGACGAGCGCACGCGCCGCATTTTGGTGATCGGCACCATGCTGGCGCTCGACAAGTGGGACGAATTCCGCATGCACGTGCGCGCGGCGCTGACCGAAGGCGGCTTCAGCGCGGACGACATCAAGGAAATCATCCTGCAGCAGGCGATCTATTGCGGCGTGCCGGCGGCCAACCATGCCTTCAAGGAAGCCGCCGAGGTCATGGCCGAGGTCGGGAAGGCAAAATAACCTCGCCCCGCAGCGCCTTTTGGCGATCTCGCGCGTCATCCGGCGCGATGCCAGAAGGGAGACGCTGCGATGGTCGAAATCCGCAAGGGCATGCCGCCGGTCAAGCTCGACGAGGCGGAATTCAAGCGCCGCTTCCTGTCACGCTTCTACGACCCGGCCTTCGCGCCGCTTAAGGCCGAGCTCGACAAGATCGCCGGCGCCGCCTGGGACGGTTACAGCCATAGCCGTAAGGCGCCGCGCACCGTCAAAGCCGGCGCGGGCTTTGCCGACCCCAGCTACGACATCGCGGTCGAGTGGCTGGAAGCACAGGCGGCGGTGAAGGAAGCGCAGCGCCGCTTCGAGGACAAGGCCGCTCCCTCTCGCATCTTGCTGATCAACGGCTCACCGCGCAGCGAACACACCTGCCCCGGCGAGATGTCGAAAAGCTGGCGGCTGCTGCAGCTCGCCGACGAGATCATCCGCGCCGCGCCCGGCTTCGAATGCGACATCCTCGACCTCTCGGTGCTGACCTCCGAATTCAACCGCGTCATCTATCCGTGCAAGGCCTGCGTCTCCACGGCAATGCCGCTCTGCCACTGGCCTTGCTCCTGCTACCCGAACCACTCGCTGCAGCAGAACAACGACTGGATGAACGAAATCTATCCGCGCTGGGTGGCCGCGCACGGCATCATGATCGTGGCGCCGGTGCACTGGTATCAGGTGTCGTCGGCCTTCAAGCTGATGATGGACCGCCTGGTCTGCGCCGACGGCGGCAATCCGGATCCGACTTCGACTCAGGGCAAGGACCCGCAGAAGGCCAAGGAGATCGAACTCGCCGGCTGGTCTTATCCGCGACACCTTGCCGGCCGCACCTTCGGCGTTTTCGCGCACGGCGATTCAGCCGGGGCGGAAAACCTGCGGCGCAATCTTACCGACTGGCTGGAGGACATGGGCCTTATCGCCGCGGGTCATCTCGCTGCGATCGACCGCTACATTTGCTATCTGACGCCCTACGCCACCAGCCATGACGATCTGGACAAGGAAACCGCAACCCAGGAGGACGTGCGCAACGTCGCGCGCGCGGTGGTGCAGGCGGTCAAGCAGCTTCGCAGCGGGGAACTGAGACAACCGGACCGCAGCTTGGGTGAGCCGCGGCCCAAATGACTTCGCCTTGCTTTAGGCGCTCAGCGCCAGGGCGAAAACCAGCCAGCGCCTTTCGGCAGCGCGACTTCCGCGGCGGCGCCCTCGACGGCTTCCACCGCTTCCTCCGTCTCGGCGGGCGTATCGAAGCTGCGCTCGACCATGCAGAGCGCGATGGCGAGCGCGGCAAGCACGAGGTGGATCGCCTGGTCGCGCACGTCGGCGCCGTTGTTCGACCACACCGCCGGGCCGACGGACAGGATGCTCACCAGCACGACAAGGATGAGCCCGCCTTCCAGAATTTCCGAGTTGGCCTTGCCGCCGGCGAGCGCGCGGAAGCGGTCCGCGACATGCAGGCCGCAGACCACCGCGGCGGTGAGCTTCACCGCGGCGAAGAAGGCCGCGAGCTTGATCAGGCCGGCCGGGCCGAGACCGAGCATGCCGCCGAGGACGAAGATGAACTGGGAACGCCAGACCTCGTCCAGGCCGTAGGCCGGCGAGGTGAGCGCGCGCAAGCCGTCGAAGCCCAGCGACACGGTGAAATAGAGGGCGATGGCCAGGATCATCGCCACCGTCGCACGAGAAGCTTTCCGCATGGGTTCCTCCTCAGGAATTGTCCTCATGCGTAAGCCGTTCAAATGCCGGATTCAAAAGAAACCGAAACTTTACCTTACCGGTTAAGCGCGGCTCTCAAGGTTAACCGCCCCGCCCCTCGCGAAAGGCCTGCGGCGTCATGCCGGTCTGCTTGCGGAAGAAGCGCGTGAAGTGAGACGGGTCGGAGAAAGCCAGGTCGTAGGCGATCTCGTGGATGGCCTGCGTGGTGAAGACAAGCTGGCGCTTGGCTTCGGTGAGCACGCGCTGGCGGATGAGATGGCCGGCGGTCACGCCGGTGGCGCGCTTGACGTGATCGTTGAGCCGGTCCGGCGTCATCGCCAGCTTCTCGGCATAGAAAGCGATCATGCGCTGCTGGCGGAAATGCTGATCGACCAGCCGGCGCAGTTCCTCGACGCGCGGGTCGGCGCGCGTGAGTGTCACCGCGCCCGAGCGCGCACGGCTCACCGCCAGCCGCAGCACTTCGAGCGCGATCAGCGTCAGCAGCGCGCGCATGGCGAGGCGATAGCCTTCGCGCGCGACCGCGCCTTCCTCTGAGAGATCGGCGCAGAGCGCCGCCAGCCGCTTGGCTTCCGGCGCATCCGCCAACGGCACCACCGGATCGGCCGCCGCCGCCGCCTTCAGCCGCGCCAGCGCCTCGCCCGACTGGTCGCCGAGCGCGCCGGCGACATCCTCGGTGAAGCTGACCACCCAGCCGTCGGTCACCCGCGGGGTAAATCGGAAGCCGTGCGCGGTCGTCGCCGGAATCAGGATCGCCGCCGGCGCCGTGAACGCCGCCGTCGACGTCTCGTAGCTCATCTCGCCGCCGCCTTGGTCGATCAGCAGCACTTGAAAGAGGTTGCGGTGGCGATGCGCGCGGATGGTCCAGTCGTGCACCGAGGAGCGCGAGGCGATGGTCTCGATATGGATAAAGTCGAAAGCGGAATCGTCCGGCGGATCGCCGTAAAGGTGAAACAGCGGAAGCGCGGAGGTCGCCATGGCTCCGCAGCATAAGCGAGCGCCTGCGCGCGCGCCACGCCGGGCTTAATCGCAACAAGCCCCCGCCGTGAGGCGGAGGCTTGCCGAGTCTTCAATTAAACAGCGACCGGCTTAGCGGCGCTGCTGCTGCTGGCCGCCCTGCTGGCCGCCTTGCTGGCCGCCCTGGCCGGGCTGCTGCTGCTGCTGGCCCGGCTTCTGGCCGCCCTGCTGCTGACCGCCCTGCTGCTGGCCGCCTTGCTGCTGTTGCTGGCCCGGCTTCTGATTGGGATTCTGATCCTGATTCATTGCTCATTCCTTCCGGTGTTTGGGTGAGATGCCTCGCGACGAGGCGCTCCCCGACTCGATGCGGGAGTCAACGTGCACAATCCGCCTTCGTTCCGCGCAGCTTCGGGAACCCGTTCGCACCGCTATGGGATTGGGCACACCGAGTGGCACTGCCTGTTAGGTATTCCGCTGCCGATCTTGCTGCTGATCTGGCCGGTCGGCGGCTTGAGCGAGCGGGTCGTTGCGAAACGGTTGTGTGACCAAGCGCCACAGGCGCCGCTCCGCCGCATCGCGAAAAACCGGCAGTCCTATTGTCATATCCTGCTCGCCCGCCGCAGGCAGAGCGCGGTAGGTGCCGAACAATCGGTCCCACCACGGCAGATTGAAGCCGAAATTGCTGTCAGTCTCGGCGCGCACGACCGAATGATGCACCTGATGCATCTGCGGGGTAACGACCAGCCAGCGCGCGATCGGCTCGAGCCGCGGCGGCAGCGCGACATTACTGTGGTTGAACATCGAGGTGGCGTTGAGCAGCACCTCGAAGATCAGCACCGCCACCGCCGGCACACCGAGGGCAACCACGGCGATGACCTTGATGCCGAGCGAAATCAGTATCTCCAGCGGGTGGAAGCGCACGCCGGTGGTGACGTCGATGTCGACGTCGGCATGGTGCATGCGGTGCAGCCGCCACAGCACCGGCACGTGATGGAACACGTAATGCTGGCCGTAGATGACGAAATCGAGCGCGATCACGCCGAGCGGGATCGCGGCCCAGGCCGGCCAGCCGTGCAGCAGGCCCCAGCCGCGCTCGGCCGCGACCAGCGCAACCCCGACCGCCGTGACTGGAACCAGAAGCCGCACCGCCACGATATCCACGACCCAGATGCCGAGATTGGCCGGCCAGCGCGGCCGCCGCCCGGCGACCGGTCGGCGCCGCGGCGCATGCCATTCCCACGCGGCCAGCGCGGCAAAGACAAGCCCGGCACAGCCGGCACGGATCGCGATTTCTAGCCCGGGCGACAAAGCAACTCCTTCAGGCGGAACGACTTAATAACACAGGATGGCGCCAGCGTTGCCGCTCCCGCGAGGCCCTGATAAGCCTTAATAATCGGACACGAGTCCTCGGCCGGAGAATCCAGCAAAGGCGACGCGGACGCATGGAATATTTCCTCCAGCAATTGATCAACGGCGTCACCCTCGGCGCGATCTACGGGCTCATCGCCATCGGCTACACAATGGTCTACGGCATCATCGGCATGATCAATTTCGCCCATGGCGATATTTTCATGATCGGTGCCTTCATCGCGTTGATCGCGTTCCTGGCGCTGGTCGCGATCGGCGTCACCGCCGTGCCGCTGGCGCTGTTCCTGGTGCTGCTGATCGCCATGGCGCTCACCTCGCTCTACGGCTGGACCGTCGAGCGCTTCGCCTACCGGCCGCTGCGGCATTCGTTTCGCCTGGCCCCGCTGATCTCCGCCATCGGCATGTCGATCGCGCTGCAGAACTACGTGCAGATCGTGCAAGGCGCGCGCGTCAAGCCGCTGCCGCCGCTGATCGGCGGCGGTTATACGATCATCGACAGCCCGGTTTTCGTCGTGCAGCTCTCCAACGTGCAGATCCTTGTCGTGCTCACCACCGTCGCATTGATGGCGGTGTTCTCCTGGATCGTCGCCAACACGCGGCTCGGGCGCGACATGCGCGCCTGCGAGCAGGATCTGAAAATGGCTTCGCTGGTCGGCGTCAACGTCGACCGCACCATTTCCTATACCTTCATCATCGGCGCGGCGCTCGCCGCCGTCGCCGGCATCATGCACCTGCTCTATTACGGCGTGGTCGATTTCTACATCGGTTTCGTCGCCGGCGTGAAGGCGTTCACCGCCGCCGTGCTGGGAGGCATCGGCTCGCTGCCGGGCGCGATGATCGGCGGCCTGCTGATCGGACTGATCGAGACGTTCTGGTCGGCCTATTTTTCCATCGAGTACAAGGACGTCGCCGCGTTTTCGATTCTGGTGATCGTGCTGATCTTCCTGCCGACCGGCATTCTCGGCCGTCCCGAGATCGAAAAGGTCTAACCGACGGGATTTCCGCGTGGCGCAGGAGGGGAACAGCACGCGACAGCGGGACTTTGCCGGCGCGCTCAAGCACGCCGCGCTGGCCGCGCTGATCGCCTTCGGGCTGTTCTCGCTGCTGGTCGGCATCCGCACCGACACCGGTTCGGGCGGCGCGCTCGAATTGACCGCGCGCTACGAGATGCTGGCCGCCTTTGTGGCGGTCGCCTTCATCGGCGCGTTCCTGCGCGAGTTCCTGTTCGCCGGAGCGACCTTCGACGCCGCGAGCTATGTGCCGGCCGCGCTTCGCGGCTTCGCCGCGCGCATCGCGCCTTTTCTCGGCCCGGCATTTCTCATCGTCGCGCTCGCGGTGCCGATAATCTTTTACGACAACCGCTACATCCTCGATCTGAGCATCCAGATCCTCACTTACGTGATGCTCGGTTGGGGCCTGAACATCGTGGTCGGCCTCGCCGGCCTGCTCGACCTCGGCTATGTCGCGTTCTACGCGGTCGGCGCCTATTCCTATGCGCTGCTGGCGCAGAACTTCGACCTGTCGTTCTGGATCTGCCTGCCGCTCGCCGGCATCCTGGCGGCGTTCTGGGGCATCCTGCTCGGCTTTCCGGTGCTGCGCCTGCGCGGCGACTACCTCGCCATCGTCACGCTCGCCTTCGGCGAGATCATCCGGCTTGTGCTCCTGAACTGGCAAAGCCTGACCGGCGGGCCGAACGGCATATCGAGCATCCCGCGCCCGAGCTTTTTCGGGCTGCCGTTCAATTCCGACGAAGGCGGCTTTGCGCATACCTTCGGGCTCGAGTTCTCGCCGACGCACCGCGTGGTGTTCCTCTATTACGTCATCCTGGTGCTGGCGCTGATCACCAATGCGGTCACCATCCGGCTGCGGCGGCTGCCGATCGGGCGCGCCTGGGAAGCGTTGCGCGAGGACGAGATCGCCTGCCGCTCGCTCGGCATCAACACCACCAACACCAAGCTCACCGCCTTCGCCATCGGCGCCATGTTCGGCGGCTTCGCCGGCTCCTTCTTCGCCACGCGGCAGGGCTTCATCAGCCCCGAATCCTTCGTGTTCCAGGAATCGGCGCTGGTGCTGGCGATCGTCGTGCTGGGCGGCATGGGCTCGCAGATCGGCGTCGCCATCGCCGCCACGGTGATGCTCGGCGGCTTCGAGTTCTTCCGCGAATTCCAGCAGTACCGCATGGTGGTGTTCGGCCTCGCCATGGTCGCGATCATGATCTGGCGGCCGCGCGGGCTGATCTCGACGCGCGTACCCTCGGTCTTCCTGACGAAGGAAAAGCCGGTCGACATCGCGCTGGCGCGCGAGGAAGGCCGCGGATGAGCGAACCGGTCCTCACCGTCGAGCATCTGAGCATGCGCTTCGGCGGGCTGCTGGCGGTGGACGATCTGTCGTTCAGCGCAAGGCGCGGCGACATCACCGCGATCATCGGGCCGAACGGCGCCGGCAAGACCACGGTGTTCAACTGCATCACCGGCTTCTACAAGCCTTCGGTCGGCATGATCCGGCTCACGCATTCGGACGGGCGCGAATACCTGCTCGAACGGCTGATCGACTTCCGCATCGCCAAGCAGGCCCGCGTCGCCCGCACCTTCCAGAACATCCGCCTCTTCCCAGGCATGACCGGCCTCGAAAACCTGCTGGTCGCGCAACACAATCCGCTGATGCTCGCGTCCGGCTTCACTTTCGCCGGCATGCTGCGCCTCGCCGCCTTCAGCAACGCCGAGCGCGCGGCCATCGATAAAGCCAGATATTGGCTCGACCGCATCGGGCTTTCCGCGCGCGCCGACGATCCGGCCGGCGAGTTGCCCTATGGCGACCAGCGGCGGCTGGAAGTCGCCCGCGCCATGTGCACCGATCCGGTACTGCTCTGCCTCGACGAGCCCGCCGCCGGGCTGAATGCACGCGAGAGCGCCGAACTTAACGAACTTCTGCTCTACATCCGCGACAAGCACTCAACCTCGATCCTGCTGATCGAGCACGACATGTCGGTGGTGATGCAGATTTCCGATCACATCGTGGTGCTCGACTACGGCGTGAAGATTTCCGACGGCAAGCCCGACGACGTGCGCGACGACCCCAAGGTGATCGCCGCCTATCTCGGCGTGGCCGACGAGGAAGTCGAGGACGTCGTCGAGGCGGAGGTGGACACATGAGCGCGGCCGCGCCGACGCAGGACGGCGTTCCGATGCTCGCCGTGCGCGGGGTGAAGACTTATTACGGCAAGATCATCGCGCTCAAGGGCGTCGACCTCGACGTCCACCCGGGCGAGATCGTCGCGCTGATCGGCGCCAACGGCGCCGGCAAATCGACGCTGATGATGACCATCTTCGGCACGCCGCGCGCGCGCGAGGGCCGCATTCTGTACGAGGGCCGCGACATCACGCGCCTGCCGACCCATGAAATCGCCAAGCTGCGCATCGCGCAGGCGCCGGAAGGCCGCCGCATCTTCTCGCGCATGACGGTGATGGAAAACCTGCAAATGGGCGCGTCGGTCGCCGACGCTGCCCATTTCGAGGAGGACCTGGCGCGCGTGTTCCGGCTGTTCCCGCGCCTGAAGGAGCGCCTGCACCAGCGCGGCGGCACGCTGTCCGGCGGCGAACAGCAGATGCTCGCGATCGGCCGCGCGCTGATGAGCCGGCCGCGCCTGCTGCTGCTGGACGAGCCGTCGCTCGGCCTCGCCCCTTTGCTGGTCAAGCAGATATTCTCCGCCATCCGCGAACTGAACGAACGCGACAAGCTCACGGTGTTCCTGGTCGAGCAGAACGCCTTCCATGCGCTCAAGCTCGCGCATCGCGGCTACGTCATGATCAACGGTCAGATCACGATCAGCGGGCCGGGCCGCGCATTGCTCAAGCGGCCGGAAATCCGCGCCGCCTATCTTGAAGGCAGCCGCATCGAGCAGGTGCAGGGCAAGAGATAATGTGGGAACTCTACGCCACCGAAACGATCCTTCAGATCCTGATGGTCACCGGCGCCCTCGGCGGCGGCGCGGCTTGGTTGACCGGCCGCGCCATCGCACAGACCTGGCGGCCTTACTGGCACCTGGTGCTCTATATCGCGCTGCTGGGCGCGGGCGTGCGCTTCGTGCATTTCGCGCTGTTCGAGGCGGACCTGCTCGCGCTTGCGTCCTACCTCGTCGACACGCTGTTCTTCCTCGTTGTCGGCTCGCTCGCCTTCCGGGTCACGCGCACCGCCCAGATGGTCACGCAATATCCTTGGCTTTATGAGCGCGTAGGGCCGCTCAACTGGCGCGACCGTGCGACGAAATAGTCGCCCTACCCGCTTCCCCAATTTTCCAGACGCGATATGATCGGCCCGAATGCGCGGGAACCGCCGGTTTTCGGCACCCGCGGGCAGCGCACTCTGGAGGTTGACGATGACAAAGTTGCGGCTGATTGGATTGGCCCTCGGCGCCAGCCTGGCGCTGACCGGCGCGGCGTTTGCACCAGCACTTGCGCAAGACACCACCATTGGCGTCGTGGGCCCGATGACCGGCGGCGAAGCCACCTTCGGGAAGCAGATGAAGGACGGCGCCGAGCTCGCGGTCGCCGACATCAACGCCGCCGGCGGCGTTCTCGGCAAGAAGCTCAAGCTCGAGATCGGCGACGACGCCTGCGATCCGAAGCAGGCGCGCTCGGTCGCCGAAAAGATGGCCGGCATGAAGGTCCCCTTCGTCGCCGGGCACTATTGCTCGTCCTCCTCGATCCCCGCCTCGGAAGCTTACGCCGAAGGCGGCGTGCTCCAGATCACGCCGGCCTCCACCAACCCGACCTTCACCGAACGCAAGCTGTGGAACACGTTCCGCGTCTGCGGCCGCGACGACCAGCAGGGCGGCGTGGCCGGCAACTTCATCGCCAAGACTTACAAGGGCAAGAACGTCGCCATCCTGCACGACAAGACCACCTACGGAAAAGGTCTCGCCGACGAAACCAAGAAGGCGCTCAACAAGGCCGGCGCCAAAGAAAAGCTCTATGAAGCCTATACCAAGGGCGACAAGGACTTCAACGCGCTGGTCTCCAAGCTGAAGGCTGCCGCGATCGACGTCGTCTATGTCGGCGGCTATCACCAGGAAGCCGGCCTGATCCTGCGCCAGATGCGCGCGCAGGGCCTCAAGGCGCAGATGATCTCGGGCGACGCCATCGCCACCAACGAGTTCTGGTCGATCACCGGCGCCGATGGCGAAGGCATGCTGTTCACCTTCGGCTCCGATCCGCGCAAGCGCCCCGCCGCCAAAGCCGTGGTCGACAAGTTCAAGGCCAAGAACATCGATCCGGAAGGCTACGTGCTCTACACCTACGCCGCGGTGCAGGTGTGGGCGCAGGCCGCCGCGCAAGCCAAGACGACCGACGCCAAGAAGGTCGCCGAGACCATCCGCAAGGGCAAGTGGAACACCGTGCTCGGCCCGATCTCGTATGACGCCAAGGGCGACATCACCGTGCTCGACTACGTGTTCTACGTCTGGAAGAACGGCAAGTATGCCGAGGTTTCGGGCGGGAGCTGAACCGCACAAATCGCAAGCAGAAAGCCCGCCGTGATCCGGCGGGCTTTTTGTTGCCTCGCTCAGCCGATCTTTCCCAACACAGGGAACGTCTCCAAGAGCCAAACGCTCATGTCGGTGATGCTGCCAGTGAGGAAGGCGATGCCGGTGAGCACGAGCAGCCCACCCATCACCTGCTCGACGCGGCGCAGGTACTTCTTGAAGCGGGCGAGAAACTCGGCGAAAGGCTCGATGGCGAAAGCCGCGACGATGAAGGGAATGCCGAGGCCGAGCGAATAGACCGCAAGCAGGCTGGCGCCCTTGAGCACCGTCTGCTCGGACGCCGCCACCGCCAGGATGGCGGCGAGGATCGGCCCGATGCAGGGCGTCCAGCCGAAGGCAAACGCAAGCCCCATCACATAGGCGCCCCACAGCCCGACCGGCTTGGGCACCGTGACGCGCTTCTGCCGGTGTAAGAGCGCGATCTGAGTGAGCCCCAGGAAGTGCAGGCCCATGACGATGATGGCGATGCCGGCGAGGGTCGCGAGCGGGCCCGAATAGGCGCGGATCAGCGAGCCGACCGCGCTGGCGCTGGCGCCGAGCGCGATGAACACGGTGGAGAAGCCGAGCACGAAGAGCGCGGCGGCGCCGACCGTCTCGCGCTTGACGCGCGGCTCCGGCTCCTTGTCGGCAAAGCGCTCGAGCGAGGTGCCGGCGAGGTAGACCAGATAAGGCGGCACCAGCGGCAGCACGCAGGGCGACAGGAAGCTGACCAGCCCCGCGATCAGGGCGGCGAGGTACGTGACGTCGTTATTCATGGGCAGCTACATGCACGCGCAACCATGGCGCTGGCAAGGTGCGGTGACCGCGCTGCCGCAGATGTGATAAACAGTTGAAATCATGGCGCGTAACCTCATCACCGACATCAAGGGTATCAGCGTCGGGCATGCCGCCGACGCCAAGCTCGGCTCGGGCACGACCGTCGTACTGTTCGGCAAGCCCGTCGTCGCCAGCGTCGACGTGCGCGGCGGCGGGCCCGGCACGCGCGAGACCGCGCTGCTCGACCCGGCGCAGACGGTGGAGGGCATCGACGCCATCGTGCTGTCCGGCGGCTCCGCCTTCGGCCTCGACGCCGCCTCCGGCGTGCAGGCGTACTTGCGCGAGCAGGGCCGCGGCTTTCGCATCCGCGACGCCGTGGTGCCGATCGTGCCGGCCGCGATCATGTTCGACCTGCTCAATGGCGGCGACAAGAAGTGGGGACGCTTCCCGCCCTACCGCGAGCTCGGCTACGCGGCGGTAAAAAGCGCCGGCGCCGATTTCGCGCTCGGCAGCGCCGGTGCGGGCTTAGGCGCGACCACCGCCACGCTGAAGGGCGGCGTCGGCTCGGCTTCGGCGAAAACCAAAGGCGGCGTCACGGTCGGCGCGCTGGTGGTCGTGAACGCCGTCGGCACCACGACGGTCGGCGATGGCCCGCATTTCTGGGCGGCCCCGTTCGAGCAGGATGGCGAGTTCGGCGGCCGCGGCTTTCCCAAAACGCTCAGCAAGAGCGACCTCGCTATCCGCGCCAAAGGCGGCCCGGGCGAGAACACGACCATTGCGGTGATCGCCACCGACGCCAAGCTGACCAAGGCGCAGTGCAACCGGCTTGCGGTGATGGCGCAGGACGGGGTCGCGCGCGCGATCTACCCGGTGCACACGCCGCTCGATGGCGACGTGGTCTTTTCGGCCGCAACCGGCGCCAAGGCACTCCGCGATCCCCACTATGGGCTCGCCGAGCTCGGCATGGTGGCGGCCAACGTCATGGCGCGCGCGATCGCGCGCGGCGTCTACGAGGCGACGGCGCTGCCCTTCCCCAAGGCCTTGCCGAGCTGGCGCGACAAGTTCGGCTGACGAACCAAAAGCGCAGGCTGCGCGTTACTTCGCCGGGAGCGCATCATGCCGTCCAGCGTCATCGCCAGATTCGACTACGACGACGCCCATGCCCGGCTGACGGTCACTTTCATCACCGGCCGCATCTACGAATATTTCGCCGTGCCCTCCGCGATCGCCGCCGATTTTCGTGCGGCGGCGTCGAAGGGCGCGTTCTTCAACACGCAGATCCGCGACCGTTATCCGTTCCGCGAAATCAAACCCATTGGCGACGCCTACCGGAAACGCTCCGCGCGGTAGGGCGCCGGATCGCAGAAGGTCGCCTCGCCGGCCATCATCTGCGCCAGCAGGCGTCCGGTCACCGGGCCGAGCGTCAGTCCCCAATGCGCGTGGCCGATGGCCAGCCAGATGCCGTCGAGCCCGGGCGCACGGCCAATAACGGGGCGTGAATCCGCAAAGCACGGTCGGCTGCCGACCCAAGTCTTGTCGTCGGCGCGCTCGCCGAGCGGAAACAAGGCGCGCGCCCGGGGCATCAGCCGGTCGAACTGCACTGGCGTGGGCAAGGCGTCGCGCGCGGCGAACTCCGCGCCGGTGGTGAGGCGGATGCCCTGCTCCATTGGCGTGATCAGATAGCCGTAATCGACGTCGACCACCGGGCGCGACAGCGCGGCGTTGCCTTTGCCGCGGAAATGCCGGTGATAGCCGCGCTTCACCGCCATCGGCAGGCTGAGCCCGAGTGGCGCCAGCACGTCGGGCGCCCATGGGCCGAGCGCAACCACGACCTCCGGCGCATCGACGCCCCCTTCGTTGGTCTCCACCCGCCAGCCGCCACCGGAGCGGTGCAGCGAACGCGCGTCGCCGGTGAGCGTGACGCCGCCGAGCGCGTGGAAGCGCGCCGCATAGGCGCGCGTCACCGCCAGCGGATCGCTCAGGCTCGCCGCTTTCGGCCAGTACACCGCGCGCTTGAACACCGGATTGAGCGAGGGCTCGAGTGCCCGCGCGCCCTGCGCGTCGAGCGCCTCGAACGGCAGGCCGAATTCGTCGGCCAATTCGAACTCGGCCTTGAGCGCGGCGAAGGCCGCCTCGCTGCGATAGAGCTTCATCCAGCCGGTCTTGCGCAGGTACTTCGTCGCGCCCGCCTCTTCCATCAAGGCCTCGTGCTCGGCCAGCGCGCCGGCAAACAGCGGCCGGTTGAGCCGCGCCGTCTCTGCGATTCGGTCCGCCCGCGACGCGGCGCGGAAGGCCCACAGCCAAGGCGCCACGCGCGGCAGGAACGACAGGTGATAGTTGGCGTCGCTGGCGCGCTTGAGCGCGACCCGCAGCAGCGTGGAGAGGCTGGACGGGAACGCCGGCGGCAGGATGGTCGAGCCCTCGATCACGCCGGAATTGCCGTAGGAGGTTTCCTCGCCCACCGGCCCGCGATCGACCAGCGCGACGCTGCCGCCCCGCCGGGCAAGATGCAGCGCCACCGACACGCCGACGATGCCGGCGCCGAGCACGATCGTATCGGTGCGGGCCATTTCTTTCTCCTTGCGGCCGCATGGCAGCCCGGACGCCCTGTATATGGAATAGATCGTCCGCAGGCGCTATGACCCTGCGGCAACGCCGCCGGGAGACGTCCGACTTGCCCATTCTGACCGCGCTGACCGCCGCGCTCGCCTGGCTCGGCCGCCAAGGCACGCGTGCGCTCGCGGCCTCGATCTTCCTCGGCCTCGCCCTCCCGCCGCTCGCCGCTTACGTGAAGCCGCATCTGGCCGAAACGGTCTTCGTGATGCTGCTGTTCTCCTATCTGCGCACCGACCCGAGCGCCTTCCGCGGCTATCTGCGCGCGCCCGGCCTGCCGCTCGCCGCAGCCTTCTGGGTGATGGTGGCGCTGCCGCTCGTGTTCGGCGCAATCTATGCCTTCTCCGGCCTGCGCGAGGCACTGCCGGCGCTCTACACGATCATGATCCTGCACATCGCGATCACGCCGATCACCTCGTTGGCCGCCTTCGCGGCGCTGATGGGGCTCGACGTGGCGTTCTCACTGGTCGCCTTGATCGTCGCCTGCGCGCTGTCGCCGGTGACCACCGTGGCGATCAGCTACCTGTTCCTCGGCACGTCGCTGTTTTCGCCGGTCGAACTCGGCGTAAAGCTATTTTTCTTCTTCGCCGCCTCCGGCGCGGTCGCCTATGCGATCCGCCGTTTCGCCGGCCAGCAATGGATCGAGCGCCAGCGCGAGCCGATCGACGGCCTCAACGTCATCGCCGTCTTCATATTCGCCATCGCCGCCATGGACCGCGTGCCCGAATACGTCATGGCCGACCCCGTATTCGCCCTCAAGCTCTTGGGCTTGATCGTCGGGCTGACGGCGAGCCTGATCGGAGTGACCATGCTGGCCTTCATCCGCATCGGCGCCGGACGCGGGCTGGTCGTCGGCCTGCTCGCGGCATTCCGCAATCTGGGCCTCGTGATGGCGGCCATCGGCACGACCTTGCCGGACCTCGCCTGGTTCTATTTCGCGCTGGCGCAGGTGCCGATCTATCTGATGCCGCTGTTCCTGCAGCCGCTGGCCCGCCGCTTCGCCGAAAAGCGTTAACAGCCGGGGCCTTAACGGGGCCCGCGCATTGCCCGCCAAGCCCGCGCGTGGTACCCGAACGGCGTCTGGAGGCCTCGCAAAATGCCCCGTCCGCTCCTCATTTCGCCGTCGATCCTGTCGGCCGATTTCGCCAAATTGGGCGAGGAAGTGCGCGCGGTCGAGGCCGCCGGCGCCGACTGGATCCACGTCGACGTGATGGACGGGCACTTCGTGCCCAACATCTCCATCGGCCCCGGCGTCGTTCAGGCGCTGCGCCCGGTCTCCAAGAAGACCTTCGACGTGCACCTGATGATCAGCCCTTGCGATCCCTATCTCGAAGCCTTCGCCAAGGCCGGCTCCGATATCATCACGGTGCATGTGGAGTCCGGACCGCATGTGCACCGCTCGTTGCAGGCGATCCGCGCGCTCGGCAAGAAGGCCGGCGTCACGCTCAATCCGGGCACGCCGGTGTCGACGCTGGAGAACGTCATCGACATGGTCGACCTCGTGCTGGTGATGTCGGTCAATCCCGGCTTTGGCGGCCAGAGCTTCATCCCGTCCGCGCTGGAGAAAATCTCCGCCGTGCGCGCGCTGGTCGGCGCCCGCCCGATCGACATCGAAGTGGACGGCGGCGTCACGCCGCAGAACGCGGCCGACGTCGTTCGCGCGGGCGCGAATGTGCTTGTCGCCGGCAATGCCGTGTTCAAGGGCGGCAACTACAAAGGCAACATCGACGCCATCCGCCAGGCCGCCGCGATGGCGCGTGGTGAGGCGGCATGATCCCGCGCTATTCCCGCCCCGCGATGACCGCGGTCTGGTCGCCGGAAACCAAGTTCCGCATCTGGTTCGAGATCGAGGCGCACGCGGCCGACGCCATGGCCGAACTCGGCGTCATTCCGAAGGAAGCGGCCAAGACCATCTGGGCCAAGGGCAAGGACGCCAAATTCGACGTCGCCCGCATCGACGCCATCGAGGCGGAGGTGAAGCACGACGTCATCGCCTTCCTCACCCACGTCTCCGAGATCGTCGGGCCGGAGGCGCGCTACATGCATTCGGGCATGACTTCGTCGGACGTGCTCGACACCTGCCTGAACGTGCAGTTGGTGCGCGCCGCCGACATTCTGCTTGAGGATATCGATGCGCTGCTCGCCGCGCTCAAGCGCCGCGCCTTCGAGCACAAACTGACGCCGACCGTCGGCCGCTCGCACGGCATCCATGCCGAGCCGACCACCTTCGGGCTGAAGCTGGCGCAGGCCTATGCCGAGTTTTCGCGCTGCCGCGAGCGCCTCGTGGCCGCGCGCAAGGACGTCGCCACCTGCGCCATCTCCGGCGCGGTCGGCACCTTCGCGCAGGTCGACCCGCGCGTGGAGGAGCACGTGGCAAAGGCCATGGGGCTCACCGTCGAGCCGATCTCGACGCAGGTGATCCCGCGCGACCGCCACGCCATGTATTTCGCCACGCTCGGCGTCATCGCCTCCTGCATCGAGCGGCTGGCGACCGAGATCCGCCACTTGCAGCGCACCGAAGTTCTGGAGGCGGAGGAGTTCTTTTCCGAGAAGCAGAAGGGCTCCTCGGCGATGCCGCACAAGCGCAACCCGGTGCTGTCGGAGAACCTCACCGGGCTTGCCCGCATGGTGCGCGCCTATGCCCTCCCCGCGATGGAGAACGTCGCGCTCTGGCACGAGCGCGACATCTCGCATTCATCCGTCGAGCGCATGATCGGCCCGGACGCCACGGTGACGCTCGACTTCGCGCTGGCGCGGCTGACCGGCCTTGTCGACAAGCTCTTGGTCTATCCGAGCACTATGCAGAAGAACCTCGACCGGCTCGGCGGGCTCATCCATTCGCAGCGCGTACTGATCGCGCTGACGCAGAAGGGCGTCGCGCGCGAGGACGCCTACCGCCTCGTGCAGCGCAACGCCATGAAGGTTTGGGGCGGCGAAAAGGACTTCCTGTCGCTGCTCAAGGCCGACCCCGACGTGTCCGCCAAGCTCTCGGCCAAGGAGCTCGAGGCCAATTTCGACCTCGACCACCACTTCCAGCACGTCGACACGATCTTCAAGCGGGTGTTCGGAGCGGCGTAAGCCTGGGGCGCCGACTACTGCGAGCTGCCCGAGCTTGGCCATATCAACACGGCCTCGCGCCTTGGCCTGTGGCCGCAGGGCCTTTTGCTGCTCGGGCAGTTGCTCGCGCGCGTGCGCTGACGTCTCAGCGACGATGCCAGCGGTGGTGTCGGCCGTAATGACGGCCGTGACCCCAGTTGCGGCCATGCCAGCGCGGGCCGGTGCTGAAGCCAAAGGAAACGACCGGCGGCGGCGCGACATAAACCGGCTCCGCGGCGTAGACCGGGCCGCCGAGGCCGAGATAGCTCGCGCTCGCGTAGCCCACCGCGCCGCCCCACGCGACGCGGCACCAGGAACCGCTGCAGCCGCGCACGTTCACCGTGGCGCCGGCCGGCATGGTGTCGATGACGCGGTAGCCGGTGCCCGGCCCGCTGCGCAGGTTGAGATCGCCAGTCACCACAGCGGGAGCGGCGGCGGCAACGCCGGCGGAAGCCAGCAGGAAACCGGCGGTGAGCGAAAATTGCTTAATGTTCATGTGCTAATTCCGTTCATGTCGTCGTCGCGCCCCATGGTCAACGGCTGATCGCGCAAATCGTTCGCCGTTCAACCTCAACAACGCCACGCCGCGCGATGTCCTGCTGCGACCCATTGTCACCGCCGGCCGATTCATGGCTTAGCTGCGCGATAGCCGCGAGACGATCCGATGCCGCCTGCCCCGCCTCCCACCATTCTCGTCTTCGATTCCGGCCTCGGCGGGCTCACCGTGTTCCGCGAGACGCAGAAGGCGCGGCCGGACGCGCGCTACGTCTACCTCGCCGACGATGCCGGCTTTCCCTACGGAACCATGCCGGAGGAAGCGCTGATCACCCGCATCCTGCACGTCATCGGCAAGGCGATCGACACGCATGCGCCCGACCTGATCGTCGTCGCCTGCAACACCGCCTCCACGCTGGCGCTGAAGGAACTGCGCGCGCGCTACAAGGTGCCCTTCGTCGGCACCGTGCCCGCCATCAAGCCCGCCTGCGCGCAGTCGCAGACCAAACGCATCGCGGTGCTCGGCACGCAGGCGACGGTCAGCCGCGAATACACGCGCGCGCTGATCCGCGAATTCGCGGCCGACTGCGCAGTCGCCCTGGTCGGCTCGCCGCGGCTCGCCGCCTACGCCGAGGCCGAGCTCGCCGGCGTGCCGGCCACCGACGCCGAAATCGCCGCCGAAATCCTGCCCTGCTTCCTCGACGAAGAACGCCGCCGCACCGACACCGTGGTGCTGGCTTGCACCCACTATCCGTTGCTGCTCGACCGCTTCCGCCGGGTGGCGCCCTGGTCGGTCGAGTGGCTCGATCCGGCGCCGGCGATCGCGCGCCGCGTCGCCGACCTCCTGCACGACCGCCCGGCTGGCGCGCCCGGCGGCAAGCCCGAGATCGTCTTTACCTCGGGCCGCGCGCCCTCGCCGGCGCTTGCGCACTCGCTGGCGAAGTTCGGGTTCTAGACCACGAAGGCGTGCGCCTGCACTTCCACGGCGCCGCGCCAGATCATGTCGAGGGCGACATAGAGGATGATCGCCAGACCGACATAAGCAATCCAGCGATGCTTGTTGAGCAGACCAGCGATGAAATTGGCGGCGACACCCATCAGCAAGATCGACAGGCTGAGGCCGAAGAACAGCGCGACCGGGTGGTCGCGCGCGGCGCCGGCCACCGCCAGCACGTTGTCGAGCGACATCGAGATATCCGCCGCCACGATCTGCCATGCGGCCTGGGCAAATGTCTTGGGCGGCGCGCTGTCCAGCATCCCGCGCTTGCGCGACGGCCGGCGCAACTCGCGCCACATCTTCCAGCTCACCCACAGCAACAGAATGCCGCCGGCCAGCAGCAGGCCGACAATCCGCAACAGTTCGAGGGCGATGCCGGCGAATACCAGGCGTAGCGCGGTGGCCACGATAATGCCGACTAGGACGGCGCGGGCGCGCTGCCCGCGCGGCAGTCCGGCCGCGGCCAGCCCGATGACGACTGCATTGTCGCCGGCCAGCACCAGGTCGATCATGATGACCTGGCCGAAGGCGGCGAGCGCGCCGCCCTGCGACAGGAAGCCGAATTCAAACATGTCTGTCGCTCCTGGCAGACGGTATAGCCGAAAGCAGAACCGGGACCACGCCCGCCCGCCTGTGCGGCGCGGACGGGGCAAACGGATGGCGTTCGAAGGACCTTAGTGGGCGCATCGGGCCCTTGCGAATGTCGGCGTCAGTCGACATCGCAGCCGTTTGGCGGCCAGAGGGGCCCGGTCTGATGGCGTTCTAGAGGGCGCGGCGGCGGGCCGGTCGCAAGCCCCGCGGCGTCGGCGAAGCGGCTCAACGGGACCGGCATCGCCCCCGGCCCAAGGCGAAAAGTTTGACATATCGGCCGCCCCGCCCTAGATACGCGGCGTCACGCGGGCCGTTTTGGCCCGCGCGGCGTTTCGCGACCCGTGGTAAGGCCTTGCGCTTACGAGGCTTTTCCTGTCGGTCCCGGGGTGACCTGGGACAGAGGAGGGCGCGGTTCCTCAGACCAAAGACGCTTCTAACAAACACGAGGACGCGATGACCAAGCGCATGGAATCCAAGTACAAGATCGACCGCCGGATGGGCGAAAACATCTGGGGTCGTCCGAAGAGCCCGGTCAACCGGCGCGAATACGGCCCCGGCCAGCACGGCCAGCGCCGCAAGAGCAAGCTCTCCGACTACGGCGTGCAGCTCAAGGCCAAGCAGAAGCTGCGTTTCTACTACGGCAACATTTCCGAGCGGCAGTTCCGCGGTATTTATGACGAAGCCATCCGCATGAAGGGTGACAGCGGCGCCCACATGATCGGCCTTTTGGAGCGCCGGCTCGACGCGATCGTCTTCCGCGCCAAGTTCGTGCCGACCGTGTTCGCGGCCCGCCAGTTCATCAATCACGGCCACATCCTGGTGAACGGCAAGCGCGTCAACATCGCGAGCTATCGCGTGAAGGTCGGCGACGTCATCGAGGTCAAGGAAAAGTCGAAGCAACTCGCGCTGGTGATCGAAGCGCAGGCTTTGGCGGAGCGCGACGTGCCCGACTACATCGAGGTCGACGGCGCCAAGCTCACCGCCAAGTTCGTGCGCATCCCGGCCTACTCCGATGTGCCCTATGCGGTGCAGATGGAGCCGCATCTGGTCGTCGAATATTATTCCCGCTGATCGTTTCCGCGAGCGAATGCGTCTAAGGCCGCCCCTCGGGGCGGCCTTTTTCGTTGTGGGGGAGCTTGCGCCGTCACGTTGAATTTGATCTAATTACAACTATTGATTGTAATGGAGGTTTCAATGCGCGCGCGCGTCCTCGCCGCAGCTCTGGCACTGCTCGCCGCTTCGCAAAGCGCCGTTGCGCAAACCGGCACGCTGGAGGCCGCCTATGTGCTGCTCGGCCCGCAAGGCGCACTGGCGCGCGCGGTCTATTCGGGCACGTCCGCTTGTCCGTCCATCGCGGTCAACGGCGCCCCGCAGGCGATGAGCGTGCGCTCGGCCGGCAACAGCGCGTTTCCAGTGCTGGTGTGCGAGCTGTTGCTGCCGGCCGGCGCGAATTCGGCGGTGCTCGCCGGACAAAACCTGCCGCTGCCGCCCGCCAAGCTCGCTTCCGTGACGGTGCTCGGCGACACCGGCTGCCGGCTCAAGGGCAGCGGCAAGCAGGCGAAGAAGGCCTCGAAGAACGCGAAAAAGGATATCGACCACGCCGACGGACAATTCCAGGATTGCGACGTGGTCGCGGACTGGCCGTTCTCGACGCTCGCAGCCAGCATTGCCAGCAAGGCGCCGCAGCTCGTCGTCCATGTCGGCGACTACAATTACCGTGAAAGCCCCTGCCCTCCGGGCGATCCCGGGTGCAAGGGCAGCCCCTATGGCGACAATTGGCCGACCTGGAACGCCGACTTCTTCAGGCCGGCAGCACCCTTGCTCGCGGCCGCGCCCTGGATCGCCACGCGCGGCAATCACGAAAGCTGCTCGCGCGCGGGCGCCGGCTACATGCTGTTTCTCGATCCAGCGCCGACGACGAACGGCAAGCCGCCGGCCTGCATCGACCTGTTGCCCGCCTTCACCGTCACCGTCGGCGGGCAGTCCTTCATCGTCATGGACAGCAGCAATGCGGACGACGTGTGTCCCTGCAACAGCACGCCTTACGCCAAGCAGTTCGCCGCATTGAAGCCGGCGGCCGGAAGCTGGCTCGTCACCCATCGTCCGGTCTGGGGCTTCAACCCGAAGGGGCCGATCAACCCCACCCTGCAGGGCGCGCTGAAGCAGTGGCAGGGCAAGCTGCCGCCCGGCATCACGCTGGCGGTCGCCGGACATATCCATCTCTGGGAAGCGTTGAGCTTTGCCGACCAGCGCTCGCCACAGTTCATCATCGGCAACGGTGGCACGGCGCTCGACAAGAGAGTCGACAAACTGACGGGAAAGAAGATCGGCGGCACCACCGTGAGCTACAGCGATACCAAGGACAATTGGGGCTACACGATCTTCACGCCGGGCTCTGTGCCGGGCAACTGGACAGCGGACTATTACAGCGTGAAGGGGAACGAGAAGATCACATGCGCTGTGACCGCGACGGCGGTGGCGTGCCAATAGCGCGGTAATCGCGGAGGCATCGGGCCGCGAAAATAGTCGTGCTTTGGCACGGGCTGATTTGCTACCAAGGCAAGATCAGCCCGGGATCTCCGCCATGACCGAACTCACGCGCCGCTCGCTGCTCGCCGCCACCGCCGCCGGATTTGCCGCGCGCGCCGTGCCGGCATTCGCCGCGGCACCGCCTTACACCTTCAAGCATGGCGCCTTCGAGGTGAGCGTGGTGAGCGACGGTCATCTGGTGTTGCCGACGAGCTTCCTCGGCGCCGGCGGGCCGCCGGAAGAACGCGCGGCGCTGCTCAAGGCGGCCGGCCAGTCCGGCGAGCAATATCAGTCGCCGACCAACATCACGCTGATCCGCAGCGGCAGCGATCTCATCCTCGTCGACATCGGCTCGGGCGACCGCTTCATGCCCACCGCCGGCAAGCTCGGCGACAACCTCAAAGCCGCCGGCATCGACAGGGGCAAGATCACCAAGGTGATCTTCACGCACGGCCATCCCGACCATCTCTGGGGCGCGGTGGACGATCTCGACGATCTGGTGACCCCGAACGCCACCTTCTACGTCGCCGCCAGGGAGTGGGATTTCTGGCATGGCGAGGAAGCCGCGCGCGGCCTGCCGGCCGAGCGCGCGGGCTTCATCACCGGCGCGCGCCGCAATTACGCGGCGATCAAGGACAAGGTGAAGATGCTCAAGCCGGGCGACGAGCCGGTCGCAGGCCTGCAAATCGTCGATACGCCCGGCCACACGCAGGGCCATATCGCCCTCGCGCTCGCGGGCGGCGACGGACTGATCGTCGGCGGCGACGTGCTCACCCACCCGCTGATCTCATTCCAGCATCCGGAGTGGAAGACGGTCGCCGACCACGTTCCCGACCAAGGGGCGCAGACCCGGCGCAAGCTGCTCGACCGGCTCGCAACCGACAAGTCGAAGCTGATCGGCTTCCACCTGCCCTACCCGGGCGTCGGCATCGTTGAGCGCAAGGACAGCGCCTGGCGCTTCGTCGCGGCCCCCTGAGCGCCACTTCGACTAAAGTCTTAGACCTTTCAATGGTTTAACCGTTCAGCACACAGTCTGGTAGGCTATGTGCCTATTTTTTCTACATTTAGTGGCCCTACTGGAGTAATTTCGGGCCGTGCTCCGAATCAGGGGGCACCTAGGGAGACATCGCTATGAAAGGGATGGAAATGGTCAAGAGCTGGGTCGCGGAGTTGACCGAGCTCGGGTTGATGTTGCTTGCGCTTGCGATCGTGTTGGCGCTGCTGATCGGCTCGAATATTCCGTTCTTCGGCGCCGTCACCGCCAACATCATGGCCTGGGTCAAGGAACTCGGCTCGAACGGTCTCGTCGGCCTCATCACGCTCGGGATCGTGCTGTGGCTGTTCTCGAACCGTAAGCTCGCCTGACCTGAACACGAGCATCCTCGGTGGGGGGCAGCGCTGCTCCCCACCCCTTCATCTCAAATCGGCCGCCCGCTCACGGGCGCCGGCGTCAGACCGAAGGTTCGTGCCATGTGGAATTTCGCGGCCATCGCCAAGCGCGTGCTGTGGGAATTCGTCGAACTCGCCTTCCTGCTCGTGCTCGCGCTCGTCTTGATCTCGCTCCTGCTCGGGCAGGATGCCGGCTCCTACGTCGCCTCGGTCGCCGACAACGTGGCCAAGTTCGCCGGCAGCGCGAGCTCCGGCCTGCTCGGCATCGTGCTGGTGCTGGCGATCGTCTATCTGGCGATGCGCCGCATCAAGCCGGACGCTGCGCCGCGCTGATACGCGGCGGAACGGTGCATAAGCTCAGGCGCTCTGCTTAACAGGAACGCCTTTTTCCTTGAGCGCGTCCTGCAGCTCGCCGGCCTGGAACATCTCGCGCACGATGTCGCAGCCGCCGACGAACTCGCCCTTCACGTAGAGCTGGGGGATTGTCGGCCAGTTCGAATAGGCCTTGATGCCGTTCCTGATCTCGTCGGACTCCAGCACGTTGACGCCTTTGTAGGCGACGCCGAGGTGGTCGAGGATTTGCACCACCTGGCCGGAAAAACCGCACATCGGGAACTGCGGCGTGCCTTTCATGAACAGCACGACGTCGTTGGCCTTCACTTCATTGTCGATGAATTGCTCGATGCCCATGGATGATCCTGGTCCTGTTGAGCGGCCGGCCGCGCGCGGGTTCCGCCGCGCGGCGCCAAAGCCGCCTTCTGGCGATATATGTAGCGCAGATTCCCCTGCCAGCCCAAGGGCCTGGAAAGCACGCCTCCTCAGCCTTTTGCGGGGGCGTAGAAGGTCCCTTCCACCTCGACGATGTCATCCTGGTTAAGGCTGGAAACCTGCACGATGGTGCGCGGCGGATAGGGACCGCCCGCCCACAGCTCCTCCTGCACCTTGTTCACCAGGGGGCGAAGGCGAGCCATATCAGTCACATAGACGACCAGCCGGACGCAGTCGGACAGCCCGGCTCCGGCGGACGCGGCAATCGACCGCATGTTGGCGAAGGCGCCGCGCACGCGCGCCTCGTCGCCGTCGAGCAGCCGGTTGGTCTTGGGATCGATGCCGCGCATGCCGGCCACGAAGACGAAATCGCCGGCGCGGGCACCCAGGCTCCAGGTGCCGGTCGGCGCGATGGCGCCTTCCGGCGACAGGATGCGGACATGACCGCGGGTCATGTTTCCGGCGTGCCGGTCTGTAGCGCCAGCGCATGCAGCACGCCGCCCATCTGGCCTTTCAGGGCCTCGTAGACGAGCTGGTGCTGCTGGACGCGCGATTTGCCCTTGAACGAGGGGGAGATCACGGTCGCCGCATAGTGGTCGCCGTCGCCGGCGAGATCGCGGATGGTAACGGTCGCGTCCGGAATGCTGGTCTTGATCAGCCGCTCGATCTCGCGGGCATCCATCGGCATTTAAGGTTTCCTCCCGATGCGCGAATCCGGCGGGCGCGCCCGCCGGCAAGTTGCGCCCAAATGTTTCCTGATGACAATATCCGCCGGTGGATAGCATGTTTGTGCTAGCATGATCGAGGGCGGCACGGTCCGAATGCGGGCGCTGCGCACACCAAGAAAACGAACGGGGGATGTCATGAAACTGCGGAAAAGTCTCAGGCTGGCGTTTTGCCTCGCCGCCTTTGCGGCTGTCGCGGGCAGCGCGGAGGCGCAGGTGACCAGCGCGCAGCAGAGCGCGATCAGGTCGAACTGCCGCTCCGACTTCATGTCGAAATGCTCGGGCGTCACCCCCGGCGGCAAGGAGGCGCTCTCCTGCCTGCAGAAGAACGTCGCCAGCCTGGCGCCGGGCTGCAAGACGGCGGTGAGCGCGACACTGCCGCCGCCGGCACCTGCCGCCGCTGCGCCTGCGGCGCCCGCGG
>JALHRB010000002.1 GCA_022841665.1 Pseudolabrys sp.
CTCGCGCTGTTCGCGGACGGCTTCACGCGCGCCAAAGGCGACGCCGCGCGCGAGGCCGGCGTCAGCGCCGGCGTGATCGACGGCCTGATCGACGAGGGCACGCTCGAAACGTTCGTGCTGCCGCCCGAGCCTTTGATGCGCGTGCCCGATCCCGATTTCCGCAAGCCGGAGTTCTCGCTCGCGCAGCTTGCCGCCGCCGACGCGCTGCGCACGACGGTCGATCAGGGCGGCTATACGGTGTCGCTGCTCGACGGCGTCACCGGCTCGGGCAAGACCGAGGTCTACTTCGAGGCGGTGGCGGAGAACATCCGGCGCAAGCATCAGACATTGATATTGATGCCCGAGATCGCGCTCACCGCGCAGTTTCTCGACCGCTTCGCCGAGCGCTTCGGCGTGCGCCCGGCGGAATGGCATTCGCAGCTCGGGCAGCGCAAGCGCGCGCGCACCTGGAGCGCGGTGGCGGAGAACGAGGTGCCGGTGATCGTCGGCGCGCGCTCGGCGCTGTTTCTGCCTTACGCCGATCTCGGCTTGATCGTGGTCGATGAAGAGCACGACCCCGCCTACAAGCAGGAGGACGGCGCGCATTATCACGCGCGCGACATGGCGGTGGTGCGCGGCAGCATTGCGAAGATTCCGGTGCTGCTGGCCTCGGCAACGCCGTCGGTCGAATCGGAAGTGAATGCGCGGCGCGGACGCTATCGCCGCATCCATCTGCCCGAGCGTTTCGGCGGCGCGCATCTGCCGCAGATCGAGGCGATCGACATGCGCACCGAAGGCCCGCCGCGCGGGCGCTTCATTTCGCCGAAACTAGCCGAAGCCGTGCAGAACACATTGGAGCGGCGCGAGCAGGCGCTTCTGTTCCTCAATCGTCGCGGCTATGCGCCGCTCACGCTTTGCCGCGCCTGCGGCTTCCGTCTGCAATGCCCGAACTGCGACGCCTGGCTGGTCGACCACCGCTTCCGCCGCCGCCTGATCTGCCACCACTGCGGCTTCAACATGCCGCCGCCGGCCGAATGCCCGAATTGCCACGCCACCGAGAGCTTCGCCGCCGTCGGCCCCGGCGTCGAGCGGCTGGAGCAGGAGGCGGCCGAGCTGTTTCCAGGGGCGCGCATCCTGGTGCTGTCGAGCGATCTCGTGGAATCGATCGAGCGCCTGCGCGCCGAGCTCGACGACGTGGCGGAGGGCCGCTTCGATCTGGTCATCGGCACGCAACTCGTCGCCAAGGGGCACCATTTCCCGAAGCTCAACCTGGTCGGCATCGTCGACGCCGACCTCGGGCTCGGCAATGGCGATCCGCGCGCGTCCGAGCGCACCTTCCAGCTTCTGCATCAGGTGGTCGGCCGCGCCGGCCGCGAGGAGGGCCGCGGCGTCGGCTTTTTGCAGACGCACCAGCCCGACCATCCGGTGATGAAGGCGCTCATCCTCGGCGACCGCGAGGCGTTCTATTCGAGCGAGATCGCGCTGCGCGAGCGCACGGGCTATCCGCCCTTCGGCCGCCTCGCCGGGCTGGTGGTGAGCGCCAGCGACCGGCATGGGGCGGAGGGTTATGGCCGCGCGCTGGTCGCGGTCGCACCCAAGGAAGAGCATGTCCGCGTGCTCGGCCCGGCCGAAGCTCCTGTGGCCGTTGTGCGCGGCCGCCACCGCTTCCGCCTCTTGGTCAAGGCGCCGCGCAACTTCGACCTGTCGGGCTATCTGCGCGAATGGCTTTCCGCCGCGCCAAAGGCCAAGGGCGGCGTTGCGCTCGAGGTCGATATCGATCCGCAGAGCTTCTTCTAGCCGCGATCAGGTGACCAGCTTGAGGCCGACCAGCCCGGCTACGATCAGGCCGATGCAGCCGAGGCGGGCGACATCGGCCGATTCCCCGAAAAGGTAGATGCCGAGCGCGGCTGTGCCGACGGCGCCGATGCCCGTCCACACGGCGTAAGCGGTGCCGACCGGCAGCGACTTCAGCGCGAGGCCCAAAAAGGCAAGGCTGACGATCATCGCCGCAACGGTCGCGAGCGACGGCCAGAGCCTGCTGAAGCCTTCGGTGTATTTCAGCCCGATCGCCCAGCCGATTTCGAACAGTCCGGCAATGGTGAGATAAATCCAGGCCATGATGGTCCCCTCACATCCGAGAGACTATTCCGGCATCTCAGTGTGCTTCACGTCCCGCTGCAGCAGCACGCAAGCCGCCGCCGCGAAGATCAGCGCGTAGCCGATCATGTCGGGCACGCTCGGCCGCTCGCCGAGCACGACAATCGAGGCGCCGACGCCCACGACCGGCACCAGCAGCGAGCCGATCGAGGCCGTCATGGTCGGCAGCCGCCCGACAATCGACCACCACAGGAAATGCGCCAGCCCGACGCCGAACACGCCGATGTACAGGATCGCGAGGATCGACTGGGTCTGCAGCGGCCACAGCCGCGGATAATGATCGAACGCCAGCATGCCGATGCCGATCAGCACCGCGCCGAACACCAGTTGCCAGGCCGCGTTGGCGAGCGGCGCCACTTTGACCTGCGCCCATTTCAGATAGACGGTGGCGAAGGCCCAGCCGAGCGCGCAGGCGAGCGCATAGAACGCCGCCGGCGACAGTCCGTGCTCGAATTGCGGCCCTACCAGGATGCCCAGGCCGGCGACGCATAGCGCCAGCGCCAGCCAGCGCACCGCGGTCAGCCGCTCGCCCAGCATCATCCAGCTCAGCACGGCGGCCCAGATCGGCATCGAATAGGAAATGATGATGGCGCGCGAGGTCGCCCCGCTCAGCTGCGCGAAAGCCGACGCGAGGTTGAAGATGGCCACATTGAAGAAGCCGGCGACCATCACATGCAGGCGCTCGCCGCGGGGTACCCGCAGGTCGTGGCCGGTGAGCAGCGCCGCGGCGAACAGGGTTGCCGCGCCGATGCTGGCGCCGGCGAAGCGCAGGCTCCAGGGCGGCACTTCCTGCAAGCCGAAGACGGCGGCGATCCAGTTCAGGCCCCAGGCAAAAGCCAGCAACACCACGAGCAGCCTGGCGATGCCGGACTGGGCTATTGCATGCGGCATTGTGACGTGGCTCCCGGCCGGCACGCGCCACGCGGTTCCGCGCGGCAGGCCGCGCAGGCTATAGGAGACGGCACGGATCTGGCGAGGTATCCCTGTGATGCAATTTTGCCGGGCCCGTCGCGTAAAACATGATCACGCGCGATCACAGCACGGCTTGTTGCACCGCGATTGCTGCTGTGTTAGCAACCGCCTCGATTTCCGGAGGGTTTTCCGCGGGCTTCCGCGACGTCCTCGGAGGTCGGAATTCCCTCTTGAATTCCAACAGGTTGCGCCGCCCCTCTGCGACGGCGTTCGGCCTGTGAAGTACGTAACGAAAAGAGTGTCAGGTGGCAGGCGAAGACCCCCTCATTTCCGGCATGGCCGGCCGTTATGCCGGCGCGTTGTTCGAGCTCGCGCTCGCAGACAAGGCAGTCGATGCCGTCAGAGCCGATCTCGAGACTTTCGACGCGATGGTCGCCGGCAGTCCCGACCTCACGCGTCTGGTGCGCAGCCCGGTGTTCGGCGCCGACGAGCAGCTCAAGGCGCTGTCGGCGATCCTCGACAAGGCCGGCATCAAGGGCCTGGCCGGCAATTTCCTGCGTGTCATCGCGGCCAACCGCCGGCTGTTCGCCGTGCGCGACATGATCCGCGGCTACCGCGCGCTGGTCGCCCGCCACAAAGGCGAGGTTTCCGCGCAGGTCACCGTCGCCGAGAAGCTCAGCGACAAGAATCTCGACGCGCTCAAGGGCGCGCTCAAAGGCATCACCGGCGGCAAAGACATCGACCTCAACGTCAACGTCGACCCCGCCATCATCGGCGGCCTGATCGTCAAGGTCGGCAGCCGCATGGTCGATAGTTCGCTCCGCACCAAGCTCAATGCGATCAAGTTCGCGATGAAAGAGGCCCGCTGATGGACATCCGCGCCGCAGAAATTTCCGCCATCCTGAAAGAGCAGATCAAGAATTTCGGCCAGGAAGCCGAAGTCTCCGAAGTCGGCCAGGTTCTCTCCGTCGGCGACGGCATCGCCCGCGTCTACGGCCTCGACAACGTGCAGGCCGGCGAGATGGTCGAGTTCGAGAACGGCACGCGCGGCATGGCGCTCAACCTCGAAAGCGACAACGTCGGTATCGTTATTTTCGGCGCCGACCGCGAGATCAAGGAAGGCCAGACCGTCAAGCGCACCGGCGCCATCGTGGACGTGCCTGTCGGCAAGGGCCTCTTGGGCCGCGTCGTCGACGCGCTCGGCAACCCGATCGACGGCAAGGGCCCGATCAAGGGCGACACGCGCATGCGCGTGGACGTCAAGGCGCCCGGCATCATCCCGCGCAAGTCGGTGCATGAGCCGATGGCCACCGGCCTCAAAGCCATCGACGCGCTCATCCCGATCGGCCGCGGCCAGCGCGAGCTGATCATCGGCGACCGCCAGACCGGCAAGACCGCCATCGCGCTCGACACCATCCTCAACCAGAAGCCGCTCAACGCGCAGCCGGACGAGAAGATCAAGCTGTACTGCGTCTACGTCGCGGTCGGCCAGAAGCGCTCGACCGTCGCGCAGTTCGTGAAGGTTCTGGAAGAGCAGGGCGCGCTCGAATATTCGATCGTCGTCGCCGCCACCGCGTCCGACCCGGCCCCGATGCAGTTCCTGGCGCCGTTCTCCGGCTGCACCATGGGCGAATACTTCCGCGACAACGGCATGCACGCCGTCATCATCTATGACGACTTGTCCAAGCAGGCCGTCGCCTATCGCCAGATGTCGCTGCTGCTGCGCCGCCCGCCGGGCCGCGAAGCCTATCCGGGCGACGTGTTCTACCTGCACTCGCGCCTCTTGGAGCGCGCCGCCAAGATGAACGACAGCAAGGGCGCCGGTTCGCTGACCGCGCTGCCGGTCATCGAAACGCAGGCCAACGACGTGTCGGCCTACATTCCGACCAACGTGATTTCGATCACCGACGGCCAGATCTTTCTGGAGACCGACCTGTTCTACCAGGGCATTCGCCCGGCGGTGAACGTCGGCCTTTCGGTGTCGCGCGTCGGCTCCGCCGCGCAGACCAAGGCGATGAAGAAGGTCGCCGGCAAGATCAAGGGTGAGCTCGCGCAGTACCGCGAAATGGCAGCCTTCGCGCAGTTCGGCTCCGACCTCGACGCCACCACCCAGCGCCTCTTGGCGCGCGGCTCGCGCCTGACCGAGCTGCTGAAGCAGCCGCAGTTCTCGCCGCTGAAGATGGAAGAGCAGGTCGTGGTGATCTACGCCGGCGTCAACGGCTACCTCGACGCGTTCCCGGTCAACAAGGTGCGCGACTTCGAGAGCGGCCTGCTTTCGCTCGTGCGCACCAAGCACAACGACATTCTCGACAGCATCCGCAAGAGCGGCGACCTGTCGGACGCCGACGCGGCCAAGCTCAAGGCGGTCGTCGACGGATACGCCAAGACGTTTGCGTAAAGATTAGGACGAACGAGTTGGTTAAAGGCGACTGAGAAGACATGGCCTCTCTCAAAGACATGCGCGTCCGCATCGCCGCGACCAAGGCGACGCAGAAGATCACCAAGGCCATGCAGATGGTGGCCGCCTCGAAGCTGCGGCGTGCCCAGATGGCCGCCGAGGCGGCGCGGCCTTTCGCCGAGCGCATGGACCGCGTGCTCGGCAACATCGCCGCCGGCATGGCGGCCAGCGAAGGCGCGCCGAAGCTGCTCGCCGGCACCGGCCGCAACCAGGTTCATCTGCTGATCGTCGCCACCGGCGAACGCGGCCTGGCGGGCGCCTTCAACTCCTCGATCGTGCGCCTGGCGCGCGAGCACGCCAACCGCCTGATGGCGGAAGGCAAAGAGGTGAAAATTCTCACCGTCGGCCGCAAGGGCCACGAGCAGCTCCGCCGCCTGTACGAGAAGAACATTGTCGACCGCGTCGAGTTGCGCGGCGTGCGCACCATCGGCTTTACCAATGCCGAGGACATCGCGCGCAAGGTTCTGGCGCTGTTCGAGCAGGGCCAGTTCGACGTCGCGACTTTGTTCTACGCACGCTTCAAGACGGTGGTTCAGCAGATTCCGACCGCGCAGCAGATCATTCCCGCTAAGCCGCCGGAAGGCGCCGCCGCCGCGGCCCCGACGGCCGCCTACGAATACGAGCCGGAAGAGGAAGAGATCCTCGACGAGCTGCTGCCACGCTACGTGGCGGTGCAGATATTCCGCGCGCTTCTGGAGAATGCGGCCTCGTTCTACGGCTCGCAGATGAGCGCGATGGACAACGCCACCCGCAACGCGGGCGAAATGATCCGCAAGCAGACTTTGACCTACAACCGCACGCGCCAGGCCATGATCACGAAGGAACTGATCGAGATCATCTCCGGCGCCGAAGCGCTTTAATTCTGTAACGAGGACGATATGGCCACGCAGAACACCACCGGCAAAATCACCCAGGTCATCGGCGCCGTCGTCGACGTGCAGTTCGAGGGGCAACTGCCGGCGATCTTGAACGCGCTCGAGACCAAGAACGGGGGCAACCGCCTCGTGCTCGAGGTCGCGCAGCATCTTGGTGAAAACACCGTGCGCACCATCGCCATGGACGTCACCGAAGGCTTGGTGCGCGGCCAGTCGGTCACCGACACCGGCCAGGCGATCGCCGTGCCGGTTGGCCCCGGCCTCCTGGGCCGCATCGTCAACGTCATCGGCGAGCCGATCGACGAAGCCGGTCCGGTGAAGTCCGATGACAAGCGCCCGATTCACGCCGAAGCGCCGAAGTACACGGATCAGTCGACCGAAGCGCAGATTCTGGTGACCGGCATCAAGGTCGTCGACCTGCTCGCGCCTTACGCCAAGGGCGGCAAGATCGGCCTGTTCGGCGGCGCCGGCGTCGGCAAGACCGTGCTCATTCAGGAGCTGATCAACAACGTCGCCAAGGCGCACGGCGGCTATTCCGTGTTCGCCGGCGTCGGCGAGCGCACGCGCGAAGGCAACGACCTCTATCACGAGTTCATCGAATCCGGCGTCAACAAGAAGGGCGGCGGCGAAGGCTCCAAGTGCGCGCTGGTGTTCGGCCAGATGAACGAGCCGCCGGGTGCGCGCGCCCGCGTCGGCCTCACCGGCCTGACGCTGTCGGAATATTTCCGCGACCAGGGTCAGGACGTTCTGTTTTTCGTCGACAACATCTTCCGCTTCACGCAAGCCGGTTCGGAAGTGTCGGCGCTGCTCGGCCGTATTCCGAGCGCCGTCGGCTATCAGCCGACGCTCGCCACCGACATGGGCGCGCTGCAGGAACGCATCACCACCACCACCAAGGGTTCGATCACCTCTGTGCAGGCGATTTACGTGCCGGCCGACGACTTGACCGACCCGGCGCCGGCGACCTCGTTCGCGCACTTGGACGCCACCACCGTGTTGTCGCGCGACATCGCCGCCAAGGGCATCTATCCGGCGGTGGACCCGCTCGACTCCACCTCGCGCATGCTGTCGCCGCTGATCGTCGGCGAGGAGCACTACGCGGTCGCCCGCCAGACCCAGCAGGTTCTCCAGCGCTACAAGGCGCTGCAGGACATCATCGCGATCCTGGGCATGGACGAGCTGTCGGAAGAGGACAAGCTGACGGTCGCGCGCGCGCGCAAGATCGAGCGCTTCCTGTCGCAGCCGTTCCACGTCGCCGAAGTGTTCACCGGCTCGCCCGGCAAGCTCGTCGACCTCGCCGACACCATCAAGGGCTTCAAAGGCCTGGTGGAAGGCAAGTACGACCACCTGCCGGAAGCCGCCTTCTACATGGTCGGCACCATCGAAGAGGCGGTCGAGAAGGGCAAGAAGCTCGCGGCGGAAGCGGCGTAACGAAAGCGAATAGCGAATAGGGAGTAGCGAATAGAGAGAGCAGGCGGCAAGCGAACTACTCGCTATTCGCTACTCGCTATTCGCTAAGACACGATGGCCACTTTCCATTTCGATCTCGTCTCGCCGGAGAAGCTCTTGTTCTCGGGCGAGGTCGAGCAGGTGGACGTCCCCGGCGCCGAAGGCGACTTCGGCGTGCTGGCCGGCCATGCGCCGATGGTCACCACGCTGCGGCCGGGCATCCTCACGGTGAAGTCTTCGGGCGGCGAGCAGAAGATCGTCGTGCTCGGCGGTTTCGCCGAAGTGTCGGCGGAAGGGTTGACCGTGCTGGCCGACACCGCCGACTCGGTCGAGGACATCGACCGCGCGATGATCGCGACCCGCATCGGCGAAATCGAGAGCCGCATTGCCAAGACCGAGCCGGGCAATGCGCTCGACAAGCTGATCACGCAGCTTGACCATTACAAGGCAGTCGACCGGCACCTCACCGGCACGGCGATGCACTAGGTCACCGCGCTGTCACCCAATGAAAAACGCCGGGGCTCGCCCCGGCGTTTTGGGTGGGGCTTATCGCACGGCTGCCGGCTGCGGCGCGGGTACGGTCGCGCCCTCGACGGTCGCATGCAGGTGCGCGACGAGTTTCTCATCGAGCTTGAGACGGGCCGCGAGCAGCGCCAGATAGGCGCGCTCGGAAGGATTGTCGACGTCGATTGCCAGCAGCGAGACGGTATAAAGCTCGGCCGCCTCTTCCGGCGATCGCGCCGCGCGCGCAACGGCATCGACGTCGAGGGGCTTGCGCAGTTCGTCCATGACGAAGGCTTTGTCGTCGGCGCCGACGTTGAGGCGGTCCATTTGCTCAAAGATGTTGGATTGCTCTTGCGCGTCGATGTGGCCGTCGGCCTTGGCGGCCGAGATCATCGCGCGCAGGAGGTGGCGGCCGAGCGTCTGCTGCTCGGCCTCGGTCGCCGGGTTGAACGGCGTGTCCGCCGGCGGCGGCAGCAACGGCGTTTGGGCGCTGGCCGCGGGCGTCGCGGCCTTGCCGGCCTGCCAGTTCTGATAGGCGCGGTAAGCCAGCGCCCCGGCGACGGCCATGCCGCCATAAGTCAGCGCCGAGCCGGCCAGCTTGCGGCCGCCCTTCGAGCCCAGGAGCAATCCGGCAAGGCCGCCGGCGAGCGCGCCGCCGCCGAAGCCGCCAAAGCCGCCGAGCGCCTGGCCCGCTTGCTGGAGAAGATCGCCGTGCGGCCGGCCGCCGCTGTGCTGCGGCTGGCCGGCATTCTGGCTGCCAATGAATTGGTCGAGCAAACGCTTCGCGTCGAACATGTTGGTCCCTGGTTGTGCCCCCGACGGCCAGCTAAGCCGGAGTCGCGGCGGTTCCAAGGCGTCAAACTGCGGCGCAATGTCTCGCTACTAGCGCGCGAAACGCTCGAACTCCCGCACCACCCGCTCGTAGGTCTCGCGCTTGAACGGCACCACCAAGTCGGGCAGCTCGCCGATCTTCACCCAGCGCCAATCGATGAACTCCGGCGCGTGGCCGCCGGCGGGCGCGGTGATGTTGATCTCGCGCTCCTCGCCGGTGAAGCGCAGCGCGTACCATTTCTGCTTCTGCCCGCGGTATTTGCCGCCCCAGGCCGCGCCGACGGTGTCGCGCGGGATGTCGTACGCGAGCCATTCCGCAATCTCGCCGAGCTTCTCGACCGAGCGGATGTTGGTTTCCTCGTAGAGCTCGCGCAGCGCCGCCTTGTAGGCGTCTTCGTTTTCGTCGATGCCGCCCTGCGGCATCTGCCAGACATGCGTGGCGTCGACATGCTCGGGCCCGCCGGCGCGGCGGCCGACGAACACGAGGCCGGCGCGGTTGAACACCGTCATGCCGGCGCAGGGGCGATAGGGCAGGGATTCGAAGGCGGGCATGGGAGACCGGCGAATAGCGAGTAGCGAGTAGCGAGTAGCAAGATAGGCTTTCTATTCGCTACTCGCTATTCCCTATGCGCTTCTACGACGACTTCGCCTTGTTCGCCGCCATGCTGATCGGCACCAGCACGAAGCCGCGGCTCTCCACCTTCTTCGCCCATTCGGCGATGCGCGCGACGGTGGCCGGCTGGCCGCCGGCGATGCCGACCGCGACGCCGTTCTCGCGCGCGGCCATTTCCAGCCGCGCCAGCGAACGGTCGATCTCGGCCGCCGTCGGCACGGCGTCGAGCACCACGTCGGTCTTGGCGAAAGGCAGGTTGTGGCTGCCGGCGATCTGGCCGGCGACGCTGCGCGAGGAGCCGCCGTCGTCGACATAGATCAGCCCGCGCTTCGACGTCTCGCGCAGCACCGGCGCCAGCGTCTGCTCGGAAGCGGTGAAGCGCGCGCCCATGAAGCTGACGATGCCGACATAGCCGCTGAAGCGGCTCATCAGCCAGTGCAGGCGGTCGACGTTCTGCTCGGCGCTGAGCGAGGTGAGCAGCGTCTGCGGGCCGGGATCGTTGTCGGGATAGTCGAACGGCTCCATCGGCACCTGCAGCAGCACCTCGTGGTTCTCGCCGCGTGCCCTCTCGGCCAGCTTCTCGAGGTCGGCGCCGTAGGGCGCCAGCGCAAAGCTGACGCCGGCCGGCAGGCTGGAAAAGGCCTCGGCGGTGCCCGACGCGCTGATGCCGAGGCCGCCGATGACGATGGCGATGCGCGGGAAATCCTTGCGGTTGGCCGGGATGTCGCGGGGCTTGGCGTAGCGCGCGGACGCGCGCAGCCCGTTCGGACCGACCTTCGGGATGCTGCCGTGCCGGGTGGTCTCCAGGAGCTTGGGATCGGCCGCGGCGCGCGGGCCGCTCGGCTCGGCCGGCGTGTTGCCGCCCGCCGGGCCGGGGATGACGACTTCCTGCCGCTTGCCGCTGGAGCCGTCGATGATGGTGACGGTCTTGGAGCCTGGCGGCGGCGCGGCCGCCTTGGCGGCCTCCGCCGGCTGGCCTTTGTCGGCGGCGACCGTGACCGACGGGCCGTCGTAGCGGCGGCTGCCGTCGCCGCCGTCGGCGGGGGCCTCGACCGCCTTTGGCGGCGTCGTCTTGGTCGCCACGACCGCCATGGGCTCGCCGCCGAGCGGATCGTTGACCAGGGCCGCCCAGGCCACCACCATGATGCCGGAGAGGCCGAGCAGGCCGGCCAGCAGTTGCGGGCCCGAGACCGGCAACTTGGGCAGCTTCGGCAGCTTCGGCAGCTTCGAGGTTTTGCCCTGACCGAGCGGCGCGTTCAGGTCGTCCGGGGCCACGGGCTCAAATCCTGGCGAATCATCGCGCCAGTCTAGCACGCGCCGATTCTCGGCCGGTTACCGGGGTCCAAACGAAACGGGGCGCCACTGGGGCGCCCCGCGGTATTCGGATCGTTGTTCGGTTCAGTTCGGAACCGGGGTCTTGGCGTTCGGCGGGAAAGCCGAGTTGACCTGCACGCCGCGCAGGAGGTCGATGGCCATCTGCAGCGCCTTGTCGTTCTTGGCCTCCGGCGGGATGTAGGACTGCGAACCGGTCTGCTCCTTGCCGGCGTCGCCCTTGAGGTGGCCGCGCAGCGAGGCCTCGCCCTTGGTGTCGGTCTTGGCCTTGAGATCGTCCGGCACATCCTGCAGCACCTCGATGTCCGGGGTGATGCCCTTGGCCTGGATCGAGCGGCCCGACGGCGTGAAGTAGCGCGCCGTGGTTAGCCGCAGCGCGCCGTTGCCGGAGCCGAGCGGGATGATGGTCTGCACCGAACCCTTGCCGAAGGAGCGCGTGCCGATGACCGTCGCGCGCCGGTGGTCCTGCAAGGCGCCGGCCACGATTTCGGAGGCCGAAGCCGAGCCGCCGTTGATCAGCACGATGATCGGCTTGTTCTTGGTGAGGTCGCCGGCCTTGGCGTTGAAGCGCTGCGTCTCCTCGGCGTTGCGGCCGCGGGTGGAGACGATCTCGCCTTTCTGCAGGAACGCATCCGAGACCGAGATCGCCTGGTCGAGCAGGCCGCCCGGATTGTTGCGCAGGTCGAGCACGTAGCCCTTGAGCTTGTCGTCGCTGATCTTGGCGCCGATGTCGGAGAACGCCTTCTTCAAGCCCTCGGTGGTCTGCTCGTTGAACTGGCTCATGCGGATATAGCCGACGTCGTCGCCTTCCGCGCTCGAGCGCACCGAACGCACGCGGATGACGTCGCGCGTCAGCGTCAGTTCGAGCGGCTTGTCGACGCCCTTGCGCATGATGGTCAGCTTGATCTTGGTGTTGACGGCGCCGCGCATCTTCTCGACCGCCTGGTTCAGGGTCAGCCCCTGCACCTGGTCTTCGTCGAGCTTGGTGATGAGGTCGTTGGCGAGCACGCCGGCCTTGGCGGCGGGCGTTTCGTCGATCGGCGCCACCACCTTGATCAGGCCGTCTTCCATGGTGACTTCGATGCCAAGGCCGCCGAACTCGCCGCGCGTCTGCACCTGCATGTCGCGGAAGCTCTTGGAGTCCATGTAGCTGGAGTGCGGATCGAGGCCGGCCAGCATGCCGTTGATCGCCGTCTCGATCAGCTTGCCGTCGTCCGGTTTTTCGACGTAGTCGGCGCGCACGCGCTCGAACACGTCGCCGAACAAATTGAGCTGGCGGTAGGTGTCGGCCACCGCCGCGCGGGCGCTGCCGCCGAGCATGAGGTGCGGTTGCACCGCCATGAGCGTGAGTGCCGCGCCGCTAGCCGCGCCGAGAAGAATGAGTGAGGTCTTGCGCATCATCCGCGAACCTTTTCGCCTTCGCCAGCCGCCCACCATGGGCCTGGATCGACGGGCATCCCGTCTTTTCGAAACTCGATATAAAGCACCGGTTGGCTGGAACCAGTCGCGAGGACAGCGGCAATATGGGAGCTATTTCCCATCACCGCAACGGGTTCTCCGGTCAGCACGAACTGCCCGAGATCGACTGATATCCGATCCATCCCAGCGAGCAAGACATGATACCCGCCGCCGACATTAAGGATCAAGAGTTGTCCGTAGGAGCGGAACGGTCCGGCATAGACGACCCAGCCGTCGGACGGCGCGGTCACCTGGGCGCCGGCGCGGGTGGCGACCGAAAGCCCCTTTTCCATGCCCCCGATACCGTCGGGTGCGCCGAATTCCTTCAGTTTGACGCCGTTTACCGGAATCGGAACTCGCCCGCGCAGTGAGGCGAAGGCGATCGCAGGGGCGAGCCGGCCGGGATCGCTCAAAGCCGCCAGAGAAGGCCTCGAATCGCCCCGCGCGGCCTCGCGCGCCGCGCGCGTGGCTGGGTCGAGGCTGCTTTCCAGCTTGGCGATCAAATCTTTGAGATTGTCGACCTGCTTGGCCAAATTGTCGGCATTGGCGCGCTCGGCCGCGAGCGCCTGCTCGCGGTCGGCCTGCTGCTTCTGCCGCTCGCCGACGAGCGCGCTCATGCGCGTGCGTTCGGCGTCGAGCGAAACGACCTCGGCCTGCAGCTTGTCGCGCTCGGCGGCGATCTGCTTGCGCACCGCGACCAGGCCGGTGAGATCGTGCGCCAGCGCGTCGACCGCTTGGCGCATCTCCGGCAGCACGGCGCCGAGCACCATGGCGGTGCGCACCGATTGCAGCGCGTCTTCCGGGCTGGCGATCAGTGCGGGCGGCGGGCGGTGGCCGATGCGCTGGAGCGCGGCCAGCACTTCGCCGATCGCGGTGCGGCGGCCTTCCAGCGATTTGCGGATGACCTGTTCGTTGGCGTCGAGCGGCTTCAGGCGCGCTTCGGTGGCGGCGATCCTGGCTTCCACGCCGCGCGCCTTGGCGGCGGTGTCGATGAGCGCCTGATTGAGCTTGCGGCGGTCGCTGCCGATCTCGTCGATCTCGCGCCGGAGCGCGGCTTCGGCCTCGGACGACTTGCGCTGGGCCTCGCGCGCGGCCTTGAGTTCCTCGTCGCGCTGTTTGAGGGCTTCGGCATTTTCGGCCTTGCCGTTCTGCGCGAGTACAGGGCGTTCCTGCGCCCAGCCGGGCGCGAGCGGCCATACCGCGGCAAGTCCCGCGACCAGCGCGGCGTAGCGGTCGGCGCGGCGAATGGTCGGAATCAAAGAACCCCCAAAGGGCTGGCCGCCCAAGGTCGCAATCGATGCTGGCGCGCAATTGAGACGAAATAGGGACCCGCCGGCGTCGCGAAGCACACAGTACGTCCGACAGACGAGCGCCGACAGTACGAGCAGCGACTCGGAGAGCAATATTAGTCAAATCCGCCAAAATGCCCAAGCAGTCAGGTCGGTAGCGGGTGACTGCTATTCCTTGCCGGCCTCCGGTCCCTAACCTACAGTGGTATGTGCAGGCGCCGCGCGCCATTGTTGTCGTCGCCCTGGATTTTGTTATGTCAATGCCTGTGCCTCAAGCCGTCGCTCCGGTCTTCATCACCGAGGAGCTGACGCGCCGGGCCGCGCACAGACCCGACTATCTACAGCAGACGCTCGCGCTTCAGGAGCTCGCGCGGGAGATGGTCGACAATCCCGATCATGTGCTGCCGCGTCTGGTCGATATTGCCATCGACATGTGCGACTCCGTTTCCGGCGGCATCAGCCTGTTCGAACCCGATCCGCCGCCTGGCGTTTTCCGCTGGCAGCATCTGCGCGGCGATCTCGAAAAATTTACCGGCGCGACCACGCCGCGCAACTTCAGTCCGTGCGGAATCACGCTCGACAACCGCGCGCCGATCCTCGTGCAGCGGCCCGAGCGCGTCTACACTTGGCTGCAGGACGCGAAGGTCTCGCTGCCCGAATGCCTGCTGGTGCCGCTTTATCTGGGCGGCAACGAGCCGCTGGGCACGCTCTGGATCGTGTCGGAAGAGGAAGGCCATTTCGATTCAGGCCATTCGGACGTGATGCTCGACCTCGCGGCCTTCACCGGCATCGCGCTAAAGATGGCGCAAAACGAGCGCCGCCTGAAGGAAGCGCTGGAGCAGCAGGAGACCGTGACGCGGGAAATGGGTCATCGCGTCAAGAACGTGTTCGCCATCATCGATGCGATGATCCGCATGGGCGCGCGCGGCGCCGGCACCGTCAAGGAATTAGGGGACGGCCTGTCCGGGCGCGTGCACGCGCTGGCAACGGCGCACGGGCTGGTGCGGCGAACCTTCGACAGCAAAGGGCTGCCGCGCGAAGCAAGCGACTTCGCCGACGTGATCGGCACGATCCTGCGGCCCTATGAGCGGTCCGGCAACAAAGTCAGCGGGCCGCCGGTGCGGATCGGCTCGAACGCCACCAACAACGTGGCGCTGCTGTTCCACGAGCTTGCGACCAACGCCGCCAAATACGGCGCGTTGAGCGAAGACGGCGGTTCGGTGCGCATAGCGTGGCAGGTGGCGGACGACCGGCTGTGCATCGCCTGGGTCGAGCGCGGCGGCCCGCCGATCGCCGCCATGCCTGAGCGCAAGGGCTTCGGGACGCTGCTGTCGGAGAAGACGATCGCGGCCGCCTTGGGCGGAACGATCGCCTATGACTGGCAGGCCGCAGGACTTTCGGTCGTGCTCTCGGTGCCGCTCGACCGGCTGACGCGCTGACGCTCAGGCCCGGTGATACGGGTGCCCGGTGAGAATGGTCGTGGCGCGATAGATCTGCTCCAGCAGCATCACGCGCACCATCTGATGCGGCCACGTCGCCGCCCCGAACGAAATCCGCAACGTGGCCTTGTCGCGCAGGCTGGGGCTGAGGCCGTCGGCGCCGCCGATGATGAAGACCACCGCCGCCTTGTCGTTGGCGCGCCACTGGCTGAGCTGGTTCGCGAGCGCGGCGCTGTCGAGGTTCTCGCCGCGCTGGTCGAGCAGCACCACCGCCGCGCCCTGCGGAATGATGTTGGCGAGCGCGATCGATTCCTCGAGCATGCGCTTGCCGGCGTCGTCGGCGCGGCTTTCTCGGATTTCTATGATTTCAACGTCGCGCAGGCCGAGCTGGCGGCCGGTCTGCGCCGCGCGCTTGCGGTAGCGCTCGGCAAGCTCGGTTTCCGGGCCCTGCTTCAGGCGCCCGATAGCGGCGACGATGATGCGCATCGTGCCGACGAGTGTATCAGCTCGGCCGCTTTTCGGCTTTACCGCCCGACCACATCTTTTCCAGGCTGTAGAAGTCGCGCACTTCCGGCCGGAAGACGTGGACGATGACGTCGCCGGCGTCGATCAGCACCCAGTCGCCTTGCTTCAAGCCTTCGACGCGGATGCGCTTCACGCCGGCTTTTTCCAGGTCTCTGACCACGCGGTCGGCGACGGAGCCGACGTGACGGTCCGAGCGGCCGCTGGTCACGACCATGTAATCCGCGATGGAGGTTTTGCCGGCGAGATCGATGCTGACGGTGTCCTCGGCCTTCATGTCTTCGATAGCGGCGAGGGCAACGCGGAGTGTCTCCTTCGCGCTAAGGCGGCGGGACACGGCTTCGGGCGCAGGTTTGGCAGCCCGAGAGAGTGCAGGTGTCGACAGGGGCTCTGGTCCTTTCAATTCGATGCACTCGGCCCGGATAACCGGGGACTCGCCAAAGATAACTACTTCGCGCGCTTCTTGCCACCCTTGTCGCTTTGTTTGGCGGCCGTTTTGCGCGGGCGGGGTTTGGCAGGAGTTCCCTTGCCCCGCCGCAGCGCGCGCAGGGCGGTCGAGGACAGCGGCGACTTCAGCCCGTGCAGGAAGGTCCACACCGGCGGCCGGCGGCCGGGCAGGCTGGCGACGTCCTCCTCGCGGATGCGGAAAGGGCGCAACGCCTGTCCCGCCGGGCTGGCGCCGGCGTAGAGACTCGGCCCCATGCGGTCGATCACGACGATAGGCACCAACGAGGCGATACCGCGCCATTTCTGCCAGCGGTGAAAACTGCGCAGGTTGTCCGCGCCCATAATCCAGACGAACTGCACGCCCGGACAGCGGTTAATCAGCCAGGAGATGGTGTCGTGCGTATATCGCGTCTTGATGACGGCCTCGAGGCCGGTGACGTCGACGCGCGGGTGGTGGGTAAGCTCGCGCGCCGCCGCGATGCGCTCGGACAGCGGTGCGAGTCCGGCGGTATTTTTGAGCGGATTACCCGGCGTCACCAGCCACCAGACGCGGTCAAGCTTGAGCCGCTTGAGCGCGAGCATGGTCGCGCCCCGGTGCGCCTCATGCGGCGGGTCGAAAGTGCCGCCGAACAGGCCGATCCTCATGCCGGGCGCGTGAGGTGGCAGGACGCGCTCGGAGCGGTCGAGTTTCTGCGAGTTCACGGACGGATCTGACCGGTGCCGCGGATGCGGTATTTGAAGGTGGTGAGCTGGTCGACGCCGACCGGCCCGCGCGCGTGCAGGCGGCCGGTGGCGATGCCGATTTCGGCGCCGAAGCCGAACTCGCCGCCGTCGGCGAACTGGGTGGAGGCATTGTGCAGCACGATGGCCGAGTCGACCTCGCGCAGGAACTTGTCGGCGGCGGCCTGGTCGTCGGTGACGATGGCGTCGGTGTGGTGCGAGCCGTAACGCTCGATATGGGCAACGGCGGCGGCAACACCGTCAACAACACCAACAGCGATGATGGCGTCGAGATACTCGGTCGACCAGTCTTCCTCGGTCGCGGCCTTCACGCGCTTGTCGACGCCTTGCACGGCCTTGTCGCCGCGGATCTCGCAGCCGGCGTCGATCAGCATCTCGATCAACGGCTTCAAGTGCGTGGCGGCGACGGCGCGGTCGACCAGCAGCGTTTCGGCCGCGCCGCAGACGCCGGTGCGGCGCATCTTGGCGTTGAGCACGATGTGCTTCGCCATGCCGAGGTCGGCGGCTTTGTCGACATAGATATGACAGACGCCTTCCAAATGCGCGAACACGGGCACGCGCGCTTCCGCCTGCACGCGCGCGACCAGGCTTTTGCCGCCGCGCGGCACGATCACGTCGATATTGCCGTCGAGACCGGCGAGCATATGACCGACCGCGGCGCGGTCGCGCGTCGGTACCAGTTGGATGGCGGCTTCGGGCAGGCCGGCTTCGCGCAGGCCGTCTTCGAGCGCGGCGTGAATGGCGCGCGAGGAGCGCGTCGAGTCGGAGCCGCCGCGCAGGATGGCGGCATTGCCCGACTTCAGGCAGAGCGCGCCGGCGTCGGCGGTCACGTTGGGGCGGCTTTCGTAGACGATGCCGATGACGCCGAGCGGCACCCGCACGCGCTCGATGCGCATGCCGTTCGGCCGGGTCCAGGCTTCGGTGACCGCGCCGACGGGATCATTGAGCGCCTGCACGGTTTCGATGCCGGCTGCGATTGCCTCGACGCGGGCCTCGTCGAGCGCCAGCCGGTCGAGGAAGGCGCCGGTGCCGCCGGCGGCGCGCGCCTCGGCCAGGTCTTCGGCGTTGGCGGCAAGAATCCGCGCCTTGTGGGTCCGCACCGCGGCCGCCATGGCGGCCAGCGCGCGGTCCTTCTGGGCGGCCGGGGCAAGCGCGAGAACACGCGCAGAAGCCCGCGCCTGACGGCCGATTTCGGCCATCACGGCCGCGATATCGCCCGTGCCTTCAATGCTTTTCAGTGGCGCGCTCATCGGCCGCAAACCCGGATGCCTTACCGGGGGGTTACCTAACACGCCGGGGTTTCCGCCGCGAGGGAGCCGGACGAGCGGTATAATTGCTATGCGCCTGGGGATAGCGTGGATAAATCCAATCACCCCGAAACCGATCAATAGACCTACACATTGGGCTGTCAGCGTCCCGGTACTGCCGATTTGCATGGGTTTTCCGGCATCGGCGCATGGAGGGTGTCATGGCGTACAACTTGACCCGTCTGCCCAGCCGCTTCCCCGTGGGCACGAAATTCGTGATCGAGGGCCGCCGCACCGGCGGTGACGGGCCTCAGATCTACAGCCGCTACCTCGAATTCCCCGACGGCACCTTCCTGCCGCTGCCGTCGCGCACCGCCCGGCCGGCAATGAAGGCCGTGGGCAGTCCGCGCCGCCGCCGCCGGTCCCGCTGACCGGCAAAAAAGAAGGGCCCGAAGGCCCTTGGGGGTAGTGGGTGTTCGGCGCCCGAAGGCGCTTTCGACTGCCGTTCCGCGCTTCCGGGGTTGGGGTGCAGGAAGATGCTGGCCCCGGCCGCGCGCAACGTTATGGCGCGAAGGTGACGGCGGCGGGCGTTCCCAGCAATCGGCCAAAAGGTCGCAAGCCAAAAGGTCGCGATCCCCCGTCTTGCACTGGCTAAATTGTTGGGCCCAAACGCGGAAACCCCGGCCTCCGGTGGGCCGGGGTTAACGGGCGATCGGTCAACCGCCTTGTCCTGAAGTCGTCCTTGTCCACGTCGTGCCGGAACAACGCCGAGCCCGCGCCGGAGTTCCCGGGCTCACTCGCCGCCGAGCGCCAAATCGTCGCGGTGAATGATCTCGGTGCGGCCGGTGTAGCCGAGGATCAGCATCACGTCGGCGGACGAGCGGCCCTTGATCTGCTCGGCGTCGGCCGCGTCATAGGCGACGAGGCCGCGCCCGATCTCGGCGCCGTCCGGCCCGCGCACGACGACCGCGTCGCCGCGCTGGAACGCGCCTTCGACCTTGATGACGCCCGCCGGCAACAGGCTCGCACCCGAGCGCAGCGCGCGCACCGCGCCGGCGTCGATGACCAGCGCGCCGCGCGGTTCGAGCGAGCCGGCGATCCACTTCTTGCGCGCGGTCACCGGATTGGCCGGCGTCAGAAACCAGGTGCAGGGCGCGCCTTCGGCGATCGCCTGCAGGGGGTGCGGCACATGGCCGGACGCGATCACCATATGCGTGCCGGCGGTGGTGGCGATCTTGCCGGCTTCGATCTTGGTCACCATGCCGCCGCGCGACAGCTCCGAGCCGGACGCGCCGGCCATCGCCTCGATCTCGGGCGAAATCCGCGCCACCACCGGCACGAGCTTGGCGCCCGAGCCTTCGCCCGGCGGCTTGTCGTAGAGCCCGTCGACGTCGGAGAGCAGCACCAGCAGGTCGGCGCTCATCATGGTGGCGACGCGCGCGGCGAGGCGATCGTTGTCGCCGTAGCGGATCTCGGACGTGGCGACGGTGTCGTTCTCGTTGATCACCGGCACGCTGCGCCATTCCAGCAGCTTGGCGACGGTGGAGCGCGCGTTGAGATAGCGGCGGCGCTCCTCGGTGTCGCCGAGCGTCACGAGCACCTGGCCGGCGGTGAGCTTGTGCGCGCCCAAAGCCTCGGCCCAGGCGCGCGCCAGCGCAATCTGCCCGACCGCGGCGGCGGCCTGCGCCTCCTCGAGCTTGAGCGCCCCGCGCGGCAGGCCGAGCACGGCGCGGCCGAGCGCGATGGCGCCGGAGGACACCACCAGCACGTCGCGCTTCTCGCCGTGCAAAGCGGCGATGTCGGCGGCGAGGCTTGTGAGCCAGGCGCGCTTGAGGCCGCCGGCGGCCGAATCCACCAGCAACGAGGAGCCGACCTTCACCACGACGCGGCGGAAGGAGGAAAGGGTAGGGGTTTTCGCCATGGAGCCCGGACAAGCGCGTTAAATGCGCCGGGTGTCTAGCACGCCTTTTGCTGCGCCGTCTAAAGGGGACGCGCCGGCGTCAGCTCGCCTTGCGCCGGCGCCCCCGCACCGCCTTCTTGCGGTTTTGCTTTGCGCGCCGGCCGGCCGCGCCTCCGGCTTGGCCGTGCCGATCAGCGGCATATAGCTGCCGAGGTCCTTCATCGACGGCACCAGTTCGATCAGCTTGGCGGGGATTTCGCTCGCGCTCGAGCCGAGCGCCTTGGCGCTGTTGCCGAGCGCGCTGCCGCGCTTGCCGACCTGCTTGGCCCTGCGCGGCGAAAACGCCGAGATTGGACGCCACGGTCGCGCTGGTCTTGGGGTGATCCTTCACGTGCCAAGCGCGGGGGAGCGGCCGCCTGTTCAATATTGCGTCACGCGCGGCCGATCCCGATACTGCCGCATTGTCAACAACGCGCGGCCCCCATGAAAGCCATCCAGATCGACGCCCCGGGCGGTCCCGAGGTGCTGAAACCCGTCACGCTTCCCGATCCCGTGCCGGGCGCCGGCGAGGTCGTGGTGCGCGGGCAGACCATCGGCGTTGGAAAACCCGATGTGCTGTTTCGTACCGGTGTTTACCGCTGGATGCCGCCGCTGCCGGCCGTGCCGGGCGCCGAGATGGCTGGGCGCATCGAGGTGGTGGGGCCCGGCGTCACGCACCTGCAGCCAGGACAGAAAGTTCTGGTCTATCGTTTTCGCGGCGGTTGCTACGCCGAGCGCATCGTGCTGAAGGCCGATGAAGTCACGCCGCTGCCCGACGCAATCGACCTCGACGCCGCCGTCAGCATCCCGAACTACCAGGTGGCTTCCGCGCTGCTCAACGAGGCGGCTTTCGGCGTCGTGCCGAAGAGCGTCTATGTCAACGGCGCCGCCGGCGGCGTCGGCGCGGCGGTGATCCAGCTCTGCCGGCTGGCCGGCATCGAAGCGATCGCCGGCGCCAGCACCGACGAGAAATGCGCCTTTGCGCGCGCGCAAGGCGCGACCCACACGGTCAATTATGGGCGTGAGCGCGCGGCTGAGCGCGTGCGCGAACTGAGCGGCGGGCGCGGCGTCGATCTGGTGCTCGACCATATCGTCGGCAAGAACTTCACCGACAATCTGAAGATGCTGGCGCCGTTCGGGTTGATCGTGTCGTTCAACGCGCTCGGCGGACTGCCCGAGAAGGACCTGTTCAAGGAAATGCGCGCCAACCTGCCGGTGAGCCCGGCGGTGCGCTGCTTCACCATGCACAGCTTCGACCATGATCCGGCGGCGCGCGCGCGCGTTGCGGCGCGCACGGTCGCGCTGTTTGCGGCCGGCAAGGTGAAGCCGCCGGTGCACGCGCGGCTGCCTCTGGCCGAGGCGCGCCGCGCGCACGAGATGCTCGACGCGCGCGCGGCGATGGGCAAGATTATTTTGGCGGTGTGACTGTTCTTATCCAGTCCCCGAAAGGGGAGGGCCGGTGCACGAAATGGGGTGGGCGCGACAGCGCAACCCCGCCCGGCCTCGCTTCGCTCGACCACCCTTCCCCGCAAGCAGGGAAGGGATAAGCGCTAAGCGAACCGCTCGCCCGGCGGCGCGATCTCGGTGACCAGGTCGCGCACCAGTCTCTTGTTGGACAGAGGCGCAAGCTTCATCGCGCGCGGTTCGAGCCGCGCCGTGCAAGCATAGACGGTCTTGCCGTCGAGCTCGATCATGCATTCCTTGCAGGCATTGGCGTTGATGCAGGAGAAGCGGATCGCGAGCGTCGGGTCGCGGTTGACGCGGATCCAGCGCAGGCCGTCGAGCACCGACTGGCCGGGCTCGAACGGCACCTCGTGCGTCTCCCAGCGACCGCTTTGCGGATCGCTGCCGCGCCAGATCGCAAGTGTGGCCTGCTCCGTCATGATGCCGCCATCTCCGGCGCGCTGCGCTCAAGCGTGATCTGCCCGCCGCGCAGCGTGACGAACTGGTTGATCGCCCAGGCCGGCGACGTTTCCGGATAGTCCTCGCGTGCCTGCGCGCCGCGCGACTCGGTGCGCGCGAGCGCGGCTTGCGTCACGGCGCGCGCCACCAGCAGCATATTGCGCAAATCGAGCCAGTCGATCCGCCGCATGTCGAAGCCGCGGCCGTCGCCCGGCGGCGCATCGCCGAGCTCTTGCGCGAGCCGGCCGATTTCGCCGAGCGCGCGCGTGAGGCCCCCTTCGCTGCGCAACGGGCCGACGTCGTCCTGCATAATGCTCTGCAACCGCTGCAGCATCTCGGCGGTGTTGAGGTCGCGGCCGCCGCTGCCCGCGCCGAGGAAGTCGAGCAGCGCGCCGGTGTTGTCGGCGCGGTTGGGCATCGCGTTGATCGGCCTGGCGTAGGCGGCGGCGCTGCGGCCGGCCTGGCGTCCGAACACGAAAGCCTCGGTGATGGCGTTGCCCGACAGCCGGTTGGCGCCGTTAGCGCCGCCGACCGCTTCGCCCGCGGCATAGAGACCGGGCAGGCCGGTGCTCATGGTGACGTCGGCGGCAATGCCGCCCATGTGGTAGTGCGCGATCGGCGCCACTTCGACGTCGGTCCTGGTGAGGTCGATGCCATTGGCGGCGAGGCGGTCGATGACCGGACCGAAAGCCGCGCGCAGCGCGCTTTCCGGGCAATGCTTGAAGCTCAGATACACGCCGCCGTGCGGCGAGCCGCGCCCGGCCTCGACTTCCTTGATGATGGCATAGCTGCCGGCGTCGCGCGTGATGACGTATTTGCCGTCCTCGGCCACGCCGTAGGTCTGCGTGAACTCCTCGCCCCGGTTGTTGAGCAGCCTTCCGCCGAGCTTGTAGCGGAACGGATCCCACATGATCGGGTCCATGCCGATCAGCCGCGGCGCCAGATGGCCGATGGGGAAGAACTGCACGAACTCCATGTCGGTGAGCCGGGCGCCCGCGCGCAGCGCCAGCGCATAGCCGTCGCCGCCCATGTTCGTCGAGGCGCTATTGCGGCGGTAGAGCCGCGTCAGACCGCCGGTCGCGATAATCGTGGCCTTGGCGTGGATGACGACCGGCTTGCCGCTGCCGAGATGCAGCGCCATGGCGCCGACGATGTCGCCGCCGTCGTGCAGCAGATCGACGATGCACAGGTCGCCGGCGCGGCGGATGCTGTCGATCTTGTTCACCACGGTGCGCAGCGTCTTCGACACGGCCGGCCCGGTGTTGAGGAAATCCACATAAACGCAGCGCGGCCGATCGTGTCCCGGCGCCATCGCCTGCGTGATGCGGCCGTCCTTGCGCGCCCAGCCGACGCCCCACTCGTCCATGATGCGGATGCAGTCGGGGCCTTCTTCGCACAACAGCCGCGCCAGCTCGGCGTTGCAGAGGCCGCGTCCGGCGGTGAGCGTGTCGTCGTAATGGTGGCGCCAGTGGTCGGGCGTCTGCGAACCCAGCGCGACGGCGACCGTCATCTGCGCCATCACGGTGGCGCCGCCCCGGCCGATCAGGCTGCGGTCGGCCAGCAGCACGTTCGCGCCCGCGCGCGCGGCTTCGATCGCCGCGAACATGCCGGCGGCGCCGGAGCCGATCACCAGGACGTCGGTTTGCGCGTGTGCCGGTTCGGAGGTCACGTCGGTCTCGCAACCATTGCGCGCGCGGAAGCTGTGAGTTGTGCCGCCATTTCTTTCCTTACTAGCCAATGTGACGGCGGAGGGCTAGCCGCCCTTATGTGCGAGCGGACACCCGCGATGCCGGGGAACCCGACATGCAGATGATAGATTTGCCTGCTAACCCGGTCTGGCCCGTTTGCGACAGAGAGGATGCCTCGTGACCGATTTGGCCCGACGCGCGGCGTGGTGGCAGCGCGGCATCGTCTATCAGGTCTACCCTCGCTCGTTCCAGGACACGAACGGCGACGGCGTCGGCGATCTGGAAGGCATCAGGCGTCGGCTCGATTATCTGGCCTGGCTTGGCGTCGACGCGGTCTGGATCTCCCCGGTTTTTCCGTCGCCGATGGCCGACTTCGGCTACGACGTCGCCGACTACTGCGGCATCGATCCGCTGTTCGGCACGCTGGCCGATTTCGACGCGCTGCTCAAGGACGCGCACGCGCGCGGGCTGAAGGTCATCCTCGACTTCGTGCCCAACCACACTTCCGACCGGCATCCGTGGTTCATCGACAGCCGTTCCGCGCGCACCAGCGCCAGGCGCGACTGGTACATCTGGCGCGACGGACGCGATGGCAAGTCAGGTCCTTTGCCGCCCAACAACTGGCTCTCGCATTTCGGCGGGCCGGCCTGGACCTTCGACGAAGCGAGCGGCCAGTATTACCTGCACAGTTTTCTGCGCGCGCAGCCCGATCTCAACTGGCGCAATCCGCACGTGCGCGCGGCGATGCACGATGTGCTGCGCTTCTGGCTCGAGCGCGGCGTCGACGGCTTCCGCGTCGACGTGATCTGGCTGCTGATCAAGGACGAGGCGCTGCGCGACAATCCGCCCAATCCGGCCTGGCAGCCGTCGCAGCCGGAGATCGCGCGCAACCTGCAAGTCCACAACGCCGACCGGCCGGAAGTGCACGAGGTCATCGCCGAGATGCGCGCGGTGCTGGACCGTTATGCCGAGCGCGTGCTGATCGGCGAAATCTACCTGCCGCTGGCGCGGCTGGTGACCTATTACGGCGAGAACCTCGGCGGCGCGCACCTGCCGTTCAATTTCCAATTGCTGGAGACGGCTTGGAGGGCGCCGGCGATCGCGCGGCTGGTGCAGGACTACGAGCAGGCGCTGCCGCCGGGCGGCTGGCCGAATTGGGTGCTCGGCAATCACGACCGGCCGCGCATCGCCGCGCGCGTCGGCGCCGAGCAGGCGCGGGTCGCCGCTATGCTGCTGCTGACGCTGCGCGGCACGCCGACCATGTATTACGGCGACGAGATCGGGCTGGCGCAGGTCGCCATTCCGCCGGAGGCGGTGCAGGACCCATGGGAGAAGAACGAGCCGGGGCTCGGGCTCGGCCGCGATCCGGTGCGCACGCCGATGCAGTGGGACGCCGGCGCGCAAGCGGGCTTCACGGACGGCGCGCGGCCTTGGCTGCCGCTCGCCGCGCATCACCGCGACTGCAATGTCGCGGCGCTGCAAGACGACCCGCGGACGATCCTCAGCCTCTATCGCGCGCTCATCGACCTGCGCCGGCGGCGCAGCGCCTTGAGCATCGGCGATTTCCGGCTGGTCGGCGCGACGGAGTCGGTTCTCGTCTACGAGCGCGCGCTGGGCGATGAGCGCCTTGCGGTGGCGCTGAACTTCGGCGCGGAGCCGCAGCCGCTGCCGGACGCCGTGGCCGGATTGCAGGTGCTGCTGTCGACGCGACTCGACCGTGCCGAAGCTTTGGACAAGCCCCTGCTGCGCCCGCATGAGGGCCTCGTGCTCGGCCCGCGGCTGGCGTGAACCTTACGCGACCATTGCGCATTGCCGCCCCAGTAGAAGCGGGCAGGCGATGGCGAAGCGCGCGGGCAAGGTCTACATCGGCACCTCCGGCTGGAGCTATACCTCCTGGCGCGGACCATTTTTTCCACGCGAGGTGATGGTCAAGCATCACCTGCGCTATTACGCAACGCAGTTTTCCAGCGCCGAGCTCAACGGCGTGTTCTACCGCACGCCTTCGCTCGAGGCGGTCCGCGGCTGGCGCGACCAGACGCCGGACGATTTCGTCTTCGCCTGGAAGGCGTCGAAGTTCATCACGCACTGGAAAAGGCTGCGCGACACCTCGCGCAACAGCCTCGCGCTGATCGAGGAGCGTCTGAAGATTCTCGGGCGCAAGGCTGGGCCGGTGCTGTTCCAGTTGCCGCCGCGCTTTGAGGCCGATGCGGAGCGGCTGAAATCCTTTCTGCGCTTGCTGCCGAAGCGGCGCCGCTACGCCTTCGAGTTTCGCCACTCCAGCTGGTACAGCGAGGACATCTTCGCGCTGTTGCAGCGGCACGACATCGCCTTGTGCGTTTCCGACCACCATGATGCGCCGTCGCCGTGGAAAGTCACCGCCCATCACGTTTACGTGCGGGGACACGGGCCGGGCGGCGCCTACCAGGGCCATTACTCGAAAGCCGCGCTGCGCCGCTGGGCGCGCAAGATCGTCGCCTGCGTTTGCGAGGGCCGCGATGTCTTTGTCTATTTCGACAACGACCAGAAAAGCGCGGCACCCGCAGATGCATTGTTTTTACGCACCATATTAAGGAACTCGCGCCGTCTGGAACTCGATTGAGCCGGAACCGTGGTCGGCGTCTTGCGTTGCCGCTTTGACGCTTCGTCACATATCGGGCAATGCAAATGTCCTTCCTCGTTTACTTTGCCGTCCTGCTGGTGGCCGCCGCTAGCGCGCTGTTCGGGCTCGACCTGTTGACGTCGCCGCTGCCGCCGGAGAAGCCGAAGACGCAAGTTGCGGGCACGGCGCAGCCGCCGAATAAGCTGGCGCGGCGCGAGGCGGAGAAGCAGGCGGCCGACAAGCAGGCCAACGCGGCGCTGACGCCGGTCTATCCGCGCCCGGCGGATGAGAACAAGGACGTGCGCATGGTCTATCCGCCGACCAGCGAAGCGTTGGCGAGCGTCAAAGGCGAGACGACCGGCAGCGGCAAGGCCGAGGCCGACACTGCGCAGCAGCCCGCTCAACAACAGGCGGAAGCGCCGCAGCCGCAAGCGCAACCCGCGCAGCCGCAGCAGGCGCCGCAACAGCAGTTCACGCCGGCCGGGCCGGCGCCAGCCGCGACGCCGGTGACGCAGCCGAGCGGCCCGCAATGCGACGTGTCGGCTTGCGCCGCGGCCTATCGCTCCTTCACCGTGGAGGACTGCACCTACCAGCCCTTCGAAGGCCCGCGCCGGCTATGCGAGAAATCGCCGGCCGGGGAGCAGTCGCGCACGGCCGAGACCGCGCGTCCGAAAGCGCCGGAGATCAAGCCGCAGCGCGTCGTCCGGCAGGCAAACGAAGACACCCGCATGCGCGACGCCGTGCGGCGGGTGAAGGAGCTCACCGCGCGCAACGGCGATGACGACTTCGACGACATGCCGCTGCGCGGCCGCCGCGTCATCGTGATCGAGCGCGGGCGCGAGGATTTCTGGCGTTAAACACTGGCCTTATCAATAGACCACCACGCTGCGGATCGACTTGCCTTCGTGCATCAGGTCGAAGGCGTCGTTGATCTTGTCGAGCGGCATGGTGTGGGTGATCAGGTCGTCGATGTTGATCTTGCCGTCCATGTACCAGTCGACGATCTTCGGCACATCGGTGCGGCCGCGCGCGCCGCCGAAGGCGGTGCCTTTCCAGACGCGGCCGGTGACGAGCTGGAACGGGCGCGTCGCGATCTCCTGGCCGGCGCCGGCGACGCCGATGATGATGCTCTCGCCCCAGCCGCGGTGGCAGCATTCCAGCGCCTGGCGCATCACCTGCACATTGCCGATGCATTCGAAGGAGAAGTCGGCGCCGCCGCCAGTGAGGTCGACGATCGCCTGCACAACCTTGTCGCGGCCGACGTCGTCCGGATTGATGAAATGCGTCATGCCGAATTTCTCGGCCATGGCGCGGCGCGCCGGATTGAGATCGATGCCCACGATCTTGTCGGCGCCGACCATGCGTGCGCCCTGCACCACGTTGAGCCCGATGCCGCCCAGCCCGAACACCGCGACATTGGCGCCGGGCCACACTTTCGCGGTGTTGATGACGGCGCCGATGCCGGTGGTGACGCCGCAGCCGATGTAGCAGATCTTGTCGAAAGGCGCGTCCTCGCGGACTTTGGCGAGCGCGATCTCCGGCAGCATGGTGAAATTGGCGAAGGTCGAGCAGCCCATGTAGTGGAACACGGCATCGCCGTCGCAGCGGAAGCGGGAGGTGCCGTCCGGCATCACGCCTTTGCCTTGCGTGGCGCGGATGGCGGTGCACAGGTTCGATCGACGAGAGAGACAGGTTTTGCATTGCCGGCATTCCGGCGTGTAGAGCGGGATGACGTGGTCGCCGACCTTGAGCGAGGTCACGCCCGGCCCCACCTCGCGCACGATGCCCGCGCCTTCATGGCCGAGGATGGCCGGAAACAACCCTTCCGGGTCCGCGCCCGACAGCGTGTAGGCGTCGGTGTGGCAGATGCCCGTGGCCATCACCTCGACCAGCACCTCGCCGGCCTGCGGGCCCTCGATGTCGATGGTCTCGATGGTCAGGGGTTCGCCGGCTTTCCAGGCGACGGCAGCGCGGGTTTTCATGGGTCGTATTCCCTGGTTGTCATGGCCGGGCTTCGTCCCGGCCATCCCGATCATGCTGGCACATTAGCTCCCTAAGCGGGATCGCCGGGTCAAGCCCGGCGATGACAAAAAGGGTAAGACCGGGGCAAGATGCGCCATGGATTTTGCGTTCTCGCCCGACCAACTCGCCATCCGTGCCGCGATCGAGAAAATCTGCGCGCGCTTCGGCGACGACTACTGGCTAGCGCGCGACAGAGCGGGCGGCTTCCCACACGATTTCCATCGCGCCTTCGCCGAGCAGGGCTGGCTCGGCATCGCCATCCCGCAGGCCTATGGCGGCTCCGGCCTTGGCATCGTTGAAGCCGCGCTGATGATGCAGACCATCGCGAATTCGGGCGCCGGCTTCTCCGGCGCCTCCGCGCTGCACATGAACATCTTCGGGCTCGACCCGGTGGTGATGTTCGGCAGCGAGGAGCAGAAAAAGCGCATGCTGCCGCCGCTGATCGCGGGCGAAGACAAGGCGTGCTTTGCCGTCACCGAACCGGACGCCGGGCTCGATACGCTCAACCTGAAGACCAAGGCAGTACGGCAGGGCGACACCTATGTGCTGTCGGGCCAGAAAATCTGGATTTCGACCGCGCAGGTGGCGAGTAAGATGCTGATCCTGGCGCGCACCACGCCGCTGGAGCAGGTGAAGAAGCGCACGGAAGGCCTGAGCCTGTTCTACACCGCGCTCGACCGCGCCCATGTCGACGTGCGCGAGATACCGAAGATGGGCCGCAGCGCCGTCGACTCCAACGAGCTGTTCATCGAGGCATTGCCGGTGCCGGCGGCCGACCGCATCGGCGAGGAGGGCAGGGGCTTCGAATACATCCTGCACGGCATGAACGCCGAGCGCATCCTGATCGCGGCGGAGGCGGTCGGCCTCGGCCGCGCGGCGCTGCGCAAGGCTGTGGCCTATGCCGGCGAGCGCGTCGTGTTCGGCCGCGCGATCGGCCAGAACCAGGCGATACAGCATCCGCTGGCGAAAAGCTGGATGGATATGGAAGCCGCCAACCTGATGGCGTTCAAGGCGGCGACGCTCTACGTCCGCGGCGAGAATTGCGCGGCGGAAGCCAACGCCGCGAAATACCTGGCGGCGGAAGCGGCCTTTGCGGCCTGCGAGGCCGCGGTGATGACGCATGGCGGCATGGGCTACGCCAAGGAGTTTCACGTGGAACGCTACATGCGCGAAGCGATGATCCCGCGGCTGGCGCCGGTCAGCCCGCAATTGATTTTGTGCTTTATTGCCGAAAAGGTGCTCGGCCTGCCCAAGAGTTATTGAGGCAATTGAACTCCGGTCGTCCCCGCGAAAGCGGGGACCCAGCACTGGATTCCCGCTTGCGCGGGAATGAGCGGGCAAATGCAATGCTAGGCGTCGGCGGTTTCTTCCGGCGCGCGCGCCTTGTCGATCACCTTGAACAGCGCCCGCAGCACCTCGGGCACGCCTTGCCCCGAAGCGGAGGACAGCACCAGCGGCGTCTTCTTGCAGGCCTTCTTCAGCTTGGCCGTCTGCGTCTTGATCTGCTCGGGCGTCATCGCGTCCGCCTTCGACAGCGCCACGATTTCCGGCTTGTCGGTGAGGCCGTGGCCATAGGCTTCGAGTTCGGCGCGCACGGTGAGGTAGTCGCGGCCGGCGTCGTCCGATGTGCCGTCGACCAGATGCAAGAGTACGCGGCAGCGCTCGGTGTGGCCGAGGAAGCGGTCGCCGAGCCCGACGCCTTCATGCGCGCCTTCGATCAGGCCGGGCAGGTCGGCGAGCACGAATTCGCGCTCGTCCACGCGCACGACGCCGAGCTGCGGATGCAGCGTGGTGAACGGATAGTCGGCGATCTTCGGCTTGGCCGCGCTGACGCGCGCCAGGAACGTGGACTTGCCGGCATTGGGCAGGCCGATAAGGCCCGCGTCCGCGATCAGCTTCAGCCGCAGGCGAATGGTCAATTCCTCACCGGGCTGGCCGGGATTGGCGCGGCGCGGCGCCTGGTTGGTCGACGACTTGAAATAGGCGTTGCCGAAGCCGCCGTTGCCGCCCTTGGCGATAGTGACGCGCTGGCCCACCTCGGTAAGGTCGGCGAGCAGGGTCTCGCCGTCTTCCTCGTAGATCTGGGTGCCGACCGGCACCTTCATGATCTTGTCTTTGCCGTTGGCGCCGTGGCGGTCCTTGCCCATGCCGTTGCCGCCGCGCTCGGCGTTGAAATGCTGCTGGTAGCGGTAGTCGATGAGCGTGTTGAGGCCGTTGACGGCCTCGACGATCACGTCGCCGCCCTTGCCGCCGTCGCCGCCGCTGGGGCCGCCGAATTCGATGAACTTCTCGCGCCGGAACGCGATGCAGCCGTTACCGCCAGCGCCGGACTGGATGTAAACCTTGGCTTCGTCGAGGAATTTCATAGGGGCGATATAGACCATCGAGGGGCACACCGCACCCTCAGCCCGGCCAAAAAACGCTAATGCGCGGGCTGGAAACGCGTCGTCCCGTCCTGCTTGATGCGGTCGAGCAGGTCGACCTCCCAGGACAGGTACTCGTTCATGGCCTTCTTCGGGTCGCCCGGGCGCTCATAGGGCTTGAGCCAGACGTCCACCGCCTCGTCGGCCATGAGGGGGTGGGCCGACAGCGGAAAGCCGGCCGCCGCCCAGGCCGCCGTGCCGCCTTTGAGCCAGCGCACCGGCACCCCCGTCAACGCACGCGCCTCCGCCACCGCGAGGCCGGCCAGCAGGCCGTCTTCCGAGGTGAGCACCAGCATCTTGCGCACCGGGATCTTCGGCAGCGCGCGGTCGAGGCGGCCGCGCAGCGCAAACCAGGCGCCGGGAATATGGCCGCGGCGATAGTCCGGGCTGCGGGTGAGGTCGATGACCGTCACGTCGTCGATTTCGAGGATCGTCGAGGGGCCGACCGCCGCATCGGCCGGGGCCGTACCGAGCAGGACGGGAGACGGCCGGCCGCTCTCGCTGCCGGCTTCAGGCAGCACGAACACCTCCTGCCAGCCCATCTGCTTGAGCCATGCGGCGGTCATCAGCGCGCGGACTTCCTTGTCGTCGGAAAGCACGATGCGCGCGCCGAGCGTGCCGGCATAGAAATCGGTCGCCTGCACGAGTTGCCCGCCGGGCGCCGAGATCGCGCCGGGGAAATGCCCGGCCTCGTATTCGGCCGGGTCGCGCACGTCGAACAAATAGGTCGTGCGCGCGGTGTCGGCGCGCAGGCGCTCGAGCCCGGCGCGGTCGATGCGCGGGACGCCGAATTTCCCGGCCACCTTCGCGGCCGCCTCTTTGGCCCAGGCAAGACCGCCTGGCGATACCTCGGGAAAGCGGTCGGACTTGCCGCTGGCGCAGGTGAGGCCGGCGAGATGCCAGCCCATGGTGCCGTTGCGCAGCGCCACCACCTTGTTCGGCACGCCGGCGTTGATCAGCGACTGCGCGCCGATGATGCTGCGGGTGCGGCCGGCGCAATTGACGACGATGGTGGTTCGCGGCGAGGGCACGATGTCGCGCACGCGCAGCACCAACTCGGCGCCCGGCACGTCGATCCCGGTCGGGATCGAGATGCGCGAATATTCGTCGAACGGGCGGCTGTCGAGAATTTTCAGATCAGCGCCGGAGCGCATCAGCGCGTCAAGCTCTTCAGCGCCGATGCTGGGCGTGCCGGTCGCGTGCTCGATCACCTCGCCGAAGGCCTTGCTCGGTACGTGCATGCCGGAGAACAGGATGAAGCCGGCCTTCTCCCAGCCGGCGAGGCCGCCCTCCAGATAAGAAAGATCGACATAGCCGGCGCGCGCCAGGATCCCGGCGGCACGCTCGACCAGCCCGTCGCCGTCGTCGCACAACACGATGCGGGTCGAGCGGCGCGGCACCAGTTGCGCGAAGCGCATTTCCAGCCGGCTGAGCGGCACCGAGCGCGCCCACAGCAAATGGTTCTGCGAATAGGTGAGTTCCTCGCGCACGTCGACGAGCGCGATTTCTTCGCCGTCGCACAGCATGGCTTTGACGACGGCGGGGGAGAGGGGGCGGAGCATGGGGTTATCCGGCTTGGTCTTTCCTTTGTCATGCGCAGGCTTGACCCGCGCATCCCGCTTAGGCGGGCACTGTGCCTCCCTTAAGCGAGATCGCCGGGACAAGCCCGGTGATGACGGTGAACGATGGTTGCGTCTTTTACGTCGCCTGTTGCGGAGTCATCTGCTCGACAACGCCGGATTTCAAGTCGATGCGGATGCGCGTGATCTTGTCCAGATTGGTGCCGGTGACGCGCACGAAGCGGGCGTAGTCGGGATAATCGATCGAGTGGATGGTGCCATCCTGGTAGATGCCGGCCTTGCCCGGGGTGAGGCGATATTTCTTCACCGGCTTGAGCTTGGCGTGCTTGGGATCGCTGCCATCGTCCTCGCGCTCCCATTCGACCATGTCGGTGTATTTGGTGGCCTGGCCGTAGATTGCCCAGGAGTCGCCGTGGTCGTGCGGCGGCGACACGCGCGCCTTGTCGTTGATGTGGGCGAGCACCTGGAAGCCGAGCATGTCGTCCTCGTACAGCACCCTGAGGCCGCGCGGTGCGTCGTCGCCGCAATACTTGGCGATGAAGTCCGGATTGGCGAGCAGCCGCTCGAGATCGAGACGTACCTGCTCGCGCCCCTTGGGGCCGCCGTCGCGCGTCAAATTCGCGCGGCAATCGGCAATGAACTGGTCGAGATCGTAAGCCATGACGTTCCTCCTGGGCGGCCTTTCCGAGAGCTTTGCGCAAGTCGCGGCCGAACGCCAGCAGGGTCTCTTCGCGCGCGGGCAGCGCGCGTATATACCCCTCGCCATGACCCCGCCTGACACCGGCCGGAGCGGCCACGACCACGTCCTTCTGGGCATCGGACTGATGCTGCTCGGCATCTTCCTGTTCGCGCTCAACGACGCGCTCGGGAAGTGGCTGGTGGCGACCTATTCGGTCGGCCAGCTTCTTCTGGTGCGCAGCGCGGCCGCGCTCTTGTTCCTGGCGCCGTTTTTGCGCGGCGACACCTTGCGCGCGCTGGTGCGCGCGCCGCGGCCCGGCATCCAGTTGCTGCGCGCGCTGTTTGCGACCTTCGAGGTCGCCTGCTTCTACTGGGCTTTGGCCTACATGCCGCTCGCCGACGTGATGACCTTCTACCTCGCCGGCCCGATCTACGTGACCGCGATCTCGCCCTGGCTGCTCGGCGAACATGTCGGCTGGCGGCAATGGCTGGCGGTGATCGCCGGCTTCATCGGCGTGCTGATCGCGCTCGACCCGTCAGCCGGCTCGTTCACGCCGGCGGCGATGGTCGCCATCGCCGGCAGCTTCTCGTTCTCGCTGCTGATGGTTTGCACGCGGCTGGTGCGCGGCACGTCCGATACCGTGCTGGTAACGACACAGACCGTTGCCGCGCTGCTTTTCGGCGCGATCGCCGCGCCCTTCGCCTGGATGCCGATCGATGCCGGCGACACGCTGCTGCTGATCCTGCTCGGCGTCACCGCGCTGGTCGCGCATGCCTGCATCAACCGGTCGCTGAAGGTCGCTCCCGCCTCGACGGTCGTGCCCTACCAATACTCGACGATCGTCTGGGCAGTGATCCTGGGCTTCGTCGTCTTCGGCGACATCCCGCGCCTGCCCGTGCTGGCGGGCGCCGCGATCATCGTCGCGGCCGGCATCTACATCTTCGTCAACGAGCGCAAAGGCGCGCGCGAACTCGCGCTCATGGAGCCGCCCTAGCCGGGCCGACCGCGAGGGCCGGCCCGGTGCCCGAGCAAGGCGTGTCGCGGGTCACGACACCTTCTTCATTCGGCCCCAGCTCTTGAGCGCGGACCACACGCGCCGCTCCAGCCGGAAGCGGTCGATCGGCGCCGACGAGTGGATGGCGCGGATGCGGTAGAGGCCGACGCCGGTCCACTGGAAGCCGCACTTCTCCAGCACGCGGCGCGAGGCGGGGTTGGTGACGCGCGCGCCGGCCTGCAACGCCTCATGGCCGAGATCGCCGAAGGCGTAGTCGATCACGGCATGCATGGCCTCGGTGGCGAAGCCATTGCCCCAATAGGGCACGCCCAGCCAGTAGCCGAGCTCGGGTGCCGGCTCCGTGCTCGTGATCCCGCAGGCGCCGACGATCGTCTCGTCGCGCAACGTGATCAGGAAGACTGCTTCGCCGCCGGCTTTGTTCGCCCCGGAAATGAAGCCCTCGGCATCCGCCACCTTGTACGGATGCGGAATTCGCGCGGTGTTCTCGGCGATGCGGCGGTCGTTGGCGAGCGCTGCCACCGTTTTAGCGTCCTCAAGGCGCGGCGCGCGCAGGCAAAGCCGCGTGGTCTCGAGGACGGGGATACTCGCCTCTCGGAATGTCTCGCTCGGTATCTGTTCCAGCAAGGTCATGGCTCGGGCTCCAGGTTGCCGGCGCGCCAGCCGCGCCGGAAATGCGAAGAGGGGGAGACGGTCACCCGTCTCCCCCTCTCAGAGCCCATTTTGGCCCCGCCGGTTCGACTGAATGACCGGCGGACCTCGAATTTTGGGTCTACCGTCTTACTCGGCCGCTGCCTCCGTCGTCGGTACAACGGACACGTAGGTGCGGCCTTTGGCTTTGGTAGCGAACTGAACTTTTCCGTCAGTGAGCGCGAACAGCGTGTGATCCTTGCCCATGCCGACGTTACGGCCGGCATGCCAGGTGGTGCCGCGCTGACGGCAAATGATGTTGCCGGCGAGGGCGATCTCGCCGCCCGCCTTCTTCAGGCCAAGGCGCCGGCCCGCGGAGTCGCGGCCGTTACGGGAAGAACCGCCTGCCTTTTTGTGTGCCATGGGTGCTCTCTCGAATTCTGACTATTGTTTACACCGATTCCGTGAAGGAATCATCTCACTTCTTTTTGCCCTTTGTGGCGGGCTTTTTGGCGGGCGACTTCTTGGCCGGCGCCTTCGACTTGGCTTTTGCCGCGGGCTTGGCCTCGCCTTCGGCGGCCTCCGGGGCCGCTTCGGGCTTCTTGGCCTCGCGCTTGGGCCGCGCCGGCGGCGTCTTGGAGGGCTTGGCCCCCTCGGTCAGGATCTCGGTAATGCGGATCACCGAGAAATCGTGCCGGTAGCCGCGCTTGCGGCGCGAATTCTTGCGGCGGCGCTTCTTGAAGGCGATCACCTTGTCGCCGCGCGTGTGCTGGAGCACCTCGCCGGCAACGGTCGCGCCTGCAACCATCGGCGCGCCGATCACCGGCGTATCGCCGCCGACCACCAGCACCTCGCCGAACTCGATCACTTCGCCCGGTTCGCCCGCAACGCGGTCGATCCGGATCACATCCTCGGGGGCAACGCGGTATTGCTTGCCGCCGGCTCTGATGACTGCGAACATCGTTTTTTCCTCAGTGTTCGTTCTCCGGTCTCGGACGATCCGGACCGGCTTCTTTCAGTCGGTTTATTGTGTGTTTTGAAGGGCTTAACGCCCGCACAAAAGCACACGGACCCAGAAGGGTCCGCGTCTCGCGTTTCATATGCGGGGAATGGCCCGTTCTGTCAAGGAAACAGCGGCCTGCGGGCCCATCACCGCCGCGCGATTTTAACGCTCGGTCTTACTCCGTCTTGGCTGGCGCGGCGGCGCCGGCCCAGGCGCCGGTCTCGGCTTCCGCCTGCGCCAGCCGGTAGCCGACGCCGAGTTCCGTCACCAGGATCTTGGGGCTGTTCGGGTTTTGCTCGATTTTCTGGCGCAGCTTGCGCACGAAGATGCGCAGGTAATGCGTGTCGTGCACGTGGATCGAGCCCCAGACCTCCTTGAGCAAATGCTGGTGCGTGACGACGTTGCCGGCGTGCTGCGCCAGCACCTGCAGCAGCCGGTACTCCTTCGGCGTCAGCGTCAGGCGCTGGCCGTTGAGCAGCACGGCGCGGGCGGCGAGATCGATGGTGAGCGGGCCGATCTTGACGCTCGGCTCGCCGCTCGCCGCGCGCGACTGGCGGCGCAATGCGACGCGCACGCGCGCCAGCAATTCCGCCATGCCGAACGGCTTGACCACGTAATCGTCGGCGCCGAGCTCGAGCAGCTGCACCTTCTGCGCCTCCGCGTTGCGCACCGACAGCACGATGATCGGCACGCTCGACCAGGAGCGGATGCGCTCGACCACCTCGGCGCCGTCCATGTCGGGCAGGCCGAGATCGACGATGACGAGATCGATCGGCCGCAGCGTGGCCGAGTGGATCGCCTCGGCGCCGGTGCCGGCCTCGTGCACGGCGAAGCCGTTCAACTCGAAGCCGGTGCGCAGGAAGCGCCGAATCTGTATCTCGTCATCGACGATGAGGACGATGGGAGTGGGCTCACTCATCTGCGTCGCTTTCCAGTTGGGTGACGGCCTTTTGCGTCACCGGCAGTTCGATCGCCACCGTGGTCCCGCGGTCGGGGCCGTCGCTGGTGGCGGTCATCTTGCCGCCATTGGCGGCGACAAAGGCATTGGCGATCCACAGGCCGAGGCCGGAGCCGCTGGTGTTGGCGGCGTGACGGTCGCCGCGCGCGAAACGCTCCCAGATCAGCGGCTGTTCCGCATCGGTCAGGCCGGCGCCCTTGTCGCTGACGCCGATGACAAGCCGGCCGTCACGCGCACGCGCGGCCAGCGCGATGCGCGAGCCGGGCGGCGAGTATTTCACGGCGTTGTCGAAGAGCTGCACCAGCGCCTGCTGCACCAGCACGGGATCGACATGGACGAGCGGCAGGTCGTCCGGCACGTTCAGATCGAGCCTGCGGCCGGTGAGCCGGCGGCGGCAGCGGTCGACGGCGGCGTTGATGATGTCGGCGGGATCGGCCCATTCCAGATGCGGCGTGACTCCGTCGCTGCTGATGCGCGTGGCGTCGAGCAGGTTCTGGATGTCGCTGTTGAGGCGCTCGGCTTCGTTGCGCACGTCGTGCACCAGCGCTTTCAGCTTCTTCTCGTTCCGCAAGGCTGGCGCCGCGCTCAGTACGGTGGCGGCGCCGAGGATGGAGGCGAGCGGCGTGCGCAGCTCGTGGCTGACCGAGCCGATCAGCGCCTCGCGCAACTGGTCGGTCTGCGCGCGCATGCGCGCCTCGCTGATGGCGTGGGCGACGCCGAGACGCTCGAGCGTGGCCGTGGCGTCCGCCAGCACGGCATCGACGCGCACGCGCAGCTCGTCGACGGAGGCCTGCGAGGCATGGCCGAAATCGATCGCGATGACGCCGAACTCCGGGCTCTTGGGCGACACCGCGCGCACCAGCCAGGTTTCGCCGGCGTTGCCGGTGACGATGGCGGCGGCAGCCTCGCGTGCGGACAATGCCTTGGTCACTTCCGCCTGCACTTGCGCCGGCACCGCGCTGCCTTTGCGCCGGCCGGCCGCGGTGCCCTCACGCGCGCCCGCGAAAAGTACGACCTTGCGCTGCAGGACCGAGGCGAGGTGGTCCTCGATCGCGGCATGGATGTCGGATACGTCGAAGGCCACCGCCAGCCGGCGCGAGAAGGCATAAAGGTCGCGCAGGTCGATTTCGCGCTGGCGCGACAGCTCCAGTTCCCGCTTCAGCCGCGTGGCGAGCTGGCTCACCACGACGGCGGTGAACACATAGAGGATGAGATTAATGACTTCCTGCGGGTCCTTGATGCGGAAGCTGTAGAGCGGCGGAAAGAACAGGTAGGCGGACGCCAGCACCCCGCAGAAGGCCGCGAAAAGGGAGGGCACGATGCCCCAGCGGATGGCCGCGATCATCACCGGGATGACGTACAGGACCGAGCCGCGGGTCAGGCCGATGCTGAAGATGATGAGGGAAATGACGCCGGTGGTGATCGCAACCAGGCCAAATGTCAGCAAGGTGCCGCGCACTTGGCTGCGAAGTTTTCTCAAGGCGGACCTGTCGGGCATCGGTAGAGGTTTCGCCGGTTCTGTCGGATGGACCCCATAATACGCGGCTGCGCCCTTGTCTGTCTCGCCCCGCTTGGTTACATAGCCCTCGTCCGAAGGGGGCTTTTTGGCCGTTTTCGGGCTCCGGAGAGGTGGCTGAGCGGTTGAAAGCACCGCACTCGAAATGCGGCATACGGGCAACCGTATCGGGGGTTCGAATCCCTCCCTCTCCGCCAGCCCTTCCGTGCCAACATTTCTCCGCTGCTTTCGAGCCCGCAGAAATCGCCAACAACCATGGGCTCCGGGCACAAACCTCAGCACTATAACGCGCTGGCTGGGTGCCGAAATCCTCTCTCCAGGCCCGGTTGTCTCCAAACCTCCCGACTGCGCGGATTTAGTACGGAGCTCGTAAGGGATTGATTTTGATTCGCTTTTCGTAACGCCAACCTCCGCACTTTCGCAAGATGTCTCGTGGCAGCGGTAGCAACCGTAGTTCAACACGGGCGTTGATTGTGCAGCGGTTTTTGATTCTCTCGGTACGGAACGGGGCTGCCCGTTGGCGGCTTGCGGCTCAGCGCGACTGGGCCGTAACGCTGCGCGAACAGACTTCTCGCTGATTGTATTTCCATGATGCATCAGCGCGTCTCGGGATGCCAGCAGATCGCGGAAGATTATCTCAGGCGAGCGCGAGGGCTGCCATTGCCAGGAGAAGCGCGACAGCGCTCATATTGGAAGATATCGTGCAGAGCCTTGATTGGACGGCCGCAATGCAGCTTCCGGGAAAAAGAGAGTTGCTGGCCTGCGACGGCAGGTCCGACCCGCTACGCGAAGCTCAAACATTCTGGGCGCACCGATGTCGCGATCATCGGGGCCGGAATTGTGGGGCTTACACGAGATGGGTCTCGCCGCTGCGATTAGGGCAGGCGCTGGCATCGGCGTCTTGCCGTGTTTTCTCGGCGACCGTCTGGACGGCGTGAGGCGGCGGAACAAAACTCAACGGCAACACGACGGTCTTGAATAAGGCATACAAACAGGCGTCTGATGCGGCGTCGGCCCCGGACACTTGTCAGCTGGCTTCGCGTGTCAAAGTGCTGTCGGGAACCTTTTCTCCTGAAACGCATCTAATTCGATAGCAACGGGAGTAGTCATGAAATCAGCGTCTGCGCCGCATGTGGCGCTCCATTCCGACGATGCCGAACTGGTGCGGCGCGCACTTGCCCGTGACGATGCGGCGTTTCGCGCCATCATGGAGCGGCACAATCGCCGGCTTTACCGAATCGCCCGCAGCATCCTGCGCAACGACACTGAAGCCGAAGATGTCGTCCAGGAAGCCTATGTCAGCGCCTTTACCCATCTGGACGGCTTTCGCGGCGATTCCAGCCTTGCGACATGGCTGTCACGCATCACCATGAATGAAGCTTTGGGGCGGCTGCGGCGCGAACGTCCGGCTGTCGAGTTGGAAACTTTCGAAGCCCAGCGGACCGAGGCTCAGATCATTCAATTTCCTCAAACGATGGCATCTGGCGATCCGGAACGAACAATGGCGCAACGAGAAATTCTGCAGTTTGTCGAGCGAGCGACCGACAATCTGCCCGAGATCTTTCGAATCGTGTTTGTCACGCGCGTGATCGAGGGTATGAGTGTCGAAGAAACCGCGGACCTCCTCGGTCTTCAGCCACAAACGGTCAAGACACGGCTGCATCGCGCGCGGCGGCTCGTGCGCGAACAGCTGGACAAGCAAATCGGCCCCGTCCTGATGGATGCGTTTCCATTCGCCGGCAGACGCTGCGAGCGTATGACCAACGCCGTCATGCAACGGCTCGGCCTTGCCGGCTAATTGCCGGGAACCAATCCGCTCAGCCATCATCTAACAGGCGTCTATATACCGGGAACGTTTTGGCGGCGTTTCCAGCGAACGGTTAGAGGAAGGCATCTCCATGAGTTCAAATGTTCATGCGCTGGAGCGGGTCAGAACCTTGCACTCCGAGGTTGATCGGCCCGACCGAGCGGAGGTCGAAGCGGCGTTTCGAACTATTATTCGATGGACGGGCGACGATCCAGAGCGGGACGGCTTGATCGAGACCCCCGCTCGCGTGGCGCGCGCGTTCGAAGAGTTTTTCGGTGGCTATGCTCAGAACCCCGTCGAAATCTTACAAAAGACCTTCGAGGAAATCGAAGGTTATGATGAAATGATTGTGCTGCGCGGCATTCGTTTTGAGAGCCATTGCGAGCATCACATGGCGCCTATCATCGGCCAGGCCTGGGTGGCCTATGTTCCAAGCGGTCGTGTGGTTGGAATCAGCAAGCTCGCCCGTGTGGTTGAGGTCTACGCCAGGCGGCTGCAGATTCAGGAAAAGATGACGGCTCAAATCGCCAATACGATCAATGATGTCCTTAAGCCGCAAGGCGTTGGAGTCATCATCAAGGCGTCACATCACTGCATGACCACGCGCGGCGTGCATAAGCCCGATTCAGATCTGGTCACCAGCCGAATGCTTGGCTGTTTTCGCGACAATCCACTGACCCGCCAGGAATTCCTCAGCATGGCGGTCTGAAGGCGGAGAGCGGTTTTCCTTCTAGTGTGGTGGCCGCGCCGCGACTGTGACACTGCGGCATTACGGAAGAAGAAAACATGGCGCAAGAGCAATCGCCGCCGAGCGGCCCCGATCTGACCCAGGGCGTTGCGCTCGCAGAGTTTGTCGATGGAAGGCTCGCGGGCCATGTTGGCGACCAGGAGGTGCTGCTTGTCCACAGCGGGACCGAGATATTCGCCATCGCGGCCCATTGCAGCCATTATCATGGGCCGCTTATTGAAGGGCTTGTAGTCGGGGACGCCATTCGGTGTCCCTGGCATCACGCCTGTTTCGATCTACGCAGCGGCGAAGCCGTGCGCGCGCCGGCCATAAGCGCTCTCGCCTGTTGGCGGGTCGAGCAACGAAATGGCCGGGTTTTCGTTCGTGAAAAGCTCGAACAACCGAAGCCGCACGCCAAAACCCCAGCCGATGGGCTTAACAAGATTGTCATCGTCGGTGGGGGCGCGGCTGGCTTCGCCGCGGCGGAAATGCTTCGGCGGCGGGAATTTCGCGGCAGGATCGTCATGCTGAGCAGCGATGCAGCGGCGCCGGTCGATCGGCCCAACCTGTCCAAGGACTATCTTGCCGGCAGTGCTCCCGAGGACTGGATACCGCTGCGTCCGGACAGCTTTTACGACGAGGCAGCCATCGAGTTGCGTCTCGATACCGAGGTGACCGGCATTGATACCAAAGCGCACAATGTCGTCACCTCCAGCGGCGACAAAGTGGCTTACGATCTCCTTCTGCTGGCCACCGGTGCGGAGCCGGTGCGCTTGCCGATCCCGGGCGCTGACCAGCCGCACGTTCACACACTGCGTTCGTTCGCCGATTGCCGTGCCATCGTTAGCGCGGCCAGAGGAGCGCACCGCGCGATCGTGATCGGTGCGAGTTTTATTGGGCTCGAGGTCGCGGCCGCGTTGCGCGCACGCGAGATCGAGGTGCATGTGGTGGCGCCGGAAAAGCGGCCGATGGAGCGTGTCCTCGGGCCTGAAATGGGTGATTTCGTTCGGGCGTTGCACGAGGGGCACGGGGTCGTCTTTCACCTCGAAGATACAGTGGTCGCCATCGAAGGCCAGCGCGCTATTCTCAAAAGCGGCGCCGTGCTTGAAGCCGGCCTGGTGGTCGTTGGTATCGGAGTGCGGCCTCGTTTGGCGCTAGCCGAGCAGGCCGGTCTCGCGATCGATCGCGGCATCGCAGTGAATGCCTTTCTCGAAACGAGCGTCGCCGATATCTATGCCGCGGGCGATATCGCGCGCTGGCCCGATCCGCATTCCGGCGGGAAAATCCGCGTGGAGCATTGGGTGGTCGCGCAACGTCAAGGACAAACCGCGGCGCTCAACATGCTCGGTCAGCGCGAAAAATTCGAAGCAGTGCCGTTTTTCTGGAGTCAGCACTACGACGTGCCAATCAATTATGTCGGCCACGCCGAGCAATGGGACGAGATCGCGATCGACGGCGATATCAAGACGAAGGATTGCTTGCTGAAATTCAAGCGCCAGGGGCGAACGCTCGCCGTCGCATCAATATTCCGCGATCTAGAAAACCTGCGGGCCGAGTTAAAGATGGAGCGCGAGGCAGGGCTCTTGGGGTGATTTTCTTCCATCGGTTGAGTGCGGTAAACGCCCATTCTAACCGATTCTGTAACAGCTCGGCCTTCCTGAATAATTTACGGGAACCTTTCTGCTGGCCGCTCATCTAATGGGCGTCAAAACATCCAACCACCGGCGCCGTTCCGGCGTCCGATGACAGGAGGATATCTCATGCTAGTCCGATTAAGCGCGGCGCTTGCCGCAATTTGCATGTTAAGCGGCGCGGCCCTCGCGCAAGGCGTGGCTAAGCCGACGGATCCGCAAATCGCACACATCGCCTACACCGCAGGCCAGCTCGATATTACCGCGGCGAAGCAGGCGCTCTCGAAATCCAAGAACAAGGAAGTTCGCGCATTCGCGCAGGATATGGCGCGCGACCATGAGGCTGTGAACAAACAGGCCCTCGATCTGGTGAAAAAGCTCAAGGTCACGCCGGCGGATAACGATACCAGCCGCGCATTGTCCAAGCAGGCTGCCGACAAGCAGGCCGAACTAGCGAAGCTCAACGGCGCTGCATACGACAAGGCTTATATTGCCAATGAAATTGCCTATCACAAGACGGTGAACGGCGCGCTTGAAACCCTGCTCATTCCTTCGGCGAGCAACGCCGAACTCAAGAGCCTGTTGCAGACCGGCCTGAAGATATTTCAAGGCCATCAGCAACATGCCGAACACGTCGCCGCTTCACTGAAATAAGGTGCATCACATGCTTCCGGGACGGTACCTCTTCCTCTTTGCAATCATGATAGCTGGGATGAATGCCGTCCCGGCGCACGCGGAAACGATTCAAGTGACGATTGACAAGCTCGTCTTCACGCCGATGGAAATCAAAGCGAAGGTGGGCGACACCATCGAGTGGGTCAATAAGGACATCCTCGCACATACGGCGACTGTGAGCGGCGACTGGGATGTGATGATTGCGGCCAAATCGTTGGCAAGCTTGGTTCTGAAAAAGACAGGTAACGTCGATTACTACTGCCGCTTTCACCCCAATATGAAGGGGCGCATCTCTATCACGCCGAAATAAAGGAGATGTCTGGCCTCCTCGCCCTAAGCTTTCCAAGGACTACCTTGCCGGTAGCGCGCGCCCGAAGATTGGGTGCCGCTACGGCACGAGAGCTTCTATTCCGAAAACGGCATTGAGATGCGTCTCAATACAAACGTCATGAGTATTGACCCACGATTCTCAGAGGTCGCGCTCGCCGACGGAAACAAGGTGTCTTACGATCGACTGTTGCTCGCGACCGGCGCCGAGCCGGTCCGCCTGCCGATCCAGGTGCCGACCAGTCGCACGTATGCACGCTGCGCTCGCTTGCGGACTGTCGCGCCATTATCGAACGAGCCAGAACAGCGCGCCGGGCAGTCGTACTGGGTGCAAGATTTATTGGGCTTGAGGTCGCGGCCGCGCTGCGTGCACGCGACATCGAGGTCCATGTGGTGGCGCGCCGGAAAAATTCCGATGGAGCGGATTCTTGGTCCGCAGATGGGCGGCTTTGTGCGCGCGCTCCACGAGGAGCACGCTGGCTGAGCAGGCCGAACTCACGCTCGATCGCGGTGTCGTGGTGATGGAGCGGGGCGCGGTGGCTTAAGGGTTCACTTCGCCTGCGACTGGCCGTCTGCCTCGCAATCAATCCGTCCAAACAGGAAACTCTAGTGGAATAAACTCACTATCGCCACGGTTTAAGAAATTGGTCAGTTCATTTGCTGGAGCTATCTCATGATCTCCTCTGAAGCAAACGCGGCACTGCCTGGCCCTGCTGACGAAACGGCACTTAACAGGGCCTCGCTTTCTTCGGCGTTGGTAACAATCTTTCGGGGTAATTTTTGCGACGTTATTTTGCCCGGCCGCAAGTCTGTCATCTTCAAGAGAGGTGAAGTGCTCTACGACGTAGGTGCAGGAGACCGGACTTTTTTCTTTATCCGAAGTGGCTTTATCAAGGTAGGAACCGTTACCCAGGGCGGCCGCGAGATTATCTACGACGTTCGCAAAGAGGGAGGGGTAGCAGGAGAACTTTGCGCCTGCCAACCCCTTCGACGAGATCGTGCAGTGGCGCTAGAGCCAAGCGACGTGATCCCGGTGCCTTATTTCGAAATTGTTGAAGCGCTCCAGCAGAATCCGGGGTTCCTCGGAAAACTCATTGAGATTTTCTGTGACAGCCTCGCGGATGCTTACGACCAGATCAACACATTGGCCTTTCACGATACGACTCGCCGGCTTTCCCACGTGCTGCTTGGTCTCGCATCCAAGATCGGACAGCGTGCCGATAATGTGATTGAGATTCCCACCTACCTGACGCAGGAAGATATCTCGCAGATGGTGGTCGCTAGACGCGAGCGAGTGTCGACTGCCTTGAATCACCTTCGACGGCGCGGAATGGTCCAGTACTCAAACGACGGTCATCTCCTGCTTGATGTCGAGGCTCTCGAAAGCCAAACTCGGTGATCTGAAAATTGTTTCCTCACTCTAAAGACATTGCTCAAACGGTCAGAGTGTTACCGAAGTAACAAACGTTTTTCTCAGCGGGGTGTAACGTATCTACCTTGTTGCGTGCTGATAATGTGAGGCGGGTGTTCAATTTTGCACAGAAACAGCGCTCAGTCTTGGCTTATCAATACGGTGGTGCTCGGCGGCCTCTATGTCGCCTACTGCTCCATCGCGCCGGTCGAACGATCTGCCTGAGTTACAGAGGAGGATATAATGCAGAAGAAAGCGGCCATCATCGCGACTTGTATCGGAGCTGGTTTATTGGGAGTCGCGATTGCTGCCGCTGCCCCTTCCTCTAAGAAGGCCGCTGCCCCTGCCGCTCAGCAAGGCTTTGACGCGGCGATCACGCGCCACGCCGACACCATGCTGGAAGAGGGCCGAAGGACATTCCGCTACGATACCTTCGGGAGCGAGGCATTCTGGGGCGATGCGCTGCAACTGCACAAAGCCATCGCCGGAGTGAAGAACGGTGGTGTCGGCCCCGGCGTCTCGCCGAAAACGGCGCTGGCGGTCGGCCTCAAAGTGGACTCGGATGCGTTGCCGAGTGCTTTGAAGAAGCAGATCGCCGCCGGCAAGGTGAACCTCGACGATCCGGCAACCACCCTCGCACTGCTCAAATTGAACGCCGTCGTCGGCGTGACGGCCTTCACGAACAAAGATGGCAGTGTCAGGTCGATGGGCATCCAATGCGCGTTTTGCCACTCGACGGTCGATAACTCGTTCGCGCCTGGTATCGGCAAGCGGCTCGACGGCTGGCCCAATCAGGATCTCAATGTCGGCGCGATCGTATCTTTGGCTCCGAATCTCAAGCCATTTACCGATCTCCTCGGTGTCGATGTCGCTACGGTGAAGAAGGTTCTCGCCAGCTGGGGGCCGGGCCGCTACGACGCGTTTCTGAACAAAGATGGCAAAGCTTTACGCCCCGACGGCAAGCAGGCGGGAACGTTGATCCCACCGGCATTTGGTCTGGCCGGTGTGGACTTAGCCACCTCGACCGGCTCCGGATCGGTCACTTACTGGAACGCCTATGTCGGCGTGACCCAGATGCATGGTTTGGGAACGTATTTCGACGCCCGGTTTGGCGACAAGGATCAGTATCCAGTCTCCGCCAAGAGCGGCGCGTGGAACACGCGTGAAAAGCCTGACAGAGTGACGGCCAAGTTGGCTGCGCTGCACTTCTACCAGCTATCGATTCCTGCGCCGAAGGCGCCGGCGGGTTCGTACGACAAAGCGGCGTTCGAACGGGGCAAGGCGCTGTTCAACAGCCCGGGGAAATGCGCGACCTGTCACGTACCGCCGCTCTTCACCGAGCCGGGACACAACATGCACACGCCGGCCGAAATCGGCATAGACTCATTCCAGGCCGACCGTTCGCCGACTCATATGTACCGCACGGCGCCGCTCGCCGGATTGTGGGCGCACCAGAAGCGCGGCTTCTTCCACGATGGGCGCTTTGCAACCTTGCTCGACGTGGTGAACCACTACAACGCGCATTTCAAGCTGAACCTCAGCGACGCGGACAAGAAGGATCTGGTCGAATACTTGAAAGGGATCTGAACGAAAAATACCTGGCAGCGCGCCCCCAGGGCGGAAAAGTTTAGGTCCATGGATTACAACGTCTTTTTTGTATCTGCCCTGGCGACGTTGCATGACGAACGCCGTTACCGGGTGTTCGCCGACCTAGAGCGCATCGCCGGGCGCTTTCCGCACACCCTCTGGCATTCGCCGCAAGGCCCGCGCGAGGTCGTGATCTGGTGCTCGAACGACTATCTCGGCATGGCCCAGCACCCCAAGGTGATCGGCGCCATGGTCGACGTCGCCGCCCGCATGGGCGCTGGCGCCGGCGGCACCCGCAACATCGCCGGCACCAATCATCCGCTGGTCGAGCTGGAGCGCGAGCTCGCCGACCTGCATGGCAAACCGGCCGCGCTGGTGTTCACCTCGGGCTATGTCTCGAACCAGACCGGCATTGCCACCATCGCCAAGCTGCTGCCGAACTGCCTGCTGCTGTCCGACGCGCTCAACCACAATTCGATGATCGAGGGCGTGCGCCAGTCCGGCTGCGAGAAACAGGTCTGGCGCCATAACGATGTCGGCCATCTTGAAGAATTGCTGAAGGCCGCCGATCCGGCGCGGCCGAAGCTGATCATTTTCGAGAGTCTCTATTCCATGGACGGGGACGTGGCGCCGGTGCACGCGATCTGCGATCTGGCCGAACGCTACGGCGCCATGACCTATGTCGACGAGGTGCACGCCGTCGGCATGTACGGCCCGCGCGGCGGCGGCATCACCGACCGCGACAATGCCATGGTGCGCATTGACGTGATCGAGGGCACGCTGGCCAAGGCGTTCGGCTGCCTCGGCGGTTATTTCGCGGCGAGCGAAGTGCTGATCGACGCGGTGCGCTCTTATGCGCCGGGCTTCATCTTCACCACCGCGCTGCCGCCGGCAATCTGCGCCGCCACCACCGCGGCGATCCGACACCTGAAGACCTCGCAATGGGAACGCGAACGCCATCAGGATCGCGCCGCGCGCGTCAAGTCCGTGCTCAATGCCGCAGGATTGCCTGTGATGCCAAGCACCACCCATATCGTGCCGGTACTGATCGGCAACGCCGAGAAGTGCAAGGCCGCGAGCGACCTGCTGCTGGCCGAGCACGGCATCTACATCCAGCCGATCAACTATCCGACCGTGCCGCGCGGCGAGGAACGGCTACGCATCACGCCATCGCCCTATCACGACGACGCGCTGATCGACGCGCTTGCCAAGGCGATGGTCGACGTGTGGAACCGGCTCGGCTTGCTGTTGACCGACCGCGCGCTCGCGGCCGCATGAGACTATTGCGTTCGGTCACAGAATAACGAAAGCCTCGATGCGTACAACGAGCGTCGAACAGACGGGCTCAACGCCGTCTAACCAGAAGCGAAAACTATTAACGTGCAAGAATTGAGTTTGAATGGGACAGGAAACTTCGCAATTGTTCTCCGTCGACCATCCGTCGTCGTTGATGCGATTCATGTTGTTTCGTTTCTAGGGTGAGACAAGATGACGATTCTTCCTCCTGATTGTGTGCCCCTCGACCAACCGCAAAAATCGGCGCCCGTCGGCGGTTTGGAAAGAGTTCTGAGGCTTCTCTCCGTCGCTACTATGCTTATGACGGTACCGCAAATACTGACGATTTGGATCGGAGGTAACGCTGCCGGCGTCTCACTCGTGTCGTGGGCTTCCTACCTTTTTTCCGCGTGCCTATGGTTTGTTTACGGAATAAGGAAGCGCGACAAGACAATCTATCTTGCATGTGTCGGTTGGGTCATACTTGACGCAGCCGTGGTGATCGGAATCATCGTGCACAGCTAAACTGATTGGCGTTTAAATGTCGTGGACATGCTGGGGGCGGCAACTCGGCTGCACATTGATGTTCCATACCTGGCTGCCGAGCGCCGCCGCCACATTCGGAGTGAACGCGGCATGTGTGCCGGTGCATTTCTACGCAAATCGAAAGAGCCGGATAGTTCTGCTGTTGCTTCTCACGGTGCCACGCACGGATTCTTGACCATGTAAGTTCGCTGGTCGCTCCATTTAATGGGAAAAGACTTCATCAGCGAGGCGAGCATTATGTCCGCCGGCTGCCGTCCACCGAGGATCGCCTCGACGATGTCCGGCGCCAGCAGGGTCAGCCGCAGTACACGACCGACGTAGGACTCGTTGATCTTCTTGGCTACCGCGATTTCCCGGATCGTTGCGTAGGTGCCATCCTCCAGCATCTCCCGCCAGCGGAATGCCCGGGCGATGGCCTTGACCATGGCATTGTCGATATGGCGGCGGACGGGCGCCGTCGTCACAATTGTGCCGTCGGGAGCGAGGACGAGTTTCCGGCCACCGCGCCTGCGGATCGAAATCGGGATGAGCACGGTGACGGTTCGGCCATCGACGGTGGGATTGGGCTCGGTCATTATGCCACCCTCCGGGGCTCTGGTTTGATGGTGCCCAGCTCTGTGACCAGATTGGTTAGTCCTTCGATCCGCAACCGGATGTCGGCACCGTCCGGGCTGACATCGACCCGCCCCACGAGCAATTGCACGATGCGGGCCTGCTCGGCGGGGAAGAGTTCATCCCAAAGCGGATCGAGCCGCTCCAGCGCGTCGCGCACGTCGGCCTCCGAGATGTCGCCCATCGACTTCGCCGCGCGCCATGTGCGCACGATAATCTCCGGCGCCCGCAGCAAGCCGCGCAACTGGTCGACGACCGCGCTCTCGATCTCGGCTGCAGGGACACGGCGAACGGTGCACGAATCGGCATCACGCTTCAGCACATCGGTCGAGACATAATAGCGGTAGAGCTTGCCGCCCTTGCGGGTGTGTGCCGGGGTCATCGCTCTGCCGGTCGGCCCGAATATCAGACCCTTGAGCAAGGCCGGCGTCTGGGCCCGGGTATGTGCAGCGCGTTTGCGCGGGCTTTCGCGGAGGACGGCGTGCACGCGATCCCAGAGGGTGCGATCGATGATCGCCTTGTGCTCGCCGGGATAGGCCGTGCCCTTGTGCACGGCATCGCCGACATAGACCCGGTTGTTGAGCAGCTTGTAAACATAGCCCTTGTCGACCAGCTTACCCTGCTTGCCGGTAACACCTTCTGTCCTGAGCGCGTGCACCAGCGCGGTTGCGGAGCCGATCTTGATGAACCGCTCGAAGATCATCCGAACGGTCGCCGCCTCGGCCTTGTTCACGACCAGCTTGCGGTCCCGGACGTCGTAGCCGAGCGGAACGAAGCCGCCCATCCACATGCCCTTCTTTCGCGAGGCGGCGAACTTGTCGCGGATGCGCTCGCCGATCACCTCGCGTTCGAACTGCGCGAAAGAGAGCAGGATATTGAGCGTCAGCCTGCCCATCGAGGTGGTCGTGTTGAACGACTGCGTCACGCTGACGAAGGTGACGCTGTTTCGGTCTAACACCTCGACGAGCTTGGCAAAGTCCATCAGCGCGCGGCTGAGGCGATCGATCTTGTAAACCACGACCACGTCGACCCGGTGGGCTTCGATGTCGGCAAGCAGGCGCTGCAGCGCCGGACGTTCGAGCGTTGCGCCGGAAATCCCGCCGTCATCATAGCGGTCGGGCACGAGCACCCAGCCCTCGGGCTTCTGGCTTGCAATGTAGGCTTCGCAGGCCTCACGTTGGGCGTCGAGCGAGTTGAACTCCTGCTCCAGTCCCTCCTCGGAGGACTTGCGCGTGTACACCGCGCAGCGGAGCTTGCGGACGACCGGCTTCTTCATGACGGTGTCCGCCGATTTTTCAGGCCAAAAAACAGGAGCCCGTTCCAGCGTGTGCCGGTGATCGCGCGCGCAATCGCGGACAGCGATTTGTACGGCCGGCCCTGATATTCGAAATCTTCATCGCGCACCGTCACGCAGTGCTCGACGCCCTGATATTCCCGAATGAGCCGCGTGCCGGCGATCGGCCGGTCCTTCGCCGGCTGCCGGCGCCGCGCCGGATCGCCGCCATCGAGGTCCTCGGCGAGATCGCGAAGGCGTTTCAGCGTTTCGGGTTTGAGCCCGCCGAAGGCCAGTTCCTGGATTCGGTACGCCAGCCGGTGTTCGAGGAAGCGCCGATTATAGGGCGGCGGTTCGCTTTCGAAGAGATCGCGCCATCGCTGCTTGAGCGCACCGATCGGCGCGGTTTTCAGGGCGGCCAATTGGGCCAAAATGGTATCGGTCAATCCGAGCCTCCATCGCGGGTGAGGGCTTCGGCATGACTGCGTTGGTGGGCGGGACAGTCGAGCGAACTTTCTCCGGGGTGGGCAGAAAAAGGTGTGGACTTCCGAGCCCGCAACCGCATGAGGCCGGCGGCCAGGATCTCGGCGATCTCGTCGAGCCGCTCGTCGGCGGAAAGGCGTTCTGGATCAATGGGATTCGGGAGCTGCATCGCAAGCCGTGGATGAGGGGCAATCACCCAAGGCCTCTACTCACGGGGCTCATAATCCGTCCCAAAATGATGATTTTGAATCGACTCCCCGCCGAATCGGGCTTAGGAACGTACAGGGAACATGAATGAAGATTCATGGACGGCTAACATGGCCAAGAACGTCAAGAAATTCGTCAATCGCGAGTTCGCCAGGACGGTCGATCTCGATCTGCTCAAACGGCTCTTGGAGCCATACGCGTCAATGATCGCGTTCGACTGGAACGCTCTGCCGGCAGACGAAAAGGATAAGCGCGAAGCAATTTTCGAGTTTTTCCGCGGAACCGATGAGCGATTCCCGGCGGAACTCCTGGACGCGCTCCACAAGATCATGGTGCTTTCGGACACCAACGGCGCGCGCCTGCTGCAAGAGCAGGCCGATCTTGCCGGCGTGAACCTGGTACCGAAGGAAGAGATTGAGGAAAGCGACGGCCGTCACCTGACGCCGCGCCACCTTGCGCTGCGAGCCTACCTCGACCACAGGGCGGTGTTCGATAAGACGCTCGACATTCATGCGTTCTGGTCGGTTCGCTCGCCCAGCGAATGGGTTGGAGTGCAAGAAAATGTCGAGTCTCGTCATGATGATGAAACGGCGCGCACCGCCTTGAAGGCGGCGGCATCGGCATATTTTGCCAATCGCTATCTCGGACGCTACTGCGACGTGAGATGGTATCCGGAAGGCGACGAGGTGCAGATCCTGGTGCTGCACGGCAAGAATGCCATGACCGCCAATGTCGAGGACAATGGCGCCGAGCGAACGCTGACCTATCGCGAGATTGCACAGGACACGATCCGCTATCACGCGGCTTCTGGCCGGGTTTGGATCAGCGCGAGTGCCGCGGTGGAGCGGAAAAAGCTGCGGGATCTATTTGCCGAACACATGCTTGGGGATTGCGAGTTCTTCCCAGGCGACGACAGCCAACGGCTTTACACCCTCGATCCTATCCGCAAGCAGGGTACAGCATTTCGGTTCCATCATGCCTGGGATTCTCAGGTTCTGTGCGTGCTCGTGAAGGAAATTCAGGTCGACGAGGGCGAGCACGAGGTCGACGGCAAGACCCGATATTCTCCCTGGGCCATGACAGTGCGGGACAGCCGGGATGCGATCGGGCGCTTGATCGATCTCGCACCCGACGTCGATTTAGAAGATCTGCGGATCGGTTACGTGAAGCTTGAGTTCCGTTTCAATGTCGATGGCAAGGAAGTGAGGGTCATCGTCAAGGTCAAGCCGCCTAACGTGGCCAGCTTCCGCGATCATTCGTTCGAGAAGCAGATCATGGAGCATCTGGAACGCAATGGCATCCGGCTCTCACGCGGCTTTATGCCGACTGCTGTTGCGGCGGAGTGATCGGCATCCGATCGCCTGCGTCGATGGCGACGACCTTGCTGGATTTTCTCCGGCGTTGGTTCGCCAATTCGAGCGGCTTGGGATTTTGATCGAGCGGGCGTTGTCGTCCGACCTGGGCACCATTGTACTCGCGCCTGTCGGCGAGCACGTTGCAGCCGTTAATCTCGATGGCGAGGACGAGACGGTCCTGATTTCGGCACGCACGACTCAGCAGTACGACATCGATTTTGCTGCGCTGTGCCATCAGTTCCGTGGCGCCAACCGCTTCGAGGGGCCGCGAGTCGAAAGTATCTCATCGAGAACCCTGTGGCTTGGCGCGCTGGGGCGCGGCAGCCGCCGGCGTGAATTCTATGTCGTCCGAGGGCTCAACGCGCGCAATGCTGGCGAAACCGCGCTTGCGCTCAAGGGACGTGCATCTGGTGCCTCGGTGACCATTCTGACGCCCACCGAACGCAACCTGACGAGCGATATTCTCAAGCGCCTGTCGGCGGATCAGATCGCTGTCGCCGCGATAGAACACATTCTGACCGGCGACGATCAGCACCCTTTTGCAATATCGATTCCGGCCGTCCGGGTGGCAGTCGCTCCGTCCGAGACAGAACGGCTCACTGTCGATACTCAAGGGCATCGGGCTCGGTTCGACGGAAGCGAGGTCAAACTGACGCGCCGTGACTTTGCCGTGCTTGTCCTCCTTGCAAATGAGCTTACCGACCAGAACGGCATCGTGCCGCGGAGTTCAATCTCCGAGACGATTCGCGAAATTACCGGTAACAAAGACACCAACGAAGAACAGGTTGAAAAGACAATCAGCCGATTAAGGTCAGCGCTGTGCAAGGCCGGCCGTCTCTCGCCGAAGGCAGCAAAAGCGCTCATCAAAATGACGCGTCGCGTCGGCTATCAGCTCATGCTTGCGCCGGACGCGGTACGAGTCATCTGATTCCGCCAACCGCTCGGGTGGCGGCAGCTTCAAGAGAGGTTCAGGAGAGGTTCGGGACAGGTTTCTAGGCCGGAGCATGGGCATCTTCCCGTCGTCAAAACGCGACGACGAGGCATTGCCCGATGACGACCCGACTCACCCCTGCCTCTCTCCAGATCATCCAGCATGAAGCCGATATTGCGGCTCGCCGGCTGATCCGGAAACTCCGTCTTCCCTACGACGATCTCGCCGACCTCCGCCAGGAGCTGCTGGTCGACCTGATCGCTCGGCTGCCGGCATTCGATCCCAAGCGCGGTTCCCTCGGCGCATTCGCCGGCATCGTCATGGCCAACCGGGCCGCTCGCATCGCCCACAAAGTGAAGCGAGAGCGCCGGCTCTATGGTGCGGTGCCAACCTCACTCGACGAGACATTGCCCAAAGGCGACGGCGCCACCCGGGGCGATTTTGTTTCCGAAGAGGATGGCCTATCGGCCTATTTCGGCCAGCCCGCGGATGCCTTCGCCGATGTTGAGCGCCGGCTCGATGTCGCGCGTGGCCTCGGGACCCTCGATCCGGACGACGGCGCCCTCTGCGCCGCGCTCTCCCGGACGACCATCGATCGGCTTGCGGGCGGCGGCCGTGGGGCACGGAGCAGCCTCTATCGCCGCGTGAAGGACATCCGTCTCGCTTTACTCGCCGCCGGCCTGAGGGCCGCGTGAGACGGTTCAGCCGCATGGCGAGTAGGAGCCAATCATGATCAGCACCATCACCAAGCTACCGAGCGTCCGGCTTCGGATCAACGAAACCGACCTGTGCGGCTGGATCGGCCAGGCGGCTCCCGGCGATGTCCTGGAGTATTACCGCGGCTTTCTCGCAATGGACACGTTCTCGCAGGCGACGCGCCTGACCGAGCGCGACCGCGCGGAGCTCACCCGCCTGGCGCGCCGCGCCTGGTGGGCCGGCGAGCAGAAGCTGATCCACCTCGTTCAGCGTCGCCACGGCGCCGACGACTACAGCTATCTCGCAATCGCGCGCTTGAAGCCGAAGACGGTTCCGGCCTCGCTCTCGTCGCTGCTGTTGGCGGAGGTCGCGTGATGGGCCGCAACCTCCCCAAGCCGAGATTTCACCTCAGCACCAACGAAGAGGTCTTCCGATGACCACATCAGCTGCAGTGACCGCGCTGCGCAAGCGCCATATCTGGCTCGATGCGCTGCCGGACACCATTGCCATTCCGGCACTCGAAGCACGACAGCGGCCGGCCACCGTCAAGGCGATCGAGGATGCCACGCTCGACGACATCGCATTCGCGATGCTGGTGACGGAGGCGGAATTCAACGCCGTTGGCGACAAGCTGCATGCGCTGCGCAAGCTCTACAGCCTCGCTCGCCAAGCCGGCGCGCTCGGTGCCGATCGCGCGGTCGGGGCGATTTCCGATGGGGGAGGCCGCTAATGGCGCTGCGCATCATCACGGCCGATCAGCGGCTCGCCGAGGCCCACACCAAGACCACGATGGCGATCTTCGGCCCCTCCGGTGTCGGCAAGACCTCGCTGCTCAAGAGCCTCCCGCCTGCGGAGACGCTGTGCATCGATCTCGAAGCCGGCATGAAGTCGGTCCAGGATTGGCCCGGCGACAGCATCCCCGTGCGCAGCTTCGCCGATGCTCTCGACGTCGCTTGCCTGGTCGGTGGCGTCGATCCGGCGGCGGATGAGAAGACCTTCTTCTGCGAAAGCCACTACCGGCACCTCAGAGACACCTATCCCGACCTCGTCCGTATGATCGCGTGCAAGCGCATCATCTTCGTGGACTCCATCACCGACCTCACGCGCCTGGCTATGGCCTGGGCGAAGACGCGGCCGGAAGCGCAGTCGGAACGGACCGGCAAGCCCGACACGCGTGGTGCGTACGGCCTGCTGGCGCGCGAAACCATCGGGCTCCTGAAGCACCTGCAACACGTGCCGGGCCGCACCGTGATCTTCGTCGGGATCCTGGACCGCGTCACCGACGAGTTCAACCGCGTCACCTGGCAGCCGCAGATGGAGGGCGGCAAGGCCGCCCGCGAGCTCCCCGGCATCGTCGACCAGGTGATCTCCATGAGCCGGTTCGCGCCCGATGGCGACGCCTGGCGTCACGAACCCGATCGCGGCGAGGTGCGCCGCCTCGTCTGCCAGTCGGCCAATCCCTTCGGCCTGCCGGGCAAGGATCGCTCCGGCCGCCTCGACCTCACCGAGCCGCCCGACCTCGGCGCGCTGCTCCGCAAGATCAACCAGACCAGCAGAGGATGACCACCATGTTCGACATGAACGATGCCGAGCCGCAGAAGACCGGCGAACTCATTCCCGACGGCACCTTCGCCAAGGTGACCATGATCGTCCGCCCGGGCGGAATCGATGGCCAGAGCGAGATCGACCAGGCGCTGCTCAAGGCGCCCAAGGACCCGTCGAGCGACGTGCGGATGCTCGACTGCGAGTTCACCGTGGCGGAGGGACCGCATGCCAAGCGCAAGTTCTGGCAGATGTTCACCGTCCAGGGCGGCAAGGTCGACGAGAACGGCGTCTCGATCGCCTGGAAGATTTCGAAGAGCAGCTTCCGCGCCATGATCGACAGCGCGCTCGGCCTCGACTCGCAGGACATGAGCGAGGCGGCGAAGCAGAAACGCGTCCTGCGCGGACTCGCCGATCTCTCGGGCATCACCTTCGTCGCCAAGATCAGGATCGAGGCAAGCGAGGACGCCCGCTATGGCGATCAGAACCGCCTCGATCGCGTGGTGTTGCCAGGCGAGAAAGAATGGAAGCTCGTCATGGACGGCAAGGACGTGCCGGCAAGCCCAAGCCGCTCTCGTGGGACCGGCGGCAAAGCCGCTGCCGCGCAACCCGCCTGGAATCAGACAACGGGTCCGGGCGGACAGCCGGCTGCTGCGCCATCTCGATCACCGCAGACGTCCGGCGCGCCCGCCTGGTCGCAACCGTCATCCGGCACTGGCGCACCGGCAGCAAAGCCGCCGGGTCCGGCTTGGCTCAACGGTTGAGCCATGACCGACGACGAGTGGCAGGCGCACGTCACGCATGAAGCGGCCAAGGCGATCGGCGAATGGCTCGAAGGAAGAGGACGGCTTCACCAGCCAATCCGCTCTTTGACCATGCCCGAGATCGAGGCCATGGCGCAGAACGCCATCAGCCGCTTCATCGTGCTGGCGTCGCAGCGGATCGCGGAAGCACCCGACGAGCCAGGGTCGCAGAAGCTCTCGATGCTGCTGTTGGGTTGAGAGCCTGCACCCTCTGCAGCCGCGAAGCTCGCGGCTTCTACTACACCCACCAGCTGCGCCCCGACCGCTATCCGACTTATCCCTTCTGCTCGCTGCGCTGCCTCAATGCCAGCGCCGCCATCGCCAAGAGGAACCACGGCGTGATCGACAAGACCGAACTGGAGATACAGGCGATCAAGGCAGCGCGGCGCAATTTTGCGGAGGTGCTGACCGAGCTTGGACTGATGGCGCCGTTCCACGACCGAACTCCTGAAGAGATCGATCGGATCATCGAGGCCTGCATCGACGGCTTCCAGGAAGCTATGCGCCGCGAAACGCTCAACGACGACATTCCATTCTGAGGCCGGTCATGGATATCGTCGACCTCAACCACGGCTCCGGATTCATTTACGGCCGCGCCCCCGCGCCGCCGCCGATCGGCGAGCGCATTGACGCCCTCGTTGACGGCGCGCTCATGGCAGAGCGTGCCGTCATGCCTGCGCGCGATTATCTTGGCGCGTCCCGCATCGGCGAACCGTGCGCACGCCGGCTCTGCTATGAGCTGATGCACGTGCCGGTCGATGACGGCGCCGATTTTTCCGGCCGCATGCTGCGCATTTTCGAAGCCGGCCATCGCTTCGAGGAAATGACCATCCGTTGGCTGCGGCTCGCCGGGTTCGATCTGCGCACGCACAACCGCGATCGCGAACAGTTCGGCTTCTCGGTCGCGGGCGGCCGCCTCCGCGGCCACATCGATGGCGTGATCGTCGGCGGCCCAGATGTCGGGATCGAGTATCCGGCCCTGTTCGAACACAAGGCGCTCAAGGCCTCCTCCTGGCAGGACGTCGTAAAGCGGGGCGTAAAGGCTTCAAAGCCGATCTACTGGGCGCAGGTCCAGGTCTACATGGCCTACCTCGCGGTCGAGAACACGCTGTTCGTCGCGCTCGACAAGGACACGCAGGCGCTCCGCTACGAACTCGTCTCCTTCGACCCACCGGCGGCGCAGGCGCTCTCGGACAAGGCGGTCGCCGTGATCCGCGCCGCCGCCGTTGGCGAGCTCCTGCCGCGCATCTCCGACGATGCCAGCTTCTTCATCTGCGCGTTCTGTCCGTATCGCATCCGCTGCCACGCGCTCGCACCGGGAGGCAATGCATGACCATCACCCTTTCCGAGAGCCAGCGCGCAGCGATCACCACGGTCAAGGACTGGTACGAGAACCGCACGAAGGAGCAGCAGGTCTGCCGCGTGTTTGGCTATGCCGGCGCCGGGAAGAGCACGATCGTCAAGTATGCGATCGAGGAACTAGGACTCTCGACGCCGGGAGCCGAGTCGAAGATCGGCGACGTGCTCTATGCGGCCTTCACTGGCAAGGCCGCGCTGGTCATGACGCGCAAAGGTACGCCAGCGTCCACCATCCATTCCCTCATCTATCGTGTGTCGGAGGCGAGCCCGCAGGAGATCGAGAAACTCAAGCTCGAAGTCGCCGAGATACAAGCAAAACTGCCATCGCTCGGTGTCGCCGAACGCCTGTTCGAGGAGTCGCGGCTGCGCTCCCTCGAGTTGCGCCTGAAAGACGTGCATAAGCCGCGCTTCGTGCTCAATTCCGAGTCCGTCCTGCGCGATGCCAAGCTGCTCGTCCTCGACGAGGTGTCCATGGTCGGCGCGGAGATGGCGCGCGACCTCCTTGCCTTTGGCAAGCCGACCCTCGTGCTGGGCGATCCCGGCCAGTTGCCGCCGGTCAAGGGCGAGGGCGCCTTCGACACCGACAAGCCCGACGTGCTCTTGACCGAAGTGCACCGGCAGGCCGGCGACAGCGCCGTCATCCGTCTTGCGACCTGGGCGCGCGAGGGGAAACCAATTCCCTACGGCGAACACGACGAATTCGTGTGGAAGATGCGCCGGTCGGACGTGGACGCATCGGGCCTGCTGCGGGCCGGCCAGGTGATCTGCGGGCGCAATGCAACGCGCATGCAGCTCAACCTTGCCATGAAGCAGGCCGCAGGCTTTACCGCACCCTATCCGGCCGGGGCCGGCGAGAAACTGATCTGCCTGCGCAACCGCAACGACATCGGCCTGGTCAACGGCATGTTCGTCACCCTCGGCGAGATCGAGGAGGACGGCGACGAGATCGCCTTCAAGGCCGCGATCACCACCGAGGACGGACACAAGGTCGGGGGCGAGACCAACGGCAAGCGCGAGCGCTTCCGCATCTATCGCGGCCACTTCGACGATCATCTCTCGCCCGATCCCGATCGGGACCGGCGCGACTATCATAAGAAGCGCACCCTGATCGAGTGCGTCTGGGGCTGGGCCATCACGTGTCACAAGTCGCAGGGCTCGCAGTTCGAAAACGTCGTGGTGTTCGACGACGGGCTCGGGCGCACGCCGCAGGACCGGGCGCGCTGGCTCTATACCGCCATCACCCGCGCCGAGCGCGGGCTCGTGCTGCTCGATTGAGGCGCCAATGCTCGACCTCAACGACGCGCAACCTGTATGGCCGGTCGAGCGGTTTGACCTCGATGCCATCGTGTCGCGTCTGCGCGATAGTGCCGAGCAATGGGTTCCGCGGCTGTTCCCGAATGGCAGACGGGTCGGCGATGAATGGCGGCTTGCCAATATCCAGGGCGCCGCACCGCGCAAGAACGGCTCTTGCGTGATCGCGCTTGCCGGCGAGCACGCTGGCGACTGGATTGACTTCGACGGTGGCCATGGCGGTGGACCGCTCAGCACATTGGAGAATGCGACGGGCCTCAGCGGACGCGAGCTGTTCGCCTACGCGGCTGATTTGACAAATGCAGGCACGCAGCCGAGACGGTCCGCCGCCAAGCCCTCGTCCAAGCAGGCGGATCAGGCCCGCGAGATCGAACACATCCTGTCGAAGGCAGTGCCGATCGCGGGCACGCTGGGCGAGCGATATCTCGCTTCGCGTGGCCTACCGGCGTCCGACTGCTCCGACCTTCTGTTCCATCCCGACCTGACTCATTGGGAAAGCCGGCGTGGCTTTCCGGGCCTGGCAGCCGTGGTACGGGATGTTGCCGGCAACCGCATCGCGCTCCACCGCACCTATCTCGCCGACGACGGCACCACCAAGGCGCCGGTCGATAACCCGCGCAAAATGCTGGCCTCGATCGCAGGCGGCGCCGTGCGTCTCGCCGATCTGACTGACGACCGTGTCATCGGTCTCGCCGAGGGCATCGAGACGGCGCTCTCGGTGATGACTGCCTGCGCGCGCCTGCCGGTCTGGGCAACGCTCTCGGCCTCCAACCTGGAACAGGTGGCTCTGCCCACCGAAGCGCGGAAGGTCGTCCTGCTTGCTGACCACGATCCCTCGGGCGCCGGCGCGCGCGCTGCCGAGACCGCTGCCGCCCGTCTGCACGCCGAGGGGCGGCGGGTCTTCATCGCCATTCCGCCAAGGGAGGGCGAGGATTTCAATGACCTGCTGCTGCGCGACGGCGTCGATACCGTGCGCAGAATCGTTGAAGCCGCGGTCGAATGGGGCACCCACAGCAACGACGATCGCGTGATCCTCGCCATCGACAGCGGCACGCACAAGCCGATCGGCTTCGGGCAGTCGGATCGCCCCCGACCACAGTTGCGCGCCGATAACGGCGATCTGGCGCGCGCGGTGTCGCAGGCGTGGCAGATTCTACTCGCCGCCAATGATCCGCCCTGGATGTTCCGTGCCGCCGGATGCCCGACCTGGGTGGTGCGCGACGACGACGGCCTGCCCATGGCGAAGCCCCTGACCGAGGACCGCCTGCGTCCGGTGCTCGCCCAACTCGTCGATTGGCGAAAGATTAATCGCAATGGCGAACTCGTCCCGGCCCATCCGCCCTTGCCGGTGATCAAGTCGATTCTGGCCACACCCGATCCGGCGCTTCCCGTCCTGACAGGCATTGTCACGACGCCCGTGTTTGGCCGAGAGGGCGAACTCATCACCGAGCCCGGCTACCATCCGGCTGCGCGCCTGCTCTACGATCCGCCCAAGGGCTTCGTACTGCCACCGGTGCCGGCGAAGCCTACGCAATCCGACATCGCCGTTGCGCGGTCTCTGCTGCTGGACGATCTCCTGGGAGATTTTCCGTTCATCGGCGAAGCCGAGCGCGCGCATGCGCTGGCGCTCCTTCTCGTCGGCTTCGTACGCGCCATGATCGATGGGCCGACCCCGCTACATCTGGTCGAGAAACCGACCCAAGGCACCGGTGCGACCCTGATGGTGGACGTGATGTCGGTCGTCGCGATCGGCTGCCGGGCGAGCGTCATGGTCGAAGGCAGCGACGACGAGGAATGGCGCAAGCGCCTGACCGCCAAACTGCGCCAGATCCCGTCCGTCGTCCTGATCGACAATCTGCGCCGGCCGCTCGACTCCTCGGCACTCGCTGCCGCGCTCACCGCGCCGTTCTGGGAAGACCGCATCCTTGGTGTCTCGGAAACGACGCGGCTGCCGATCCGCTGCATCTGGATCGCCACCGGCAACAATGCCGAGTTCTCGGGCGAGATGGCGCGCCGGCTTGTGCGCATCCGGCTCGACGCCCGCGTCGACCAGCCCTGGCGCCGTAGCGGCTTCCGTCATCCCGATCTGGTGGGCTGGGTGCATGCCAATCGGGCAGACCTCGTCGCTGCTTGCCTGACGCTATGCCGCGCCTGGATCGCGGCCGGCATGCCGCGCGGGGGCAAGCACATCGGCAGCTTTGAAGCCTGGGCTGCGGTTATCGGCGGCATGCTCGACGCGATCGGCGTGTCCGGATTCCTTGGCAACATCGACGAGATGCTCGACGCCTCCGACGGCGAAGGGGCGGTCTGGCGCGTGTTTGTCGGACAATGGTGGGACCGCTTCGGTACAGCAGAGGTCGGCACCAGCGGGCTCTACGAGCTCGCCGTCAATTGCGAGCCGCCGCTTCCGCTCGGCACCGGCCGCGACCGTTCGCAGCGAATCCGGCTCGGCAAGGCGCTCGCGCGAATGCGCGACCGCGTGTTCGACATCGGCGGACTCAAAGCGCGCATCAGAGCCCTCGGGGTCTCCCATCAGGCCCGCCGCTGGCAACTCGCCCTCGAAGGGGAACGTGAAGAACGGTTTTCCGACTGCAGCCACGAACAAACAGGGGAACGTGGGGAACGTTTGCCGGACTCCTCCGAAGCAGAAAAAGGGGAATGTCAGGTGTCTGTCGACCAACGTTCCCCCCAACGTTCCCCGGCCTATCCCATTGATAATGAAGGCATCGGGGAACATGGGGAATGTGGGGAATGTTTTTCCGACCTCCGCGCGTGCGCGCGCGTACACAATAATAAAGAAGAGCAAACACATTCCCCACATTCCCCACATTCCCAAAACGCCGACAATTCAGAGGCTTGTGCCGGGGAACATGGCGGGGAAGGTCGCCAAGCACGTTCCCCACATTCCCCGCTCGCCGATTCTCCCGATTGGCTGAAGGGGGTGCCGTAATGCCGCGCGCGCCCAATACCGGATTGGTCCACAGAGGCGCGCCATGAGCCGGCAGCGTCTCCCCAATCGCCGGCCCAGCCTCACGACCCGGCTCGTGCACGACTGCCGGTCCTATTCGGTGACGGTCGGCTTCGATCCCGACACCGGCCGCATCGGCGAAGTGTTCACGCACGGCGCCAAGGTCGGCTCCGCCATGGACGGCATCCTCGACGATGCCTGCATCGCGCTGTCGCTCCTGCTGCAGCACGGCGTCGAGCCCACCGCGCTCGCTGCGAGCATGGGACGGCTTGGCGACGGCAAGACGCCCGCTTCGATCATCGGCGCGCTCGCCGACCTCATCGCCCACGAGGCGCAGCCATGAGGTGGGCACCCAAAGGATACGGCGGAGAGCGGCGCCCTCCCGATCAGGTCAAACGCGATGGCTGGCACGAGCACGGCATCCTGGTGGTGAGCGTGCATGATCAATCTCTCACCTGGCCGGAGCGTGAACTGATCCGGCAGCTCGGAGGAAAACTTTACGGCAAACGCTCGACGAACAAGGAGGCGTACCATGGCTGATTGGACGCCGGCTTGCGTGGAAGCGCGGCTGCACGAAGCGGCGGACGTGATGGCGCGTCTGCCGGAGGTGCGCGTGCAGGGTTACTACTCGCTGTGGCCGAAGATGCTCGCCGAGTTCAGCGATTTGGTTGGCCAGGAACCTCAGCGCCTCAAGCGTCCTCCTCCGTCTCCCGATGCCATCACGCGGATGGAGGAGACACTGGGCTGGTTGCGGTGGCTTGAAGCCGAGGATGCGAAGCTCGCCTGGGCGCGCGCCGAGCGCACCCCATGGAAAATGATCTGCTGGCGGTTCGGTATCGCTCGCGCCACCGCGCATCGGCGCTGGCAATATGTGCTGAGCGTGATCACGTGGCGGCTCAACGGGCGGAGGGTGCCGGGGAAGCGGTCACGGCGATTCGTGGTCGAAAGAGCCAAGGCTTGAGATTCTATGCTTCAGCCGGCGGACGACGAACGTCGAGAACGTCAAGCACTGGGCATTCTGGTGCGGTAGTTCCAGTGCAACGCGCAACTGTCTTCGCCAGCAACCGCTCCAGCTTGCGAAGGTCAGCTATCTTGGCGCGAATCTCGTCGAGATGATGCGAAGCGATTTCGCGAACTTCCCGACATGAGGCTTTTGCGGGGCCGCCGAGCCGAATCAGCGCGCGGACCTGATCGAGAGAAAATCCCAACTCCCGCGACCGGCGGATAAAGGCCAGGATACGAAGGTGAGTGGCGTCATAGACGCGACGCCCACCGGCTGTGCGCGGCGGCGCCGGGAACATCTTGATCCGCTCGTAGTAGCGGATTGTCTCGATGTTCACGCCGGTAAGTTCCGACAAATTACCGATTGTTAACGCTTCCGCTCGCGCATCTGTGATCGAGCCCATGGTGACCGGCCTTGCTCCTGTAGTGACTACAGGAAGTATACCGCCCGCGATCCAGAGAGGACAACGAAATGAGCGAAACGCGCAGCGCCATGGGTTCTATTGCATTGAGCGATCGCCCTGCCAACGCCTCGCCCGGCAAGGGTCAAAAGCTGGCGGCGGCGGGCGGGATCATCGGTGCGCTCGCCGCATCGTCGTGCTGCATTTTGCCGGTCGTTCTCTTTAGCCTTGGTGTCAGTGGCGCATGGATTGGAAACTTCACGCAGCTTGCGCCCTATCAGCCGTATTTCATTGCGGCCACGCTCGCTTTCATCGGCACCGGCTATTGGTTGGTCTATCGCTCGTCAAAGGTCGCCTGTGCAGAGGGTGAGGCTTGCGCACGGCCATTGCCTAACAGATTCGTTAAGATCGCGCTCATTGCGGCGACCGTCATTGTTCTTGCCGCCTGGGCCTTCGACTATGTCGCCCCCTACGTGCTGTCCTAACCAATGGAGCAAATCAAATGATGAAGTACGTCATCCCTGTTACGCTCTCGCTCGGCATCATCGGTCCTTCGTCTGCTCGTGCAGCGGAAAAAACGGTGACGCTCGCGGTGCAGAACATGTACTGCGCCGCGTGCCCGCACACCGTTAAATCGAGCCTGCAATCCGTGCCGGGTGTCAAAGCGGTTTCGGTGTCATTCAAAAACAAGACTGCCATCGTGACCTTCGACGACGCAAAGACCAACGTGAAGGCGCTGACGACAGCGACGACGAACGCCGGCTATCCGTCCTCTCCGAAAGGCTGAGCCTCCGGTGAAAGCAGCCGGTACCACAATTGGAGCAGTGCTCGTTGGCGCCCTTGCGGTGGTTTGCTGCGCCACGCCAGCGATTATTGCGGGCATCAGCGTGACGGCGCTCGCAGCTTGGCTCTCCTATTCGGGATACGTGCTGATCGCAGCCGTGCTGATTGCCGGTGCGGTCGGCTGCGTCCTGTGGCTCCGGCGTCGCGGCATCAATGCTCAAGCGTGCTGCGGGCCAGCAAAGAAGGCGTCAAATCATGAGTGACTGTTGCGCGTCTGGAAATCGCGGCAAGCAATTTGATCTCGCCGTCATCGGTGCGGGGTCGGCAGGCTTTTCGGCGGCGATCACTGCGGCAGAACAAGGTGCGCAGGTGGCTCTGATTGGTCATGGCACTCTTGGCGGCACATGCGTCAACATCGGTTGCGTGCCGTCAAAAACACTAATCCGGGCCGCTGAGACACAGCATCAGGCCAGCGCCGCCGCGCGCTTCGCAGGCATCAGGGCCAAAGGGCAGGTGGGCGATTGGACAGCGACCGTCCAGCAGAAAGACGAGCTCGTTTCGAGCCTGCGCCAATCGAAATACGCCGATCTTTTACCGGCTTATAACAACATCTCTTACGTCGAAGGGCAGGCCCGCCTTGCCGAAGGTGGCGTGGCCATCAATGGCGATCTGATCAAGGCGCCGCGCCTTATCATCGTCACGGGCGCACGGCCTGCAGTGCCCTCGATCCCCGGTCTTGATGCTGTCGAGTATCTGACAAGCACCACCGCGCTATCCCTTGAATGCCTCCCGAAGTCATTGCTTGTGATCGGCGGGGGTTACATCGGCGCTGAACTAGCGCAGATGTTTGCGCGCATGGGCGTCAAAGTCACAGTCGTTTGCCGCAGCCACCTGTTGCCGGCGGCGGAGCCGGAAATCTCGGATGCTCTGTCAGGCTATTTCCGAGACGAAGGCATCGCTCTTGAGTGCGGGGTCACTTACAAGCAGGCGCGGCAGACTGAAGCTGGAGCGGCTCTTGTCGTCACGCGCGAAGCTCGGGATACGACGCTGACAGCCGAGCGCATTTTAGTTGCGACGGGTCGCGCCCCCAATGTCGAGGGGCTTGGCTTGAGAGAAGCCAAGATCGCGCAAGCGGCAAACGGCAGCATTCAGGTGGACGATCGAATGCAGACCACGCGCCCTGGCGTGTATGCGGCGGGCGATGTCACCGGCCACGATCAATTCGTTTACATGGCTGCTTACGGTGCGAAGCTTGCGGCCAAGAACGCTCTCAACGGAAACAGCCTGCGCTATGACAACACGGCTATGCCGTCGGTCGTATTCACTGATCCGCAGGTGGCAAGCGTCGGGTTGACCGAAGGCGCGGCCCGAGCCGCCGGCCGTGACGTGAGAGTGTCCGTGCTACCCCTCAGTGCCGTGCCGCGCGCATTGGCGGCGCGAGATACGCGCGGCCTCATCAAGCTTGTTGCCGACAGAAAGAACCGCAAACTCCTGGGCGCGCACATTCTCGCGCCCGAAGGAAGCGACAGCATTCAGACTGCGGCGCTCGCCATCCAGCAGGGTCTGACGACCAACGATCTTGCCGACGCGATCTTTCCGTATCTCACAACCGTCGAAGGCTTGAAGCTTGCGGCATTGGGATTCGAGAAAGATGTCGCGAAACTGTCCTGCTGTGCCGGGTAGTTGAATGAACGTTGCAGCCCAATCCGCGAGGGACTGGCTCGGTAAGGCCCATACCAGCATCATCGCGTGGTGGCTCCCTAAAGGTGCCGTAGTCGCTGCGTTGTTCGCCCCGGTGTCGGCACGCGCGGCCGTTTGGTCCGCTGCGCTCATTTGGATGGGCACAGCGTGCATCCTCAATGCAAAGCGTTGCGGGCGCACGCACTGCCGCTACACGGGACCGTACTATCTCGCCATGATCCTTCCTGTGCTTGTGCTTGCATCCGGCCTCGCGTCAGCAAACTTCTACGGTTGGCTCGCGCTTGCCGCTTTGATCGTCGGTGGCGGCTGGATCATTTGGTGGGCTACGGAACAAGCGTGGGGCGATTCTCGTAGTGCTAAGGATTGCTTCTAGCTGATCTCGACTTGGCCGTGTTGCCACCTGATTTCGGGAACAATGGAGCGCAGCGGAGATTCAATACCCGATTCTTCTGTCAAGATCATTTTGGAACGTGAGACATTTTTTGGTGAGACATTTTTCGGCGAGACGCAGTTGACCGGTTCAGCGTAATTTCGCGTCAAGCTCGGGCGAGGCGCGCTCGACGATCAGCAAGACCGACGCACGGGTCCTCCCTGGCGCAAAATGGTATGCGGGGGGCAATGGCCCGAAATTTCGCTACGGCCAGCCACAAAATCTGAGTTACCAGTTACCACCCGACGTTGGCCCCTGTGTGCCCTAGAGGCGCGCAACGGCGCGCGTTTTTGGCTAGGCCGACCTGGTAACCGCGCGTGGTAACCCGCCGAAGCCAGTTACCACCCGCCGCGGCACACCGCCGAACCAAACCAAATGAAACCGCGACTGCCCGACGCGGTCGAGCATTGGCCGCTCGATCGGCTGAGCCCGTACGCGCACAACGCCCGGACTCACGACGACGACCAGGTGGCGCAGATCGCGGCCTCGATCGTCGAATTTGGCTGGACCAACCCGATCCTGGTTGACGCGGAAGGAGGCATTGTCGCGGGCCATGGCCGTCTGCTCGCCGCGCGTAAGCTCGGGCTCGACAGCGTGCCGGTCATCGTCCTCGACCAACTGACCCCGGCGCAGCGTCGCGCCTACGTCATCGCCGACAACAAGCTTGCGCTCAACGCCGGCTGGAACGAGGAACTGCTCGCGGCCGAACTGCATGCGCTCAACGGCGGCGGCTTCGACCTCGCGCTCACCGGCTTCTCCGAGATCGAACTCGACGCCTTGATGGCGCCGCTCGCCGATGAAGCGGAAGCGGATGAGCCCACGGGCGAGGAGGATGCTGCCGACGAAATGCCTGCAGCCTCGCGCGAGCCGGTCACTCGCACCGGAGACCTCTGGTTGATCGGCAAGCACAGGCTCCTCTGCGGCGACAGCACGAGTGCATCGGTGGTAGCGCGCGTGATGGACGGCGAACGCGCGGCGCTGGTCTTCACGTCGCCCCCCCTATGGGAGCCAACGCGACTACACGACCGGCGGCGTCAACAACTGGGATGCGCTGATGCGCGGCGTCTTCGCGGCCCTGCCGGTCGCGGATGCGGCGCAGATCCTGGTCAACCTCGGTCTGATCCATCGGGAGAACGAGTGGCAGCCGTACTGGCACGCCTGGCTCGATTGGATGCGCGAGCAGGGTTGGCGTCGGTTCGGGCTCTACGTCTGGGACCAGGGACCGGGACTGCCGGGCGACTGGAATGGTCGGCTGGCGCCGGCCTTTGAGCTCATCTTTCATTTCAATCGGAAGGCGCGAAAGCCGAACAAGATCGTGCCATGCAAGTGGGCCGGCCACGTCAACGACACGCACGGCGGCATCAGGCACAAGGACGGCCATGTCGGCGAATGGACTCACGCCGGACAGGGCGTGCAGGACACGCGCATCCCCGACAACGTCATCCGCATCACGCGGCACAAGGCGCGCGGCATCGAAACCGAACATCCGGCGGTATTTCCCGTCGCGCTGCCGGAATTCGTGATGCGCGCCTACAGCAACGAGCGAGAGATCGTCTACGAGCCGTTCGCCGGCTCGGGCACCAGCATCATCGCGGCGGAACGTACGGGCCGGCGCATGCGGGCGATCGAACTCGCGCCCGAGTACGTCGACGTCGCGCTCCGCCGGTGGCGCAATCTCTTTCCCGATCAGCCAGTGAAACTCGATGGCGAAGGCCAAACTTTCGAAGCGGTCGCGCGCCAGCGTGGGGTCGCAATCCCCAGCGACGGCTGAGCCGCTGCAAGTCGAGAGCTGGCCGATCGATCGGCTGCTGCCCTACGCGGCCAACGCGCGGACCCACCCCGACGAGCAGCTCGCCCAGATTGCCGGCTCGATCGCGGAGTTCGGCTTCAACGTTCCCTGCTTGGTCGACGACCGCGGCGTGCTGATTGCCGGCCATGGCCGCATCGTCGCTGCGAAGCGGCTTGGCCTACAGCAGGTCCCAGTCATTCGGCTCGGGCACCTGACCGACGCTCAAGCGCGTGCGTTTCGCCTGGCCGATAATCGCATCGCACTCAACGCAGGGTGGGACGAGGAGATGCTGGCTGCCGAGCTCGGGCGGCTCAAGGAAGACGGCGTCGACCTCGACCTGCTGGGCTTTGCAGAGGATGAACTGGACCGCCTGCTCGATGGCCTCGATCAAGGTGGAGCGTCCGCTGAAGAGGACGAAGTCCCTGAACCGCCAGCCCAGGCGGTGACCCGCCCGAGCGATCTCTGGATGCTCGGGCGCCATCGTCTACTGTGCGGCGACGCTACGGTCGCAACAGACGTCCAACGTCTGCTCGACGGTGTGCGCCCGCATCTGATGGTGACGGACCCACCCTACGGCGTCGAGTACGATCCGAACTGGCGGAACGAATCCGGGGTCTCCGAGACGGCGCGTGTCGGCAAAGTCAGCAACGATGACCGTGCGGACTGGCGTGACGCCTGGAGCCTGTTCCCCGGCGAGGTCGCCTATGTCTGGCACTCTGGGATCCACGCGCGGACCGTCGCGGAGAGTCTCGACGCTTGCGGCTTCGGGATCAGGACACAGATCGTATGGGCGAAGCCACGCCTGGTGCTGGGACGCGGTGATTATCATTGGCAGCACGAACCGTGCTTCTACGCGGTGCGAAAGGGAGCGACCGGCCACTGGCAGGGCGCGCGCGATCAAACCACGCTATGGACCATCGCCACCGGAGAGAACGACGAAGCCACGGAGCACGGCACCCAGAAGCCGGTCGAATGCATGCGCCGGCCAATGGTCAACAACAGCGCGAAAGGTGATCTGGTTTATGAGCCGTTCGCAGGCTCTGGTTCGACGTTGATTGCTGCCGAAACCGTCGGCCGCGTTTGCCTCGCGATCGAAATCGATCCGCGCTACTGCGATGTCATCATCGAGCGCTGGCAGCGCCATGCCGGACGCGCGGCGACACTTGATGATGGGCGCACCTTCGATGTGCTAAAGGGCGAGAGGTTGACCGCATGAACGGCAAAGCGCCGCCGGGTTTGAAACCGGCGGCGCTGGGTCGTCTTCAAATCAGGCCGCGATGCGGTAGACGCGGCCGCGCCCTTCGACCTTCTCCGACTGCACGTCCAGCCCGAGCTTCTTCTTGAGCGCGCCGGCGATGGCGCCGCGCACGGTGTGCGCCTGCCAATCGAATTTCTTCACGATCTCCTCGATGGTGGCGCCTTTGGCACTCTTGAGCATTTCGATGAGCTGCGCCTGCTTGCTGTTGGCGCGCGTGCCACGCGGCTTCTCCTTCGATTTGCCGGCCTTTCGCTTCCGGCGCGAGCCTGTCTCGGCTTCCGCGGCTGCATCGGCGTCACCCTCGGTACCGGCAGGAGCCTCGTCCTGTTGGATGCCAAGGGCCTCGAATGCGGCTGACGCCGCACGCAAGGTCAAGCGGCCACGCTTCTTGTCCTCGCGCCAAACGGTGTCCTCGCGCTTGGCCTGCACTTCCTTGATCAGACCCTTGTTGAGAAGGCTGCCGAGAACCTTGGCCGCGGCACCGCCGGGAAGTTTGCCGGTGAGGGGATAGACCGATCGGTCCGGCCGCTGGCAAGCGGCCGTCAGGACAACGAGTTGAGAATCGGAAAGCTGTGCCATGGTGTTGGCTCCCTGGTAGTCGGGCCGCGATCATCGCGGCCCTTCTACGACCCCGAGCCCCGCATCGGAGCGGGGCGTGGCCCGGGGGCGCTGGAGCCAGTCAGCTTCGGCGTGACAGCACGCGGTCCATGGATTTCTCGAAGGTCTCGTTCGGTAGCGCCGACTCGGCCGCGTGCCGGATCACGCCGAAAATGAGCAGTTGCACGCGTCTGACAGCCTGTTCGAGGGTTTCTCCGGGCAGAACCGTGGCGCCGCAATTCGCGAGGAATTTTCGGAGCGCCGGCTCCCGCGCGGCGGTGACGCGAGCGCGAATCTCCGCGGGGGTTAGGCCGGTCCAGTCTTCCATGGCGATGCTCCTCTCGATGATCATGCGGCCACTTCGGCCATGATCTCGCAGTCGGTGACGAAGCCGACCAAGTAGGGCAACCCGCGTGGGATTCCCGTCTCGCGCGCCGTGCGGCGGTCGATCGTCCAGGCCATCCAGCGGTCGACTGCGGCTTCGATTGATTGCGGCAGGGGCAGTCCCTTGAACAGGCCGTTGGCCACGTCGTCGGCGAAGTGCCGGCCATGGCGGCTGTCGAGGAAATCGCGAACACCGGCGTCTGAGCATCCCGTCGCTTCGCCGACTGCCTGCATGGCGATCGGCCAGGCTTCGGCAGGATCGGCATGGTGGCGGATGGTGCCCCAGAAGCCCCAGGCTTCGTTGTTGCTGGCCAGTTTGGCGGTCTCGGTCATGGCGGTCTCCGTTCCGTGATGGCGCCATAAAGGCGCTGCTTTGGCCCGGAGCCAAGCAGATAATCGCGCCATTTGATTGCTTTCTTCGCGCCAGGACGATCATGGGATTATCGATCCGCGCTTATGCCCGCAGGCGCGGCGTGAGCCATGTTGCGGTACTGCGCGCGATCAAGCAGGGCCGCGTCCCGGTCGAGCCGGACGGCACGATCGATCCCGCCAAAGCCGACGCGTCCTGGGAGCGCTCGACCGATCCGGGCCGGGCGAAATCGAAGTCGAAGGCTACCGCAGAGAAACTGCGCCCCGTCGGCGAGGCGGCGCTTGGCTCCGTGCGCGAGACGCTGAAGGAGCAGGGTCTGCCCGCCGGCGGCAGCGTCACCTTCGTCCAGGCGCGAACCGCGCACGAAATCGCCAAGGCACATCTCGCGCGGCTGCGCTTGCAGCGCATGAAGGGCGAGCTTGTCGACCGCGCCCGCTCGACGGCGCTCGTGTTCCGGCTGGCGCGCGAAGAGAGGGATTCCTGGCTCAACTGGCCGGCGCGGATCGCAGCCCTGATCGCAGCCGAGCTCGGCGTGGAGGCCCACGCCGTGCAGAAGGTCGTGGAGGGGCATGTCCGCGCTCACCTTGCCGAACTCGCCGATATACGGCCCGAGTTCCGATGACGCATTCGCCTTCGATGGCGCGGAGGACCTGAGCCAAGCCTGGCGCGACGGGCTCTTGCCCGATCCGTCGCTCACGGTCTCCGAATGGGCGGACCGCCATCGGGTGTTGAGTCCACGCGCCTCGGCCGAGCCTGGGCGCTACCGCACGGATCGCACGCCCTACATGCGCGCGATCATGGATGCGATGTCGCCGGCGCATCCGGTACGGCGCATCGTCTTCATGAAGGCGGCCCAGGTCGGGGCGACCGAGGCCGGCAACAACTGGATCGGCTACGTCATCCATCATGCACCCGGGCCGATGCTCGCGGTGCAGCCGACTGTCGAGCTCGCCAAGCGTTTCTCACGCCAGCGCCTCGATCCACTGATCGAGGAAAGCCCCGCTCTCCGTCAGCGGGTGAAGCCTGCCCGCTCGCGCGATGCCGGCAATACGATGCTGTCGAAGGAGTTCCCCGCAGGACTCCTCGTCATCACCGGCGCCAACAGCGCAGTCGGGCTACGCTCGATGCCGGCGCGTTATCTGTTCCTCGACGAGGTCGATGCCTACCCGCCCTCGGCCGACGAGGAAGGCGATCCGGTCGCGCTCGCGGAAGCACGCACGCGCACCTTTTCCTGGCGGGCGAAGGCATTCCTCGCCTCGACGCCGACGCTCGCCGGGCTCTCGCGCATCGAGCGTGAATACGAAGCTTCGGACCAGCGCCGATACTTCGTGTCCTGCCCCCATTGCAAGGACACGCAATGGCTCAAGTTCGAGCGGCTGCGGTGGGAAAAAGGCCAGCCTGAGACGGCGCACTACGAATGCGCCTCCTGCGACGGCCGCGTCGAGGAGCACCACAAGACGGCCATGCTCCGGTCCGGCGAGTGGCGCCAGACCGCTGAGGCGCAGGATCCGGGCACGATCGGGTTCCACATCTCGGCGCTCTATTCGCCGGTCGGGTGGTTCTCCTGGGAGAACATCGCGCGTCTCTGGGAAGCAGCGACCACCGACGAGGCCAAGCGCAGCTTCAAGAACAGCGTCCTCGGGGAAACCTGGATCGAGACCGGTGAGGCACCGGACTGGCAACGCCTCTACGAGCGGCGCGAGACTTGGCAGATCGGCACAGTGCCGCGAGGCGGTCTGTTCCTGACGGCGGGCGCCGACGTCCAGAAGGATCGCATCGAAGTCGATGTCTGGGCCTGGGGACGAGGTCTCGAAAGCTGGCTCGTCGACCACATCGTGGTCGAAGGCGGACCCGAGCAAGCCGAGACCTGGGAAGAGCTTGGGCTTCTTCTTGATCGGACCTGGCTGCATGCCCACGGCACGCGGATCGGAATAGCGAAGCTCGCGATCGACACCGGCTATGAGGCGCCGGCCGTATACGCTTGGGCACGCAAGATGGGTCACGCGCAGGTCGCGCCCATCAAGGGCGTTGACGGCTTCAACCGGACGGCGCCGGTCGCAGGCCCGACCCATGTCGACGTCACCGAAGGCGGCAAGAAACTGCGCCGCGGTGCGCGGCTGTGGACCATCGCGGTCGCGACTTTCAAGAGCGAGACCTACCGCTTCTTGCGCTTGTCGACGCCGACCGACGAGGAAATCGCGACTGGCGCCAAGTTTCCGGTGGGCTACGTGCACCTGGCGCGCGGCACCGAAGCGGAGTGGGTCAAGCAGCTGGTCGGCGAGCAATTGGTCACGGTCAAGACCAAGCGCGGTTTCAGCCGGCTCGAATGGCAGAAGCTGCGCGAGCGCAACGAAGCACTCGATTGCCGCGTCTACGCCCGCGCGGCCGCGTGGATCGCGGGTGCCGACCGCTGGACCGAGGCGATGTGGCGCGACCTCGAGCAGCAGGTCGGCCTCTCGGGAGAAATAGCGGACGATCCGTCGGGCGATACGGAATCGCCGGCCGACAGCGTTGCCGGTGTCATCCGGCGGCGGCCGGAGCGCCGCAGCCGGCGCGTGTTCCGATCGAGCTATATGAGCTGAACCCATGACTCTCGAAGAGATGACGGCGCAGCGCGATGCGTTGCTTGCCGCGCGCTTCCGCGGCGTGCGCACGGTCGAGATCGATGGCCGGCGCGTCACGTATGCCACCGACGCCGAGATGGCAGCCGCCATCACGGATCTCGAACGCCGGATCGCCGCCGCCGGTGAAGGCGGCCGGCGCCGCCGCATCCTGACGTCCGCTTCGAAGGGACTCTGATCTCGTGGTCGTTTCGCTGAAAGCTTTCCGGCGCCGGGTCGGGGCGTTCATCGGCGGCTTCGAGGCAGGGCTGGCGAACCGCCGGCTCAAGGGGTTCCAGCCGAGCCGGGCGCACCTCAACACGCTGATCGCGGCGGCCGGTCCCGACATCACGGCGCGCGCCCGCTGGCTCGTTCGCAACAACGGCTATGCGGCGAACGCGATCGAGAGCTGGGCCGGTAATGTTGTCGGCGCCGGCATCAAGCCGTCCTCGCTGATCGCGGATCCCGAGCTCAAGGCGCGGGTGCAACAGCTCTGGCTTGATTGGACCGACGAGGCCGATGCCGAAGGCTTCACTGACTTCTACGGACTGCAGCGCCGTGCTGCGCGCGAGGTGTTCATCGCGGGCGAGGTATTCTTCCGGTTCCGGCCACGCCGGCCGCAGGATGGCCTCACGGTACCGCTCCAGCTGCAGATGATCCCTTCGGAGATGCTGCCGCTCAATCGTAACGAGGTCATTCCCGGTGGCAATGTGATCCGACAGGGGATCGAATTCGATGCGATCGGGCGGCGCGTTGCGTACCACTTTCTGCGGCGGCACCCGGGTGACTTCACTGATCCAGGTCTGGCGGGCGACATTGTTCGGGTGCCTGCGTTCGAGGTCGTGCACGTCATCGATCCGGTTGATGCAGGACAGCTCCGGGGAGTGTCGCGCTTCGCGGCCGGCATCGTGAAGCTCTTCCTGCTCGACCAGTACGACGATGCCGAGCTGGATCGCAAGAAGGTCGCGGCGATGCACGCGCTCTTCATCACGACGCCGGCCCCGGCCGAGCCGCTTGATGCCGCGGAGGGACGCGACGAGAACGACGAGCGCACGATCGACCTTCAGCCGGGGCAGATCACGATGCTGGAGCCCGGCGAGGAGGTTCAGACGTCGGCCCCGGCGGACGTGGGCCAGACCTACGAGCCGTTCCAGTACCGCACGCTCTTGCAGGTGTCGGCCGCGCTCGGTGTGCCTTATGCGTATCTGTCGAACGACATGCTCAAGGCGAATTACTCGAACTCCCGCCTCGCGCTGCTCGAATTCCGTCGCCGCATCGAAGCCTACCAGCATGCGGTGATCGTCTGGCAGCTGTGCCGCCAGGTCTGGGCGCGCTGGATGGACACCGCGGTGCTCGCGGGCGCGCTGGCACTCCCAGATTATGACCAGCGTCGGCGCGAGTATCTCGCCTGCGGTTGGCTGCCGCCGAAGTGGGATTGGGTCGATCCACTCAAAGACGCCCGCGCCGAGATCGAGCAGATCGATGCCGGCCTCAAGAGCCGAACCCAGGCGTTGGCGGAGCGCGGCTACGACGCCGAACAGGTCGATGCCGAGATCGCTGCCGACAAGGCGCGTGAGAAATCGCTCGGCCTGACCTTCGGGTCGGCCGCACCCCTGGATGCAGCGCAAGCGCCAAGCGATCCCGGCGCGGCGGGTGACGCCGATGTGCTGCCCGAACCGGCTCAATAGCGGTACGCCCCAAATGATCGACCTGCCCCATGTCGCGTCCCGCGTGTTCGGGACGCCGTTGATGATCGCGCGCGCCAAGCTCGAGGTGATCCTTGGCGTGCTGGCGCCGCGCCTCGCCGGCAGCACATCGGAACCAATCGATCCGGAGGCCGATCCGGCGCCGCAGACGTCGATCACCGTCGAGAGGATCGCGGTGGTGTCGGTCATCGGCACGCTGGTGAGCCGCTCGGGCTATCTCGCCGCCGCCAGCGGGCTCGTTTCATACGCCGATATCGGCGACGCGATTGCGGCCGCGATGGACGATCCATCCGTGCGCGGCGTCATCCTGGACGTCGACTCGCCGGGCGGCGAGGTTGGCGGTCTGTTCGACCTGGTCGAGCAGATGCGCGCGATCAAGGCCGGCAATGGCAAGCCGCTTTGGGCGGTGGCGAACGAGAACGCGCTGTCCGCGGCCTATGCGGTCGCAAGCACAGCTGATCGGCTTTACGTGACGCGCACCGGCGAAGTCGGCTCGATCGGCGTCGTCGCGGTCCATGTCGACGAGAGCGGAGCAGACGCAAAAGCAGGCCTCGCGTGGACCTTCGTATTCGCGGGGGAGCGCAAGGTCGACGCCAATGGCCACGAGCCGCTCTCCGAGCGCGCCCGTGCCACGATCCAGGCTGACGTCAACCGCCTGTACGCGCAATTGTGCGGGCTCGTCGCTGCCAATCGCGGCCTGACCATCGAGGCCATGCGCGCGACCGACGCCGCGATCTATCGCGGCGAGCTCGCGATCCGCGCCGGCTTGGCCGACCGCCTGGGTACGCTCGATCTCGCCATCGCCGAAATGGTGGCCGAACTCGACCGCACGGCATCCACCGCGCGCAACATCGTCAACCCGACCCCGAAGAGGAGCCCGTCCATGGCGACGACCGAGACCGAACGGATTCAACACGATGCGACCGAGCCGCAGCTGCCGCTCGCGTCGCAAGCAGCGCCGCAGGCGCCGAACCCCGAGCCCACTCCGCCTGCACCGGAGCCTGCAGCCGATCCGGCGCCTGTACCCGGTCCGGCGGACAAGCTGCGTGCGGAATATGCCGACATTGCCGCGCTCGCAGCTCAGGCCGCCCGCCTCGGCGTCACCGTCGACGCCACGGATGCCATGCGCAAAGGCATCTCGGCCGATGCGCTGCGCCGCTCCGTGCTCGATGCGCTCGCCGCACGCGCCGAGGCGACGAGCGTCATCGCGGCAGCGCCATCCACAACTGCCACCGGAGAAAGCCCGATCGTGCGGCGCGCCAAGGAACGCGCCGCGGCGGCTCGCGCGTGATCACTGAGGAGCAACAGACATGACCACTCTCACCATGTCGCCGACGCTCGGCGACCTGCTCAAGTATGAGCTCAACACGAGTTACAGCCGCGAGACCGTGACGCTCAAGTCCGGCACGAACTACGCACTCGGGTCCGTGCTCGGCAAGATCACCGCCTCCGGCAAGTATCGCCTGTCGCCGGCAGCCCAGGTCGGGGGCGATGAGGGCGCGGAGACTGCGGTCGCCGTCCTGATCCACGCGGTGGACGCAACTGCCGCCGACAAGACCGGCCTCGTGGTCGCGCGCGGTCCTGCGATCGTGTCCAAGGCGGCACTCGTCTTCGACGCATCCGTCGATCAGCCGGCGGAGAAGGCCGGGAAGCACACCCAACTCGCCACCGTCGGTGTCGTTCCCCGCGACACGGCCTGATCCACCGCACACATCACCCCACACGTCATCACGGGCCTCGACGGATTCACCGTTCGGGGCCCGAACCATTTTGAGGAGGCCCCATGGCACCGATGATCAATCCCTTCGACGCGGGCGGTTACACGCTCGCCGAGATGACCACAGCTATCAATATCCTGCCCAACATCTACACGCGGCTCGGCGAGATGGGCCTGTTCCGCTTCGAAGGCGTGACTCAGCGCAGCGTCATCATCGAGCAGGCCGAAGGCGTGCTCAACCTGCTGCCGACCGTGCCACTCGGCGGGCCGGCAACCGTCGCCAATCGCGACACGCGCTCGATGCGGTCCTTCACGGTGCCGTGGATTCCCCATGATGACGTGATCACGCCGCAGGACATCCAGGGTGTGCGCGGCTTCGGGGTGGCCGATGCCGCCGACCCGCTCGCGACCGTGATGGAGCGCAAGATCACCCGCATGCGGGCCAAGCACGCGCAGACCCGGGAATACATGGAGATCAATGCGCTCCGCGGCATCGTCAAAGATGGCGCAGGCGTCCCGCTCTACGACTATTTCGACGAGTTCGGCCTCGCCCAGCAGTCGGTCGATTTCGTACTCGGGACGGCCGGCACCAATGTTCAGGCCAAGTGCCGCGAGGTGCTGCGCGATGTCGAGACCGAGCTCAAGGGCGAGACGATGAACGGGGTGCTTGCACTCGTGAGCCCCGGTTTCTTCGACAAACTGATCAGTCACGCCAAGGTGGAGGAGGCCTACAAGTACTTCTCCTCGACCGGCGCGCAGCCGCTGCGAGAGGACACCCGCCGGCGCTTCCCGTTCTCCGGCATCGTGTTCGAGGAATACAACGCTACGGTCACGCTTTCGACCGGCGCAAACGAGACGTTGATCCCGGCGAACGAGGGCATCGCGTTCCCGCTCGGCACCCTCGACACCTTCGTCACCTACGGTTCACCGGCGAATCTGATCGAGACCGTCAATACGATGGGGCTGCCGATCTATGCCCGCCAGATCGCTCGGCAGGATGGCAGTGCCATCGACGTCAAGACCGAGGCTTCGCCCTTGCCGGTCAACAAGCGGCCTCGCCTCGCGGTCAAAATCCTGACCAGCAACTGAGCCGCGTGATGGATGCTTTCTCGGCGGCGACCGACACGCTGTTCGGCGACCCGAACATCGCCCGCAGCGCGCTCTGGCGCACGGGCGGTGCGGGCGACGGAATCGCGGTTCGCGTCATCACCAAGAAGCCCGACCAGGTGGTCGGTTTCGGCGACAGCCGGGCGATCCTGCCGACGATGCTGATCGACGTGCGCCGGTCGGAAATCCCGAACCCCGCTTCGGGCGACACCGTCGAGGTCGACGGCACAGTGTTCGAGGTCGTCGCCACTCCGGTCGCCGACAGCCTGGGCCTGGTCTGGACCTGCGAGGCGGCGGCGCCGGCATGATTCATGCGCTTCACGCTGAAGACGGACGACCTCGCCAAGGGTTTGAGTGACGCCGAGACGGATGCGGCTCGTTCCGTCACCGGCGCCATGCGAGAAGTGACGGATGGCCTTAAGTCCGACCTGCGCGCCGATGTCGCCGACGCGGGCCTTGGACAGCGCCTGGCCAACACCTGGCGCGGAAAGACCTACCCGGAGGGTGGCGTCAGCTTGGAGGCCGCGTCCTTCGTCTGGTCGAAGGCGCCCAACATTGTCGACGCGTTCGACCGCGGTGTGACGATCCAATCGAGCCGCGGATTCTGGCTCGCAATTCCAACGCCAGCCGCGGGCGTGAAGGGCATCAGTACGACCGGCGCGATGAAGCGGATCACGCCGGGCGGCTGGGAGCGGCGCACCGGCATGCGGCTTCGCTTCGTGTATCGCCGCGGGCGGCCATCGCTTCTGGTTGCCGACAACGCCCGGCTGAGCAAGAAAGGACTAGCGCGGCCGAACATCGGCCGCACGCGTGGCGGCGCGCAGTTCACGCGTTTGAAGGGCCGCTCGACGGTCGTCGTGTTCATCCTGGTCCCGCAGGTCACGTTGCGTAAGCGGCTCGACATCGCGGCCATCGGGCAACGCTGGGGAGACCGCGTTCCAGGCGTGATCGCCGGTCATTGGAGGTGAACGTGAAGCACAGGGCGACTGCGATCCTGATGGCGCTCTTGTCATTCGCCTTCATCACTTCGGTACTCGTAGCGAGCCTGCGATGACGAGCAAGCGCGAACAGGTCCTTGATGCGGTCAAGGGTCTCGTTGCAGCCGCGCTGCCTGACGCCGACGTGAAGCGGAATCTCGCGAAGCCGGAACGCATCGCGCCCGGCGGTCTCGTCATCGTCCGCGACGGCGATCCGGGCGAGCCCGAGGTGATGCTCTCGCCGCTCGTCTACATCTACACGCACCGCGTCCCGATTGAGATCGCGGCCTATGAGGCCTCTTCGCAGACCCGCGAGCAGGTTCTTGACGGGATGCTCGGCGCGATCGGCGCGGCTGTTTGCGGCAACCGCACGCTCGGAGGTCTGTGCGACTTCATCGAGGCGGAAGCGCCGTCGACCGACGATGTCGAGACCGCAGGCGCTCGCGCCGGCCGCTGGGCCGATGCCTCGATCGTCGCCGTCTACGGCACGACCGACCCGCTGAACTGAACTTCATCAAGCTTAGGAGAGTCCCATGGCACGCGCGCGCGGCGCCAACGCCGTCATGGCTGCCGCATTCGAGACGACCTACGGCACGCCGCCGGTGGCCGGCTACAAGAAGCTCCCCTTCGTCTCCTCGGCGCTCGGCGACGAGCAGAACCTCATCGCGAGCGACCTCCTCGGCTACGGCCGCGAGCCGTTGCCTCCAAGCCGGGACGTGGTCAACAACGAGGGGGACGCCGTCGTCCCGGTCGACCTGCGCAACTTCGGCTATTGGTTGAAGCTCCTCCTGGGCGCCCCGACGTCGGTCGACAACACCGGGGTCTTCACCCACACCTTCGTCTCAGGCGCGCTCACCCTGCCGTCGATGGCGATCGAGATCGGCATGCCGGAGGTCCCGAGCTACGGGATGAACTTCGGCGTCCGCGCCAACTCGATGAAAATCCAGCTGCAGCGGTCGGGGCTCCTCAACGCCACCATGAGCCTGATCGCGCAGGGCGAGACCAAGGCGGCGGTGTCTGGTGCCGGCTCTCCGAGTGAAGCCGTGATCGAGCGCTTCTCGCAGTTCATGGGCGAGATCAAGCGCAATGGCACGTCGCTCGGGCAAATCGTCTCGGCGGAGCTCATGTACTCGAACAACCTCGACAAGGTCGAAGTCATCCGGCCGGACGGCCGGATCGAGGACGCCGATCCGGCGATGGTCGGCGTGTCGGGCACCGTCAACATCCGCTTCGCCGATACCGTGCTGCTCGATCAGGCGGTGGCCGGCACTGCATGCGAACTGTCGTTCGGCTGGGCGATCAACGCCAACAAGTCGCTCCTCTTCACCGTACACGAGGTCTACCTACCGAAGCCGAAGCAGCCGATTACCGGGCCGGGCGGCGTGCAGGCGGCGTTCGCCTTCCAGGCGGCCGAAGATCCGGTCTTGCAGAAAACGCTGACCGCCGTCCTCACCAACGACATCACTGCCTACTGATCCACTGGCCCGATCCCATGAGCGATTGCGCTCCGTTCGAGAGTTCGCGCTCCAATCCAAGAGGTTCCGATGCTCAAACTCGCCTTCGATCGCGAGCCGTTCTGGCTCGACATGCTGCCCGGCGTCCGCGTGCAGTTCCGGCCGGTGTCGGTCGCCGCCATCCTGCTGGCGCGCACGGCCGCGGCCGACGTGCTCCGCGCGGGCGGCGATGACGCAATGGTGAAAGCCGGCGTCTCGTTTACACGGTCGCTCGCCCATTCCGGCATTGCCGCCTGGGTGGGGATCGGCGACGCCGACGGCAATCCGGTGGAGCCCTCGAAGGAGACGATCGACGCTGCGCTCGAACTGTGGCCGGTGTTCGATGCAATCGATCGCCTCTATGTCGGGCCGGCCATCATCCAGGACGCGGAAAAAAACGTCTGAGCGCCCTTGCCGAATGGCACTTCGGCGGGGGCGAAGGCTATTGCGCGGCGTGCCCCGAGACCTGCGCAGCGTGCCCCTACCACGAACACGCCCCGGCGACGTCCGAGGGCATTGTTGCGTGGGGCGTGCTCAAGCGGGCGGCCGGGCAGGTCCGCGCCGTCATGGGCGGCGTCTATGCGCTCGACTTTGCGGCCGTGCTTCTGCTCGCCGACGCCATGGGCGCGTTGAACCCGCTGCTTGTCGACATCCTCCCCGAAATCGAACCGATCATCGTCCGCGCCTACGCCCGGGACTCAGACTGAATGAGCACGACGCAAGTCTCGATCCGCCTTGGCGTCAAGGGCAAGGCGGACGTCAAGCGCGCATTCGATGAGGTCGGCAAGGCCGGGCAGGATGCGTTCCGTGGCGTCACATCCAGCATGGATGCCACGGGCGCCGCCACCGACCGGCAGGCCCAGCGTCTGCAGCGCCTGGCGGAGGCGGCACGGCAAGCTGGCGCTGCCGACCAGGCGCAACGCAACTTCAATTCGGTTCTCGGCGTCGGCACGGCGCCGAAATCCGCGCGCGAGTCCGCGGCCGTCTTCGAGGAGTCGGCCAGGGCCGCCGAGGACCTTGCTGCTCGCACCGCGGCGCTCCGCGCGCAGATCGATCCGCTCGGCACCGCTCAGGCCAGGCTCAATGCCGAGATCGCAGAAGCGAACAGTCTCTTCAAGGCCGGCGCGATCACGGCGCAGGAACAGGCGGCCGCGCATGGCTTGGCGCAGGCCCGCTTCGACGGCACGGCGCGGGCGCTCGGAGGGATCGGCGCGGCGGGCAAGCTGACGTCCAATCAGCTCGTCAATCTGAGCTACCAGCTCAACGACGTCGTCGTCTCGCTCGCGAGCGGCCAGCGCCCGCTGATGGTGCTGATGCAGCAGGGCTCGCAGATCGCCCAGATCTTCGGCCCGGGCGCGGGCGTGAGCGGCATCCTGCGCGGGGTCTGGCAGGGCCTCACCAGCCTGATTACGCCCACGACCGCGGTCGTGGTCGGCATCGCGGCGCTTGGCGCCGCGGTCGGCTATTCCTACTACCGATATATCGAGTCGCAGAAGGAGCTCGAGGTTGCGCTTGCCGGCACCGGCCGGGCTGCGGGCGTGACCGTCAGCCAGATCGAGCGCATCGCGGAGCAGTCGGCGTCTGCCGGCAACGTCTCGGTCGCCGCCGCGCGCGAGATGGAGGCCGCGTTCCTTCGGACCGGCAAGATCGCGGTCTCGAACTTCGAAGGCCTGATCAAGGTCGTCAAGAACTACGCCGCGACCACGGGAACGGACGTTAGCGCAGCCACCAAGGAGCTTGCCGGTGCCTTCGCCGACCCGGTCAGGGGCGCCGACGCGCTCAACGACAAGCTCAATTTTCTGGACGACCGGACGCGGCAGTATGTCCGCACGCTCGCCGACCACAACGATCGCACGGGAGCCCAGCGCGTCATGCTCGACGCGCTCAAGGGCAGCCTCGTCAACGCGGCGGAAGCAGCCACCGCGCTTGGGCGCGCCTGGGACTTCGTCGGGCGGATGGCGTCGAACGCCTACGACGCCATGGGCCGGGCGATCTCGCGCGTGCTCGACGGGGCCCCGATCGAACAGCGGCTGAAGGAGCTTCAGCAGGAGCGCGCGCGCCTGCAGGCGCTGATCGAGAACCCGCCGACCCGCTTTGCCGCGCAGGCCCGCAACTTCAACACGCGGATGCTGGCCGAGGTCGACGCCGAGATCGCCAAGATCGAGGCGAAGCTCGCCAACATTGAAGTCCGGGCCAAGGACGCGAAGGCCAACGAGCTCTCGGTCCGCGCCGGCACGGTTGCGCGCGATCTCACGCCCGGCTTCGAAGAGCTGCAGACACTCAAGGCTCGCCAGGCACAGCTTCGGTCCGCGCTCGATGATCCGCTGGTCCGGCAGAAGGTGGCCGACCTCAAGCAGGTCGAGACCGCTTATGACGCCGTCACGCGGGCGATCCGCAGCTGGCTCGATCCCGCCGAGAAAGCCCGCCGCCTTGATGAACTCGAAATTCAGGCACTCCAGGCCAAGACGCCGGCGCAGAAGGCCGCCATCGCCGAAGAGCGGCGGCGGCTTGAGCTCGCCGGACAGGCGATCCCGGTTGCCATCGCCGAGGCCGATATCACGCGGGCCGGCACCAAGACGCGCGCCGAGGCGACGCAGGCGCATATCGACCAGTCGCGCGTGGTCGAGGTCAATACCAAGGCGACGCTCGGTCTTGCCGATGCCTGGCTGAAAGGAGCTGCAGCCGCCCAGCAGGCGGAGGTCCGCCGCAAGGCGCTGACCGAGGCCGTGCAGAACGGCGTCGATGTCGAGACCCGGGCGCGCGAACTCCTCCGCGAGCAGATCGCTGAGCAAGCCGCGCAATCAGCGAAGTCCGCGACCGATCTGACAGCCGAAGCCGCGGCCCAGCGCAAGCTCAATGACGCCGTCGCGGCCGGCACGATCTCAAGCGAGCAAGCGCAGCGCCTGATGCAGGTCGAGCAGGCGCTTCGTCCGCTGATCATCGCGCAGGCGCTCGCCGAAGGAGACGCGAAGGGCACGCTCGCGCGCATCATCGATGCGCTGCGCGGAGCCTATGCGCGGCTGCACGGGGAACAGGCCCGTGCCGCGGCACTGCAGACGATTGAGGGCCAGAAGAACCAGATCGAGCTGCTGCAGAAGCAGATCGAATTGACCGGCCAGGGCGAGTCGCAGCGGGCGATCATCATTGCGCAGCTGCAGGCCGAGCAGCAGCTACGGCAGAAGGGCATCGATCTCGCCAGCGCCGAAGGCCAGGCGATCCTCGCCAATGCGGCCTATATCGAGCGGCTCAACCAGGAGCTCGCCCGCTCTAACGGCGCAATGCAGGCGCTGCAGGGCATCACCGACACGACCTTCAACCACTTTGCGACCCTGATCGCGCAGGGCAAGACCGACTGGAAGTCGTGGGCGGATGCGGGACGCGCGGCGCTCGCCGACATCGAGAAGGAAATTCTCAAGCTCGCCGTCCTCAATCCGCTCAAGAACTTCCTGTTCGGGACGAACCTCACCACGCTCAACAACGTCGGCGGCCTCTTTGGAGGCCTGTTCGGATTCAAGTTCCACGACGGCGGCGTCGTCGGCGTGGGCGGGACGCCGCACTGGGCGCCGGCGCAGGTCTTCCGCAACGCGCCGCGCCTGCATGACGGCGCGTTCCTTTCGCCCGACGAAGTGCCGGCAATCCTCCAGCGCGGCGAGCGCGTGCTTAATCGCGCCGAGGCCACTGCCTATGAACGCGGTGCAAAGGCTGCGCCGATCGTCCTCAACTTCGCAGTCACGACGCCGGACGCGGCCTCGTTCCGGCGGGCGCAAAGCCAGATCACCGCCGACATGGCGGCGGCGCTGCGGCGCGCGGAGCGCAACCTGTGACCGGATTCCATGACGTGCGGTTTCCGGACGCGGTCGCGCGCGGCGCAACCGGCGGCCCGGAGTTCTCGACCGACATCATCGCGGTCGCCTCTGGCTTCGAGCAGCGCAACGTCAACTGGTCGGCGGCGCGCGCCAAGTACGACATCTCGACCGGCATCCGCACCCGCGAGCAGATGGCCGAGGTCATCGCCTTCTTCCGCGCCCGCAAGGGGCGGGCCTATGGGTTCCGCTTCCGCGACTGGAACGACTTCGAGGCGGTTGCCGAGCCGCTGACGTCGACAGCGGACCCGCTGATCTGGCAGCTGACCAAGCAATACGCCTCGGGACCCTCCGCGGACCAGCGCACCATCACCAAGCCCGAGGCCGGCACCGTCGTCGTTCGCGTCAGCGGCAGCCCGGTGTCGGTCGATGTCGACCACCTAACCGGACTCGTCACCTTCACCTCGGCGCCGGGCGCGCAGCCCTATGCCGATTTCCTGTTCGACGTGCCGGTGCGCTTCGACACGGACCACCTGCCGGTGGTCGCCGTCGCCTATCACATCCAGCAGGTCTCCTCGATCGCGCTGGTCGAAATCCGGACCTGACCATGAAGACTGTCTCGGCAGCGCTCGCCGCTCACCTTGCCGGCGAGGTGACGACGCTTGCCACCTGTTGGCGCCTGGAACGGACGGACGGCTGGGTGCGCGGCTTCACCGATCATGACCAGCCGCTCGTCATCGATGGCCTGACCTATGTGGCCGCAACCGGATTCCTTCCGAGCGCAATCAAGTCGGGCGCCGATCTGTCCGTCGATAACCTCGATGTCGACGGGTTTCTCGACGACGACGCGCTCAAGGCCGAGGACCTGTCCGCCGGCCTGTTCGATGGCGCGAAGATCGACATCTTTCTCGTCAACTGGGCCGACCTGTCGCAAGGCCGCGTGCTGCTTCGTCGCGGCTCGCTCGGCGAAGTGAAGCGCGCCGACAATCGTTTCTCGGCGGAGATTCGTGGCATCGCGAACCGGCTCCAGCAGGTCGCGGGCAAGCTCTATTCACGGCTGTGCCGCACCGATCTCGGCAGCGCCGAGTGCAAGGTCGTGCTCGGGCCGTTGACCGACGAACTTGCGATCTCCGCAGTGTCCAGTGGCGATACCTTCACGGTCCCGACGGCGCGGCCGACAGGCTTCTACACCTTCGGCGTCTGCACGTTCCTCACCGGTGCGAACGCGGGAGCAGCGACCGAGGTGCTCCAGCACAACGGCCAATCGATCCAGCTGTTCACGCCGATGCCGCGTCCGATCGCCGCCGGCGACCAGGTCCGGCTGGTCGCCGGTTGCGACAAGACTCCGGAGACCTGCCACGCCCGGTTCGGCAACATCCTGAACTTCCGCGGCGAGCCGCACATTCCGGGCAACGACAAGGTCTTCTCCTATCCGATGAAGGGCTGATGTTCACCCGTGAGGCAGTCATCGCCGAGGCGCGGAGCTGGCTCGGCACGCCCTGGCATCACCAGGCTTCGCTCAAGGGCGTCGGCTGCGACTGCATCGGCTTCATCCGCGGCGTCGCCCAGCCGTTGGTCGGGGAGATCGCGATCCCGCTCGATTACCCGGAGACCTGGCATCTCTATCGCGCCGAGCCGCGCATGTATCTCGGCTTCAAGGCGCGCGCCGAGGAGATCGACGCCGCCGAGGCCAGACACGGCGACATCCTGCTGTTCGGCGCCGGCAAGGGCCCGGCGCATCACTGCGCCTACGTCGCGCCGGGCGATGGCCTGATCCACTGCTACCGCGAAGCCGGCAAGGTGGTCGAGCATGGCTTCTCGCCGTGGTGGCGGGCAAAGCTCCGTCATGCGTTCCGCATGCCCGGCATCGAGGACTGATCGTGGCGAAGATCGTCCTTACCGTCGGCGGCTATGTGCTCGGCAACCTGCTGCTGCCGGGCCTCGGCGGCGCGATCGGCGGCCTGGTCGGCGGTTACGTCGGTGGCATCGTCGACCAGCAGCTGTTCGGCGGCACTGCGAGCCAGACCGTCTATGGCGCCCGCATGCAGGACCTGCGCGTGCAGTCGTCGAGCTACGGCGCGGTAATCCCGCTGCTCTACGGCAAGGGCCGGATGGCCTCGAACGTCATCTGGATGCGCGGCTTTGACGAGGAGGTCCGCACTGAAACCCAGACGGTCGGCGGTGGTGGCAAGGGCGGTGGCGGCGGCAGCCAGACCGTCACCAACGTCACCTACCACTACTACGCGGACATCGCGGTTGGACTTTGCGCCGGCCCGATCGCCGGCGTGGACCGCGTGTTCGCCGACGGCAACGCGTTCGAGGATGACAAGGTCGGGGACATGCGGGTCTATCTCGGCGACGAGACGCAGGAGCCGGACCCGCTGATCCAGGCGGTTGAAGGCGCCGACCGCACGCCTGCCTATCGCGGGCTCGCCTATGTGATGATGGAGCGGCTCTACATCACGCCATTCGGCAACCGCCTGCCGAACCTCACCTTTGAAGTCGAGACGTGATCCGTGGCCCAGCTCGTGCTGACGCTCGCGGGCGGCGTGCTCGGCGGCGGGATTGCGGGCGGTCTCGGCCAGTCGCTCGGAGCGCTGTTCGGCGCCTATGTCGGCGGGATCCTGGACAAGGAGCTGTTTGGCCCGCAGCGGGACCGGCGGTCGGTCGAAGGCGCGCGGCTCACCGAGCTGAATCTGTCGGGATCGGCGTATGGCCAGACCATTCCTACGATCTGGGGCCGGATGCGCGTTCCGGCGAACATCATCTGGGTCCGCGGCATCCGCGAGGTCGTACGTACCGAGACCGAGACGGTGGGAGGCGGCGGCAAGGGCGGCGGTGGCGGAGGCGGCACGCAGACCATCACGCGCACCAGTTACCACTACTACGCCGACGTGGCGCTCGGCATCTGCGAGGCGCCGGTCACCTCGATCTATCGCATCTGGCTCGACAAGACGCCGCTCGATCCCGAGCACGTCGATGAAATCCGCACCTATTATGGAGACGAGACGCAGGCACCGGACCCGCTGATCCAGGCGGTCGAGGGCGCCGATCGGACTCCGGCCTTCCGCGGCCTTGCCTACGTCGTCCTCGAAAACCTCTATCTCACGCCCTATGGCAACCGCTTCCCGAACTTCGAGATCGAGGTCTATCGCGGCTCGCGCGCCGACGTGGCCGATGCGCGACACCTCGTTCGCAGCGTCTGCCTGATCCCGGCGAGCGGCGAATGGGCCTACGAGCCCAATGTCGTGCGCAGCCGCGTGCGCAACTCCGCGGTCAACAGCAACGCGGGCCGCAAGGCGGCCGACTTCGCGGTCTCGATCGAGAACCTCAGCCGTGAGGTCCCGAACGTCGAGTGGGTCAGCCTCGTCTACGCCTGGTTCGGCACCTCGATCGACGTGGCGACCTGCTCGATCCGGCCGGAAGCCGAATACGCGATCTACCCGGACCGGTTGCCGGACACGACGCCGTACCTCTGGTCGGTGATGGGCGTGGGCCGCCCGGTCATCGGGGGATCGGGCGGCTGGCCGCTCGTCTCGTCCTACACCAATCCTGATGGCTCGCCCGGCCTCTATTACGGTGGGACCATCAACGACGGTTCCGTCATCCGAGCGATCCAGCATCTGCGCAGCCTTGGCTACAAGGTGATGCTGTACCCGTTCCTGATGATGGATATCCCGCCGCCCGACCCGTCGCCGTTTCCGTGGCGCGGCCGGATTGGCGGCACGGCGGCCGATGTGGCGGGCTTCTTCGAACGAAGCGACGGATATCTTCGCTTCACCCGGCACTGCATGTCACTTGCCGAGGACTCCGGCGGCGTTGATGGGTTCGTCGTCGGCTCCGAGATGGTCGCGCTCAACCGCATCCGCGACGGTGCCGGCAACTATCCCTCAGTGCCGTTCTGGCAGCAGATCGCATCCGAGGCGAAAGCGCGGCTCGGACCGGACTGCATCGTCACCTATGCGGCGGATTGGTCGGAATACCGCTATCACGACCGTGGCAATGCGGATGTGGATTTCCCGCTCGATGCGGTCTGGGCCGATCCGAACATCGATGTGATCGGGATCGATGCGTATTTCCCGCTCACCGATGTGCCGCGCGCAGTCTACGACAAGGCGGCGATCGGGGCGGGCTGGGCGTCCGGCGAGCTGATCGACTACTTCTATGCGGCGCAGGACGACCGCGACCTCGAGCGCCGCGGCCTCGACCCGCAGCGCTCGCCGATCGACGACCCGTTCTGGGCCGTCAAGGACATCCGCACCTGGTGGGAGAACGCGCACGTCCCGCGCGTTGCCGGCGTGCCGACCGGGCCTGCCACCGGTTGGGTGCCGCGCTCCAAGCCGATCTGGTTCACCGAGTACGGCTTCCCAACGGTGAACTGCGCGACCAACCAGCCCAACGTCTTCATCGACCCGAAGTCGATCGAAAGCTTTGCACCCTACTACTCGAACCGCGCGGTCGACCGCGTCGTGCAACGCGCCGCGATCGAGGCAACGGAAGAGTTCTGGAACGAGCCGGCCAACAACCCGACCTCGCCGGTCTACGGCGGACCCATGATCGACCGCCGGTTCGTTTGGTGCTGGGACGCTCGGCCTTACCCGTTCTTTCCGGCGCTCACCAACGTCTGGTCGGACGGCGAGAATTTTCGGCTCGGCCACTGGATTGAAGGGAAGATCGGCAACATGCAGCTCGCCGAGATCGTCCGGGACCTGTGCCTACGGGCTGGTCTCATCGAGAGCGAGTTCGACGTGACGGCGCTGGACGACGAGGTCGTCGGCTACGTCGTGACCGAGCGCAAGCCGGTGCGCGACATGATCGCGGTGCTGCAGACGGCGTATTTCTTCGACGCGGTCGAGCGCGACGGCGTGCTGGTTTTCGTCAAGCGCGGCGCCGGCGCGCCCACCGCAATCGATCCCAACGATCTCGGAGCCAGCGAGAACGACAGCGACCGGTCGCGCGTCAAGGTCGAGCGCACCCAGGATACCGAGCTTCCGATCGCGGTCGACGTGGTGCACATCGACGAAGGGCGCGACTACCAGTCCTCGACCGTCACCGTGCGCAAGCAGGTCGGCCAATCGGAGAGCGTCAACACGCTGAGCTTCCCGATCGTGCTTACGGTCGAGCAGGCCCAGGCGATCGGGCAACGGGCGCTGCGCGAGATGTGGCAGGGCCGCGAGGCCGTCGACTTGCGGCTACCGACGCGTTCGATCAGGCTTGATCCGACCGACACGGTGGAGGTGCCGATCGACGGCGTGTGGCGCCGCATCCGCCTGACGGCCGTCACCTACGGCAAGCCCGGGCTGGTGCTCCTGCGGGGCGTCGCGACCGACGGCGGCATTCCCGAATTCTACACCGCGCCGACCGGCAGCGGCGTGTTGCCGCCATCGGTGCCCGAGCCGGTCGCGCCGGTCCGCGTCGAACTCCTCGACATGCCGATCATGCTCGACAGTCACGAAGCCTCGGCGCCGAGCTTCTATGTGGCGGCTTGCCCGGTCGGCACCGGCCGCTTCCGCGGCGCGACGCTGTTCCAGCCGACCGCCGATGCCTTGGACTACGTGGTCGCAGCCGTCGCCGGGCTGCCGTCGATCATGGGCGAGACGATCACGGAACTGGCTGCCGGCCCGGCTTGGCGGTGGGACAGGGTCAACACTGCCGAGGTGCAGCTCGACTACGGGTCGTTGCAAAGCCTTGCCGACGAGCGGGTGCTCGCGGGCGGCAATGCCGCCCTCGTCGGCGACGAGGTGATCCAGTTCGCCAACGCCGAGCTCATTGCCGAGGGCCGTTACCGACTGAGCCGGCTGTTGCGCGGCCAGCGTGGCACCGAACACGAGATCGCGGCGCACCCGGCCGCAAGCCGGTTCATTTTGCTCGACCCGGCGCGCCAGCCGCGCCCGAACTTCTCGGTGTCGCGGATCGGCATCGAGATCGCCTGGCGCTATGCGCCGGTCCCGCAGGGACCGAGCGGCGACCTCTCGGGCGAGATCGTCTTCACGGACACAGGCAACGGCCTGCGGCCGTTCGCGCCGGGTCATCCCAAGGCAGTGCGCGACCCATCATCCGGTGATGTGCGACTCTCTTGGATTCGGCGGACGCGCGTCGGCGGCGATTCGTGGCTCAACGAGGTGCCGCTCGGCGAAGAGACCGAAGAATACGACGTGTTGATCCTCAATGGCGCGAATGTCGTGCGGACCATTCGTGCGACGAGCCAGCACACGATCTACACCGCCGCCCAGCAGACGGCCGACTTCGGAGCACCGCCCGCCGCACTCACGTGGCGGGTCGCCCAGATCTCGCGCGCCTACGGCCGCGGCGTCACCGCCGAAACCCTTTCCACCCTCTGAGGACCATCCATGCCGACGCCCAATCTGGGCCTGCCGCAGCTCGCGGCAGACCAGGCGCAGAAGCACGTCACCGTCAACGAGGCGCTGCTCGACCTCGATGCGCTCGTGCAGCTCGCGGTGCTCGACCGCAGCCTCGCGGCCCCACCCGGGTCACCGACGGAAGGCGCGCGCTATATCGTGGCCGCGAGCCCGACCGGCGCCTGGGCCGGCCATGCCAACCACATTGCGTCCTGGCTTGACGGCGCATGGCGCTTCTTCATCCCCGGTGTCGGCTGGCTTGCCTGGGTGGTCGACGAGGCGGCGCTGCTCGCTTGGAATGGATCGGCGTGGGTCGACGCGCTCTCCGCCGTCTCGGCCATCCAGAACCTGGCGCTGCTCGGCATCCGCACCACCGCGGATGCAAACAACCGCCTGGCCGTGAAGTCCGACGGCGTGCTGCTCAGCCATGACGATGTGACGCCCGGCACCGGGCACATGCGCGTCACGCTCAACAAGAGCGCGGCGGCGAAGGACGCAGGCTTCACGCTCCAGGACGCGTTCAGCACGCGCGCCCTGTTTGGGCTGCTCGCCGATGACGACTTCAGCATCAAGGTCTCGCCCGACGGCTCGACCTTCTACCTTGCCGTCTCGATCGACAAGGACACCGGACACGTCGGCCTCGGTGGCGCGACCGCCGACGCCAACAATGCCCTGATCGTCAAGGGTACCGCCTTCCTGTTCGACCGCGAGACGGACGATGTACGCTTCACCTTCAACAAGGCGGCGGCGGGCGACGATGTAGCCCTGACGTTCCAGACCAACTATTCGGCCCGGGCGCTGTTTGGCCTGCTCGGCGACGACGACTTCACCGTTAAGGTTTCGGCCGACGGCTTGAACTACTTCACCGGCTTCGTGGTCGACCGCAACACTGGCCGACTGAAGCTGCCGCTGGCGCCGAAGTTCTCGGCCTACACCAACTTCGACAACTACATCGCGGCCAACACCTGGACCAAGGTTCAGTTTAACAATGCGGACTCCAACGACCAGAACGCCTTCAATGGCAGTAACAACAACTTCACGGCTCCGTTCGCCGGGCCCTACGTTCTCAGTTTTTCGTTGCGGTTCAAGGCGAACGCCACGGTCCCCACTAAGGTGATCGCCACGTTCTACAAGAATGGTGCCGAGCTCGGCCGCGGACGGGCGGTCTCGGGCGCGCCGGTCGACGATGTCACCACCTACAACCTCACGGTCCTCACGCCGCTCGCGGCGAACGACGTGATCGACGTGCGCGTCAATTTCGCGACCAACGACGGCTACATCGAGAGCGACCAGTCGCACTTCTGGGGCCACTACGTGCCCTGAGTCCTACCACCAACCACCCACGCCAGCAGCCGCCTCCGGGCGGCTTTTCATTTTGGAGATCGCGAATGGTGGCTTCGACCTATGACGAGGCGCTGCGGCGCCTGCTCGCGCACGAGGGCGGTTACACGAACCACCCATCTGATCCAGGTGGTCCGACCAACTTCGGCGTTACACTCGCCGACTACCGCCGGTACATCAAACCCGACGCCACGGCGGCCGACGTGCGCGCCATGTCGGTCGACCAGGCGAAGGTGATCTACCGCAAGCGTTACTGGGACGCGCAGCGCTGCGATGAGCTGCCCCCCGGCGTCGACTACAGCGTCTTCGATTACGGCGTAAACAGCGGGGTCGGCCGCAGCGGCAAGGTGTTGCGCCGCGTTGTCGGCCTGCCTGATAGCGCGAGCGTCGTCACCGACCAGGTGCTCGCCTATGCCCGCGCGCGCGACCCCAGGGTACTGGTTGCCGCGATCTGCGACGAGCGGCTGGCCTTCCTGAAGTCGCTCAAGACCTGGCCGGTGTTCGGACGTGGCTGGGGCACGCGCGTCGCCGAGGTGAGGGCGGCCTCGCTCGCCATGGCCGGCGCGACGCAGCGTGTGACGCCCAGTCCCGCGCCGGTGCCCGTCGCCGGCACGCCGCCCTGGCTCGCGCGCATGAATGCGATCCTTGGGCTCTACGAGTTTCCCGGCACTACCGACAACCCTGCCATCATCGGAATGGCCAAGACATGCGGCGGCAAGATCGCCAAGACCTATCGGCACGATGCCACGCCCTGGTGCGCCCTCACGGTCAACTACTGCCTGATCGCATCTGGACTGCCCGGCGACGACAGCCTGTGGGCGCTCGACTTCGCGCACTACTGCGTCCGGCTGAAAGGCGCCGCTGTCGGTGCAATCGCGACCAAGACGCGCGAGGGCGGCGGGCATGTCTTCCTCGTGGTTGGGCGGACCAGGGACGGCCGCCTCGTCGGCCGCGGCGGCAACCAGCGCGACATGGTGTGCGACGAGGTTTTCGATCCGTCGTCGATCACCGCCTACACCTGGCCGAAGGACTATCCGCAGCCCGCGCAAGCCGGCTTCGCCACGCTTCCGATCGTTGAGCCCGCGCCCAAGGCGAAGCGCGACCTGGCGCTTCCGCCGCCTACCAGGCTCGAGCTGCCCGCCAAGGGCATCATCCCCCCGCCGAAGGCCGTGAAGGAGGTCGTCACGAAAGGCATGCCGGCCGGTGGCGCCGCGGGCGGACTCGGATTCTGGGACTGGGTCGTCGTGCATCCGTGGGAGACCGCGGGCATCGCCCTCGTCGGCGCCGGTGTGATCGGCGGCGCCGTCTATGCGCTCAACCGCTGGCACCAGGCGCGCCACGAAGCGCCGACCCCCGGTCTCGTCCCCGTTGCAGCCTAACCAAAGGAGCACACCATGCTGACCTTCATCTTCGTGGTCGCGACGTTCGTCGCGATCTACTGGTTCTGGATTCGCCCTGTTCTCAAATCGCGGCCGGCGTTCCGCGAGCTCTACGAAAGAGAAGAGAGCTTCTTCGTGGCGCTGCGCGAGAAGCTCAAGGGAATCAAGCAGAAGCTCTCGTCCGCCACCGTGATCGCGGCAAGCGCCGCGGTGAGCGGGTATGACTTCTTCACACCGATCGTCACTGGCGTGGATGTGAGTTCACTCACGTCAAAGGTCCCGTCCTGGGCGTGGCCGCTGGTCCTGATCTCGTTGACGGCGCTCTTTCAGTTCCTGCGCAATCTTGCCGACAAGCGACGCCAGGTCGAATTGGCCGACGCGACCGCTCCCGGCCAAAGGGCGTAGTGCCATGTGGACCTGGCTTGCGAGCCTGATCGGCGGGCCCGTCGTCAACGGCCTGATCAATGCCTACAAGGCCAAGCTCGACGCCGCCAACACGCAGGATCGGATCGCGGCCGATCTCGCGGCCAAGGAAATCGAGGCCGAGATCGAGGCGCGAAAGCAGGCATCCGCCATCATCATCGCCGAGCAAGGCCGATGGTACACCGCCATCATCCGGCCTCTGCTCGCGTTCCCGATCATCATCTACTTCTGGAAGGTGATCGTGTGGGACAAGGTGCTGGGGTTGGGCACCACCGACCCGATCACCGGGATGATCGCCGATTGGACCGGCATGATCATCACCGCCTACGTCGGCGGCCGGTCGATCGAGAAGGTCGCGCGGATTTTCAGGCGCTAAGCCGCCGTTTACGTGGGCAATAGAGAAGCAGGAGCGAGGCATCGATGAGAGATGAGATCGACGCATACCGGCAGCCCAAGCCCCGGTTCGATCCCACGATCAACTACGGCCACATTCTGACTGCCATCAGTTTCATTGTCGCAGGAGCGGGTGCCTATTATGGAATGAGGGCCGAGCTGCAAAACGTCGATCAGCGCGTGGCGAGAATCGAGAGTACCCTGCAGCAACTTGCAAACGTGGTCGTGCTGACCGCGCGCCAGGACGAGAAGCTCAATGCGATTGAGCGACGCGTTGATCGGATTGAACAATCGTCAAATACTAGACACCCTTAGAAAAACGCGCGCGCCCGGCACAATATCATCACTTCTTCAGAATTAGCGTTCGTGCGCTGGCGCACCCGATGTTCTCTTTGAGGGCGGCGAACAGCGTGCTGGTGCCGTAGCTTTGTAGTCGTGCGTCATCATCCTGTGCGGCGCGGCTTCATCGGCAGGCCCGGCTGGGCGCGATCGAGCGCCGGAATTTCGCTTTTCTCGTCGACCGAGAGGACGACGGCATGGGCGGAAGGGTCGACGTAGAGGCTGACGACGTTATTGAGTTGTTCTCGGACGAGCTTTTCCTGAAGAATCTGATTATCGCCACCAAGGAAACGGAATATAGGCCTTGTTTGATATCTTTGCGAAATAGACAGCGCTGTTAGCGCCGAATGAGAAATGAGGAAAGCGCGCGGCGCCGATCCCATCCCACACGCTCCAGCGCGGGGGTATCGTCGTCGATCTCAGGTCGCCCCAGACAGAAATAGCCGATGAATTTCCAATCCGGCGGGACGTCGAGCGCGGCGGCAACTATTTGCGGATCGAGGATCGACACCCATCCCATGCCGATGCCTTCGGCGCGCGCCGCCAGCCACAGCGTATGCACCGCCGTCACCGCCGAATAGTCCGTCATTTCGATCATGGTATGTCGCCCCAGCCCGTGGCCTTGGCTGGTTGAACGGTCGGCAAACACGGCGAGCTGGCAGGGGGCCTTATCCAGTCCGGCCAGCTTGAGCCGAGCATAGAGGGCCGCGCGGTCGGGCGATTGCGCCGCCAAGGCTTCGGCATTGCAGATTTCGAAATTGCGTCGCACCGCGGCGCGCCGCGTCGGATCGTCGACGATGACAAACCGCCAAGGTTGGCTGAGTCCCACCGACGGCGCCAGGCACGCTAGCTCGAGCAGGCGCTCTAAACTCCCGTCCGGGAGCGGGTCGGATTGGAAGCGCCGGACATCCCGCCGCCAGACCAGCAGTTCGCGGAGGCGCGCACGGAACGCGTCGTCGAATTCCTTCGGCTGGTACTCGGTCTCGACGGAATCCTGGGTGGTCATGACGGTATCGCTTCTGTCGCAATCGTCAGTGCCGCGTGCAGACACTGCCATGCGGGTTCGTCCACCGGAAGCCCAAACCGCAGCCATGTCGGTTGTCGCGTGAAGGATCGCACCAGAATGCCGTGGCGCGCCAAATGGTACGCCAGCGCGCTGGCCGCTGGCGTACGCGCGAGCCGGAACAAGGAAGTACCGCCGACCACTTCAAGCCCCGCGGCGCTCAACATTGCGTCGAGCCGCCGGGCGGCCTCGGATAAGACGCCGCGTGTGACATCGCACCATGCTGTATCCGCCAAGGCGGCCGCGCCGACGGCGATGGCCGGACCGGACACCGCCCATGGTCCGAGTGTGGCGCGCAGCCGCGCGGCGACGTCCGGCGTGCTCAATGCAAAGCCAAGCCGGACCCCGGCGAGGCCGTAGAATTTTCCGAACGAGCGCAGCACCACGATATTGTCGCGCGGCATCCCGGCGAGGCTCGCGCCGGACGGGCCGACTTCCATGAAGGCTTCGTCGATGACGAGCAGCCCGTCACGCCCGCGCAGGCGATCGGCGAGCGCGATGAGGTCGTTCCTGGCGACAACACGCCCATCCGGATTGTTTGGATTGGTGACGATCGCGAGGTCGGCGTCGGCAAGCCGGTCGAATTCCGTCACCTCGTCCACCGCGTGGCCGGCCAGGGCGGCGACGCGGACATGCTCGCCATAGGTTGGCGCGAGCACGGCGGCGCGGCCGCGGGACCGCAGGGCGGCGACCAGCGGCAGCAGGATCTGCGTGCCGGGCGCCGCCGCCACATGGGCGGCCGAGGGCGCGCCATAGGCCGTCGCCGCCACCGCCGTCAGCCGCGCCAGCGCTGCCGGATCCGGCAGCCGGGTAAATATTTCGGGTGGTAGCACGGGCATTGGGTAGGGGCGGGGATTGATCCCGGTCGACAGGTCGAGGAAAGGTTCGGGGGCATCGGGAAACAGCGCCCGCGCGGCGGAGACATCGCCGCCGTGTTCGATTGGATCGGGGACGGAATTGGACATCACGCTTGCCTTATTCGCATTGGTGATCGAGGCGGCCATCGGATATCCGGATCGGCTGGTGCGCGCCATCGGTCATCCCGTGATCTGGATCGGCGGCTTGATCGCGATGCTCGATCGCATGCTGAACCGCGACGCCGCCGGCCAGGCGAAGCGCCGCGCGGCCGGGATGCTGGCGCTGCTGATCGTGATCGCTCTGGTCGGCGCGGTTGCGTTCATGCTGGAGCATAGCCTGGTTCAGCTGCCATTCGGGATCGTCGCCGCCGCATTCCTGGCGAGCCCGTTGATCGCCCAGCGCAGCTTGCATGTCCATGTGAAGCGGGTAGCGCTGGCGCTGGAGCAGGGTGGGCTCGCCGCCGGCCGCGCGGCGGTGGCGCAGATCGTCGGCCGCGATCCCGATGCCCTCGACGAGGCGGGCGTGGCGCGCGCGACGATCGAGAGTCTGGCGGAGAATTTTTCCGACGGCGTGGTGGCGCCGGTGCTGTGGACCGCGCTCGGCGGGCTGGCCGGCGGCGCCGTCTACAAGGCGATCAATACCGCAGACAGCATGATCGGCCATCGCACACCGCGCCACGAGGCGTTCGGCTTCGCCGCCGCCAAGCTCGACGATCTGGTCAATCTGCCGGCGTCGCGAATGTCCGCGTTGTTGATCGTGGCGGCGGCCGCCCTCACCCCAAGTGCCTCGGCGATCAATGCCTGGCGCGCGGTCGCCCGCGACGCGGCGCACCACCGCTCGCCCAATGCGGGTTATCCCGAAGCCGCCATGGCGGGCGCGCTCGGGCTTTCGCTCGCCGGTCCGCGCGTCTATGGCGGTATCGAGGTCGGCGACGCGACGATGGGCAACGGCTGCCGCGATGCAGGCGCGAACGACATCCGCGCGGCGCTCAAGCTCTACCGGCGCGCGGACATGATCCTGATCGCGCTTGTGGCGGTTCTCGCGCTGGCCGTTATCGTGCAAAGCTGAGCAGTCGGTCGAGGTCGATAAAGGTCGTGAGGTGCTTCGCCAGCCGGTCGAGCGTGGTCTCAACCAGTTCGTCGTAGGCCACCGTTGTGGGACCGGCACCCAGGCGCGAAAGCCACGCCGCGCGCTGCCGGTCGTCGGCGAACAGGCCGTGGATATAGGTACCGATGACGCGTCCGTTTGCCGAGACGGCGCCTTCCGGCGTGCCGTCGGCCAGATGCGCGAACGGCCGCGCGCAATCGGCGCCTTTCGTCACGCCCATGTGCATCTCGTAGCCGGAAAACGAAATACCGTCGTTCGTCGTGCCTTTCGCGTTCGTCAGCTCTTTCTCGGACGACAGCACCGTCTCGATATCGAGAAGGCCAAGTCCCACAACCGCGCCGGCCGGTCCTTCAATGCCGTCGGGATCGGCGACAGTCCGGCCGAGCATCTGATAGCCGCCGCACAGCCCAAGCACCGTTCCGCCGCGGCGCACGTGCGCGGCGATGTCGATGTCGAAGCCGCACTCACGCAACGCCGCGAGCGCGGCAATCGTCGTCTTCGAGCCGGGCAGGATCACAAGGTCGGCGTCGCCGGGCAGCGCTTGGCCCGGGTGGACGCGGACCAGGTCGACATTGGACTCCGCTTGCAGCGGGTCGAGATCGTCGAAATTGGCGATCTGCGGCAGGATCGGCACCGCGACCTTGAGCTTTGCGTCCTTGCGGCGCTGCTGCGGGTGGTCGAGCGCAACCGCATCCTCGGCCGGCAGATGCCGCGATTCCGAAAAATACGGAACGAAGCCGAGCGCCGGCCAGCCGGTGGCCGCGACGATCGCCTCCTTGCCGGCAATGAACAGGCTCGGATCGCCGCGAAACTTGTTGATGATGAAGCCCGCGACCAACGCGGCATCCTCGGGATCAAGCACGGCCTTGGTGCCGACCAGGCTCGCGATCACGCCGCCGCGGTCGATGTCGCCGATGATGACGACCGGGACATCGGCGGCGCGTGCGAAGCCCATGTTGGCGATGTCGTAGCGGCGCAGGTTCACCTCGGACGCGCTGCCCGCGCCTTCGACCAGCACCAGATCGGCCTCCGCCTTCAGCCACTCAAAGCTTTCCAACACGTAAGGCAATAGTTTCTGCTTCATGCCCATGTATTCGACCGCTTTCGCCGTGCCGTGGACCTTGCCCTGCACGACGATCTGCGCGCCGACCTGGCTCTGGGGCTTCAACAGAATCGGATTCATATGGACGCTCGATGGCACGCCCGCGGCGCGCGCCTGCAGCGCCTGCGCGCGGCCGATCTCGCCGCCGTCGGATGTGACTGCGGCGTTGTTCGACATGTTCTGCGGCTTGAACGGCCGCACCCTTAAGCCCCGCTTGGTGTAGGCGCGCGCCAGCCCCGCGACGATGAGCGACTTGCCCACGTCCGAGCCGGTGCCTTGAAACATGATCGCGCGCGCGGTCAAAGTCAGAACTCGATGCCAGGCTGCGCCTTGACGCCGGCCGCGAAGTGATGCTTGACGAGACTCATGTCGGTGACGAGATCAGCGGCGGCGACCAGTTCGGGTTTGGCATTGCGGCCGGTGATGACGACATGCAGGTCGGGCCTTCGCGCGCCAAGTTCGGCGATCACCGATTGCAGATCGAGATAGTCGTAGCGCAGTGCGATGTTGAGCTCGTCGAGGATGATCAGCGCGAGCGTAGGGTCGGCCATCAATTCGCGCGCCTTGGCCCAGGCGCGCTCCGCCGCGGCGATGTCGCGCTTGAGGTCTTGGGTGTCCCAGGTGAAGCCTTCGCCCATGGTGTGCCATACTACCTGATCGCCGAATGTTTCGAGCGCATCGCGCTCCGCCGATTGCCACGCGCCCTTGATGAACTGCACGACGCCGACGCGCCGCCCGCGTCCAAGCATCCGCAAGGCGAGGCCGAACGCCGCGGTCGATTTACCCTTGCCAGGCCCGGTGTGGACGATGAGCAGTCCCTTCTTGATCGTTTTTTCCGCGACCTCGGCATCCTGCACGGCCTTGCGCTTCGCCATCTTGGAGCGGTGGCGCTCGGCGCTAGCGTCATCGATTGTCTTCGTCATTGTCATTTCACCTGCAGTGGAATCCCGGCGACGAGGAGGACGACGTGGTCGGCGCGCGTCGCGAGCTGCTGGTTGAGCCGCCCCGCGACATCGCGGAAGCGCCGGGCAAGCGCATTATCCGGAACGATTCCGAGGCCCACCTCGTTGGCGACGAGCACGACAACCCCCCGCCTTCGCATTAGTGCATCCTCCAGCCGCTTGATCTCCACATCGATGTCCGCGTCGGCGAGCAACACGTTCGAGAGCCAGAGCGTCAGGCAGTCGATGAGAACAGATGCTCCGGCCTGAGCTACCGCGAGTGCGCTGACGAGATCGCGCGGCGCCTCGACCGTCCGCCAGCGATTGTCCCGGCGGGCGCGATGTTCGGCGATGCGCGCTGCCATCTCGTCGTCGAAAGGCTCGGCCGTGGCTACGTAGATCCACGGCGGTGGCAAAGCTATCACCAAGCTCTCCGCGTATCGACTTTTGCCAGACCGGGCGCCGCCGATGACGAGGGTCAGCGATGGCAATTGACCGTCCGGTAAGGTGTCAGTCACGACGCCTCGGCCCGGCCCAGGCGCGCATAGAGTGCACCGGAGGCCCAGCCGAGCAGGGACCAGAAGATCGCAGCGACTACGAGCGATCGCGCGGCGAAGGTAGCCGCCAGTTCAGGCGGCACCACGCCGGCACCGCTGTCCGGATGCGGCGCGCCGATGAGATGCGGTGCGGCAAGGAGCGCAATCCCGAAGGGCATCGCCCAAGCCGCACGGACGAACACCATAAGCCCCAAAGCCAACCCTGTCGCTCCGACGCAGCCGATCCACCAGATCTGACGGGGTACAAGATCGGCCGCCACCGCGCCCGGCAGCTCGGGCGGCAGGCCGAAGGCTGGCGCCAGCGAGAAGGCGGCAAATCCGGCAAGCCCCCACAAGAGCCCTTCAGATGCGGTCACATCGCGCCCGCTCACCGCGAATGCTCCGGCGAGCAACAGTGCGAAGCCGACGGAGGTCAGCGTCGTCGAGATCGTCGTGACGACCGCGCGCCAGGGTGAATTCTCTTCTGCGGCCGGTGCGGCAGTTTGATGACCATGCGTTTGCGCTTGTGCCGGTCCGACGAAGGCCGAGAGCGGATCGACGGCATCGGCAATCACCTCGCGGATCTGCGCAGGCCGCAGGGAAAGCTGCGTGTGCTTGTTCACTTCGGCTGCGCCGCTTTCGTATTTCTCGGCTTCCAGAATCATCGGCACCAGCGCGACGTGCTGCAGCGCGGCCACGAGCAAGCCGACGCCAATCCCCGCGCCCAGCGCGGTCGCAAAAATGCGTCGAAACATGGCTGCCCCCGTTAGTGGCAGGGGAAACTGATGACGTGCCGCGTGTTGTGCGCGGCATTGTGGATCGCCTCCAGGGGGGCAAATCCTGTCACACCAATGAAGACGATACCGAACAGAATGGCGGTGACGCCATAGCGCAACGCGTCGCGGCGGGCTGTGGCGATCGAGGCTGATTTGACTAAAACCGACATATTGATCCCCCTTCGTCCTCCACCCGAGGACATGTCAGCGGTTGCCGTCGCCGGCAGGTTTCCTGGCTCGCGGGTCGTAGCCTCCCTCGGCCTTCCCGGAGCGCCCGAGGCTCCAGTGGCATATCGAGGGGTGCTCGCCGCTTACAGTTGCGGGGGCAGCCGCGGCTTCGGGCGACATGCCCACACCGCGTTCCCTTTTGTGTCCCGCCGGGGGCGGGAACCAACGACGCTTCGACTATAGCCGATCGGGGGTGCGCTGCAAGGCGGCAACGTGCCCGGCAACGTGCCCGCGTTGACAAAGATGCGGCGTGCCCGTTTAGTGATGAGGATCGATGGTCTCTTTCCAAAGGAAAGAGCGAAGAGGGAATGCGGTGCGGAACCCAGGTTCCAACTCCGCGGCTGCCCCCGCAACTGTAAGCGGCGAGCCTGTGCCACAAGGCCACTGGGTCCGACCCCGGGAAGGCGGTGACAGGCGGCGACCCGCGAGCCAGGAGACCTACCGTCGATTCGGTCGTTCGCCTGGCGGGGTGCCTCGGTGACGCTCGTCGTTCGATTGCGCGGGAAATGCTTATCGGTTCCCGCCCATTAAGCACCCGGGGTCTGATGCGGATCGCTCTTAAGGAGCAGCGCGGGTGACATTGGCTGACATGCGGAAGGACGCCGATGGCGAGGCGCGAAATGGCGCTTCGACGGTCATCTATGTTTGCACCACATGCCGGCGGCCGGACGATCCCGAAGACCATCCGCGCCCGGGCGCGGCGCTCGCGGCCGCCACCATTCACGCGGCCGAAAACACCGGCATCGCCGTCCAGCCGCTGCGCTGCCTTGCCAATTGCAAGCGAGGCTGCAGCGCGGTGTTGCGGCGGACCGATGCGTCGATCCCATCGTGGACCTATGTGTTCGGCCATCTCGACGCCGCGGCGGATGCACAGGCCCTGGTGCAGGGCGCGCAGCTGCTGGCCGGTTCGACCGATGGCCTGATGCCCTGGCGCGCACGGCCGGAGGCACTCAAGCGCGGACTCATCGCCCGCGTCCCGCCGTTCGACTTTTCGGAGCAGAGTGAATGACCACCCCGTTTGCGCGCATCCCATGCACGATCGTGACCGGCTTTCTCGGCGCCGGGAAGACGACGCTGATCCGCCACGTGCTCGCGAACGCCGGAGGGCGCCGACTGGCGGTGATCGTCAACGAATTCGGCGACGTCGGCATTGACGGCGAAATCCTCAAAGGCTGCGGCGATGCCGCGTGTCCCGAGGAGAACATCGTCGAGCTTGCCAACGGCTGCCTGTGCTGCACCGTGGCCGATGAGTTCGTGCCGGCGCTCGACGCTATTCTCGCGAAGGTGCCGAGGGTCGAGCACATCGTGATCGAGACCTCCGGCCTTGCGCTGCCAAAGCCGCTCGTCCAGGCGTTTCACTGGCCGTCGATCAAGAACCGCGTGACCGTGGATGGCGTGGTCGCGGTGGTCGATGGCGCGGCGCTGGCCGAAGGCCGCGTCGCCGCCAACCTGGAGGCGTTGGCGGCGCAACGCGCCGCGGACAATGCACTCGATCATGACGATCCGATCGAAGAGGTGTTCGAGGACCAGATCGCCTGCGCCGACCTCGTCGTGCTGAACAAGTGCGATCTGCTCGATCAGCGCGGCATGGATAAAGCTTCCGCGGCGGTGGCCGACGCATTGCCGCGCGGGGTCAAGGTGGTCAAGATCGCGAGCGGCAAGGTCGATGTGCCGACGCTGCTCGGCCTCAACGTCGGCACCGAGGCCGATATCGAGAATCGCCGCACCCATCACGACGATGAGCTCGATCACAACCACGACGAGTTCGAGAGCTTCGTCGTTCCGCTGTCCGAGATCGACGATCCGTCAGTCTTGTCGAAGCTGGTATCCGCCACCGCGGAGGCGGCGGGCGTGCTGCGCATCAAGGGCTTCGCCGCCGTGCGCGGCAAGCCGATGCGGCTTCTGGTGCAGGCGGTGGGCCCGCGCGTCACCACGCACTACGACCGGCCCTGGGCGGCGTCGGAACAGCGCGGCACCCGTCTGGTGGTTATTGGGCTCAAGGGCCTCGACCGGACGACGATCACGCGCATGCTCAGGGGATGATCGATGCATCTGTTGACGACCAGCTCCACCAGTCTCGACGACATCGTCGAGCCGGTCGATCTCGGTCAGCCCCCCGGCGATATGGCCATTCTTTCGTTTGCCGACAGCGATCTTGCGGGGCTTGCGGCGGCCTGGGCCGTTGAGCGCGATGCGCTGCCGAGCGTGCGCCTCGTGCAGTTGCGCGATCTCAAGCATCCCATGTCGGTCGATCTGTGGATCGAGCGCGTCGCCAGCCACGCCAAGGTGATCGTCGTTCGCCTGCTGGGCGGCATGGACTGGTGGCGCTATGGCGTCGATCGGCTGTCCACGCTGGCCCGTGAGGGCAGCATCGCGCTTGCGATGCTGCCCGGCGAGGACCGCGACGATCCGCGTCTCGCGGAAATATCGACGCTGCCACCGGAAGAGCTTGCGGCGCTGCTCCGCTATTTCCGCGAAGGCGGGCGCGACAATCTGCGCGCGCTGCTGCGCCGGCTTGCGCGTCATGCGGGCGCAGCGCTCGATTGTGCCGCGCCCCGAACGGTGCCGCGAACCGGCGGATATACACCCACCGAACAGGCGGTTGATCTCGACCACCTCTTGAACGTGCTGCCGCCCGGAAAACCCGTTATTCCCATCGTGTTCTATCGATCGATGCTGCTGGCCGCTGATGTCGCGCCCGTCGACGCGCTCTGCGAGGCGCTGGTCGCGCGCGGTCTTGCCCCGGCGCCACTGTTTGTCACGGGCCTCAAGGACGCCGAGTCGTCCGCCTTCCTACGCGCGGTCATGCCGCGGCTTGCGCCGGCACTCATCGTCACTACGACGGCTTTTGCTGCGGCGGGCGGCGCGGACGATCAGACTCCGCTCGACGAAGCCGGCGTCCCGGTACTCCAGGCTGTTGTCGCCACCACCAAGCGTGCCGCTTGGGCCGCCAGCCCGCGCGGCCTCGGCGCCGCCGATCTTGCCATGCATGTCGTGTTGCCCGAGCTCGACGGTCGAGTGCTCGCGGGAGTCATTGCATTTAAGAATCCCTCGAATGCGTTCGACGACTTGGCCTTCACCGGCGTTTTCAACCAGCCCGAGCCGGATCGGATCGACGCTGTGGCGGATCGGATCGCCGCGCTGGTGCGATTGCAGGCGACGCCGCGCGCCGAGCGGCGGATCGCGGTGCTGCTGCCGGACTACCCGGGCGCGCCGGGCCGCACCGGCTATGCCGTCGGCCTCGATGTGCCGGCGAGCGTGAATGCGCTGCTCGCCGATCTCGCCGAGGCGGGCTACGCGGTTTGCGACGCGCCGCCGACGTCGAAGGCGCTGCTCGACGCATTGGATAGCGCGGGCGCCGCCGCCTCGTTGCCGATCGAGTCCTATCGCGATCTGCTTGCGAAGCTTCCGCCAGGCGTCAGCGAAAAGATTGCTTCCGCCTGGGGCGCGCCGGAGGCGGACCCCGACACCTACGGCGACGCGTTCCGGTTTCGCGCCCAAGCTTTCGGTAACATCATCGTCGCGCTACCGCCCGACCGTGGCCGTCCCAACAGCCGCCGCGCGGATTATCACGATCCGTCCTTGCCGCCGCGCCACGCGCTGCTCGCCTTCGGACTGTGGCTCCGTCATGTCGCTCGCGTCGATGCCATCGTCCACATGGGCGCCCACGGCACGCTGGAATGGCTGCCGGGCAAGGCTGTCGCGCTGACGGCAGCCTGTTTCCCCGAGGCCGTGGTCGGGGCGGTGCCGGTCATCTATCCCTTCATCGTCAGCAATCCGGGCGAGGCTGCGCAAGCCAAGCGCCGGATCGCCGCGGTCACGATCGGCCATCTGCCGCCGCCGCTCATTGGCGCCGATCTGTCTGGCGACGCGCGCGAGCTCGAGCGGCTGGTTGATGAATACGTGCAGGCCGACGGCCTCGACCGCCGCCGGCGCGAGCGCCTGGCGCGGCTGATCGTCGAACAGGCTGAGCGCAGCGGCCTCGCGCGCGAGGCCGGCGTCGGGGCCCAGGCCAACCCGGAGGAGGCGCTGCGCCGCATCGACGCATGGCTCTGCGACCTGAAAGACCTCGCCATCAAGGATGGCCAGCACATCTACGGCCGCGCGTCGGCCGTGGAGGGGAACGAGCCGGCACGGATCGCAAGCGTGGCCAGCGAACGCCGCGGCCTGATCGACGCGCTCGACGGTAAACGCATCGCGCCCGGACCCGCAGGCTCGCCGCATCGCGAGCGGCGCGACGTGATGCCGACCGGGCGCAACATGTTCACCGCCGATCCTCGCACCTTGCCGACGCCGACCGCGATGGATCTGGGCCGGCTTGCCGCCGACGAGGTCATTCGCAGCTATGTGCAGAGTCACGGCGAGATGCCACGCGCGCTGGTCATCGATCTCTGGGGCAGCGCGACGCTGCGAACGGGCGGCGAAGAGATCGCGCAGGGGCTCGCCCTGATGGGCTGCCGGCCGACCTGGGACCATGCCACCGGCCGCGTGCTCGGCGTCGAGGTGCTGCCCTGCGCTTCACACGGCCGCCCGCGCGTCGATGTGACCTGGCGCATTTCGGGCCTGTTCCGCGATCTGTTCCCGGCGCAGATCGCGCTGCTCGATGCCGCGGTGAGGGCGGTTGCCGCGCGCGATGAATCCGATGATGAGAACCCGCTGGCGACCGTGCGCCGTGCGGCGAACGGAAATGCTGCCGCTGCGCTCGCGCGCATCTTCGGCACCGCCCCCGGCGCCTACGGCGCGGGTGTCGAATCTCTGCTCGGGCAGGAGGCCGATCGTGCCAACCTCGGTGCGACCTATCTCGCCGCGGCCTCGCACATCTATGGCGGCGCCGACGGCGAGGGCAATCACGCACCCGGCGCCTTTGCCGCGCGCGTGGCGGCGGCGGACCTTCTGGTGCACGTCAGCGACGATCCCGCCCGCGATTTGCTCGAAGGTGCCGAGGATGTCTCGTTCGTGGGCGGCTTCGCCGCCGCGGCTGCCAAGCTCGGGCGAAATCCCGATCTCGTCATGCTCGACATGACCGATCCGCGACGGCCGCGCGCGCGACAACTGTCGGATGCGCTTGCGCGGATCGTGCGCGCCCGCGCGATCAGTCCACGCTTCATCGAAGGCCAGATGCGGCACGGTCCCCGTGGCGCGGCTGAGCTTGCCGAGACGGTGGACCGCTTGGTCGATTTCGCGCAGACCACAGGAGCGGTGCCGAGCGTGCTGCTCGATCTGGTGCACGAGGCTTACTTGGCCGATGAACGGGTGCGCGACTTCCTGATGCTGGAAAATCCGGCCGCGGCGCGCGCAATCGCGGAGCGGCTCGACGCCGCGCGCCGGCTTGGCCTGTGGCATCCGCGCCGCAACGACATCGATGCGAGCCTCGCGGCGGTTCGAGCGGAGACCGTGTCATGAACGCGCCTTTGCGACGAGGTGCGTGCCCGGGACTATCGGCCCCAATGGCGACTGGAGACGGGTTGCTTGCCCGGCTGACGCCCGCCGGATCGACGATCACGCTGGATGCGTTCGGCGGCCTGTGCGCAGCGGCGCGAATCCACGGCAACGGCATTATCGAGGTCACGTCGCGCGGCAGCATTCAAATCCGAGGCTTAGGTGCGGAGTCGGCGCCGCTGTTCGCGGCCGACGTGGGATCGCTGGGGATCGAGGGCAACGAGGGCATTGCGGTCGTCAGCAATCCTCTGTCCGGCCTTGACGCCGGCGAGACGTTCGATGCCCATGCGCTCGCGGCCGAACTGCGGAAGGCTCTTGCAGCCGCGCCCTTCGCGGCCCGACTTGCAGCGAAGGTTTCCGCCGTGGTCGACGGTGGCGGCGCGTTGCATATCGATGCGCTCGCGGCCGATGTCAGGATAAGAAGCGTCGATGGCGCCGGCGGCCCGTATGTTCACGTCGCGGTCGCAGGCGATGCCGCGACCGCCATTGCCCTCGGTGCGGTTCCGCTGGAGTGCGCGTCAGAATGCGTCTTGCAGTTGTTTGATTGTCTTGCTGCGAAGGCACCGCGGTCCCGCATGCGGGACGCGATTCAAGGCGAAGGATTAGGTGCGTTCAAGTCCGCGGTTGGCAGCCTCATCATCGACGTGCCGGCGCCGAGAGTGCGTCCCGCCGCAGAGCCGATCGGCGGTCACCCGCTTCGATCCGGCCGCGCGGCCGTCGGCATAGGCTTGCCGTTCGGGCATTCGGACTCGGAAACCCTCACCCGATTGATCGATGCAGCTCGGCAGGCCGATGCATCCGGGCTGCGCACATCTCCGGGCCGCGCGCTGCTGTTGGTGGGCCTGTCGCCCGATGCGACGCCCGCGATTGTTGCCGAGGCCGGCGCGCTCGGGTTCATCGTCGATCCCGCCGATCCGCGCCGGAGAGTGGTGGCGTGCGCCGGCGCGCCGATCTGCGCGTCGGGGGAGATACCAGCACGCGCGATGGCCCCCGCGATTGCGCACGCCGCGCGCGCATGGCCCGACGGCGGAATCATTCATGTGTCGGGTTGCGCCAAGGGCTGTGCCCATCCGGCCCCCGCGCCGGTGGCCGTGTTCGGTCGCGACGGGCGCTGCGACGTGTTCGTTGACGGGGCGCTGTCGTGTTCTGTGATGGCTGACGTCTTGCCGGAGCGGATCGCGCAACTCGCCTGGGCGCGTGGAGGCTCGAGATGAGCGGCCACGGCTATCTCCGCGACGGCACCGCAATCTACCAGCGTTCGTTCGCCATCATCCGGGGCGAGACCGATCTTTCGCGCTTTTCGGAGGACGATGCTGACATCGTGGTGCGCATGATCCATGCCTGTGGTAGCACCGAAGCCGCCCAGCACATCGCGTTCGGCGGCGGCCTCGTGGCGGCGGCGCGGGCGGCTTTGGCCTCCGGCGCGCCGGTCCTGTGCGATGCCGAGATGGTCGCGCATGGCATCACGCGCGCGAGGCTGCCGGCGGGCAACGAGGTGATTTGCACGCTCCGCGATCCGCGCGTGCCGGCGCTCGCGGAAAAACTTGGAACCACGCGATCCGCCGCCGCACTGGAGTTGTGGGTTGAGCGGCTTGCGGGCGCATTGGTCGCCATCGGGAACGCGCCGACCGCGCTATTTCATCTTCTCGATATGCTGGCGAAAGGTGCGCCGAAACCGGCGGCCATCCTCGGCATTCCAGTCGGCTTCGTCGGCGCGGCCGAATCGAAGGAAGCACTCGCCGCCGATCCGTCCGGTGTGCCGTATCTCATCGTTCGCGGCCGCATCGGGGGCAGCGCCATGACTGCGGCGGCCGTCAACGCATTGGCGAGGGCTGGGCTGTGAGCGGACGGCTGATCGGCGTCGGTGTCGGCCCGGGCGATCCGGAGCTGGTCACCTTGAAGGCGATGCGCACGCTCGCCGAAGCCGACGTGGTGGCGCATTTCGCCAAGGCCGGCAACGCCAGCAACGCCCGCAAGATCATCGAGCGCCATCTCCGCGCCGGGGTCGAGGAGTTGCCGCTGCTCTATCCGGTGACGACCGAGATGCCGAAAGGCATGTCCGCGTATCGCGACGCCATCCGCGATTTCTACGATGTCTCCGCCGCTGCCGTGGCCGGCCATCTCGACCTGGGCCGCACCGTCGCCGTCATCAGCGGAGGCGATCCGCTGTTTTACGGCTCCTACATGCATCTGCACGTGCGTCTCGCCCCGCGCTACCGCACCGAGATCGTGCCGGGTGTCACCGCGATGTCCGGCTGCTGGTCGCTGGCCGGCGCGCCGATCGCGCAGGGCGACGACGTGTTCGTCGTGCTGCCAGCGACGCTGCCGGAGGCGGAGCTCGAGCGCCGCTTCGCGGATGCGGATGCGGCGGTGGTGATGAAGCTCGGCCGCCATCTCGAAAAAGTTCGCCGCGTGCTCGGCCGCACCGGACGGCTCTCGCGCGCCATCTACGTCGAGCGCGGCACCACTGCGGACGCAGTCACCATGCTGCTCGAAGACAAGCGCGACGACGTCGCGCCGTATTTTTCGGTCATCCTGGTGCCCGGCTGGGAGAAGCGGCCATGACCGGCTCGCTTTCCGTGGTTGGCCTTGGGCCGGGCCACCCGCAGGCTCTTACGCCGGAGGCGGCCTCGGCGCTCAATGCCGCCGACGCGCTGTTCGGCTACGGCCCCTATCTCGATCGCGTGCCGGCCCGCTCGGGTCAGACGCGCCATGCTTCCGACAACCGCGAGGAGGGGGCGCGCGCCGCGGCGGCGCTGCGCCACGCCGCCGAAGGCGCGAATGTCGCGCTCGTTTCCGGCGGCGATCCCGGGGTGTTCGCGATGGCGGCCGCGGTGTGCGAACAGATCGAGAGCGGCGACGCAGCCTGGCGCAAGCTCGACGTGACGGTCGTGCCCGGTGTGACCGCGATGCTCGCGGTCGCGGCGCGGGTCGGCGCGCCGCTCGGCCACGACTTCTGCGCCATCTCGCTGTCGGACAATCTCAAGCCGTGGGAGCTGGTCGAGCGGCGCCTCGACGCCGCCGCCGGCGCGGGCTTCGTCATCGCGCTTTACAATCCGATCTCGCGGGCGCGGCCCTGGCAGCTCGGCAAGGCGTTCGAGCGGCTGCGGCGGCATCTGCCCGCATCGACGCCGGTTGTTTTCGGACGGGCGATCGGCAGGCCCGACGAAAAGGTGGCGGTCTGCCTGCTCGACGCCGCCGATCCGGCCGCCGCCGACATGGCGACGCTCATCATCGTCGGCTCGTCGCTGACGCACGTGATCGAGCGGCCGGGGCTGGCGCCGCTGGTTTACACACCGCGCTCCGCGCCGGATGCCAGCGCATGATCGAGCCAGCCGACCGCGTCCTGCACCGTTTCGGCCGCCGGCACATCGGACAAGGCCGGCCGGCGCAGCATGATGACGGCGACGTCCAGCGCGCGCGCCGCCGCGATCTTGCCGTAGGTTGCGCTGCCGCCGCTGTTCTTGGCGACGACGCATTCGATACGATGCTGTTTGAGCAGCGCACGTTCGTCGTCCTCGCGGAACGGCCCGCGCGCCACGAGATAGGCCGCGCGCGGCACCTGGAGCGGCGGCTCGATCGGATCGACGCTGCGGATCAGATAATCGTGCTGCGGGGCGGCCGCGAACGCGCCGACCTCCTTGCGGCCGATGGCGAGAAACACGCGGCGCGGCGTGTTGCCCAGCGCGGCCACCGCGTTATCGACATCCTCGACCTCCGTCCACCGGTCGCCGGCGACCGCCGTCCATGCCGGCCGCCGCAAGGCGAGGATCGGGGTTTTTGCGAGCGCGGAGGCTTCCGCCGCATGGGCCGCGATCGTCACGGCATAAGGATGGGTTGCATCGACCAGCACGTCGATGCGCTGCGCGGCGAGATAGGCCGCAAGGCCCTCGACGCCGCCGAAGCCGCCGACACGCACTGGAACCGGCTGGGCGGCCGGCTGAGCCGTGCGGCCCGCCAGCGAAAGCGTTACCTTGAGATCGGAGCGACCCGCGAGGCGTCCGGCCAGTTGCCGCGCCTCGATCGTGCCGCCGAGTATGAGAATGTGTCGCATGCCGCTCGCTAGCCCGCTCGCCGCTCACACTGCCGCAATGCGCCGCTGGCTGTCCATCGTCGGCATCGGCGAGGACGGCATCGAGGGCCTGAGCCCGGTCGCGCGCGGGCTGATCGCGGACGCGGAAATCGTGTTCGGCGGCAAGCGTCATCTCGAGCTCGCGGGCGCGCTGATCCGAGGTGCCGTGCGGCCGTGGCCGAGCCCGTTCGAGCGGGCGGTGAGCGAGGTCGTGGAACAGCGCGGCCGGTCGGTGTGCGTGCTGGCCACGGGCGATCCGTTTTTCTACGGCGTCGGCCCGCTGCTCTCGCGCCATGTCGATCCAGATGAGACGCTGGTTGTGCCGGGGCCATCTTCTTTTAGCCTTGCCGCCGCGCGTCTTGGCTGGCCGCTGCCCGAGACCACGCTGCTCTCGCTGCACGGCCGGCCGCTCGATCTGATCCGCCCGCATCTGCATCCCGGCTCGCGCATCCTTGCGCTGACGTCGGATGGCGCGGGGCCGCGGGCCTTGGCCGCGCTGCTTGCGGAAAGCGGATTTGGCGCATCGCGTGTCACGGTGCTGGAAGCGCTCGGCGGTCCGCGCGAGCGCATCCGCGCCACGCGCGCCACGGATTTTTCTTTGGCCGACGTCGATGCGCTCAATGTCGTGGCGCTGGAAGTCGAGGCGGCGGCCGACGCGCGGATTCTCTCTCGCGCGTCAGGTTTGTCCGACGCACTCTTTGAACATGACGGCCAGATCACCAAGCGCGAAATCCGCGCGGTAACGCTGTCGTCTCTCGCCCCACGGCGCAACGAGCTCCTCTGGGACATCGGCGCGGGCTCGGGCTCGGTCGCGATCGAATGGCTGCTCGCCGATCCGTCGCTGCGCGCGGTGGCGATCGAAGCGAAAGCCGACCGTGCGGCGCGCATCCGCCGCAACGCCGCGGCGTTCGGTGTGCCGGGGCTTGAGGTCGTTGAAGGCACAGCGCCGGACGCGCTGGCAGGATTGTCGCCGCCGCAAGCAATTTTTATCGGCGGCGGCGCCGGCCATCCGGGACTGCTCGATGCTGTCATCGCGGCGCTTCGGCCTAGCGGCCGGCTGGTGATGAACGCCGTGACGCTGGAGACCGAGGGGCTGTTGCTCGCGCGCCATGCCGCGCAGGGCGGCGAACTCATCCGCATCGCGCTGTCGCGCGCGGAGGCAGTCGGCGGCAAGACCGGCTGGCGCCCGGCGCTGCCGGTGACGCAATGGGTCTGGACCAAGCCATGATCGTCGCCGGCGTGGGTTGCCGGGCCGGCGCGTCGGCCCGCGAGGTCGAGGCGGCCATCGTCGCGGCGCTCGATCGCGCGGGCGTGGCAGCGGGGTCGCTCGGCATGATTGCCACGTCCTACGCCAAGCGCGGCGAACCCGGCATTGCTGCGGCGGCGCTGGAGCGCGGCGTGAAATTCGTGGTGGTGCCGCAGGCCGAATTCGAGGCTGCGGGCTCGCGCGCCGTGTCCCGCTCGGAGCGCGTGCTGGCGCTGACCGGCGTGCCGTCCGTCTCCGAAGCCGCGGCGCTTGCGGCGGGCGGTCCCGCCGCGCGGCTGATCGCGCCGCGCGTCGCGGTGGGGCCTGCGACCTGCGCGCTCGCGATTACGGGGGACGCGCCGTGACCGTGCATTTCATCGGCGCGGGGCCTGGAGCGGCCGACCTGATCACCGTGCGCGGCCGCGATCTGATCGCGCGCTGCCCGGTGTGTCTCTATGCCGGCTCGATCGTGCCGAAGGAGTTGCTGGCCTATTGCCCCTCCGGCGCGCGGATCGTCGACACCGCGCCGCTGTCGCTCGACGAGATCGAGGCGGAGTTCGTCGCCGCGCAGGCCAGGTCGCTCGACGTCGCGCGGCTGCATTCCGGCGATCTTGCGATTTACAGCGCGCTGGCCGAGCAGCTTCGCCGTCTCGAACGGCTCGATATTCCTTACACGATCACGCCGGGCGTTCCGGCGTTCTCCGCCGCCGCCGCGGCGCTCGGCCGCGAGCTGACCGTGCCGGAGCTGACGCAGAGCGTTGTGCTGACCCGCATGCCCGGCCGCGCCTCGGCGATGCCCAAGGGCGAAAAGCTCGCGGCCTTCGCCGAAACCGGCGCGACGCTGGTCATCCATCTGGCGATCCAGTCGCTCGGTGCGATCGTCGACGAGCTTTCGCCGATTTACGGCGCCGATTGCCCGGTCGCCGTGGTGGTGCGGGCAAGCTGGCCGGACGAGCGAATCCTGCGCGGCACGCTCGGCTCGATCGGCACGCAGGTCGCGGCCGAGCCGGTCGAGCGGACCGCACTCGTTCTGGTCGGGCGCGCGCTAGCGGCGGACGATTTCCGCGAAAGCGCCCTGTACGATCCGGATTATCGCCGCAGGTTTCGCGGCGAACGGTCGTGACGATTTGTGCTAGGGCTTTGCCGGCATGAACAAGCTCGATGCACTCGCGGCCTTGCGCGGCCGGTTCCCGGTCCTGGAGCCCGGACACGTCTGGCTTGCCGGCGCCGGCCCCGGCGACCCCGGTCTGCTGACCCTCGACGCGCTTGCGGGTCTCGCGCAGGCCGATGTCATCGTGCACGACGCGCTGGTCGATCAGCGGGTGCTGGCGCTTGCGGGCTCGCAGGCCGAGCTCGAATACGCCGGCAAGCGCGGCGGCCGTCCGTCGGCGCAGCAGGCCGACATCTCGCGCCGCCTGGTCGAGCTGGCGCGCGCCAATCGTCGCGTGCTGCGGCTCAAGGGCGGCGACCCGTGCATGTTCGGGCGCGGCGGCGAGGAGGCCATCGCGCTGGCCGAGGCCGGCGTTCCCTATCGCATCATTCCCGGCGTGACCGCGGGGCTCGCCGCGCTGTCGGCGGCGTCGATCCCGGCCACGATCCGCGGCGTGAACCACGCCATCATCTTCGCGACCGGCCACGCCGATCCCGATTTCGACTGGGCGGCGCTGGCGCGGACCGGGCAGCCGATCGTGATCTACATGGCGATGCGCAACGTGGAGCAGATCGTCGAGGCGCTCGCGCGCGGCGGGCTCGCGCCGGGCACGCCGGCTGCGGTGATCGTCGCGGCGACCATGCCGGAGCAGCGCATCGTCATCTCCCGGCTGGATCGGCTGGCCGATGAGGTCCGCAAGATCGGCTTCACGCTGCCGGGGCTGATCGTGGTCGGCGAGATCGTCAGGGTGCGCGACCGCCTCCTGAGGTTGCTGGCGGACGCTGAGGCCGCGCGGTGAGCGCACGCGGTCTGATCGTCTCGGCGCCGCGCTCCAGCTCGGGCAAGACGCTGGTCACGCTCGGCCTGCTCGGCGCGCTGCGGCGCAAGGGCGTCGCGGTGCGCGCGGCGAAGTCCGGGCCGGATTACATCGATCCCGCGTTCCATGCGGCGGCAACCGGCGCCAAGGGGGTCAATCTCGACAGCTGGGCGATGCCCGCCTCGCTGATCGACGCGCTGATCGCGGACATCACGCACAGCGCCGAGCTGCTGGTGATCGAAGGGGCGATGGGGTTGTTCGACGGCGTGCCGGGCACGCCCGGCCGCTCCGGCGCTGCTTCGGATCTGGCCGAGCGCCTGCGCCTGCCGGTGCTGCTCGTTCTCGACGTGTCGGGGCAATCGCAATCGGCGGCCGCGGTCGCCGCGGGCTTCGCCTCCTACAATCCGGCGGTGCGCGTCGGCGGCGTCGTGCTCAACAAGCTCGGCAGCGACCGGCATCGCGCGCTGATCGCCGATGCGCTGAAGCCGCTTGGCATTTCTGTGCTCGGCGCGATCCCGCGCGACGAAACCCTGGTGCTGCCGGAACGGCATCTCGGCCTGGTGCAAGCCAGCGAGCATGCCGATCTGGCGGCGCGGCTCAATCGCTTCGCCGAGGTGGCGGCGCGCCATCTCGATCTCGATGCCATCCTCGCCATGGCTGCGCCGCTCGACGAACAAGAAGCGTCCGCGCCCGCGCCGTTGAAGCCGCCGGGGCAGCGCATCGCGCTCGCCTTGGACGAAGCGTTCTCGTTCGTCTACGCGCATGTGCTCGATGGCTGGCGGCGGGCCGGCTCGGAGATCGTGCCGTTCTCGCCGCTGCGCGACGAGGCCCCGGCGGACGACTGCGATGTCTGCTGGCTGCCGGGCGGCTACCCCGAGCTGCACGCCGGAAAGCTTGCGGCGGCGCGTGGTTTTCTCGACGGCCTTGCAAAATTTTCGCAAAGCCGTCTCATTCACGGCGAGTGCGGCGGCTACATGGTTCTCGGCGAAGGTCTGGAAGACGCTCAAGGCGCGCGCCACGCGATGGCCGGCCTGCTCGGCCATGCCACGAGCTTCGCCAAGCGAAAGCTCCATCTCGGCTATCGCCAGGCGCGCCTGCTGGCCGACAATCCGATCGGCGCCAAGGGCGACATGGTGCGCGGCCACGAGTTTCATCACGCTTCGATCGTCGCCAAGGGCAACGACCAGCCGTTCGTCGACGTCACCGACGCGCAGGGCCGGCCGGTCGCGGAGACGGGCAGCCGGCGCGGCCGCGTGTCCGGCACGTTCTTCCACGCCATCGCGCGGGAAGCTTGACGCTCAATGACTTTTGTTGGCGACGCTGGCTTCGGCGAAGGTCGCCATGCCGGTGTGGCAGGCCAGCGCCGCGCGCAGCAGCGACACCGCCAGCGCCGCGCCCGAACCTTCGCCCAATCGCATGCCGAGATCGAGCAGCGGCTTGAGCTTGAGCTCGTCGAGCAGCGCGCGGTGCGCGGCCTCCGCCGACACGTGCGCGGCCTGCGCATGGTCGAGCGCGTCGGCGCGGAGCTTTTGCAGCGGCGCCGCCGCCGCGGTGCAGACGAAGCCGTCGAGCAGCACCGGAATGCGGCGGTGACGCGCGGCCAACGTGGCGCCGAGGATGGCAGCAAGCTCGCGGCCGCCGAGCGCGGCTGCGACCTGCAGCGGATCGCCCATCACACCGGCATGCCGGGCGAGGGCCGCGTCGATCGCGGCGCGCTTGCGCGCCAGGCCCTTGTCGTCGACGCCGGTGCCGCGCCCGGCCCATCGCGCGCCGTCGCCGCCGAACAGGCCCGCGGTGAGCGCGGCGGCGGCGGTGGTGTTGCCGATCCCCATCTCGCCGAGGCAAATCAAATCGGCGTCCGGGCGAACCGCGTTGTATCCCGCGGCGACGGCCAACAGGAACGACGCCTCGTCCATCGCCGGCTCGCGCGTGAAGTCGGCGGTGGGTTTCTCGAGATCGAGCGGCATCACGCGCAGCTTGGCGGACACCGCCTGTGCGAGCTGATTGATCGCCGCGCCGCCTGCGGAAAAATTCGCCACCATCTGCGCGGTGACCGCCGCCGGGAAAGGCGACACGCCGTGCGCCGTCACGCCGTGATTTCCGGCGAACACCAGGATGTCGACCCGGCCGAGCCGGGGCGGGTTGCGCCCCCATTTGGCGAGCCACGCGACGATCTCTTCCAGCCGCCCGAGGCTGCCGGGGGGCTTGGTCAGCTCGGCCTGGCGCGCCGCCACGGCATCCGCGGCGGCGCTGTCGCCCTCCGGCAGATCGAGGCAGGCCGCACGCAGCTCGGCCAGGGATTGGAAAGGGCCGGACTTCTCCGCGCCGATTGTGTGTGATGCACCGCTCATATTTCAACGCTCGTCAGATTGACGCCTTCGTGCCGGCCACCATACCTAGCAAGCTCGGGGCCAACAATTCTATAAGTGTCTTTGTGTCTATAAGTGTCTTTGTCGGGACGAGAGCCATGACAGACGATCTCTGGGTGCAACGGCGCGTCAACGATCTCAAGATCGGCTTCATTTTCCTCACACGCCTGCCGCTGCCCCATCAGCAGCCGATCGCGAAGGGCGAGCTGTCGCACGCGCTGTGGACCGCGCCCCTCGTCGGCGCCGTGGTCGGATTGATGGGTGCGGCTGTCTATTGGCTGGTGCAAGCCCTGCATCTGCCTCCATTGCCGGCGGCGACGCTTGCGCTCGCCGCCACCGTGGCCGTCACCGGCGGCTTGCATGAGGATGGCTTGGCCGACGTCGCCGACGGCTTCGGCGGCGGGGCAACGCGCGAGCGCAAGCTCGAGATCATGCACGACAGCCGGATCGGCACCTACGGCGTCTGCGCCCTCATTCTGTCCTTCATGCTGCGGATCTCCGCGCTCGTCAACATCGGCGATCCCGCTCTAGTGGCCGCCGTGCTGATCGCTGCTCACGCCGCGGCGCGTGCCGGTCTTCCGGCATTCATGCGGCTCGTTCCCCTTGCGCGAGAGGATGGCATGAGCGCGGACGCAGGCCGCCCGCCGCCGGCGAGCGTGATGGCCGCGGCCTTGCTCGGCATTGTTGCGCTCGTTGCAAGCCTCGGATTTGCGACAGGCGTCGTCGCAGCCGTTCTGCTTTGTGCCGGATTCGGCTTCATGGCCTGGCTTTGCACCCGGCAGATCGGCGGCCAGACTGGCGACGTGCTGGGCGCTCTGGAGCAGATCGGCGAGATCGCCGTGCTGCTGGTGGCCGCGGCGGCGGCGTCACAGATCCTGCGCTAGCTTTTCCGCAGCAGATAAGTGTCCATGATCCAGCCGTGACGCTGCCGCGCTTCGTTTCGGACCTTCTCGATTTCCGGCCCGCATTCCTGCAACTTGCCCGATACGAGAATTTCGTCGGCGGTCCCGACATAGGCGCCCCAGTAGATATCAACGTCGCCATCGCCGATGGTCTTGAACGCGCAGTCGCCGTCGAGCATCACCACGACGTTGTCGCCCGTCATCCCCTTGGCAAGTTGCCGTCCGGTCGTGATGTGGATGGGTTCGCCAATCCGGTTCAGCGCGATCCGGTGCCGCGCCGCCAGCGCCTGCACGCTGGTGATGCCCGGGATCACATCGAGATCGAATGCCACGGTTTTCATCGCCGCGACCTGATCGACGATCCGCAGCGTGCTGTCGTAGAGCGATGGATCGCCCCAGACCAGAAACGCGCCGTGCTGGCCGTCAGCTAGCTCCTCCCGGATCATCCGTTCGTAGATCGCCGCCCTTTGCACGTGCCAGGCTGTGACGGTCGCCTCGTAGCAGGAGGGATTGCGGTCGCGCTCCGGATCCTCTGCTTCGATGATCCGGTATGACTTGTTCTTGATGTAGCGCTCGCAAATCTCCTTTCGAAGTTGGGTCAAAGCGCTCTTCTTGCGTCCTTTGTCGATCAGGAAGATGACATCGATATCGCTCAGCGCCTTAATCGCCTGAACCGTCATGTAATCAGGGTTTCCCGCGCCGATTCCGATGATGGATAGCTTTCTCATCTTCAGATACCTAAACGCGGGCGGCTGTGGCTCAATGACGGATCGTGCAATCACCTGCCGGTCACACGACCTTCAGATTCTCTGCCGATGTCTTGCCTTTGTTGGGTACTTCTTCGTACTCAACGGTCTGCCCCTCATTGAGGGTGCTTAAGCCGGCCTTTTCAACGGCCGAGATGTGAACGAAAACGTCCTTCCCACCTCCGCCCGCCGGTTGAATAAATCCGTATCCTTTGGTCGGGTTGAACCACTTCACGGTGCCCTTGGCCATACTCAAACTCCAATGTTGACGTGAGAAGATACTGCCAATGCGCAAAGATGCCAACCGCCGCCGCTGTTGTACCGAAAGACGCTGGGTCACAATGCCCGGCTGATGCCGGCGAAGTATGTCCGCCGCTATTGCGAAGGGACAGAAGAACGATTTCCGCGACGCGGAGGCGATCATCGAGGCGGTGCAGTGGCCAACGATGAAGTTCTTGGCGATGAAGACCGCGGATCAGCTCGACCCGCAGGCGCTGCATCGGGTTCGCGAGCGATTGGTCAGCCAGCGCACCGGCATTATCAATCAGATCCGCGCCTTTCTGTTGGAGCGCGGCACTGCGGTGCGGCAGGGACAACGCTTCTTGCGCGCCCATTTGCCGAGAATCCTCGCTATGCCCTCCGATGTTCTGTCGCCACGTAGCCACGTATGCGCGGGAGAGACAGTTCCTCTCGCTCCAACCTACGCGCGAGTTAGCTCGACTACGCTGGCTTACGCGGAGACCGTTGGATCCCGGTTCCTCTCCCTCCGCCAGCCTGCTTCGCTCGTCGAGCTTCGCAGGATCGGCATCTTCGCTCGTCGAGCTTCGCAGGATCGACACAATCGCTCGGCCGAAGCAGGATGCCCTCTGAAGCTTTAGCGGAGGAGGAGATTCGAGGACCATCCCCCGCCGACCGTCTTTAGCCCCGAGCAGCGATCACAAAACTATCGCTAAGGCTCGCCGGACGTGGACATGCTGTGTTGGTCGGATCGACTACCCCCGAGTACGATTCTCAGGAGGTCGATGACATTACGAGCGCCGAGCTTGCGCATGATATTCTTGCGATGAAATTCCACCGTGCGAGGACTGATGTTGAGGTTACGCGCCGCTTCCTTGCTTGAGGCGCCCTTGACGACTTGCGCCAACACAATCTGCTCTCGATGGGTCAGGTGCCGACTACCGGGGAACGGGTTCGAGAGAATATCGATCGCACCGTTCAACCTCGCGATTTCGCGCTTCGCTTCGGCAAGTTCCGGCGTTTCAAGGAAATCCCACCGGCCGTCTCGTTTCGCGATTGAGAAATTGTGCATGCGCGCCACATCGAGCACGTCGACGGCGCGGCTTGCCGCAAGCGAATAGGTGCAAAGTACGATCATACTCCGGCCGGCAAGCGAACGATCGAGTTCGGCCTCGTATTCGCGGAACGCTGTCCAGAGATCGGTCTCGAACCAGAAGGCATTGCCGCTGACCCGCATACCTTCGAAGCCGCGGGCCAGCGCTTCGTCCAGTTTGGCATGCCAGCCGCCGGTGATCCGTTGAGGGTCGAACTCATCACCCCGGAGATACCATTGGTAGCCTGGGACGAATTCGATTTGACCGTCCCGCAGATATTTCTCGAAATCGGGAACGGATTTGCGCAACGCCTCGATGGCGTTCTCCTGGTCGATCGGGTCGGACAGTGCCCAGATGCAGAATTCCCCGCTCGCTAGGCCGGCGGCGAAATAGTCGGCGTGCACGTCATACAAATCCTGGACCGTCTCGTAGAACAGGCAGATATGCGTGCCCCAAGGCCGGTCGCCGACGGGGTCGAGACCGGTCTTGCGCAGCTGGTCGACTTCCAAGGCAGTTCGCGCATGGCGTGACATCCAGGCACTACCTCTGCGAACCCAGTCGCCACATTTAGCATGAGCCGTGGCCGGCGTCACGATTGCTTGTCGCCGGAGCCTCGTAATCCCACGAGGCGCTGCGCCTCGTAACTGCACGAGTTCCACCATTGGTCGTACTGCGGTATTTCGCGCCCAGTCTTTCGTGAGCCTCGGCCAAGCCGAGAACCGACGCGTTGCCGCTCCGGCCGCGCGCGGCAATGCTCTTGAGTCACCACGCCGGAAGCTGTGAGAGGACTCGCCACGAATGACGGGCAAAAAACTCGACTCACTCGATCGCTTTCTTCGCAGCTTTGCAAGAACAGGCGGTGCCGAGCGCGAGCACGCCACGGAACTCGCCAGGATGTCAGCCGAAGCCATTGGCGCGGTGATTGAGGAGATCGATGAGGGCGTGCTCATCGCGGACGCCAATGATCCGCACTTGCGGCTCATCCATGCGAATCGCGCCTTCGAGACCATCACGGGCTATTCCCGCGACGACGTGATCGGCAAGAACTGCCGTTACCTTCAAGGGAGCGACAGGCTTCAGCCGGAGATCGCCAGGATGCGAGAGGCGATCAGCGAACTCAAGCCCATCGCCGTCACCTTGCGCAATTATCGTAAGGACGGCAGCCTGTTCTGGAATTCCATCCGGCTCTTTCCGCTGCCCGCTTCGGGCCCAAAGACCTACGTCGTGGGGCTCATCAGAGATGTGACTGACGTGCATCTCTCGGCCGAGCGAATCGATCGAGCCGAGCACCACGATCAGCTTACTGGCAGCTTGAACCGCTATACGTTCGTGGAGCGGCTTGACGCACTGTCGATGCGCTCGGTGCAGTTACCGGTCATCGTCAAGATTAACGTGGCGCAGTTCCAGGACATAAACACCAGCTATGGTTTCGATGTCGGCGACGCTCTTCTGCAACAGACGGCGCAACGGCTGCAGGCTCTCGGTCCTGACTTGATAGCGCGGACCGGCGGCGACGAGTTTGCCATTGCTTGCCTCGCGGACGGACGCGAGCAGGCTTTGGCTTGGCTGAACAGGATAGGAATCGCGCTGGGCCAGCGGTTTACGCTTCCCGGCGCTTCCATCGAGGTCAGGTTCGCGACCGGCTTTGTGATCGGGCAACCTGGCGGCAACGCCATCTCCCTGCTTCGCCAAGCAGGAACCGCTCTCCATCACTCCCGAGGAACTCGGCTTCGCGAAGTAAAGGAATTCGAGGCTGCCGATCAGCGCCGATCTGTTCAGCGGCAACGCATGACGAACGAACTCCAGCAAGCGGTTGCCAATGGCGAATTCCTGTTCCACTACCAGCCGCGCGTTGACTTGCGCACGGGGACGATCATTGGGGCCGAGGCTCTGCTGCGCTGGAATCACGGCGTGTTTGGGCTTCAGCGTCCTGATCGGTTTATTGAACTCGCCGAGGACACCGGGCTGATCCTGGATATCGGCCACTGGGGTAGATGCGAGGTCGCTCGCTTTGCAGCCGAAGTGAACAAGCACCGCCAGACCCCGCTGCATTTCTCCGTCAACGTCGCCGCCATCGAATTGAATCACCGGGACATTGTTGCGTCCGTTGAAGACGCCGTGAAGAAAAACGGCGCAGACCCTGCATGGCTGACACTTGAGCTTACTGAACGCATGTTGGCGGAGGAGACGCCAAAACTTATCGCGATGTTTCATCAGTTGCGTGAACTCGGGGTCGGACTGTCGATTGACGATTTCGGCGTTGGATATTCGTCCTTTCGCTATGTCGACCGATATCCGCTAACCGAGATCAAAATTGACCGGGGCTTAGTGCGCGAGATGCCGCAGAGCGCGGCCAAGCGTATCATCATCGGCGCCGTTATCGAGATTGGCCGGGAATTGGGTTTCGATATCGTTGCAGAAGGAATCGAAACGGAAGCTCAAAGGGACGCTCTTAAGGCCATGGATTGCCCTTTTGGCCAAGGTTACCTTTTCGGTGCGCCCGTCGAAGCCGATGTTTTTAAGGCGCTCGCGGAAGCAACCTTAGAAAGCAAAGCGTGAAGTCCATCGGCTTGCGCGAATTCGCTCGAAAGTTCCAGTCCCTCTTCCTCCGCCGGCCTGCTTCGTCGATCAGCGCTTCTGTTCCGCCAGCGTCGCGATGACTTCAGTGTCGGCGACCTGGCTGAAGTCCGAATAAAACAGGCCGATGGCGCCGAAGTCCTCATAGTCCTCCAGGCACACGATCGTGTCGGCTTCGTCGCGCAGTTCGTTCAGGGTTGAGGTCGGCGCCACCGGCACGGCCAGCACCAGCTTGCGCGGCTGGCGCCGGCGCACGGCGCGCAGGGCGGCGCGCGTCGTCGCGCCGGTGGCGACCCCGTCGTCGACCACGATCACCGTGCGGTCCTTCAGCTCCGGCCGCGGCCGGCCGCCGAGATAGCGTTTGCGCCGGCGCTCGATTTCGTTGAGCTCGCGGTCGCGCACGGCGGCGAATTCCGCTTCGCTTACGCCGGTCAGGCCGATGACACTTTCATTGCGCACGACCAGCGGCTCGGCGCCGTCGACGACCGCGCCGATGGCAAGCTCCGGCTGCGACGGCACGCCGATCTTGCGCACCAGCACCAGGTCGAGCGGGGCGGCGAGGGCGGCCGCGATCTCCGCCGCGACCGGCACGCCGCCGCGCGGCAGCGCCAGAACCACCGGCCGTTCGGTCTTGTAGGCGGCCAGCGCCGCAGCGAGCTTGCGTCCGGCTTCGGCGCGGTCGGTAAAGGGCATGCGCGCGTTCTCCGTTCGTCAATCGATAACGGCTTTCGCCCGACGCGAAAGCCGGGGACGCTATGTTGCCGCCGCGCGATGCGCATGGAAAGCGCCGGCGCGGCGGGCTAGGAATACCGGACCTTTGTCCGCCGGAGATCGTCGTGCTGGTCGTCGAAACCCTCGCTGCCTTACTTGCACATGCCGGAAAGCCGGTCGGCGTCAGCGCCTGGCGGACCATCGACCAGAAGACGATCGATGCTTTTGCCGCGGCCACCGACGACCATCAATGGATCCACACCGACGTCGCGCGCGCGCGCCGCGAAGCGCCGGGCGGCAAAACCATCGCACACGGCTACCTGCTGCTTTCGCTGGTCCCCACGCTGATGGCGGAGGTCGTGCGCGTCGAGAAATTCTCGCGCTCGCTCAACTACGGAGTCAACAAAGTGCGCTTCACCGCGCCAGTTGCCTGCGGCGCCCGCGTCCGCCTGAGCGTGACGCTGCAGGCGGCCGAGGCGGCCGCCGGCGGCTTTCGTTTCGTCTGGGCGAACACGCTGGAGCTGGAAGGCAGCGCGCGCCCCGCGATGGTCGCGGAAACCGTCACGCTTCTGTACGACTGAGGCCGCCGGCCTGCTTGAGCCAGATCAATGAAGCGGGTGCATTCCGGCGCAAGGCTGCTTAGGTCTCAAAAAGCCCGGAAAAAAGAAGTCATGGAAACCCCGGTTCAGATCGATTTCCAAGGCATGGAGGCCCGCGCCGACCTGCGCGCCGCCATCGCCAAGCACATCAGCCAGCTCGAGGAACGCTTCGGCCGCGTCACCGCCGGACGCGTCGCCCTCAAAGCGCCCGGCAACCACCATCGTACCGGCGGCCTTTACGAGATCGCCGTGCGGCTTGCCCTGCCGGAAGGGCGCGAGGTCAATATCGGCCGCACGCCGCAGGGCGATGAGCGCTATGCCGACCTCGACTTCGCCCTCAACGACGCCTTCAAGCGCGCCCGCCGGCAACTTCAGGATCAGGTCGAGCGTATGCGCGGCCACGTTAAGCAGCACGCCGACCGGGATTCTGGGGGTTAACGCCGCAGTCCGGGGGACGCGTCGAATTTTTTTACCAGCCGTGGGAACGAAGCTGTATCGGCAAGTCTTGTTGTTCGCGGCTTGGAACGCAAATTTGACACACATCAACCCGGTTCTGTCCCAATCGGGTATTCGAGGAAACTCAACGGAGATGACCAGATGAAAAAGGTTTTCGTGGTTCTTGCCCTGGCCCTGACTCTTGCCGGTTGCGAGACGGCGAGACAGGACCGCGCACTGGGCGGCGCCCTGATCGGCGGCGGCACTGGCGCCTTGATCGGCGGTCTAGCCGGGCGGTCGGCCGGCGCCGCGGTTGCCGGCGGCGTTATCGGCGCTGCGGCGGGCGCGATCATCGCCGATTCAACCCGTCCGGGCCGTTGCTATTACTACACTCGGTCCGGTCATAAGCGGTACACACGCTGCCGGTAACGACCTTTCGGTGACGATACAAATGCTCGGACCGATTATCGGTCCGGGCATTTTCTTTTTAAGAGGCGCGGCACTGGGGTAGTGCGGCTGTAGGATGGCCGTCACACGGGCGGGATACGGAAGCGCCGGATGTCCATTCGCAATCTCGACAAAATGTTTCGGCCGCGCTCGGTCGCGGTGATCGGCGCGTCGGACAAGCCGAACTCGGTCGGCTCCGCGCTAATGGCGAACCTGCTGCAAGCGGGCTTTGCCGGACCGGTCGTGCCGGTCAATCCGCGCGCCGCCGCGGTGCACGGCATCATGGCCTATAAGGACGTGGCGAGCCTCCCGCTCACGCCCGATCTCGCCGTCATCGCCACGCCGCCCGACTCGGTGCCGGGCCTCGTCAACGAGCTCGGCAACCGCGGCACGCGCGCCGCCGTCATCCTCACCGCCGGCTTTGCCGAAGGCGCAGCGAAAGTGGGCCGCGAGCGCGCCGCGCAATTGCTTCAAGCCGCGCGTCCGCATCTGTTGCGCATCGTCGGACCGAATTGTCTTGGCCTCGCGGTGCCCGGCATCGGGCTCAATGCCACCTTCGCGCCGGCGGCGACGCTGGCCGGCAACATCGCCTTCCTCACGCAATCCGGCGCGATGGCGACCACGGTGCTCGATTGGGCGCTGCCGCGCGGCATCGGATTCTCCGCCGTCGTTTCCATGGGCGACATGTGCGACGTCGACTTCGGCGACCTGCTCGACTACTTCGCGCTCGACGAGGCGACCAAAGCGATCCTCATTTACGCCGAGGCGGTCACGCAGGCGCGCAAGTTCATGTCGGCCGCGCGCCGCGCCGCGCGCGTCAAGCCGGTGATCGTGGTGAAGGGCGGCCGCGCCGAGGAGGGCGCGCGGGCGGCTGCCTCGCACACCGGTGCGCTCGCCGGTGCCGACGTGGTCTACGACGCCGCCTTCCGCCGTGCCGGCATGCTGCGCGTGAGCGAGGTCGAGGAATTGTTCGACGCGGCGGCGACCTTGTCGCGCATGTCGGCGCAAGGCGGCGACCGCCTCGCTATCGTCACCAATGGCGGCGGCGCCGGCGTGCTCGCCACCGACCGGCTGATCGAGGAGGGCGGGCACCTTGCGGCGCTCGGCCCCGACACGGTGGCGAAGCTCGATGCCGTGCTGCCGCCGACCTGGAGCCGCGCCAACCCGGTCGACATCATCGGCGACGCCGACGCTGGGCGTTACGCCAAGGCGGTGGAGATCGTCACGGCCGATCCGAACGTGGATGGGCTGCTGGTCGCCTACTGCCCGACCTCCATCGTGTCCTCCGCCGACGCCGCCAAGGGCCTGGTCGGCGCGCTGGCAAAACCCGGCGCCAAGAAGAACGTCTTCGCCTGCTGGATGGGCCACGCCAGCGTCGAGGCCGGCCGCGCCGCGCTGGTGGCCGCGCAGGTGCCCGACTACGAGACGCCGGAGCGCGCGGTGCGCGCCTTCATGTACCTGGTGCGCTACCGGCAGAGCCAGGCGCTGCTGCTGGAGACGCCGTCCTCGCTCGCCCCGAGTGCGCCCGCCGACACGGCGCGCGCGCACAAGCTGGTCGAGCAGGCCCTCGCCGACGGGCGCGAATGGCTGGATGCGGCCGAGGTCGCCGCTTTCCTTGCCTGCTACGGCATTGCCTTCGCACGCACGCAGGCCGTGCCCGACGCCAAGGCGGCGGCCGCGCTGGCCGCGGACATCAAAGGGCCGGTGGCGCTGAAAATCCGCTCGCGCGACATCACGCACAAGACCGACGTCGGCGGCGTCGCGCTCAATCTCGCCACGCCGGCGGAGGTGGAGGCGGCGGCACGGGCAATGGACGAGAAGGTGGCGCGCCTGCGCCCGCAGGCGCGGCGCGAGGGCTTCATCGTGCAGGAAATGGTGCAGCGCCCCGGCGCCTACGAGCTGATTGCCGGCATCAGCACCGACCCGACCTTCGGCCCGGTGATCCTGTTTGGCCATGGCGGCACCGCGGTCGAGGTCGTGCGCGACAAGTCGCTCGAACTGCCGCCGCTCAACACCGCGCTCGCGCGCGCGCAGATCGAGCGCACGCGCATCGCCGCCTTGCTCAAAGGATTCCGCGACCGGCCGCCCGCCGCCATCGACGGCGTCGTGAACGTGCTGGTGCAGCTCAGCCGCATCGCGGCCGATCATGCCGAGGTTACCGAGATCGACATCAACCCGCTGCTGTGCGATTCCGCCGGCGTCATTGCCGTGGATGCCCGCATCCGCGTCAAGGCGGCGACGGCCGCGGCGCAGGCGCGCCTCGCCATCCGTCCTTATCCGCAGAACCTGGAAACCGAAATCCGCGCTTCGGCGGGCAAGGTCTATGCGGTGCGGCCGATCCGGCCGGAGGATGAGCCGGCGTTGCGGCGCTTCGCCGAGGAAGTCGACCCGCGCGACCTATGGCACGCGGCCTTCGCGCCGCTGCGCGAGCGCAGCCACGAGACCGCCGCGCGTCTGAGCCAGATCGACTACGACCGCGAGATGACTTTGGTGGCCTGGGAAGCCGGCCGCATCGCCGGCCTGGCGCGCTCCACCGCCGATCCCGATTTCGAGGCGGCCGAGGCGGCGGTCATGATCCGCGCCGACCTGCGCGAGAAGGGGCTGGCCACCGGGCTGTTGCAGGCGTTGCTTGGCGCCATTGCGGGGCAGGGCGTGCACAAGGCGGTGCTGGTCTATCCGGCCGGGCTCGCCTCGATCGACGCGATCGGTGCGGAGCTTGGCTTCGATATCGCAGCCCCCGAGGCCGGCGTGACGCGTGCGACCAAGCGCCTGCGCTAAAGCCCGCTGTCGTCGAGAAACACGCCGACCGCCTGCGCCAGCCCGTTCGGATTGTCGCCGGCGAGATCGTGGCCGCCCTTGAGCGCGATAGTCCGTGCGCGCGTACGCGCTTGAACGAGGGGCGCGGGTCGGCGGCGCAATTGAGGAAAACCGGCAGCACATAGTCCCAGCTGGCAATGGTAATCGGTAACCGGCTCATGCGTGCTCCCGCGTGCAAAAAGGCTTATCGTAGCCGGCTTTAAAAGTTCATACTATTGACTTAATAGGGACCGGCCGCCGGTCTGGCTCCCGCCGTGCCGGGCTATAGTCGAACGGGGCGTCGATTCCGGCGCGGAAGCGGAAAGGGGCAAACCATCATGGCCAAGAGCGCCCTGCGCGCCACCGCCCCACCGACGGACCTCAGCCTCAGCCCGGTCGCGCGTTACATCCAGCTCGCCACCTTGTTCCGCAACCGGATCGTCTCCGGCGAGTGGCCGGTCGGTGGCCGCATCCCGAACGTCGACGAGCTGGCCGCCGAGTTCGCGGTGGCGCGCGGCACCATGCGCGAGGCGCTCGGTCTCCTGGAGCAGGAGGGCCTGCTCGAGCGCATGCGTGCCAAGGGCACCTTCGTGCGCAACGCGCCGGCCGACGGCCATCCGCACAAGCTGGCGATCGACTGGCAGTCGCTGATCTCGGCGCACGAGGGCGCCAAGATCGAGGTGCTGGAGCAGCGCGTGGTGACGGACCTGCCATCCTCCGACCGGATCAAGGGCAAGCCCGCGCCCAAGTATCAGATGATGCGGCGGTTGCATCTGCGGCAGGGCCGGCCTTATCTGATCGCGCGCTTCTATCTCGAATACGAGCTGTTCAAGCAGGGACCGCCGCTGCAATTCCGCCGGCTGCCGACGCTGCCGATCTTGCACCGCATCGCCGGCGCGCGGATCGCCAAAGCCTGGCAGACCTTGACCATCGGCATGGCCGACGTCGAGATCGCCTCGCTCTTGAAGATGCCGCTCAACGCGCCGGTGGCCAAGGTCGATCGCGTCGCCGTCGATGCCGGCGGGGTCATCCTCTACGCCGGCCACGGCGTCTATCGCGGCGACTCGCTCTCGCTGGAAATCGAGCTGCGCTAGTCTTCCATCCCTCGCGCGCGGCGTGCTAGTCGCGGGCGGTACGCCACGACCCTGCGAGACGGAATGTCCGACACGACCACGTTCAAAGGCCGCCGCGAAGATCCGCGCCTCGTCACCGGCCAAGGCCGCTTCAGCAACGACTGGAATCTGCCGGGCCAGGTGCACGCCGCCTTCAAGCGGGCCGACCGCGCGCATGCCGTCATCAAGGCGATCGACACGAGCGCAGCCAAGGCCAGTCCCGGCGTCGTCGCCGTGCTGACCGGGCGCGATGTGGCGGACGCAGGCTTTACGACCATTCCGCCAATCCATCCGCCGCCGGGCCGCGGCGGGCAGAGCATTCTTGTGCCGCAGCGGCCGGTGCTGGCGCGCGAGCGCGTCCGGTTCGCTGGCGAGGAAGTGGCGGTGGTGGTGGCCGAGACCGCGGCGGCCGCGCGCGATGCTGCCGACCTCATCGAGGTCGACTACGAGGACCTGCCGGTGCTGATCGGCGTCGACAACGCCATGACCGCCGGCGCCTTTGTCATCCACGACAACATTCCGAACAATGTCTGCTTCGACTTCGAATACGGCGACGAGCAGAAGACGGCCGACGCGATCGCGCGCGCGCATGGCGTCGTCACGCTCGATGCCGAAAGCCCGCGCGTGGCGCCGACGCCGCTCGAGGTGCGCGGCGCGCTGGTGTGCTACGACCCCGCCACGGACATTTTCGACATCTGGTGCGCCAACCAGGGCGCGCCCGCCTTCCGCCACGACCTCGCGCTCATGGCCGGCGTGCCGGAAGACCGCCTGCGCGTGCGCATGCTCGACATCGGCGGCGCCTTCGGCGCGCGCACCGCGCCGTTTCCGGAATATCCGGTGATGCTCCATCTGGCGCGCAAGCTGCGCCGGCCGGTGAAGTGGCTGTCGACGCGGTCGGAGGATTTCCTCACCGACAATCACGGCCGTGCCGTCTCGCTGCGCGGCGAACTCGCCTATGACAAACGCGGCAAGTTCCTTGCCTTGCGCACGCAATGGCTGTGCGATTCCGGCGCCTATCTCGCGCCCGCCGGCGTTCTGACCAACTCGATCAACGGCAAGTTCATCGGCGCCGGCGTCTACCGCGTCGAAGCGGTCTACGGCCGCCACAAGCAGGTCGTCACCAATACCGCGCCGACCAATGCCTATCGCGGCGCCGGCCGCCCGGAGGCGAACTACATCGTCGAGCGGCTGGTCGACGAAGTCGCCGCCAAATTGAAGATCGATCCGCTCGAATTGCGCCGGCGCAATCTCATCGCCAAGGAGCAGATGCCGTACAAGACGCCGACCGGCGCCAAATTCGACAGCGGCGATTTCGCCGGCGCGCTGGCCAAGGCGAAGGAATTGTCGGACTGGGACGGCTTCCGCGCCCGCCGCAAGGCCGCGCGCAAGCAGGGCAAATTGCGCGGCATCGGCTGCGGCATGTTCATCGAGCCGTCCGGCGGCGGCGGCATCAAGAAGGACGAGGTGGCGATCCTGTTCGAGAAGGGCGGCATCGTCATCCACAACGTCGCCGGGCCGAGCGGGCAAGGACACGAAACCGTATTTCCCGATCTGGTCGCCCGCTGGCTCGGCGTGCCGGTGGAAATGGTCTCGGGCAAATCGGGCGATCCGGACGGGCCCAAGCTCCAGGGCAATCCGTCGGTCGGCTCACGCTCGGGCATGCTGCAAGGCAGCGCCTTCCGCGTGGCCGCCGACATCGTCATCGAGAAGGCCAAGAAGCTCGCCGCCGATGCGCTGGAGGCGCATGCCGAGGACATCGAGTTCGCCGACGGCGTTTTCACCATTGCCGGCACCGACCGTTCCATCGCCATGACGCAGGTGATCGAGCGCGGCGCATCGGCGTCGCCGCATCCGCTCGACACGATTGCCGAACGCGGCGTGTCGCAGGCCTTCCCGAGCGGCGCGCATGTGGTCGAGCTGGAGATCGATGCCGACACAGGCGCGGTCGACGTGCTGCGCTATACCGCGGTCGACGATATCGGCAATGTGCTCAACCAGACGCTGGCCGACGGCCAGCTTGCCGGCGGCATCATGCAGGGCGCCGGCCAGGTGTTCGGCGAGTATTGCCAGTACGACACGACCGACGGCCAGCTCGTGACCGGCAGCTTCATGGACTACGTCATGCCGCGCGCGCATCTGTTGCCGCCGCCCCACGCGGCCAATCATACGGTGCCGAGCCCGAACAACCCGCTCGGCGCCAAGGGCGTCGGCGAGGCCGGCACCACCGGCGCGCTGCCGGCCTGCATGAACGCGGTGCTGGATGCGCTGCGCTCGGCCGGCGTGACGCATTTCGACATGCCGGCGACGCCGGCGCGCATCTGGAGCGCGCTCGCCGCGGCCAAGAAGACCGACTAGCCGCTCAGCCTTTCGAGTTCGCGATAGACCGCGCCGAGATGGCGCTCGGCCAGCAGGCGGATTTCCTCGCTCGCCTCGCGCTGCTTGTCCGCGCTGTCGCCGGTGAATTCCATGCGCGGCGCCTTGGCGTCGCGCTGCGCAGCCGCCTGCATGGCGGCGCGCTCTTCGGTGTCCGGCGCAAATCCGAAATGCGGCAGCATTTTCGTGAACACGGCGTCGGGTAGTTCGCGGTAGTCGATCGCAAGCCCGCCGCCTTCGCCGAAATGATCGACCGCGGCTTGGCATGTCCGTGCCAGCACGCGCGCACAATACTCCGGCCGGTTCACGATGTCGCTGTCCTCTAATCCGTACAGACTGGGCGGAACGAATTCAGGCGCGAGCTGCATTCCCGGCTGGCGCATCTGCGACACCATCACTTCCACCGGATCGCGATAGAAGAACACCCATGGCGTATCCGGGAAGGCGCGGCGGAACAGCGGCAGCGCCAGCGCGTGCCAGCTGTCCAGCTTGATGAAGAAGCGCCGCTCGCGGCCGGCGCGCCTGCGGCCGAAGGCGGCGGCCATGGCGCGCAGCAGTGCGGTCTGTTTGTCCGCCGCGAGCCCGCCGTGGCAGGGCTGCAGCGCGGCGTCGAGCGGGGCGGCTTCGGAGATGACGATGTTGTCGGCGACGGCGGCGAGCATCTGGGCGGCCAGCGTCGAGCCGCAGCGCGACATGTGCAAGATAAGACCGTCGGGCCTCAGGCTCGCGCCCGTCTCGGCGTGAGCGAGGAAATCGTCGAGCGTCGTGCGGTAACGAAACAGCCGGGCAAACGGGCTTTGCAGGGCGCGGCGGATCTGGCCCTCGAAGAACGGCTCGGTCAGCGGTGCCGTGCCGAAATAGGCCCAGTCCACGACCAGGCGCTCGCCCGCGCGCGCCACCTGCATGGGAAGCCAGGGCGGCGGGGGCCAAGCCGCGCCTTGCGTTTGTGCCGGCGTCCAACGCGCCAAGCCGAGCGGGTCCGGCCGCATCTCCGGCATTTCGCCGTTCAGCGCGATGCCGTAGGTGTGCGCGACCCGCTCCAACGCGCGCAAAAAATCGCCGGCGTCGCCGATCCGGCTGAGCCGGTCGGCGAGGGCTGCGTCGGCCAGAATGAGGCTTGCGAAGCCTCCGAGGTCGCCACTATTATAAGTAAGCATATTCTATATATACAACCTTAGATAGCATATCGATGCACCAGCGGGGAAGACAGCCCGCCGCAACTTCGGGAAACGTCATGGACCTCAGGCAGCTCGCGCACGCCGATTTCTCCGACAAAGTCGGCCAGGAATTCTGCATCGACCAACCCGGCGTTCCCGCCATCCCGTTGCGTCTGGCGGAAGCGGAGACGGCCAACGCGCGCTATGTGCCCAAGGGCATGCGGTCGCCGTTCTCGCTCATCTTCCGCGCCAGCGATCCGCGCGTGCTGCCCCAGCGCATCTATCGGCTGCAGCACCGCACCTTCGGCGCGCTCGATGTCTTCCTCGTGCCGATCGGCAAGGATGCCGGCGGCGTCATCTATCAGGCCACCTTCAACTAGGCGCGGCCGGGCCATTTCATTTCCAGGTAGACGCCGTGATCGGCGGCGTCGCTGAAGCCGAGCCGGCGGTAGAGCCGCAGCGCCGGATTGAACCATTCAACAAGAAGCGAAACGGCCATCCCGCGCGCGCGCGCCTCGGCCTGCAGCGCCGCGAGAATGGCCGTGCCGATACCGCGGCCGTGCCATTCCGGCAGCAGCGCGATGTCGATGACGTGCAATGCGGTCGCCCGCGCTTCCAGGTAGAGGCGCCCGACCGGCGCGCCGATGCGCTCGATGATGTCGAACGCGCATGTCGGATGGTAGGCGCGGTAGTGACGGCGCTGCGCTTCGAACTGCTGGGCGACGAAAGTGCGTTTCTGATCCTCGTCCCAAGGGACGACGGCGAGTTCGTTTGCGCGCGTCGAGGCATAGAGCGCCATCAGGAACGGCAGATCCCGTTCGCTCTCCCGCCTTAATGCAAACCCCTCCGACAGCAACGCCGCCGGCAAGGCGAATGCCGGCGGCGCAGGTGCGAGGGTCATGGCGACTTTTTAGTTGCGCGACGGGAAGATGCCTTCCACCGCGATACAGAAGTTCATCGTCAGATAGGGCTGCATGTTGTCGTGCGGGAAGGAGGCGCCAGCCGGCGAGATCGCCATCGGCGAGAACGATGCGTCGATCGTCAGCGGCGCCTTTTGCCAGAGCTGTGAGCCTCTGATGCCCGACAGGTAACTTTGCGGGGTCGGGCCCGCGCTTCTCTCCGTCGGATCGCCGGGGGTGGCCGCGTTGATGACATGCGTGTGCCGCGGCATCTGGTTCGTCGTCAGCGTGACCGTCGGCTGGCCCTGAACTTCGCCGATGACGGTGACGAAACCGCCCGGCCCGCTGCCCCAGTGCATCGGAATCTGGCCCTGCAGGTTGGGCAGCGCGAAGGTCGTCTGTCCGTCGCCGCCGTAGATGGTGCCGAGGATGCTGAACAGGGCCGGATTCTGCGCGATCGACATGATCTGGCCGTTGCAGAAGGCATATCCGCGCGGGGCGAAATTGAAGCCGAAGCTGCGGATTTCCCCAATATAGGGTTCGGTCATCGTGCCCTCCTTAGTTCCGCGACGGGAAGATGCCCGACAGGGCGATCATGAAAGTGATGCACAGCGAGGGCATCAGGTTGCTGTGCGGCTGGCTGCCGCCGGCGGGTCCGCAGGCGCCGGGATCGAGCGGGACGGGAATGACATTTGGTTTCCCCTCAACATTCGCGACGTAGAACAACGGATTGTCATTCCCAGACGCTGCGGCAGGGACCACAGTGTTTCCGATCGCCATCGCGGTTCCCGCCGCGGTCGTCGCGCCCAGCATGTGAATGTGGGCCGGCATGGTCTGCACGGTGAGGGTCACCGACTGCGCGCCGCCCGTCTGGCCCAGCTGGTAGTTGGACAAGCCGGGACCCTGTCCCCAGTCGGCCGGCAAGCGCGACTGCAGGTTCGGCAGCGCGAACGTGGTTATGCCGTCGCCGCCGTAGGTGGTGCCGAGCAACGAGAATAAGGCACTGTTCTGCGCGATGGACATCAGCTGTCCGTTGCAGAGCGCCCAATTGCGCGGCGCGAAGTTGCCGCCGAACATGCTGATCTGCCCGAGGAAACAATTAGACATGCCATGCCCTCCCGTGTCCCGCTGCCGCGTTCAGTTGCGCGACGGATAAATGCCGGCCATGCAGATGCACCAGTTGATCGCCAGATACGGCTGCAGGTTGTTGTGCGGCTGGTTGCCGCCGGCCGGCTGGATCGAATTGGGGTTCAGCGTCGTGTAGGGGGCGGGCGGGCCGTAAAAATTGTCCGGGGTGGCGCCGGCGGCCAGAGCCAGAACCTGATCGGGTCCGACCGCCGTTGCGTTGGCGGCCTTCGACGAGCCGAGAAAGCCATGGTTGTGCTGCGGCAATTCGCTCATCAGAATCGTGACGTTCTCCTCGCCGGCCTGCTCGCCGAGGACATAGTTATTGCCCTGGAAGGTGCCGAAGTGCATCGGCACGCGGCTTTGCAGGTTCGGGAGCGCAAAAGTCGTCTGGCCGTTGCCGCCGTAGGTCGTGCCGAGCAGCGAAAACAGCGCGGAATTCTGCTGGATCGACAAAATCTGCCCGTTACAAAACGCCCAATTCTTCGGCGCGAAATTGAAGCCGTAGGGCTGAATTTGGCCCATGAATGGCTGGGTCATCGTATCCCCCCATAGTCCTGACGAAGCGGAGTGTGTCAGAAGAAATTGGCGTTTACAATCTAAAAGCGTATTATATTAGTTTGCAACTAATTGTTGAGGGCAAAGCTAAGCCGCCGGTCTTCATAGACTCACCGATTTCCGCCCGTGGATTTGCGCAGGAAATGACCGGCCGAGATGCCGCGGAGCAGGGCAAGGCGATAGGGTTTCACGACTTCGCTTCGTTCCCATCCCGATGCCGGCCAGTTGTCGACCAGCCGTTGCAATCTTTCGATATCGATTATGTTCTCGGCCGCCGCGCAGCCAGATAGGCGTTCGAGTTCGTCGGCGATTTCGTGGCGCGCCGCCGTCAGGCCTTCGTGCCAATCGGCCGCTTGGTAGCCCCTGCGCGTTTCGGTCAGCACCGCTTGCGGCAGGCGATCGGCAAGAACCCGTCTGGCAAGGGCGCGCTGGACGCCGTCGATCATGTACTGATCCGTGGGTACGCTCAGGCAATATTCGACCAGACGCCTGTCGGCCGTCGGATCGCGTAAATCGATACCCCAGCCGCCAATAATTCCTTTGATATAATTTCCAGGGTCAATCCGGTGCATCGCGGACACACGCGCGGCGAAGCCATCCGCGTGCGGACGTCGTGCCGCAAAATTGGAATCTGCTTCGCGGGCCAGCGCGGCAAAGTCGAACCCGGCCATACAGTCGGCGCGAATAGCCGTACTATTGAGAAATTTGCGCCTGTGCCTAGCGAAGGAATTGTGCGTCCATCGCCAGAGCCAAAGCGGCATGAAGGGACCCAAGGTCGCCGTCAGCGCGCCGCGCCAGCCCATCTCGTTTCTTGCGACGAGTTGAGCGGCTTCGTGCCGCAGCTTGAGAAAGCGTCCGCTGCGCAGCAGTTCCGGCAGCAGCGTGGACCCTAGGTAGCTTAGCGTCAAATTGCCGAGCTGCCCCCTCAACATGATGTTGAGGCCACGCTCGCGTGCAGCCTCGTCGATCGCCCGTGCCCACACCCAATTGCATGGGTTGAGGATCGGGCGCTCGCACAAAAAGAAACTACGGTCGAGGCCGGCGATAGGAGAAAGATGCCCGCTGCGGATCAGGATATGCTCGATGTTCGGGTACATCTCCGCGGTGGCGCCGGCGAGCGGGCCCTCGTCGTTGAAGCAGTTTCTTCTATCCGGCTCGCCATAATCGTTGCGCGGCACCGCGGTGAAAGCGAACACTTTGCCCCCGCTCGGGGCGAGCAGACGCGCCGCTGTTGCCGTCACGGCGGAACTGTCGAAGCCGCCACTTAGATGGGCGGCGACTTTCCCGTTCGAGCCGCGCAGTCTCGATTGCGTGGCCTGGTCGAGATGAAAGCGCAGACCTTCGACGTAGTCGTCCGCGCTCAGGCGCGTTCGGCCCGGGCCGCGTGGTTCCCAGTAGCGCCTGCTCGATATCCCATCACGCGTGACGATCATAACGTGCGCGGCTTGTACGCGCTCGATACTCTCGAAATAACTGCGCGATGTGGTCTGTCCTATCAGGGCAACAAATTCCGCCACTGTCCGCTCGTCGGGCGCACGCGGAATATCGGCGAGCGCATGCAATCCTTTCGGCATCGACGCGAAGGCGAAGAAACTGCGCCCGCGATGGTAATGCAGCGGCACATGGCCGCGAAAATCCCGCGCGAGAGTTAGTGCCTGTGCGCGCGCGTCCCAGAGCGCGAAAGCAAAATCGCCGACAACGCGATCCAGCGCGCCTAGATTCCATCGTTCAAGGCATGCCAAGAGGATCGCGGCGTCACAGAGTCCGGCTGCCCCTGTTGATGGCCATCCGAGCGCACTGACCAGTTCGTCGCGATTATCGATGCGGACGTCGGCGGTCAGCGTGAGCCGGCCGTCGCGGCTCTGCAGCGGCTGGCGGTCGTGAAGGTCTTCCGGCAACGTGCGATAGAGTCGGCGGCCCATCGCCAGCGGTCCCTCGGACCAACGCCGGCCATCGTGCGGACCGTAGATTTCCTGGGCCGCGAGCATGCGCTCGCAATCTGCGCCTGCGTCCAAGCGTCCGTCGAAACGCCAAAGGCCCGCGATCGCACTCACCGGGGGCTGTGCTCCGGGTTTACGTACTCAAGAATGGCGGCTCCAAGCGAGCCAAAGTCCCATATGCGCAACCGCGCAAGGACAACTACGAGGGTGCGAAGCTCGGAGTTCCGTCGTTTAGAGTGTCGCTAACCGCTGTTTCGGCCCGCGCCACGGAGCTGGTAATCACCCTCGGGGGGGCCCACCCCTTCTTCACCGCCGGCAAAGCGGTTTCGCCTGGCGAGACATCTGACCTGTGCGGGGGCTGCGATTCCTGCATCAAACGACGCCCTTTAAACCTTTGCGGCCACAACTATAAGTAGTATAGCACACATTCATGCAATTGCAACCTGACGTATGCTACCTGTGCGCAGCTGCTTAGACGAAACAGCCAATTTCCGCGAACCCCTCCGCCACCGGATAGCCGGTCACCTCCACCCCCGCCGCATCCAGCCAGGCATGGGCGTCGAGCGGCTTTTCTTTTCCCTTCGCCGCCCCGAAATGCATCACGCTGGCCACCCCGCGCCGCTTGAGCATCACGCGCGCCGCCATCGCCTGCGGCAGGCATACGGCCTTGAACGGCACGTAACGGGCCGAGCGCGTCACCGCCCAGCCGACCTCCTCGGCGATGCGGACGTGGTCCTGCGCAAGTTGCGCGCTCGCCTGCGCCGCGCGCGCCTCGGCCGGCGATACGAAAGCGCCGAGCCGGCGCGCCAGGCGCGGAAACGGCACGAAGATCAGCGCCAGCCGGGCCAGCAGCAGATAGGCCACGGCCTCGGCCACCAGCGCGCGGCGGCCTGCACCGACTTGCGCAAATCTACGCAGCGGGCGGCGGATCGAGCGCAATCGCGCCATGCTTGGCCAGCTCCTGCAAGAATGTACCCACTTCGGCGCGGCAGACTTCGGGCGTGACGTCGTATTCGCTTTGCAATCGGATGCACAGCGCATCGATCTCCTGCGGCGTCTCGATCAACTCCCAGATACGCGCGCCGACTTCGCTCAGCCCGATGTAGTTGCCCTTTTCCGCGCTCATCATGACCAGTTCGTCGCCGACCTTCGCCGCCAGCCAGTCGCCCTGTTTGCGCACCGTCGCCATCTTCCTATCCCGTGCGGGCAAGCGGCGCGGCGCCCGCCAATTCATACCCGAGCCGCCGCATCATCGGCGCGTGCTCGGCCTCGATGCGGGCGGCTTGCTCGGCGGTTAGTTCCTCGCGCCAGGCGCCCGCTTCTCCGCGACGGAAAAATTTTTTGCCGGCATGCGGCCGCGGCGCCTCGCGAAAGCCTTTCGTCCGTTCCTGCTCCTGCAATTGGGCAAAATCCGCGAACTTCACCGCCCGATTTATCTCCTCGACCGTCGCGCTGCGACCGGCGAATGCCAAGACCTGCTTCAATGTGCCGGCCGTGTCGGCCTGCATGTCCTCGTAGCGCACCAGATGGACCGGGATGTCGGCCTGATCGAGCCAACTCACGATATGTCCGCTCCAGCCGGGCAGCTGTTGCCGCAGCTGGTTATACTGGCGGCTCGTCTTGACGCAGAAGCCGGCGTTGCGGTCGTTCATGAAGGTAATCGCATCGTCGATGCTGGTGCGGTTGTGATTGGCGAGCGAAGGCGCCACGTCGCGCGGATCGCGCACGATGACGATGGCGCCCTCGGCGCCGCCGCGGCCGGCGAGCAGCGGCTCACCTTTCGGCGTCAGCGTATAGGCGTCGTGCACCTTCACGAACCGGACGGGCAATGCGGCCTCCGGCGCGTCGTATTCGTCGTCCTGCGCGCCGCGCGCCAATTTCTCGTAGACGCGCGGCCGCAAGCAATCGATCTCTTCGTGCGTCAGCAGGCTGGAGTCGATCAGCGTGAGATGGTCGAACGGAGCGCGCGCGCTGGAGATGCCGCCGCGCTCGGGAAGATCGTTGATGTCCGCCGGCGCATCTTGCGACGCCAGATTGGCAATCAGCATCCGCAGCCAAGTGTTGCCGGACTTTGGATAGGAGGCGAGCCAGATGGTGCGGGTCATGCCGCCTTCTCCAGCAGCCCGAGTTCCTGCCAGTGCCGCTCCAGCATGCCGAGCGTGTCCGGCATGCGCGCGAAATTGAAGGCGTGGGTGAGATGGAAGATGCCGGCCGTGCCGGCCAGCGCCGCGGCGGCGCGGAAATAGTCCGCGCGCTGCTCCATGCGGATCACCAGCAGCGGGCGATAGGCATTGCGCCGCAACAGTACCGTCGCGTCGACCACATTGGGCCGCTCGATGCCCGGCGCGTGCGGCGGCCGCGCCTCGCGCAACACGTAGACGGCGCCGACCGGCAGCGGCGTGCTCGTCGCCTCGGGCGGCTCGACGTAGAACTTCTCCAGCGTGCGGCGCAGCCGGCCGGCGCGCCGCTCGGCCAGCGACAGCCGGTCGATGCTGTTTGCCCACAGCTTGAGTTGGCGGCCGTCGGGATGGGCTATCGGCGCGCCATTCGCCGGAATCGAGAGGGCGCAGATATCGTCGCTGAGCAGGGAATAGCCGCGCTGGCCGAGCGCGGCCGCCAGCGTCGACTTGCCGGCGCCGCTCGCGCCGCAGAATAGGATCGCCTTGCCGTTGACGCACACTGCGCTCGCATGCAGGGCGATGTACTTGCGCTGGTGCAGCAGGATGCCGAACACGCTGCCGACGATGAAGGCGGTGACGTCGGCTTCGTCCGCGGCCGTATCGGCCTGGAAGGCGATCTCGCGCCCGTCCTTGAGCCAGAAGCGCGCGATGTCCGGCACGCTCAGTAGCACCTCGTTGACGGCGATCTGCCAGATCGGGCCGGTATAGGTCGGCTCTGCCAGCGTTGCCGGCACCGGCCCAGCCCGCACGGTCACATCCGCCACGGCCGGATGCGCGCAAGCGAGCGCTCCGGGCAGCACGATCTCGCTCGCAACCGTCAATCCGGACAGGGTGTAGAAATGCACCGCCGGCCTTCCCCGTGTGGCGTGCGACGACGCGCGTCCCGCACGCAATGCATGCGCGAATGATTAAAGAAAACAACCGTAAATACAAGGACCTCGGCTGCGGAAAGGCCTTCGGGGGCGGCCCGTTTCGGGCGGGGGATTCAAACTTTCAGGGGCGCGGTTGGCCCTTGAGCAGGCTCTGGCCCGGCCGCACGCGCGTAAAGGCGACCGGCTCGCTTGCTACCTGCGGCCGCCCGCCGGAGAGCCGCACGCTGGTATAGGCCGAGGTGGCGAGGTCGGACGGCGCCGGAAAGTCCCCGCGGAAATGCGCGCCGCGGCTGTCTGCTTTGTTGTTTTTTAGTATTGCTCCATCATCTATCACGCGGCCTCCGCGTTGCAAGCTGACATTCTCATAAAGAAGCATTCTCAAAAGGAGCGTTCCGATGGCGAACCCCGCCGAATCTCTTCGATCGGCGCTGGCCGAGCGGTTTGGCGAGCTTTTCGCGGTCGATGAAACCTTGGCCGGCCTGGATGAACTTGCCCGGATCGCGGCGCACCGGGTGCAGCGCCGCTATCTGCCGCGCGATGTCGCGCCGGACCTGCTGCGGCTGCTCTGCGCCTGCGCGTTATCTGCGCCGTCGAAGAGCGACCTGCAACAGTGCGATATCCTCATTATTCGGGAAAAGGCGAAGCACGATGCCCTCGCCGGCCTGCTGCCTGAAATGCCTTGGCTCGGCGACGCGCCGGTGTTCCTGATCTTCCTCGCCAACGGCAGCCGGCTGCCGCGAATCGCACAGATGCGCGGCAAGCCGTTTCCCAACGATCATCTCGATCTCTTCTTCAACGCGACGGTCGACGCAGCCATTGTGCTGGCGACGTTTCTGCACGCGGCGGAAGCGGCCGGGCTGGGCTGCTGTCCGATCAGCCTCATCCGCGATCACGCGGCCACGATCGCGAAAATGTTCGCGCTGCCGGAGAAGGTCGTTCCGGTCGCTGGCATGACGCTCGGCTGGCCGGCGGAAGCGGGCGGCATCACGCCGCGCCTGCCGTTGAGCGTGACCGTGCACGAGGAGACGTTCGGCGACGCGAATTTCGCGGCCGATCTCGACGGCTACGACCGCCGCCGCGACGCGGCGCGGCCTTATCGCAACCAGCGCAATGTCGACCGCTTCGGTCGCGCCGAATTCTACGGCTGGTCGGAAGACAAAGCGCGCCAATACGCGAGCCCCGCGCGCGCCGACTTCGGCGCCTTCGTGCGTGCGCAAGGATTCTGCCTGGATTGAAAGCCGAAGAGGGCGCTTCTCAAATCGGTTGTATTTTTGTCATTATCGCTTTTTAGGATTGCCGGTCGGTTCTTCGGAGGGGGCTCCATGAAGCGCGTGCGAAAAGCGACGCTCGACTATTTGCTTGCCATCAATGCCGAACTGATTGTTCTCGCCGAGAAGGCCAAGCTCGACACGCTTGCCCACCTGTACCAAGTGGCGCAGGCCGAGCTGGAATCCCTTAACAAATCAGGCGGGTCGGAGAAGGCGGCGGCCTGAACGGCGCGCGCGGGAAGCCGGGCGGCTACTTCTTCCTGATCTTGAACGTCAGCACGCCCTCGGCCTGTGCCTTGTCTTCCAGCTTGTCGCCGGTCTGCCGCAACAGGTTCGGGATGTCGATCGCCGCCAGCGGATCGGTGCACTCGATGGTGAGTTCATCGCCGCTCGCCATGCCGGCCAGCAGCTTGCGGGTGCGCAAGGCCGGCAGGGGGCATTTCAATCCGCGCAGGCTGACTGTCTTTTCCGCCATGCGCACGTCATAGCCAAAGGGCGCGCGCCCGCAAAGGCCCGCGCCTCACGCCATCGGCACCATCGACAGCTTCGGGTCGGTGGCCGGGATGTCGGCTTCCGGGATGCCCAGCTCCTTGCGCACCATGTTGGTGCCGCGCGTCAGCGCCACCATCTTGTAGAAGGCGTGCATGCGGCTCATGCCCTGCCGGCCGAAGCCGCAGTCGCTGGTCAGGATCAGCCGCTCCGGCTCGATGTGCTTGAGCGCCTTGCGGATCAACTCGGCGATCTCCTCCGGCCTTTCCACTTGCAGCGTGCGGTGGCTGATGACGCCGAGCGCGATCTTCTTGTCTTTCGAGATCATCTTGCCGAAGTGCTCGAGGTCCATGCCTTTGTTGAACGCGCCTTCCACGGTCAGCACGTCGACGTCGAGCTGGTTGAGGAAAGGCAGCGCGTCCTTGTAGCTCTGGTCCTTGCTGGCGACGCGCTGCGCGGCCGGTGAGCCCCAGCAGGTGTGGCACCACACTTCAGTTTTGCCGCGCAGGCCTTTCACCTCGACGTTGAACGCCTCTACCCATTGCTCCGGCTTGATCGTCTGCTTGGGGTCGGCGATCACCTGGTGGATCGCGGGCTCCTCGATCTGCACCAGAGGCGCGCCGGCGTCCGCCAGCGCGTGATATTCCTTGTTGAGCGCGGCGGAGAGATCCATCAGCAGGCCGAGCCGGTCCTTGTAGTGCTCGTCGGTCAGCATCAGCGCCAGGATCTGCGCAGAGATCGAGCCGATCTTCACCGGCTTGTCCGTCATCGGCGCAATCGCCTTGTAGGCGCGGTCGAGCTGCAGCGCGGTCGCGCCGATCTTGCCCGAGACCGGCGGCGTCATGCGCGTCTCGATCACCTCCCACATCAGGTCGCCGGGACCCTTGTCCTTCATGAAGCCGGCCGGCGGCACTTCCACCCGCGGCGCGCCGATGCCCTCGACACGCTCGGTCACGTAGCTGACCCAGCCGCGGCCGGCGACGTCGTCGTCGAGCCGCGCGTCGCCGTCCACCATGATGTCGATGCCGGCGCGGTGCTGCGCCGCCACATGGCAGGCCAGGCAGTCGAAATGCTGGTCGCGGTAGGCGAGGCGGGAAAAGCCGTGCGACAAGGGAATGCCGCGCAGGTTCTCGGTGTACCAGCTGGGCCGGGGCAGCGCCCCAGTGGTGGTGGTCAGAAGCGCCTTGTCCTTGGTGACTGTAAACACCGGATTTCCCCGCTTTCACCTGTCGAAAAGCCGCGCTTTGTCCGCAGCTTAGATGAGGTACACTGTGGTTCCGAGCACCTTGAGGTCAAGCACGCGGAAATGGCTACGGCGTCCGACACGATACAAATGATCGCGCGGCTGACGCCGCTCGCCGACGTGCTGGCCATCGTCGATGGCGAGGTGAAGCCCGTCACCCCGCGCTCCATCGACGTCGCCGCCGGCGCGGGGCGCACGCTCGCCGTCGACGCGCTGGCGTCGGCGCGGCCTTCGGCGGCGATCGCGTTGCAGGACGGCTGGGCGCTCGCCGCCGACGACACGCTCGGCGCCGGCGGTTATGCGCCGGTCACGCTCATGCGTGTGCCGACGCGCGTCGAGGTCGGGCAGGCCATGCCGGCCGGCACCGACAGCGTGGCGCCGGTCGACGCGGTGAAGGTAAGCAAGGGGCACGCCGAGGCGCTGGTCACGGTCAATCCCGGCGACGGCGTGCTGCCGGCGGGCGGCGACAGCGATCCCGCGATTCCGTTGCGTCGCGCCGGCGAGCGCCTGAGCATGACCGACATTGCCGCCATCGCCGCCGCCGGCATCGCGCGCATCATGGTGCGCGAGCCGCGTCTGCGCGTGCTGCCGCTGCGTGGCAATGGCATTGCCAACGCCGCGGCGCGCCTCATCGCCGGCGACTGCGAGCGGCGTGGCGGCGCCGCGCGCGTGGATGAAGGCGGCCGCGGGCTCGCCGTCGCCATGAGCGCCGATTCTGCGGATGCAATAATCGCCATTGGCGGAACGGGCAGCGGAAGAACGGACACCAGCATCCAGGTGCTGGAACGCGAAGGCGCGCTGGTGGTGCACGGCATGGCGATCGCACCCGGGGAAACCGCCGCGCTCGGCTTCGTCGGCGCGCGGCCGGTGCTGCTGCTGCCGGGCCGGCTCGACTCCGCGCTGGCGGTCTGGCTGACGGTCGGCCGCCGCATCGTCGAGCGGCTGGCCGGCGCGCTGATGAAAAACGCGGAGCCGGGCGAAACGCTGCCGCTCGCGCGCAAGATCGCTTCCACCGTTGGGCTCGCTGAAGTCGTGCCTGTGCGGCGCAGCGAGGGTCAGGCCGAGCCGCTGGCGAGCCGCTATCTGCCGCTGTCGACGCTGGCGCGTTCCGACGGTTGGATCCTGGTGCCCGCCGACAGCGAGGGCTATTCCGCCGGCGCGAGCGTTGCGGTAAGGCCGTGGCCGTGAGTCATATATTATTATGAGTGAATCCTATCAGCCCCGGCCCGACGACCTGCTGGCGCGCGTGCGCGCCGCCGCCCGCCAGGAGCAATTCCTCGAAGTGGTGTCGGCCGACGAGGCGCGGCTGCGCTTCCGCCGCCATCTCGACCTGTCGCCGCTGGCCGGCGAAACCGTCGCGCTGGCGCAGGCGCTCGGCCGCGTGCTGGCGCAGGACGTGATCGCCGCGGTCGATGCGCCGCCTTTCGACCGCTCCAATGTCGACGGTTTCGCCGTGCGCGCCGCTGACACTGTGAGCGCGAGCGAAGCTAATCCAAAAGTTCTCACGCTCAATGCCGAGGTGATCGCCTGCGGCCACGCGCCGGCGCTGGAGGTCACGCCCGGCACCGCCACCACGATCGCCACCGGCGGCGTCATCCCGCGCGGCGCCGATGCGGTGGTGATGATCGAACACACCGAGCTGATCGCGCAGGGCGCGCCCTCGATCGAACTGCGCCGCGCCGCCGCGCCCGGGCAGTTCGTGTCCTATGCGGGGTCCGACATCGCGCGCGGCGAAACCTTGCTCCGCCGCGGCACGCGCATCGGCTCGCGCGAGATCGGCATGCTGGCCGCCTGCGGGCTGGCGGAAGTCGCGGTGGTGCGCCGCCCGAAGGTGGCGGTGCTGTCCACCGGCGACGAACTGGTCGCGCCGGGCAAGCCGCTCAAGCCGGCCGGCGTCTACGACAGCAATGCCGCCATCGTCGGCGCCGCCGTCGCCGAGGCCGGCGGTGAGCCGGTGCAGTTCGGCGCCTTCCCCGACGACGCGGCTGCGCTTGAGAAAGCCGTGCGCGAGGCGCTGGCCGCCTGCGACATGGTGGTGCTCTCCGGCGGCACGTCGAAAGGCGCCGGCGACTTCTCGCACGCCATCGTCTCGCGGCTCGGCAAGCCGGGCATTCTGGTGCACGGCGTCGCGCTCAAGCCCGGCAAACCGCTTTGCCTTGGCGTCGTCGGCGACAAGCCCATCGTCGTGCTGCCGGGATTTCCGACCTCGGCGATCTTCACCTTCCACGCCTTCGTCGCGCCGGTGATCCGCGCGCGCGCGGGCCTGCCGCCGGAAGCGGCCGAGACGATTGCCGCGCGCGTGCCGGTACGCGTCGCCTCCGAAATGGGCCGCAAGGAATTCGTGCTGGTCTCGCTGGTGCAGGGCGAAGAAGGTGCCGTCGCTTTCCCGACCGGCAAGGGCTCCGGCTCCGTCACGAGCTTCTCGCAAGCCGACGGCTTCATCGAGATCGACGCGCTCGCCTCCGCGCTCGACGCCGACACGGTGGCCAAAGTCACCTTGATCGGCAGCGCCGCGCAAGCGCCCGACGTCGTCATCATGGGCAGCCACGACGTCGCGCTCGACGTGGTGGTCGGCGCGCTGGCCGCGCGCGGCTTCTCGGCGCGCACGCTCGCGGTCGGCAGCCTCGGCGGCGTGGCGGCGGCCAGCCGCGGCGAATGCGACATCGCGCCGGTGCACCTGATCGACCCGAAGAGCGGGGACTATAATGTGCATCTCTCCGGGCCCGAATTGTCGCTGGTACCGGGCTGGCGCCGCATGCAGGGCGTTCTGTTTCGCCCCGGCGACGCGCGCTTCGAAGGGCGTAGCGCGCAGGAGGCGCTGAAGGCCGCGCTCGCCGACGCCTCCGCGCTGATGGTCAATCGCAATGCCGGCTCCGGCACGCGCGTGCTGATGGACCGCCTGTTGGATGGCAAAAAGCCGCCCGGCTATCCCAACCAGCCGAAGTCGCACAACTCGGTCGCTGCCGCGATCGCGCAAGGCCGCGCCGACTGGGGCCTCGCCATCGAGCCGGTCGCCCGCCTTTACGGCCTCGGCTTTCTGCCGGTGGCGCCCGAGCATTACGACTTCCTGATCGTCGAGCGCCGCCGCGGCCGGCCGGCGGTGCAGGCCTTCCTCGCCGCGCTGCGCGACGAGGCGACGCGCGCGCAAATCCGCGCGCTCGGCATGGAGCCGGCCGTCTAGAGTTCCACCCGCGCGAAGACGGCCGAAAGGTCGGAGGCGTGGCCGGCGCCGCCGTCGGGCCTGCGATAGCGGCCCTCCCTGGCCGGAAAGAACGCGCCGACCGAGAGTTTGTGCGGCTGATTTCTGCGCGGGTTAAACAAGGTATCGATCACGGCCATGCCCTGGACTGATCGCCCCGGTTGTAGCTGCGGTATCGTATCGCTTCGGTTAACCCAACGAATGGTTGTAGATTAAACGGCCGGCCTTTCGGAACCGGCAGATCGGGAATGGGGCCTGCCGCCTCACAATGGTCTAAACTTCATCGAACAGTGACCGCGTGCCATCCATGACCCTTCCCCGCCGCCTGCTCGCCGCCTGCCTGCTGCTGCCGCTCATGTTGGGCGCCGCGCAGGCGCAATTGCGCGGCCACGGCGGGCCGGTGCGCGCGCTGGCGATCTCGCCGGACGGCAAGCAGGCCGTCTCCGGCAGCTTCGACACGTCGGGCATCCGCTGGTCGCTGACGCGCAACAACGCCGAGCAGGTGCTGCGCTTTCATGACGGCGCGGTGAACGCTGTGGCATGGCTCGCCGACGGCCGCCTTGCCACCGCCAGCGAAGACGGCCGCGTCGCGCTCTGGACGCCCGGCCGCGCGCAGCCCGACCGCGTGCTCGAAGGCCACACCGCGCCGGTTGCCGCGCTCGCGCTCTCGCCCGACGGCAAGACTTTGGCGTCGGCCTCGTGGGACCGCAGCATCCGCCTGTGGCCGCTCGCCGGCGGCGCGCCGCGTGTGCTCGAGGGCCACGCCATGAACGTCAACGGCGTCGCCTTCACAGGCGACGGCAAGGCGCTGGTGAGCGCGGGCTATGACGCGACCTTGCGCATCTGGCCGCTCGGCGAGGGCTCGCTGCTGGTGCGCAACATGCCGACCGCGCTGAACACGGTCGCCATCGCGCCGGATGGCGAGATCGCCGCCGCCGGCGGCGACGGCAAGGTCTATCTGTTGTCGCCGCAAGGCGAGGTTCTGGCCGAGGTGCAGGTCGCGCCGACGCCCGTGATCGGCATCGCGATGTCGGCCGACGGCAAGCTCATCGCCGCCGCCGGCATCCGCGGCTCGGTCGGCGTCATCGATCGCGCGTCGCGCAAGCTGACGCAGACGCTGGTCGGCCCCGGCCTGCCGGTGTGGTCGGTCGCATTCTTTCCGGACAACAAGACGCTGCTCACCGGCGGCACCGACCGCATGATCCGCCGCTGGAACGCCGCCACCGGCGAGCCGATCGACTCGGTAGTGGTCGGCGCGCCGCAGGACGCGCTCGCGGCTTACGGCGGCGACCACGGCGCCAAAGTGTTCCGCGCCTGCATCGCCTGTCACACGCTTTCGCCCGACGAAGGCAACAGGGCGGGCCCGACGCTCGCCGGCATCTTCGGCCGCAAAATCGCGACGCTGCCAGGCTACAATTTTTCGCCCGCGCTGAAGAAGCTCGACATCGTGTGGACGCCGGAGACGGTGGCGAAACTGTTCGAGGTCGGGCCGATGGCCTACACGCCCGGCACCAAGATGCCGGAGCAGACCATCAATTCGGCCGAGGACCGCAAGGCGCTGGTGGATTTCCTCGCCAAGGCGACGGCGAAGTAGCACGCATCACAAATCGGTGCGTCCGATCAATTGGGCGTCTTGTTCTTTTCGTATTCTTGCCGGAGCATCTCGCGCTCGCGCAAGTAATCCTCGGTGGTTCGCACCGCCGGCCGCGCCGGCGCGCCGAACGGGTCGAACTTCTCGGCCGCCATGGCGGTGACGCGGCAGTTCTCGCACATCTTGATGACGTCGAGCCGCTTCTGGGAGTCCTTGAACATCCAGTGCTTGCCCTCGAGCTTGGCGACCACGCGCTCGACCGAGCTCTTGACGCCGAAGGGCTTGCCGCAGCCGATGCACTCGAACGGCTCTTCCTGCTTGATGACGCGCGCCGACGCGGTGGCGGCGCGGAAGTCGATCTGCGGCTTGAGGCTGATCACCTTCTCCGGGCAGGTCGCTTTGCACAGGCCGCACTGCACGCAGGCGTCCTCGGCGAAGCGCAGCATCGGCTTTTCCGGGTCGTCGCCGAGCGCGCCGGTCGGGCAGGCCGAGACGCAGGACAGGCACAGCGTGCAGCCTTCGACGTTGACCTCGACGGTGCCGAAGGGCGCGCCCTCCGGCAGCGCGATGACGTCGACCGGCGCCGGCGCTACCGCATGCAATTCGCGCAGCGCGAGCCGCACCACTTCGCGCTTTTTGCCGACGGCGGCGAAGGTGGCGGGCCTGGCCGCGCCGTCCATCGCGCCGATGGCGCGCAGGCTCGCGCCCAGCGCGTCCGGATCGTCGGTCTCGATGGTCGACACGCGCACGCCCGAGAAGCCGAGGCCGTTGAGCACCGGGGTCGCCAGCGCGACCGTCTTGTGCAGGCCGGCGATGTCGTGGCGCGCCTTGCCGCGCGTCAGGAAACGCACGGCGGCGGCGCCATAGGCGAAGGCGCCCGCGATCGCCTCCAGGCCGACTTGCGTCACCTCGTTCACTTGCACCGGCAGCACGTTCGCCGGCAGTCCGTCGCCGAAGCGCGCCAGCGCGTCGATCAGCGCGCCGCCATGCTCGGCGTCGTGGAACATTACTACCGCCTGCTTGCCGCCGGCTTGCGTGTAGGCGGCGAGCAGCGTGCGCAGCCTCCGCAGCAGCGCGTCGGCGGGCGGCAGCGCATAGGCGGCCGCGCCGGTCGGGCAGGCGGCCGCGCATTGGCCGCAGCCGGCGCAGATGTGCGGGTCGATGGCGACGTGATCGCCGGCGGGCGCAATCGCGCCGGTCGGGCACAGATCGAGGCAGCGGCGGCAGCCGACGATCTTGGAGCGCGAATGCGCACACAAATCCTCGGTGAAGGTGATGTAGCGCGGCTTGTCGAACGCGCCCGTCATGTCGCGCGCCTTCAGCACCGTGCGCAGCACGGCGGCCGGGTCGTTCGGGTCGGCGCGCAGATAGCCGTCGCGCAGGTCGGAGGCCGGGAACAGCGGCGCGCCGCCGGACAGGTCGATCAGGATGTCGCAGCGCGACACCGCGTCGTTGCGCGCCGGCCCGAACACCAGCGTGCCGCGCGAGGACGGCAGCAGTGCGGCGAAATTATCGACCGTCACCTCGAACGCGCCGAGCCGGCCTTTCGCCGTGCGCACGACGCCGCGCACCAGCGGAAATTCGGTCACGCGCATCGGCGTCAGGTCGGCGCCGGGCGCGATCAGCACGGTGAGGTCGAGATGATCCTTCAGCAGCGCGGCGGCTTCGAGCACGCGCTCGTCCTTGCCGTAAAGCAGCGTGACGCCGTCGCTCTCGAAGGTGACGAAGGGAAAATCCGGCTGCGGCTCGGCGGCGGCCGCGATCAGCGCGGCCATCTTGGGCCCGGCCGCGGCGGCGTCCTTCGACCAGCCGGCGTTTTCGCGGATGTTGACGAAGGTGAGCGGTCCGGCGCCCTCGATCTCGCCGGCCACTTCCGTAAACAGCGGCGCTTCCTGCGTGCAGGCGACCGTGAGCGGCGCGCCGGCGCCCGCCGCCGTGCGGAAGCGCTCGAGCTCGGCGCGGCAGAGGTGGCGTCCCTCCACGACCTGCGCGTCGCGGCAGGCGCGCCGCACCGCGCCGGCGTCGAGCGGCATGGTGTCTTCGCAGGAGCAGATCAGGACGGTGCGCGGCCGTTCGGCCATCGGAACAATTAACCTTTTCGTTGGCCCGCATGTGAGGCGCTGTGCCGCGCCCTTGATTTTTGCCTTCGGCCGCGGGACTGGCCTCGGGACCCCCCAACCTATAATTATAGTCATTCGAATAAGAAAGGTAGAGCGAGGATGCCGCTGGAGACGGCCCCGGCGCGGGGCAAAATGTCCGACATGGTGCTGCCGCCGCCGTTTACGCTGGTGCGCCTGCGTGAGCTGGGCGACGCGTTTGCGCATGCCATAGCGGTCGCGCCGGAGCAGGGCGCCGGCACGCTCGTCTATGTCGGGCGCTTCGACCTCGCCGAGTTCGCGCTGGTGCTGGAACCCGAGGAGCCGCTGCGCGAGGCGCGGCGCGCCTTCTATGCCGGCATGGCGGCGCTCACCGACGCGCTGGTCGCGTCCGCGCAGCCGGAAACCGCCATCTCCGTCGACTGGCCGGGTGCGATTCTCGTCAATGGCGGCCTGGTCGGCGGCGGCAGGCTGGCCTGGCCGCAGGACGCCGACGAAGACGCGCCGCCGCCGTGGCTCGTGTTCGGCGCCATGATCCGCACCGTGTCGATGAGCGGCGCGGAGCCCGGGCTCAATCCGCTCGTCACCGTGCTGGAGGAGGAAGGCTTCTCCGGCGTCACCACCGACCATGTGGTGGAGAGCTTCGCGCGCCACTTCATGGTCGCGCTCGACGCCTGGCATGAGCACGGCTTCAATACGATGGCCAAGACCTATCTCGAGCGCCTCGGCGCCGCCAGCGGCCTGCGGCGCGACATCGACGCCAACGGCGATCTGCTGCTGCGCCGCATGGGCAAGGTCGAGGTCGAACGCCAGAAGCTGGTGCCCGCGCTGGCCGCGCCCGCCTGGTACGATCCCGTGAGCAAGGGCCCGCGCATATGAAGCTGCTGCGCACGATCAGGCTCGATCCGTCCGACACCTTCGTGTTCGAGCACGCGGCCGAGCCGGGCGAATGGGCGGTGTCCGGCGCCTTCGCCTTCTGGCATCGCGACCCGGCGACGCTGGAGGGCAAGGCGCGCTCGGCCTTTCGCGGCGGCTTCCTCAGCGTGGAGTCGCTCGGCTGGTCGACGCTGGTGCAGATCGTCGAGGCGCAGGAGAGCGACCGCGCGCATGTCGTCGCCACGCTGGCGCAGCAGCTCCTGCGTCACTTCGGCGCGCCCGATATCGAAGCCGCCACCGCCGCGGCGGAGGACGAGGTGGCCTTCGCCTGCTCGCTCTGCAACCAGCAGCACGACATATTGATCGCCGTGCACCGCAGCTACGAGGACGGCGAGGTGCGCGAAACCTTCCGCACCTTGCGCCCGCGCGAGGGTGCCAAACCGGCGCGCGCCTTCTCCTTTATGGAGGTGGAGGGCGAGGACGAGCAGCCGGCCGATCAGGTCGATCTCGTCGCGCTGGCCGAACGGGACCGCACATGAACGTGATGCGCGTCAGTGCTTTCTTTCCCCTCCCCCCGCGAAGCGGCGGGGAGGGTCGGTTCACATCGCCGCAGCGATGTGAACCGGGGTGGGGGGTCTTATACTGCTTCCGCTTTGTCCCCCCACCCCCGACCCCTCCCCGCCACTCGCAAGGGCTCGTGGGGGGAGGGGAGACGAGAACTTTCAAATGAAAGACTTCTGGATTTCCTGCGGCCATCATCTGCTCGACCGCGACGAAGGCGGCGGGCTCGCCGTCACCGACGACTTTCTGAAGGTCTATCTGGCGCGGCAGGAGCTGATCCCGCCGCCGGAGGCTTGCGCGGTGGAGCGCACGCTGCACGGCGCGCTGCTCGCCGACCCGCGCATGACGGTGTCGGCTTCCGACGTCGCGGCCATCGCCGACCCGGATGCGCGCGAGAACTGGAGCTTGCTGGTCGCCTTCCGCGATCATCTGCTGCGCCACAAGACGCTCGAAGCCGCCTATGCCGACCTGGTGCGCAACGGCACCGGCAATTTCCCGCTGCTGTTCGTCAACCAGCTCGTGCACGTGATCCTGCGCAACGCGCTCGACAAAGTAGACAATCCGCGCGTGCTGCGCGCCGCCGAGCTGTTCTTCCGCACCCAGCGCGTCACCTTGCACGAAGGCTCGCTGATCGCCGCCGACGAGGAGACGATCGCCGGCGTCAACACCACGCCGGTGACGCCGCTGGTGTCGATGCTCGGCATTCCGGCGGAGGCGCATATCCACGTCATCAATGACGAGAACGCCGACAGCTATTGGGAGCGCAGCGACCAGTTCGACATGGCGCTCGATCTCACTGCCGGCCGCGAAGGGCTCGATGCGCTGGCGCAGGCGATGCAGCTCTGGATCGCGCACGTGCTCGGCATCGACGTGACTATCGAGGCGCTGCCCGAGCTGCGCGACGTCAACCTCACCTGGTATGTCGGCCTCGACGCCGACGCGACCAGGATCGGCGACATGCTCTGGCGCGGCGAGGAGGTCGACGAGGCGACCATGGGGCGCGTCGTCGGCCTTTTCCGGTTGCAGTTCCGCGATGCGTCGCTGATGCTCGACAAGGTCAAGGGCGAGCCGGTCTACATGATCCTTGCGATGACGCCGGACAAGACAATCCGCATGAAGCCGCAGAATCTGGTGGCCGGCCTGCCGGTCAAGCATCTGGAGGCGGTCGGATGAGCGCAGCAACGCCCCTCGCGACGATTCCGGTCGGGGTCGTGGTCGAGCGCAGCAAGGCCGCGAGCCAGTGGATCGACTATCTCTGGCGTCCGCTGAGCGTGCTCATCGGCATTCCAGACACGCCGCCGTGGAGCAAGCTCACCGACGACGGCGAGCGTGCGACCTTCTATGCCGGTGCCGCCGATATCGCACTCTACCGCACCGAGACCGCCAATTACCGCGACAATTTGCAGTCGGGTAAACCGCTGCTCTGGGTCGTGTTGAGCCCGACCGAGTCCGACCGGCCTTACGAACTGGCGATGGTCACCGCCGATCCGTCCGAAGGCGAAGCGATGACGGAGGCGGGGTCAAATATCGTCGACACCGTGCCGATGCCGGATGCGATCCGCGACGCTATTGCGGCCTTCGTCGTCGAGCACCATGTCGAACCGGAGGCGTTCCACAAGCGCAAGCGCGATCGTGCCAGTCCGGACGCGCTGGCGCGGCGCGGGCCGCCCGGTCGCGGGAGTCGCACATGAGCGACGACGAGAATTTCCTGTCGCGCTGGGCCCGCCGCAAGCGCGAGGTCGCCGAGAGCGAGCGCGCGGAAAGCCAAGCGCCGCCCTCGGATAGCGCCGCGCAGAAGCCGCCGGCGGATGCGGCGCAAGCCGTACCTGCGGCGAAGGAGCCCGAGTTCGATCTGAGCAAGCTGCCCTCGCTCGATTCGATCACCGCCGCGACTGACGTCAGCGCCTTCATGCAGGCCGGCGTGCCGGCCGCATTGCGTCATGCGGCGCTTCGCCGCGCCTGGGTCGCCGATCCCGCGATCCGCGATTTTGTCGGCCTGGCCGAAAACGCCTGGGACTTCACCGACCCCGATGCGATGGCCGGCTTCGGCGCGCTCGATCCCGGCGTCGATGTCAAGAAGCTCGTCGCCGAAATCTTCCGCGATGCAGCCGAGCCGCCGGCCGAGCCATCGGCTGTCGCCGAGACAACGATCCCTGCAGCGCCGGAGGAATCTCCCGCGCAAACGGCGCGCGAGCCCGCGCCGGAGCCCGTCGAGCCCCAGTTGATGCAGCGCGATATCGATGCTGCATCGCAACAAGAGAGCGAGCGGCGGCCGCCGGAAGCCGTGCGCCTTGCACGCAGGCATGGCGGCGCTCTGCCGCATTAGATTCCAACAACGCGATGGCTTCCCATAGCTTCCCGCTATTGACCCACAATGCGGTGACCGCTAAGCTCACATTGTAACTATTCGAAACGATAAAAAGAACAATCGAGACCGGGGATGATGCGCGACCAAGGCCTATCAGAGGCTATCCGCGCCGCTGGCGGTGTCAGCGGGCTCGCCCGGCTTGTCGGGATTTCGCAGCCGTCGGTTTCCAACTGGATTCGTATTCCCGCCGAAAGGGTGATCTCGGTCGAAGCCGTCACCGGCATCGATCGCAGCGTCCTGCGGCCCGATCTCTACGGCGAGGACATGGCCGGCGACATTGATGAAATAGACGCCGCGCGCGCGCAGGAATATGCGCTGCTCGCGTCGCTTCTTCTGCGCGCGCCCGACAACGCGCTGCTCAAGCGGCTGGCGACCTTGCGAGGCGACGCCAGCCCCATCGGGGTTGCGCATGTCGCGCTGGCGGAAGCGGCGGCGAACACGACGACGCAACGCGTCGAGCGCGAATTCTTCGATCTCTTCATCGGCGTCGGCCGCGGCGAAATTCTGCCTTACGGCTCGTACTACCTCAGCGGCTTCCTGCACGAGCGCCCGCTCGCGCGCTTGCGCGACGACCTGAACCGCATGGGCATCGCGCGCGCCGAAGGCGTGTATGAGCCCGAAGATCACGCCGGCATTCTGTGCGAGATCATGTCGGGGCTTGCGAACGGCCGCCTGCCGGCGCCGGCGGGGTCCGACCAGGTCATCTTCGAGAAACACATGGCGCCGTGGATGGTCCGCTTCTTCACCGATCTGGAGAACGCGGAAGCCGCGGACTTCTATCGCCGGCTGGGCACGCTCGGCCGTATCTTCATGGACATCGAAGCGGAGGCTTTCGAGCTGCCGGCCTGAGGTGGCGCGAAATTCTGCGGCGATTTTGGAGGAGGACACGACGATGAAACGACAGGACAAGGCGAAATTCGGCCGCCGCGATTTTCTGCGCGCGATGGGTGCGGGTGCCGGTTTGGCGGCGACCGCCGTCGTGCCGATGTCGGAAGCCGTCGCGGCCGAATCCGACGCCGACAAGAAGAAAGCCCGTTACAAGGAAACCGATCACGTGAAAGCCTTCTACAAGGTCAACCGTTATCCGAGCTGAGGGAGCCGCACCGTGCTGATCAAGAGACAAGAGCGCCAGACACGTCGCAGCAATCTCGCAGCGGCGATCGGCAACCAGAATGGCGGTCTCGACCGCCGCTCCTTCCTGCGCAAGTCCGGCCTCGCCGCCGGCGGCCTCGCGGCTGTCGGCGCCTTGCCGCTCGCGACCGTGCGCAAGGCGGAAGCCGCCGGCCCGGCTGTTGCCGGCGCCACCATCCGCAAGAACATCTGCACGCACTGTTCGGTCGGCTGCACCGTCATCGGTGAAGTCTCCAACGGCGTGTGGGTCGGCCAGGAGCCGGGCTGGGAAAGCCCGATCAGCCGCGGTTCGCATTGCGCCAAGGGCGCGGCGACGCGCGAGCTGGTGCACGGCGATCGCCGCCTGCGCTACCCGATGAAGCTGGTGAACGGCCAGTGGACGCGGATCTCCTGGGAGGTCGCGATCAACGAGATCGGCGACAAGATGAACGCCATCCGCGCCAAGTCGGGCGCGGAGTCGGTGTACTGGCTGGGCTCGGCCAAGTTCACCAACGAGGGCTCCTACCTGTTCCGCAAGTTCGCCGCCTATTGGGGCACGAACTCGTGCGACCATCAGGCGCGTATCTGTCACTCGACGACGGTTGCCGGCGTGGCCAATACCTGGGGCTACGGCGCGATGACCAACAGCTACACCGACATCCGCAATTCGAAGACCATCATCTTCATGGGCTCGAACGCGGCGGAAGCTCATCCGGTGTCGCTGCAGCACATTCTCGAAGGCAAGGAGCTCAACCGCGCCAACGTCTTCGTGATCGAGCCGCGCTTCACGCGCACGGCCGCTCATGCGACCGAGCATGTGCGTATCCGTAGCGGCACCGACATTCCGGTGATCTACGGCTTGCTGCATCACATCTTCAAGAACGGCTGGGAAGACAAGGATTTCATCCGCCAGCGCGTCTACGGCATGGATGACATCCGCAAGGAAGCCGAAAAGTGGACGCCCGAGGAAGTCGAGCGCGTCACCGGCGTTCCGGAAGCGCAAATGAAGCGCGTGGCCGAGAAGTTCGCCAAGGAAAAGCCGTCAACGCTGATCTGGTGCATGGGCGCCACCCAGCACACCGTCGGCACCGCCAACGTGCGCGCCTTCTGCATCCTGTGCCTGGCCACCGGCAACGTCGGCGCCCCCGGCACCGGCGCCAACATCTTCCGCGGCCACACCAACGTGCAGGGTGCGACCGACCTCGGCGTCGACGTCGTCACGCTGCCGCTTTACTACGGCCTGGTCGAAGGTGCGTGGCGGCATTGGTCGCGCGTCTGGGAGACCGACTTCGAATGGCTGAAGTCGCGCTTCGATACGCCGCAGATGATGAACACCCCCGGCATTCCGTCGACGCGCTGGCATGACGCGACGCTTCTGGCCAAGAACGACGTGGCGCAGAAGGACAACGTGAAGGCCATGATCGTGTTCGGCCACGGCGGCAACACCGTGACCCGCATGCCGCACGCGGCGGAAGCGATCAATAAGCTCGACCTGCTGGTCGTCGCCGATCCGCATCCGACCACCTGGGCCGTGCTCGGCGAGCGCAAGGAGAACACATACCTCCTGCCGGTCGCCACCAGCTACGAAACCAGCGGCTCGCGCACCTCGTCGAACCGTGCGATCCAATGGGGCGAGCAGATCGTCAAGCCGATCTTCGAATCGAAGGACGACCTGGAGATCTTCTATCTCCTCGCCAAGAAGCTCGGCTTCGAAGACAAGTTCTTCAAGAACATCAAGGTCAACGGCAATCTGCCGGTGGCCGAGGACGTCCTGCGCGAGATCAACCGCGGTGGCTTCTCCACCGGCTACTGCGGCCAGTCGCCGGAGCGGTTGAAGTCGCACATGGCCCACCAGGCCGACTTCGACATGAAGACGCAGCGCGCCACCACCGGCCCGAACAAGGGCGACTACTACGGCCTGCCCTGGCCGTGCTGGGGCACGCCGGCCTTCAAGCATCCCGGCACGCCGCTGCTCTACAACACGAACCTGTCGATCAAGGAGGGCGGCGGCACGTTCCGTCCGCGCTTCGGCGTCGAACGCGAGGAGACGCTGCCGGACGGCACCAAGCGCAAGGTCAGCCTGCTGGCGGACGGCGTGTATTCAAAGGACTCCGAGATCAAGGACGGCTACCCCGAGTTCACGCTCGGCGTCCTGAAGAAGCTCGGCTGGGACAAGGATCTCACCGCCGAGGAAATGGCGGTCATCCAGAAGATCAACCCGACGACGCCCGATGCGGTGTCCTGGGCGATCGACCTGTCCGGCGGCATCCAGCGCGTCGCCATCGAGCATGGCTGCACGCCTTACGGCAACGGCAAGGCGCGCGCCAATGCGTTCGGTCTGCCGGACGCGATCCCGGTGCACCGCGAGCCGATCTACACGCCGCGGCCCGAGCTGGTGGCGAAATACCCGACGCTGCCCGACGCCAAGCAGTTCCGTGTGCCCAATATCGGCTTCACGGTGCAGAAGGCGGCGGTGGAAAAGGGCATCGCCAAGCAGTTCCCGCTGATCTGCACCTCCGGCCGCTTGGTCGAATACGAAGGCGGCGGCGAAGAAACCCGCTCCAACAAATGGCTCGCCGAGCTCCAGCAGGATTCGTTCATCGAGATCAATCCTGCCGATGCCGCCGAGCGCGGCATCAGAGACGGCAGCTGGTGCCTCGTCTACGGACCGGAAATGCCGAGCGGCAAGGTTTGCCGCGTCAAGGCGCTGGTCACCGAACGCGTCGGCAAGGGCGTCACCTGGATGCCCTTCCACTTCGCCGGCTGGTTCATGAACGTGGATCAGCGCGATAAGTATCCGAAGGGGACCGATCCGGTTGTGCTGGGCGAGAGCGTGAATACCATCACGACCTACGGATACGACCCGGTCACCGGTATGCAAGAACCAAAAGCCACCCTCTGTCAGATCCGGGCGGCGTAAGGAGCAACGACCATGGCACGTATGAAATTCCTCTGCGACGCCGATCGTTGCATCGAATGCAACGCTTGCGTCACCGCCTGCAAGAACGAGCACGAGGTCCCGTGGGGCATCAACCGCCGGCGCGTCGTCACCCTCAATGACGGCAAGCCCGGCGAGCGCTCGGTCTCGATGGCCTGCATGCACTGCACCGACGCGCCCTGCGCGGCGGTCTGCCCGACGAACGTGTTCTACACGACGGCCGACGCCATCGTGCTGCACTCCAAGGACCTCTGCATTGGCTGCGGCTATTGCTTCTACGCGTGCCCGTTCGGCGCGCCGCAATATCCCAAGGTCGGCAACTTCGGCTCGCGCGGCAAGATGGACAAGTGCACCTTCTGCGCCGGCGGCCCGGAAGCCGACAACTCCAAGGAGGAGTACGAGAAGTACGGCGCCAACCGTCTGGCCGAAGGCAAGCTGCCGCTCTGCGCGGAGATGTGCTCGACCAAGTCGCTGCTCGCCGGCGACGGCGACGTCATCGCGCAAATCTACAAGGAGCGTGTCTCCAAGCGCGGCTACGGCTCCGGCGCCTGGGGTTGGCAGACCGCCTACCGTGAGAACATCGCGATCTGATCGGAACTGCGGCGGCGCGGGCAACGCGCCGCCGGTTTTATAAAAACACGTCGATAGTCAGGAGAGGGATGCCATGGCGAAACTCATCGCGCAGCTCCGCTTCATCGCCGGCGCTCTCGCGCTCGCGGTTCTGGTCGCAGTCGCCGCGCCGACAAGCGCGCCGGCCCAGGTCAACCCGACCACCAGCGCGGTCAAGGAGCAGCAATTGCTCAACGCGCTGCAGGGCGGCGCGATCAGCGGCCGGGTCAGCATCCCCGATCAGAAGTCGGGCAACCTCATCCAGCCCGGCGGCCGCGACTGGCGCCAATTCCACGAGGTCACCCTGGTCTGGATCGGCGCCATCGCCATCCTCGGCATGGTGGCGCTGTTGGCGATCTTCTATTTCTGGCGCGGCCCCGTGCGCATCGAGGCCGGGCGTTCTGGCCGCACGATGCTTCGCTTCAACGGCTTCGAGCGCTTCGTGCACTGGCTGACGGCGACCTGCTTCATCGTGCTCGGTCTCACCGGCCTCAACATCACCTTCGGCAAGCGCCTGCTGCTGCCGGTCATGGGGCCGGAGGCCTTCGCCACCTGGTCCGAATACGCCAAGCTCGTGCACAACTATCTGAGCTTCGGCTTCACCATCGGCGTGATCCTCATGTTCCTGATGTGGATCAGCGTCAATTTCCCGAATGCGACCGACGCCGAGTGGATCAAGCGCGGCGGCGGCATCGTCGGCAAGGATCACCCGCCGGCCTCCAAGTTCAACGCCGGCCAGAAGCTGCTCTATTGGCTGGTCATGCTCGGCGCAACGGCCATGATCGTCAGCGGCTACATGCTCATGTTCCCGTTCTACGGCGGCATGACCCTCGCCAACATAGAGCTGGCCACCGTCTTCCACGGCGTCGTCGCCATGCTGTTCGTGGCCATGATCCTGGCGCACATTTATCTCGGCACGCTGGGCATGGAAGGTGCGTTCGAGGCGATGGGCGAGGGCACCGTCGACGTCAATTGGGCCAAGCAGCACCATAGCCTGTGGGTGGAGGAAGAAATGAACCGCGGCGCCAGCGACCCGAAGGCCATGGCCCGCCCGGCCGAATAGACGTCCGGCAATCGATCCGATGGAACGCCCGGCCTTTGCGCCGGGCGTTTCGTTTGCCGAGCGCGGCCCGCGCGGCCTATATAGACACCATGCGTATCATCGGTCTGGCCGGCTGGAGCGGCTCGGGCAAAACCACCCTGATCAAAAAGCTGATCCCGCGCCTGATCGCGCGCGGGGTGAGCGTGTCCACGCTCAAGCACGCCCATCACGGCTTCGATCTCGACCAGCCCGGCAAGGATAGCTTCTTCCACCGCGCCGCCGGCGCCACGGAAGTCATCATCTCCTCGGGCAAGCGCTGGGCCATTTTGCACGAGCTGCGCGAAGAGCCGGAGTGGGATTTGCCGCATCTGGTGGCCAAGATGTCGCCGGTCGACCTGGTGCTGGTCGAGGGCTTCAAGCGCGACGCCTTCCCCAAGCTCGAGATCCACCGCGCCGAGAACGGCAAGCCGCTGATCCACCCGGACGACCCGCATATCGTGGCGATCGCGGCCAACGTGCCCTTGCCGCAGGCCAAGGTGCCGGTGGTCGATCTCGACGCCGTCGAGGCCATCGCCGACCTGCTGCTCAAGCAGGCCGTGCCGGTGGCCGAGGCGGGGGCGGTGCGGAGCGGCTGATGGCGCAGCTCACCGACGACTGCTTCGCCTTCTCCGGCCCGCTGCTGCGGCTCGACGACATGGAGCGGCTGATCGGCGAGCGCATTTCCCCGGTGGCGGAGACCGAGCGCGTGCCGTTGCGCGGCGCGCGCGCCCGCGTCGCCGCCGTGGACGTGGTCGCGCCGGTCGACCTGCCGCCCTTCGATAATTCCGCCGTCGACGGCTATGCCGTGCGCCATGCCGACCTCAGCCCCGACGGCGACACGCGGCTGCGCATCGCCGGCCGGCTGATGGCGGGCGCGGGCGCCGCGCCGACGGTCAAGCCGGGCGAGGCGATCCGCATCTTCACCGGCGCCGCCATGCCGGCCGGCGCCGACACCGTGTTCATGCAGGAGGATGTCACGGTCGAGGGCGATGCCGTCGTCGTCCCGAAAGGGCTCAAGCGCGGGTCCAACCGGCGCCTGGCGGGCGAGGACGTGCCCGAGGGCCGGGTGGTGCTGGCAGCCGGCACCGTGCTGGAGCCGCAACATGTCGCGCTGGCCGCCGCGCTCGGCATCGCCGCGCTTGAGGTGCGGCGCAAGCTGAAGGTCGCGATCTTCTCCACCGGCGACGAGGTGGTCGAACCGGGCTCGGCCCGCGCCGGTGCGGCCATCTACGACGCCAACCGCTATCTGCTCGGCGAGCTGCTGGAGCGCCTCGGCGCCGAGGTCACCGACCTCGGCATCCTGGCGGACGATCCGGCCCCGCTGGCGGCCGCGCTGCAGGCGGCCGCCGCCGGCCACGACCTCATCGTCACGTCAGGCGGGGTATCGACCGGCGAGGCCGACTATGTGCGCAGCGCGGTCGAGCGCGTCGGCTCGCTGGTGTTCTGGCGCGTCGCCATCAAGCCGGGCAGGCCAGTGGCGTTGGGTGTCATCCGCGGCGCCGGCGGCCACAGCGCGGCCTTCGTGGGATTGCCGGGCAATCCGGTGGCCGTTTTCGTCACGTTCGTGAAAGTGGTGAAGCCGCTGCTGCGGCGGCTGTCCGGCGCGCTGCCACAGAAGCTGGTGCCGCTGCCGGTGCGTTCGGCCTTCGCCTACAAGAAGAAGAAAGACCGCCGCGAATATGTGCGGGTCGCGCTGCGGCGCGGCGCCGACGGCGAATGGGAGGCGGTCAAGCACCCGCAGGACGGCGCGGGCGTCCTCACCTCGCTGACCGAGACGGACGGGCTCCTGGAATTCCCCGAGGACGTCACCGGCATCGAGCCGGGCGCCCGCGTCGGCTTCATCAGCTACGCGGCGCTGATGGGGTGAGGGCTTAGGCGCCCAGCCGCACGCCGCTCGGGCTCGAATAGGCTCGGTCGGCCGGCTCCTGCATGCTGTTGAGCACGACGCCGCCGACAACCGCGATCAAGATCGCCGCTGCGCAAGCCATCAGGAAGGTCTTCATTTTCCGGCTCCTCTCCCAAACCCGTTTTTATAACTATACCAAATTATGGCCGCGGGGTGAGTCCCGCAATGCGTTATTCCGCCGCTCGCTCAGCTATGGTGCAGTGCAATGGCAGCCGCCCGGGCGGCGTCTTCCGGCGTGTTGACGTTGAAAAAGGGATCGATCGGCTCGGCCGGCCAGTCGGCGATGGCGACACCGTGCCGGGCGGTCCACACCTCGATCTTGCGCAGGTCTTCCCCGGTCAGCGCCTTGCGCAGGTCCTCGCGCAGCGCCAGCGGCCACAGGCCGACCACCGGGTGCCGCCATTCGCCCGAGCGCGCGCAGGCGAGCGGCACGCCGGCCCCCATCGCCCGGCGGGCTTCGTGCAGCCGTTCGACCAGGTCGTCGGGCAGGAACGGGCAGTCGCCCGGCACGCTCACCATCCACTCGATGCCGTTGTCCTGCGCCTTGAGCCAGTCGAGCCCCGCCAGGATGCCGGCCAGCGGGCCGGGGTAGCCTTCCACGTTGTCGGGCACGACGGTCAGCCCGGTGTCGGCGAAGCGGGCCGGGTCGCCATTGGCGTTGATGATGATGCCGGTGCATTGCCCGGACAAAGTCGCGATCACCCGATCGAGGATGCTGACGCCGCCGATCTCGATGCGCGCTTTGTCGCCGCCGCCCATGCGGCGCGCGAGCCCGCCGGCCAGGACGAGGCCGAGGGTGGGGGGAGGAGGGGCGTTCATGCGGCGTATGTAAGCTGGGCAGCGCGATTAGTGAATGTGCAAAGCAGCCGCGATCTCTCTTTCCCTCTCCCCTGGTGGGAGAGGGTGCCCGAACGAAGCGAGGGCGGGTGAGGGGGAAGGTGACTATCGGGAAGCCTGCGCCCCCTCACCCGGCTCGTGTTCGCTATCGCTCCGCACTCGCCACCCTCTCCCACAAGGGGAGAGGGCAAGCGAGCAAGCGGCCCGCTCACGCCGAACGCCTCAATCATCCACCGCCGCCTTGCGCCGGTGCTTCGCGCTTTCCTCCGCGACCTTGTCGAGGTCCTGGTCGAACACGATGCGGTCCTCGCCGGCCAGCGCGACGAAGCGTTTTCCGCGCGCGCGCCCGATCAGCGTCAGGTTGGCCTTGCGCGCCAGCTCGACGCCCCAGGCGGTGAAGCCCGAGCGCGAGATCAGGATCGGGATGCCCATGCGCACGGTCTTGATCACCATCTCGGAGGTCAGCCGTCCGGTGGTGTAGAAGATTTTGTCGCCCGCCGGCACCTTCTCCTTGAACATCCAGCCGGCGATCTTGTCGACCGCGTTGTGGCGGCCGACGTCCTCCATGTAGACCAGCGGCCGGTCTTGCCGCGCCAGCACGCAGCCGTGGATGGCGCCGGCCTCGAGATAGAGCGACGGCGTGGTGTTGATCTTGTGCGTCAGCGCGTAGAGCCACGACGTGCGCAGCGGCGCCTTCGGCAGCTCGACCCCCTCCAGCGCCTCCATCAGGTCGCCGAACACGGTGCCCTGCGCGCAGCCCGAGGTCTGCACCTTCTTCTTCAGCTTCTTCTCGTAATTGGTTTTGCGCTTGGTGCGCACCACCACCACCGCCAGCTCCTCGTCGTAATCGACGCCGGTCACGACGTCGTCCGGCAGCAGCATGTGCTGGTTCAAGAGGTAGCCGATCGCCAGGTATTCCGGGTAGTCGCCGATCGTCATCGCGGTGACGATCTCCTGGCCGTTCAGGAAGATCGTGAGCGCGCGCTCGACCGTGACCGAGGTCTCGATTCTAGCCCCGGTCTGGTCGATGCCGCTGACGCGCTCGGTCAGCCGCGGGTCGGCCGGGTCGGGCCGGATGATGTAGTCGTCGTTTTGGCTCATGGTCGCCTTATAGCAGACCTCCCGCCGAGGGCTGAACCCGTCTTGGTAAATGGGCCCTGAACGCGGCCGCTGCAATTTCGAGGTCCATTTTCGCGCGATTTCAAGAGCTGCGGCCCCACAATGGCTTCGGAACAAGGGGGTTGCCCATGAGACTGCTGATGCTTTCCCTCGCGGTGCTGGCCTGGAGCGGAGGGCCGATCGTCACGCCCAAGCCGGCCCCGCTGGCGGCCGCGCCGGCGCAAGAATCCATGCAGGCGGCGGAAGCCGAATTCGACGCCCTGCACGCGCAGGCGCGCGCTGCGCTCGAGCGCCTGCGCCAGGCGCAGGCCCAGCGACTGGCCATGGCCGAGTCCGCCGCGCTCTGAGGCTATCTAAGAACCACGAGCGGAAAAGCGAGCGCGCGCATCACGCGCTCGGGTCCTTGGCGTTGGTGTAGAAAAGCTGCTCGCCGTTGATCTTGTAGCTGGCGATCGCCTTCTGGCCTTCGTCCGAGACCAGCCAGTCGATGAAGGCCTGGCCGTAGTCCTTTTTCACGTTCGCATGCTTGGCCGGGTTCACCAGCATCACGCCGTACTGGTTGAACAGGCGCTTGTCGCCTTCCACCGCGATGGCGAGGTCGCCGCGGTTCTTGAACGAGATCCACGTCGCGCGATCCGCCAGCACATAGGCGTTGCCGGCCGACGCCGTGTTGAGCGCGGCGCCCATGCCCTGGCCGATCGACTTGTACCAGGCGCCCTTGTCCTTCTCGATGTCGATACCGGCGGCTTTCCAGAGGTTGAGCTCGGCCGAATGCGTGCCGGACTTGTCGCCGCGCGAGATGAACGAGGCCTGCTTGGCCATGATCTGCTTGAGCGCGGCGCCGACGTCCTTCATGCCCTTGATGCCGGCCGGGTCGCTCTTCGGCCCGATCAGCACGAAGTCGTTGTACATCACCGGGAAGCGCTTCACGCCGAAGCCGTCGGCGACGAATTTTTCCTCTTGCGCCTTGGCGTGCACGAACACCACGTCGGCGTCGCCGCGCCGGCCGGTGTCGAGCGCCTGGCCGGTGCCCTGCGACAAGACCTTCACCTCGATGCCGGTCTTGGCCTTGAACAACGGCAGGATGTGGCCGAACAGCCCTGAGTCCTGCGTCGAGGTGGTCGACGACACGACGATGGATTTTTCCTGCGCCGTCGCGGGCGCGATGGCGGCTAGGCCGAGCGCGACGGCGGCGATCAGTGAGCGGCGGTTGAGCATGCGACATCCTCCATTTTGTGTTCTCTCGTTCTTGTCATGGCCGGGCTTGACCCGGCCATCTCGCTTAGGCGGGTACCGTGCCCTCTTCATCGGGATCGCCGGGACAGGCCCGGCGATGACAAATTCAAAACTCACACCAGCAATTCGCCGGCGATGAATTTGCGCGCCTCTTGCGTGCGCGGCTGCGCGAAGAATTGCGCCGCCGGCGTATGCTCGAGCAGCCGCCCGCGGTGCAGCAGCACGACGTCGCCCGCGAGCCGTTTGGCCTGGCCGAGATCGTGCGTCGACATGACAACCTTGACGCCGCGCGCGGCGACCGCGCGCACGATGTCCTCGATCGCCTTGGTGGCGGCGGGGTCGAGACTGGCCGCCGGCTCGTCGAGCAGCAGCAGCGCGGGATTGCGGGCGAGCGCGCGCGCCAGCGCCAGCCGCTGCTGCTCGCCGCCGGACAGGCGCCGGGCCGGGCGGGCTGCAAATTTCTCGAGCCCGACCAGCGCCAGTAGTTCCTCGATGCGCGCGGCGCGCTGCGCGCGCGGCACGCCGGCCGCCGCCAGCGCGTAACGGACATTGCCCGCCGCGCTGCGCCGGAGCATGGCCGGCCGCTGGAACAGGATGGCGCGGCGGTCGGGCGCCGCCTGCTCGCGGCCGCCCCAGGTGACGCGCCCGCTCGTGAGCGGCAGCAGGCCCATGGCGGCGCGCAGCAGCGTGGTTTTTCCGGCGCCGTTCGGCCCGATCAGGACGGTCGGCGGTCCCGCCGAGAATGTCAGCGACAAACCGTCGAGGATCGCCACCTCGCCGGCGAGGATCCGCGCTTCTACGAGCATTAACGGCAGGTCGGAAGCGGGTGCGCGCATGAGATCAGCCCGCATAGCGTTCGCCGGCCCGGCGCGCGCCCCAGGCCAGCGCGTTGATTAAAATCACGATGGAAATCAGCACGATGCCGAGCCCGATCGCGAGCGGCAGGTCGCCTTTGGAGGTCTCCAGCGCGATCGCCGTGGTCATGGTGCGCGTGAAACCCTCGATATTGCCGCCCACCACGATGATGGCGCCGACTTCCGCCGCCGCGCGGCCGAATCCTGCAAGCAATGCAGTGACTAAGCTGAAGCGCGCGTCCCACACCAGCGTCGCCACCCGGCGGGCCGGGCCGATATTCATGGCGGCGAGCTCCTCGCGGTACTCGACCCAGAGGTCCTCGATGGTCTGCCGGGTCAGCGCCGCGATGATCGGCGCCACCAGCACCGTCTGCGCGATCACCATGGCCTGCGGCGTGAACAGCAGGCCCCAGGAGCCGAGCGGCCCCGAACGCGACAACAGCAGGAAGATGGCCAGCCCGACGACCACCGGCGGCAGGCCCATCATCGCGTTCAGCACCACGATGACCGCCTCGCGGCCGCGAAAGCGCGTCAAGGCCAGAAGCGCGCCCGCCGGCACGCCGATCAACGCGGCGAACAGGACCGCGCTCAGGCTGACCAGCAGGGACAGCCGCACGATGGCGTACAGGCCAGGATCGCCCGAGAGCACGAGGTCGAAAGCTGAAACGTCACCCGGCATTGCTCATCCCAAAAGAAGCGGGACCTGTCCGCGGCCGGCCAAACGCGAGGCGGCGCGGTCGTTATTCATTCTGTGCATGTGCTCCGAGATAGGTCAATCATAGTAAAATAAACATATTTATACCTATTAGACCATAAACAGCAGGCTTTGAAGCGCCGGCCCCGGCGAGTTGTCTGGGGCGGGCCGGCGGCTATAGTCCGCCGGCTCCCCGGCGTCCGGCCGAGGGGTCTCCGCAGGCAGCGCGCGGTTCTGGCCCGGGTCGAGGGCGCGGTGCGCCATGCGCATCTTGCTCTTGCGGAGCGGCGCATTCGCCGTCATGAGCTAGCGGCGCTGGCGCCGAGCGCCATGCCGGGTATGGAGAGGTGGCCGAGTGGCTGAAGGCGCAAAAGCGCGCCTTGCGCGCGTCTTTATGCAAAAAGGCGTGCGCCGTATGAGTACCGCGTTAGGAGAGGTGGCCGAGTGGCTGAAGGCGCAAAAGCGCGCCTTGCGCGCGTCTTTATGCAAAAAGGCGTGCGCCGTATGAGTACCGCGTTAGGAGAGGTGGCCGAGTGGCTGAAGGCGCACGCTTGGAAAGCGTGTATACGGGAAACCGTATCGAGGGTTCGAATCCCTCTCTCTCCGCCATTCCGCGGAATCGCGCGGCGGCACGCTGCTTTTCGCTCTGATGCGCGAACGGCGTAACGGCGCCACCGTGCATCGGCAAGCGGAGCACTGAGGTCCAACCGTCCTGCAAGCGGCAACTTTATCGCGACCCGCCCGCAGGAGCACGCTGGTTGAGCGTCTCCTTTAATGCACGACCGAGGACAATTCGCCGCTTCGGTAGCGCTGCGCCATGGCGTCAAGCTCAACGGCGCGAATTTTCGGCGCCTGGCCGGCTGAGCCGAACGCCTCGTATCGCTCGATGCAGATCTTTTTCGTCTCGTCCATGGCCGCCTGCAGAAACTTGCGCGGATCGATCTCGCGGGAATTTTTCTTCATGGTGCGACGCATGGCGGCGGTCATGGCGAGGCGGATATCGGTATCGATGTTTACCTTACGCACGCCGTGCTTGATCCCCTCTTGGATCTCGCCGACCGGCACGCCATAGGTCTCGGCGATGTCGCCGCCATAGCAGCGAATCTCCTGCAGGAGATTTTGCGGCACCGATGATGAGCCGTGCATGACCAGATGGGTGTTGGGCAGGCGCGCATGAATCATCTTGATGCGGTCGATGGCGAGAATGTCGCCAGTCGGCTTGCGCTTGAACTTGTAGGCGCCGTGCGAGGTGCCGATGGCGATCGCCAGCGCATCGCATTGAGTTTCCTCGATGAAGCGCGCGGCCTCGTCGGGATCGGTCAGCAACGCCTCTTTGGTGAGCTTGCCTTCGGCGCCGTGGCCGTCCTCCTTGTCGCCGGTCAGCGTCTCCAGCGAGCCGAGGCAGCCGAGCTCGCCCTCAACTGAGACGCCGACGGCATGCGCCATGTCGACCACGCGGCGCGTTACCGCGACGTTGTAATCGTAGTCGGCGGGCGTGCGTGCGTCTTCTTTCAGCGAGCCGTCCATCATCACCGAGGTGAAGCCCGAGCGGATCGCGGTCATGCACACGGCCGGCGTCGCGCCGTGGTCCTGGTGCATGACGATGGGGATTTCCGGATAGGCCTCAATGGCGGCGGCGACCAGATGTCGCAGGAACGGCTCGCCGGCATATTTGCGAGCGCCGGCGGAGCCTTGCAGGATCACCGGGCTCTGGGTCGTGCGCGCCGCGTCCATGATTGCCTTGATCTGCTCCATGTTGTTGACGTTGAAGGCCGGCAGGCCATAGCCCTCCTCGGCGGCATGATCGAGAAGCTGACGCATTGAGACGAGCGGCATGGTCTACTCCGTGGCAGCGTTCAGAGCTGAGGCACCAGGTTGCGGCGGCCGACCGCCGCGCGCACCGCTTCGGCGACACGCTCGGGCGTGAAGCCGAAATGCGCAAAAAGGTCTTTCTCGGGCGCGGACTCGCCGAACCGGTCGAGCCCGATCACTGCGCCGCCGCGGCCGGCATAGCGCCACCAGCCGCGCGTCGCGCCGGCCTCCACCGCGATCGCCGGCAGATGCGGCGGCAGCACCTGTTTCTTCCAATTGGCGTCCTGCCGCTCGAAGACATCGACACAGGGCATCGAGACAATGCGCACCGGAATGCCTTCGCCGGCCAGCAGCACCGAAGCCTCGCGCGCGAGCTTCAATTCCGAGCCGGTGGCGATGATAATGGCGGCCGGCGCCCTGTCTGGCTCAGCCAGCACATAGCCGCCGCGGGCGATCGCCTCGGCTTGCGCGGCAGTGCGCAGCTGGTGCGGCAGCGCTTGCCGCGAGAGGGCGAGCGCGCTTGGCCCGTCGCCGCGCGCGACGGCCGCGGTCCAAGCCACCGTGGTTTCAACAGCATCACATGGACGCCAAACATCCAAATTCGGGATCAGCCGCAGCGATTCCACATGCTCCACCGGCTGGTGGGTCGGCCCGTCCTCGCCGAGGCCGATCGAGTCATGGGTCAGCACATAGACCACCCGCTGACGCATGAGCGCGCTCATGCGGATGGCGTTGCGCGCGTAGTCGGAGAACACCAGGAATGTCGCCACATACGGCAGGAAGCCGCCATGCACCGCGATGCCATTGGCGATCGCCGCCATGCCGAACTCGCGCACGCCGAAGAAGATCGTGTTACCGGCGACGTCGCGCGTGATAGGCTTCGATAGCGGATGCGTCGTCAGGTTCGAAGCCGCGAGGTCGGCGGAGCCGCCGAACATTTCCGGCAGCGTCCGGGCCAGTGCTGACAGCGCGTTTTGACTGGCTTTACGGGTCGCGATTGTCTCGGTCTTGGCGGCGCTTGCAGCGACCAGATCAGCTGTGGCCGCTGCGAAATCAACCGGCAACTCCGACCGGGCGCGACGCAGGAATTCGGCCGCAAGCTCCGGATAGGCGGCGCGATAGTCTTCGAAGCGGCGCTGCCAATCGGCATCGAGCGCAGCGCCCCGGCGCCAGCCGTTCCAGGCCTCCGCCACGTCGTGCGGAATCTCGAACGGCGCATGGGGCCAGTCGAGCGCCGCGCGCGTGCGCGCGACTTCCTCGGGACCAAGCGGCGCGCCGTGGGTGTCATGGTGGCCCTGCTTGGTGGGCGCACCGCGGCCGATCACGGTCTTGCAGCAAATCAGCGTCGGCCTCTCGGTCTCGGCGATCGCCGCGTCGAGCGCCGTGGCAACGGCGACCGGACAATGGCCGTCGACCGCGTGCAGCACCTGCCAGCCGTAGGCTTCGAACCGCTTGGGCGTGTCGTCGGCGAACCATTCGACGACGTGGCCGTCGATGGAAATGCCGTTGTCGTCGTAGACGGCAATGAGCTTACCAAGGCCGAGACGGCCGGCGAGCGAGGCCGCCTCGTGGCTGATGCCTTCCATGAGGCAACCGTCGCCGACCACCACGAATGTACGATGATCGACGACAACGTGGCCGGGCCGGTTGAATTGCGCAGCCAGCGTCCTTTCGGCGATCGCCATGCCGACGGCATTGGCGAAGCCCTGGCCGAGCGGGCCGGTGGTGGTCTCTACCCCCGGCGTCACGCCGAACTCGGGATGGCCCGGCGTCCTGGAATGCAACTGGCGGAAGCGCTTGAGCTCTTCGACCGGCAGGTCGTAGCCGGTGAGATGCAGCAGCGCGTAGAGCAAGGCCGAGGCATGGCCGTTCGACAGCACGAAGCGGTCGCGATCGGGCCAGGTCGGATTTCCTGGATGATAGCGCAGATACTGTTGCCATAGCACCGTCATGATATCCGCCAGACCGAGCGGCGCGCCGGGATGCCCGGATTTGGCGGCTTCCACCATATCCATGGCCAGTACGCGCGGTGCGGCGGTCGTTGGGTCGGCAAGACCGGCATGCAATGGCTTCGGCACGACGTTCATTGATTGGTGCTCCCGTTAGCCGGCGCGCCGTCGCTTTTCCAAGAGCTGCAGGATTATCGGCGTCAGGATGAGCTGCATGGCAAGATCGAGCTTGTTGCCGGGAATGACGATGGAATTGGCCCGCGACATGAAACTGTCGTGGATCATCTTGACCAGGTAGACGAAATCGATGCCGCGCGGATTGCGGAAGCGGATGACGACCATCGACTCGTCGGGCGTCGGAATCCAGCGCGCGATGAAGGGATTGGAGGTGTCGACCGTCGGCACGCGCTGGAAATTAATGTCGGTTTCGGAGAACTGCGGGCAGATGTAGTTCACGTAATCCGGCATGCGGCGCAGGATGGTGTCGACGACCGCCTCCTGGCTATAGCCACGGTCGGCCTTGTCGCGGTGAATCTTCTGGATCCATTCGAGATTGATGACCGGAACGACGCCTATCTTGAGGTCGCCGTATTGCGCCGTGTTGACCTTATCGGTGACCACGGCACCGTGCAGCCCCTCGTAGAACAAGAGATCCGTGCCTTCTTGCAGCGGCTTCCACGCGCTGAATGTGCCGGGCGCGCTACCGCAGCGCGCGGCTTCTTCGGCATCATGAATATAGTGGCGCGTGCGGCCGGTGCCGTGCTCGGCATATTCGCGGAACACCACTTCCAGCTCGTCGATCAGATTGGCTTCAGGACCGAAATGGCTGAAGTGATGGTTGCCCGTCTTCTGGGCCTCCTCCATCGCGGCGCGCATACCGGCGCGGTCGTAGCGATGGAAGGCGTCGCCTTCGATGAAGGCGGCGGTGATCTTCTCGCGGCGGAAGATATCGTCGAACGTCTTCTTCACCGAAGTGGTGCCCGAGCCCGACGACCCGGTGATGGAAATGATTGGGTGCTTTATCGACACGACATGACCTCTCCTGCCGCCATCCAAAGGGGTGGCTCAGGCACGAAACAAACCACGCCGACCGAACAAGGGCGACTGCTCGCCGCTCTGCAGCGGGTCTTTGTGATGGCGGTCGAGCCGGACTACCTCGTCGCGCGAGCCGAAAATCAACGGCACACGCTCGTGCAGCATGCGCGGGGTCCGGTCGAGGATGCGGTCGCGGTCGGTCGAAGCGGCGCCCCCTGCTTGCTCCATCAGGAAAGCGATGGGGGTTGCTTCGTAGACCAGACGCAGGCGACCGTTGCGATAGCCCTCGCGCGCGTCGCCTGGATAAACGTAGATTCCGCCGCGAGTCAAAATGCGGTGTGCCTCCGCCACCATGGAAGCGATCCAGCGCATGTTGAAATTGCGTCCGCGCGGGCCCTCGTTGCCGGCAATGCAATCGTCGAACCATTGACGCACCGGCCCGTTCCAATGTCTGATATTGGACGCGTTGATGGCGAACTCATTGCTCACCAGCGGGATCTGCACTTGCGGCTTGGTCAGCAAGAATTCGCCGCTCGCACGGTCGAGGGTGAAGATATCCGTGCCCGCCCCGACGGTAAGGACGAGCGAAGTCTGCGGGCCGTAAAGAACGTAGCCGGCGGCGACCTGCTCGCGGCCCGGCCGCAGAAACGCCGCCGGCTCGGCGCTGCTGCAGGGGGGACTCGGCAGCAGCGAGAAGATGGTGCCGATCGACACATTGGTATCGATGTTGGAAGAGCCATCGAGCGGATCGAGCGCCACGATGACGGGAGCTCCGGGGGCGAGCTCGACGGGGACGTCAAGTTCCTCGGAGGCGACGGAGGCCACCGGCGCGTTACGCAGCGCATCGACTAGATGTGCGTTGGCGAGGATGTCGAGCTCGGTCTGGAAGTCGCCGCCGGTCCCGACGGCCTGCAAGCGGGAGAGCTGCCCTTCCAGCGGACCGGCCGCCACGAGCGCGGCAATGTCCTTGCAGGCGGCCGCCAGCGCGCCGATGGTCTGCGCCACCGCCTCACGCGAATTGTCGCCCTCTGTCCAGTTCTTCAAATACGCATCGAGACGGATGTGACTAGACATGACGCTTCCCCCATACGCCTGCCGGTCTCGCCGTCAGGTCGCAAAGATACGACTTTTTGTTATGTCGGCGGCCTCGATCGTCATGAGACCGTCGCGATCGACGACGCCGCCTTCGTTGAACAGCCGCATCGCCTGACGCAATCGCGCGCGGTCAATGGCGTTACGGATTGATCGGGCATTGGCAAAGCTGGGCCGCTGGCGGCGGCGCGCGACGTAGTCGGCCATTGCCGCGCGCGCGGCCGGGCTCAGCTTGTACTCGCTCTCGGCGGCAATCGTCTCGGCGATCGCAAGCAGCTCGCCATCGTCGTAATCGGGAAAGTCGATATGGTGGGCGATGCGCGAGCGGAAACCCGGGTTCGACCCAAAGAAGCTTTCCATGCGCTCGCGGTAACCGGCCAGGATCACGACAATATCCTCGCGTTGGTTCTCCATGACCTGCAGAAGGATTTCGATGGCCTCCTGCCCATAATCCTTCTCGTTCTCGGGGCGATGCAGGTAATAGGCCTCGTCGATGAACAGCACGCCGCCCATGGCGCGCTTGAGCACTTCCTTGGTTTTGGGTGCGGTATGGCCGATGTATTGTCCGACCAGATCGTCGCGGGTGACGGAGACGAGGTGACCCTTACGCACATAACCGAGGCGATGGAGGATGCTCGCCATGCGCAGGGCCACCGTCGTCTTGCCGGTGCCGGGATTGCCAGTGAATGACATGTGCAGCGTGGGCGCACCGGACGCGAGGCCGAGCCTCTCACGCGCGCGCGCCACCAGCAGGAAGGCCGCAATCTCGCGGATGCGCTGCTTGACTGGGGCAAGCCCGATGAGGTCGCGCTCGAGCTCCGCGATGGGGGCGGCAATATCGGTTTCGGCCTGCAGCGTCTTGAGGTCGACCACCTCGCCGGCGCCGTCGAAAGCGGCAGCAGGTTCTGCGATCATCAACGCTCACTCCTGAGCGCTTGATCGCCGTAGCGCCGCCCGGCCGGGCGATCGAGACCATAAGCCTGCAGCGTGTAGCGGATGGTGCGTCCCTCCGCCTCCTGCCGCTCGAGCCGGAAGCCGGGCTCCGCGGAAGGACGCTGCACCAGGAACGACAGGCGCACGGCTTCCCAGCCGCGCGTGGAATCGAAGCCGTTGACCCGCACATAGGTTTCCGGATTGGCTTTGCGGCACGCCTTGACCTCCTCCATGACGCCGGCGGCGTCGTGCAGGTCGAACATCGGCATGCCCCACATTTCCCAATAGGTGTTGCGGGGATGCGGGTCGTCGGTGAACTCGACGCCCACCGCCCAGCCTTGCCGCAGGCAATATTCCACCTGCGCGGCGATCTGCTTGTCGTCGAGGTCGGGCAGGAACGAGAAAGCACCTTGGGTTATGCGCATGGTCGATTCTCTCTTTTTCGGGTCACACCGCCGCGGCCGTCGGCACGTAGTCCGAGGTGTCGGTCGAGGTGTATTCGAAGGTGATGTCGCCCCAGGTGTCGAGCGCGGCGCGCAAGGGCTGGCACCACTTGGCGGCATCCGCTAGGATTTCCGGGCCCTCGGTCTTGATGTCGCGGCCCTCGTTGCGCGCCAGCACCATGGTTTCGAGCGCGACCCGGTTGGCGGTGGCGCCGGCCTGGATGCCCATCGGGTGGCCGATCGTGCCGCCGCCGAATTGCAGGCAGACGTCGTCGCCGAACAGGTCGAGCAATTGATGCATCTGCCCGGCATGGATGCCGCCGGAGGCGACCGGCATGACCTTGCGGATGCCGGCCCAATCCTGCTCGAAGAACAGCCCGCGCGGCAGATCGACCGCGTTCTTGCCCTCGCGGCAGACATTGTAATAGCCCTGCACGGTCATCGGATCGCCTTCCAGCTTGCCGACCGCAGTGCCGGCATGCAGATGGTCGACGCCGGCAAGCCGCAGCCATTTGGCGATGACGCGGAATGAAATGCCGTGGTTCTTCTGCCGCGTATAGGTGCCGTGGCCGGCGCGGTGCATATGCAGGATCATGTCGTTGTCGCGCGCCCAGTTGGCGATGGACTGAATCGCGGTGTAGCCGATGACGAGATCGACCATGACGATGACCGAACCGAGTTCCTTGGCGAACTCGGCGCGCTTGTACATCTCCTCCATGGTGCCGGCGGTGATGTTGAGATAGTGGCCCTTGACCTCGCCGCTCTCGGCGGCGGCGCGATTGACCGCCTCCATCACGTAGAGAAAGCGGTCGCGCCAGTGCATGAAGGGCTGCGAATTGATGTTCTCGTCGTCCTTGGTGAAGTCGAGGCCGCCCTTGAGCGCCTCATAGACCACACGGCCGTAATTCTTGCCCGACAGCCCGAGCTTCGGCTTGGTGGTGGCGCCGAGCAGCGGGCGGCCGAACTTGTCGAGGCGCTCGCGCTCGACCACGATGCCGGTGGGCGGGCCCTTGAAAGTCTTCACGTAGGCGACCGGCAGGCGCATGTCCTCGAGCCGGCAAGCCTTGAGCGGCTTGAAGCTGAACACGTTGCCGATGATTGAGGCGGTGAGATTGGCGATCGAGCCTTCCTCGAACAGGTCGAGGTCGTAGGCGACGTAGCAGAAATACTGGCCCGGCTGGTTCGGCACCGGCTCGACCTTGTAGGCCTTGGCGCGGTAGGTCTCGCAGGCGGTCAGGCGGTCGGTCCATACCACCGTCCAGGTGGCGGTCGATGACTCGCCGGCGACGGCCGCAGCCGCCTCGATCGGGTCCACGCCTTCCTGCGGCGTCACCCGGAACAGCGCCAGGACGTCAGTGTCCTTGGGCTCGTAGTCGCCGTCCCAGTAGCCCATCTGCGCGTATTTCAACACGCCGGCTTTGTAACGTTTCTTGACGTCCCGGATCTTGGTGATGCTTGCGCTGTCGGCCATTGCGTTTTCTCCAGTCGCAACGACCCTAGGAGGGCTTGATAATTAATTAAATTTGAATTATCTTATGACATAGTTCAAAAAAACTAAATACCGTGCTTAACATTACGATCAAGCAACTCCGACTTCTCACCGCCGCGGCACGCGGCAAAAGCTTCGCGGCCGCCGCCGAGGCCTGCCACCTCACGCCGCCGGCCGTCACCATGCAGATGCAGCAGCTCGAGGCGGCCGCCGGGTTGCCGCTGTTCGAACGCAATGGCCGGACGTTCGGACTGACGGTGGCCGGCAAAGAGCTGCTGACGGCCGCTGAACGGATCGATTCCGTGCTTGCCGATTGTGCCGCCGGCCTTGCCGCGATCGAGTCTCTTGCGAGCGGGCGCGTTACGGTCGGCGTGGTCTCCACGGCGAAATACTTCGCGCCACAAATGCTCGCGGCATTTGCGCGCGTTCATCCCGGCATCGATATCGAACTCGTCGTCGGCAATCGCGAGGACACGATTGCCGCCTTTCATAGCGGTCGCCTCGACGTTGCCGTGATGGGCCGGCCGCCGGAGGATGTCGAGGTCGAGAGCGCGCTCATCGGCAACCATCCACAGGTCATCATCGCGCCGCCGGATCACTCTTTGGCCAAACGCCGCGCCATCTCGCCGCAGGAGATTGCCGGTGAAAAACTACTGATGCGTGAAGTGGGATCGGGCACCCGCTCTTTGGCTGAGCGGTTCCTCGCGAAGCATGGCATCAAGCCGCGCATCGGGATGGAGATCGGCTCGAACGAGACGATCAAGCAGGCGGTGATGGCTGGGCTCGGGATCGCCTTCATCTCGGCGCATACCATCGCCGCGGAGATCGAGGACGGCCGTCTCATCGTGCTCGACGTCGCCGGGCTGCCTGAGATTCGGCAATGGTTCGTCGTGCGGCCGGCGGCGAAGCGCTTGATGCCGGCCGCGCGGGCATTACGCGATTTCCTCGTCGCCGAAGGACAGCGGTTCCTGCCAATCGTGGTCCGAGTTTCCCAAAGCGACTGATAGGCTTGAGCGCGCGGACTTAATACGAACCGCCCGGGCGTAGCAGATCAACGAATATTGTATCGTCGATCGCATTGACGAGGCCGCTGCGACCTATGTGGCGCCGATGTGCGAATGGTGCTGCGCCCTTTGAAAGGAAAGAATGATTGTCGAGTGACCGCAAGTCTTCGAGCCCGAGCACACATGCTGTTTGATGGCGACTGATAAGGGACCCCGCGAAAACCTTCGCAATCCTGCGAGAGAATGGAATACAGTTTCTCTCCCTCCGCCATCCTCCGGTTCATGATATTCGAGCCCTCGATTTCTCCCCGCGCGGCGGCGCGCATTGCTTCGGCGAAAAATCGGAAAGCAAGAGATTACGATTGCGGAGGGCTTCCGCGCGAATTTTTGCCGCGCCGCGTCGCGACGATCTCCGCCAGGATCGAGATCGCAATCTCGTCGGGGGTGATGGCGCCGAGATCGAGGCCAGCCGGCGCCTTCAACTTCGCCAGCCGCTCGGGCGCGACGCCGCGCTCGGCCAATGTCTTCTTCAGCACTTCGGCCTTGCGGCGGCTGCCGACGAAGGCGACGTAGTCGGCCTCGACCGCGAGCGCGGCCAGCAGCGCAGCCTCGTCGCCGCGCCCTTGCGTCGACACCACCACGTAACGGCCACCGGCCTCATCGACCGGCAGCGCGTATCCTTCGATGCGCCGGTCGACCTCGGCGAAGACCGTCTGGTCGGGTGCCGGCGCGCAGGCGGTGACGGCAAAGCCGCTGCGCCGCGCCAGATCGGCAATCGCCACGGCCACCGGGCTGGCGCCGCAGATGACGACCTGCGGCCGCGGCAGCACCGGCTCGACGAAAATATCCATGGTGCCCTGGCTCGGGCACATGTTCTTGGCGAAGCGCACGCCGCCCTGCTCGGAGCCGGCCTCGATGCCCTGTTCGCTGAGCGCGTCGGGCGGCTGCACCGAAATGAGCCGCGCGCGTCCGTCGGCCAACGCATCCTTGGCGGCCTTGATGACGGCGGCGCGCGCGCAACCGCCGCCGATCCAGCCTTCCGAAATGGTGCCGTCCGGCAGGATTACCGCCTTGGCGCCGGCCTTGGCGGCGGTGGCGGCCACCGTTCGCACGACCGTGGCGAGCGCGAAGGGTTGGCCCGTCTCCTTGCGGGTGGAGATGATTTCGAGAATGTCGGAGGTGTGCTGCATGGCTAGATCCTCGCCAGATAGGGCTCGAGCGCGGCCAGGCTTTCGAGATTGTGGGCGGGCGCGAACAGATCGATATAAGGCAGCGCGGCCTGCATGCCGCGCGCCTGCGGGCTGTAGTCGCGCCAGCCGATCAGCGGATTGAGCCAGATGATGCGGCGGCAGCGCTGGCGCAACCGGCGCATCTCGTGCGCGACCTGTCCGGGCGCGCCGGTATCGTAGCCGTCGGAGACGATCATCACGGCGGTGCGGGAATTGATCACGCGGCGCGCGTGCCAGCGGTTGAAGGTGGCGAGGCTCTCGCCGATCTTGGTACCGCCGCCGATGCCCTGCGCCATCAGCGAGAGCCGGTCGACCGCGCGCGTCACGTCGCGGTCGCGCAGCGAGGCCGAGACATGCGCTAGCCGGGTGTGGAAGACGAAGGCTTCGGCCTCGCGGAAGGCGTCCACGACGCCGTGCAGGAAGCGCACGAAGAACGCGGTGTAGAGGTTCATGGAGCCGGAGGCGTCGAGCAGCACGACCAGCCGCAGCGGCTTGATCTTGCGGCGGCGCCAGGCGAGATCGACCGGAATGCCGCCATGCGAGACGCTGCGGTGAATGGTGCGGCGCAGATCGAGCCGGCGGCCGCGCTTGCGCACCTGCTCGCGGCGCACCAGCCGGGCGCGCATGACGCGCGCCAGCCGCTCGGCCAGCGCCTGGGCTTTGGCGATATCGGCGGGATCGGTGATGTGGCGCAGATCGACGCCGGCGAGATTTTCCGAACGGGTCGCGCCCTCGCGCCGGCCGCGCCCTTCGGCCGCGCTCCGGCCGCTGCCGTCGCTGCGGCGTTCGACATGATCGGGCATGCCGCGCGGTCCGGGCTGGCTTCCCGCCTCGGCGAGGCGCCGGAGCGGCGCGACCTTCGCATCGGCGGCGCCCGCCAGGATGCGGGCCTGCCGCCGGCCGCGGCCGAGCCAGAAGGCGTCGAAGATCTCGTTGAAACGCTCCCAATCGGAATGGGTGGCGCAGAACAGCGCGCGCAGCGCCGGCCTCAGCGATGACGGACGCGCCGCCAGCGGCGTCGCAAGCAGCGCCAGCGCGTCGCGGGTTTCGGCCAGCCCGACGCGGAACCCATTGTCGCGCAGCGTGCGCGCGAAGCCGGCCAGCCGCCGGCGCGCGGCGGGGCCGAACGGCTCGCCGTCCTCGCTTTCGCGCGAATGCGTGGACAAATTCCGGTCCGGAACCATCACGCCACCTTGCCCAGTAGCCGCTCCGTGACCTCGCGGGTGAGCTGTCCGCGGTCCTCGCGGGTCTTGAGCAGGCAGATCATGGTCTCGTGCACCGCCTCCGGCTCTTGCCGCAGGTCGTGGATGTGGAGGCCGGCGAGCGTCGCCGCCCAGTCAAGCGTCTCGGCCACGCCCGGCAGCTTGCGCAGGTCTTCCTTGCGCACCGCCGCGACCATGTTCGCGATCTGCAGCGCCAGCGCGGTGTCGATGCCCGGCGTGCGCGTGAGGATGATCTTCGCCTCGCGGTCGACGTCGGGGAAGTCGACGTAATGATAGAGGCAGCGCCGGCGCAGCGCGTCGGATAGCTCGCGGGTGCCGTTCGATGTCAGCACCACGCGCGGGATCGCGGTCGCCTTGATGGTGCCGAGCTCCGGGATGCTGACCTGGAAATCCGACAAGAGTTCGAGCAGGAAAGCCTCGAATTCCTCGTCGGCGCGGTCGACCTCGTCAATCAGCAGCACCGGCGGATCGAGGCGGCGGATGGCGGCAAGCAGCGGCCGCTCCAAGAGATACTTTTCCGAGAAGATATGTTCCTCGATGGAATCGGCGTCCTCTCCCTCGCGCGTCTTGATGGCGAGCAACTGGCGCTGATAGTTCCACTCGTAGAGCGCCGCGTTCTGGTCGAGGCCCTCGTAACACTGCAGGCGGATCAGTTCGGCCCCATGCACGGCGGCCAGCGCCTTGGCGACTTCGGTCTTGCCGACGCCGGCCTCGCCTTCCAGCAGCAGCGGCCGCTTGAGGAAGTTCATCATCCACAGCGCAGTCGCCAGATCGCGGTCGGCGATGTAACCGACCGCGGCCATGCGATCCGAGATGTCATCGCGCGTGATTTGCATGCCGTTCATATAGTACGCCGCCACGCCCGCGAAAGCGGGCATCCAGGAGCCACCGGCATCGGCCGTGTGGCACACCCGGTGGTAACTGGGTCCCCGCTGGCGCCCGTCCGTGGGCCAGCCGGCGGCTGGACCCGCGTACGGAGACGGCGATCAATCGGCCTCACGCATGCAGCCCGAGCTTCTCCGCCACCGTCCAGGTGCGCCAATTGTCGTGCGGCATGGCGATGTGGGTGGAGCCCAGGAACCTGAAGGCGTCGTTCACCGCATTGGCGAAGCACGGCACGCCGCCGACATTGGGGCTTTCGCCGACCCCCTTGGCGCCGATCGGATGATGCGGCGACGGCGTCGTCGTCCAGTCGGTTTCCCAATGCGGGGTCTCGACCGCGGTCGGCAGGAAGTAGTCCATCAGCGAGGCGGTGGTGACGTTACCGTCATCGTCGTAGTGGATCTCCTGCCCCATGGCGATGCCAAGGGCTTCGGTCAGGCCGCCGTGGATCTGGCCCTCGATGATCATCGGGTTGATGCGCGTGCCGCAGTCGTCGAGCGCATAGAAGCGGCGGATCTTGCTGGTGCCGGTGTCGACGTCCACGTCGAGGACGCAGATATAGGCGCCGAACGGATAGGTCATGTTGGGCGGATCGTAATAACTCACCGCTTCGAGGCCCGGCTCCATGCCCGGCGGCACGCCGTGATAGGCGGCCCAGGCCAGTTCGGTCATGGTCTTGAAGCGCTCCGGGTTGCCCTTCACCCGGAAGCGGTCGACATCCCATTCGAGGTCGTCGTCATGCACCTCAAGCAGGTGCGCGGCGATCATTTGCGCCTTGGCCTTGATCTTGCGCGCGGCGACCGCGGTCGCGGCGCCGGAGACCGGCGTCGAGCGCGAGCCGTAGGTGCCGAGGCCGTAGGGCGCCGTGTCGGTATTGCCCTCCTCGATCATGATGTTGTCGGCGGCGATGCCCAGCTCGGTCGCGATGATCTGGGCATAGGTGGTCTCGTGACCCTGCCCTTGCGACTTGGTGCCGAGCCGCGCGATCACGCTGCCGGTCGGATGGATGCGGATTTCGGCGGAGTCGAACATGGCGATGCCGAGAATGTCGCAGTTGCGCGAGGGGCCGGCGCCGACGATCTCGGTGAAGAAGGCGATACCGATGCCCATCAGTTCGCGAGTCTCGCCGCGCTTGAAGGCCTCCTGCTTCGCCTTCTGCTCGGCGCGCAGTTTCTTGTAGCCGACCGTGTCCATCGCCTTGTTCAAGGCGGTGTGATAGTCGCCGGAATCGTATTCCCAGCCGAGCGCCGAGGTGTAGGGAAACTGCTCGCGCCGGATCAGGTTCTTCATGCGGAATTCGGCCGCGTCCATGCCGAGCTTCTGCGCCATGATGTCCATGGCGCGCTCGATGCAATAGGCCGCTTCCGTGACGCGGAAGGAGCAGCGATAGGCGACGCCGCCCGGCGCCTTGTTGGTGTAGACGCCATCCACCGCCACGTGCGCGACCGGGAAGTCGTAGGAGCCGGTGACGATGTTGAAGAAGCCGGCCGGCCACTTGGACGGATCGGCGCAGGCATCGAAGGCCCCGTGATCGGCGATGGTGTAGACGCGCAGGCCGGTGACCTTGCCGTCCTTGGTGGCGCTCATCTCGGTCAGCATGTGGTAGTCGCGGGCGAAGGCCGTGGTCGAGAGATTCTCGATGCGGTCCTCGACCCATTTCACCGGCTGGCCGGTCACGATCGAGGCGACGATGGCGCAGATATAGCCGGGGTACGCGCCGACTTTGTTGCCGAAGCCGCCGCCGATATCGGGGGCGATGACGTGGATTTTGTGCTCGGGGATTTTCGAGATGAGCGACGCCACCGTGCGGATGACGTGCGGCGCCTGGAAGGTGCCCCACACCGTCAACTCACCCTTGATCTTGTCGAAGGAGGCCACGCACTGGCAGGTCTCCAGCGGGCACGGGTGCACGCGTTGATACGAGATCATCTCCTTCATGGTGACATCGGCCTTCTTGAAGGCCGCGTCGACGCCGTCCTTGTCGCCCATCTCCCAGGTGAAGATGTGGTTGTAGTGCTTGCGCTTGCCGTGGGCGCCCTCGGTCTTGTCCTTGATGTCCTCGCGCAGGAGCGGCGCGTCCGGCGCCATGGCCTTGAACGGATCGACCAGCGCGGGCAGCGCCTCGTATTCGACCTCGACCAGATCGGCGGCGTCGGCCGCGATGTAGCGGTCGGTGGCGATGACGAAGGCGACCTCCTGGTTCTGGTAGAGGACTTTCTCCTCGGCCAGGACCGCGGCGACGTCGCCGGCGAGCGTCGGCATGTAATGCAGGCTGAGCGGCTTGAGCTCGGCTGCGGTGAGCACCGCGATGACGCCCGGCACGGCCGCGGCCTTGCTGGTGTCGATCTTCTTGATGCGGGCGTGGGCGTGCGGCGAGCGGGTGAAATCGCCGTACAGCATGCCGGTGAGCTTCAGGTCGTCGACGTAATTGCCCTTGCCCTGGACGAAGCGGACGTCCTCGACGCGCTTGCGCTTGCAGCCCATGCCTTCGAGCTTTTCGGCGCGTTCGGCGGAGGTGGGGGTCATGTCGTTCATTCTGCGGCCTCCTGCAACGGCACGCCGCGGAGCTTGGCGGCTGCGTATTGAATGGCTTTGATAATGTTCTGGTAGCCGGTGCAGCGGCACAGGTTGCCCGAAATGCCGAAGCGGATTTCTTCTTCGGTCGGCGACGGGTTTTCCTGCAGCAGCCGGTAGGCGCGCAGGATCATGCCGGGCGTGCAGAAGCCGCACTGCAGGCCGTGCATCTCGCGGAAGCCTTCCTGCAAGGCGTGCATTGTGCCGTCGGCATTGGCCATGCCTTCGATGGTGCGGATATCGGACCCGTTGGCCTGCACCGCGAACATGGTGCAGGTCTTCACCGACATGCCGTTAAAGTCGACGGTGCAGGCGCCGCAATGGCTGGTATCGCAGCCGATATGCGGGCCGGTGAGGTTCAACTGCTCGCGCAGGAAGTGGATGAGCAGCGTGCGTGGCTCGACCAGTGCTTCCACCGGTTTGCCGTTCACAGTCATGGTCACTTGCGATTTGGCCATCGTCGTCTCCCGAAAATTCAGGCGCCGGCGCGCGCTTTGGCGCGCGCGAGGGCACGGGCGAGCATCACGCCCGCCATTTTTGTGCGGTAGCGGGCGGGCCCGCGCCCGTCCGTGGCGGGCGAGGTGATCGCCTCGGCGGCGGCGACGGCTTTCTTCACCGTCGCGGCGTCGAGGCTCGAGCCGGTGAGGATCTTGCCGGCCTCCTCCGCCCATAGCGGCGTCTCGGCGACGTTGGTGAGGCCGATCGAGCAGCTCGCCACCTTGCCGCCGCTCATGGTCAGCACCACCGCCGCGGCGGCGGTGGCGTAGTCGCCGATCTTGCGCTTGAGCTTCTCGTAGGCGGAACCGTGGCCGGCCGGCGGCACCGGAATGCGCACGGCGGTGACGATTTCACCCGGCTCGAGCGCGGTGAAATAGGCGCCCTGGTAGAAAGCGCGCGCCGCGATACGCCGCTCGCCGGTCTTGCCGGCGACATGATAGCTGGCGTTGAGGCACAGCATCACCGCCGGCATGTCGTTGCCGGGATCGCCGTTGGCGACATTGCCGCCGAGCGTGCCGAGATAACGCACCTGCGGATCGGCGATCAGCAGCGCGGTCTCGCGCAGGATCGGCAATTTCGCGCTCAACAGGTCGGAGCCGATGAGCTCGTGCTGGGTGGTGGTGGCGCCGATGACGATGTCGCCGCCGTCGGCGCGGATGCCTTTGAGGGCCGACACGCCGCCGAGATCGACCAGGTGGCCGGGCTTGGCGAGCCGGAGCTTCATCATGGGAATGAGACTATGTCCGCCGGCGAGGGCGCGTGCCTCGTCGCCGAACTGGGCGAGCAGGCCGACCGCCTCTTGGACGGAATTCGGACGATGATACGCGAAGGAACCTGGAATCATCGTAGACCTCCCTTTCGGTCTAGCCCTCTTCCGCCGGGCGGAAGTGGTAGAACCTTTTTCTCTTTCAAACCGAACCTGCCGACAGCAGGCTGCAAGTTATTGCTGCGTTTTAAGCCTTTGCTTTGTTTTAAGCCTTTGCTTTCGACGCGGCATCGATCGCGCCGGGTAGCTCGCCGACGGAGCGCGGCTGCAAGCCTGACAGCGCATCAGAACCTGTAGGTGACACCCGCGCCAATCAGCCAAGGATCGAGATTGACCTTGCCGGTGAGCGGGCCGGCGCTGCTGTCACCGTCCCATTTCGGGCGCAGCCAAAGCTTTTTGACGTCGACGTTGAAGCCCCAGTGCCGATCGATCATATAGTCGAAGCCGATTTGCACCGCGGGTGAGAAGCTGTTGTGCAAGTGGCTCCGCGTGATGGTCACACCGGCGCCGTTGGGGGTGTTGCCGGCGGTTTGACCGAAGAACACCGTATAGTTCGCGCCAGCACCGACATAAGGCTTGAAGGCGCCGAACTGCGTGAAGTGGTATTGCAACGTCAGGGTGGGCGGCAGCAGCCAGGACTTGCCGACATCGAGACCGTTCGTCGTCGGCACGCCGGTGCCCGTCACGTGGTGATAGGTGACGCCAAGAATGAGTTCCACGGCGATGTTCTGGGTAAAGAAGTAGGTGATGTCGAGTTCCGGCACGACCATATCCGAGGTCGACAGTCCGGAGCCTGGAATCTGGTCGACAACGCCGGAATTGCGCGTAATGACGCCGAGCGCGCGCAACCGGATCATCCATGGACTCCAAGGCTCGATCGCCGGGGCGGCCTTGAGGACAGGGGCCGCCTTAACGCGCATGTCGGCCGCCCACGTCGAGGTCGGCACGACCGACGCGATCGCTGCGACGGCAACAACAGCACTGACCAGCTTGGTAAGCTTACACATGTTATACCCCCCTAACGTGGCACAACTGACCATGACGAAACTGAGAGGAGGCACCGCGCGAGCAAAACTCACACCGCGGCACACGCCCCCTCTTAAGTTTTCATTAAAGAAATTTGGCGGCGTGTGCGGTGCAATAACAATGCATGGTTCATGAGCGGAGCAGGCCGTGCACCAATGGTGGCTTCGGCGCACGAAAGGCGGCGGCGCTGCACGAACTGCGTCAGACTGGCTGACCCAACTCGTGCCTGAAGGCTGGCAGCCACTTAAGACGTGGAAGCTGCCGCGAGTGTGTTGCGATGCAAAATCTTTCGCCTCAGCCGGCCCTGGCGCCGATCCGTGACTTCAGCCAACCGACGCGGCTGCGACTGACCGGAACGGCGTAGTGCTCGGCGGCGGCCATTTCGACCATCTCGCTGTCGCCGGAGCGCCGGTAGCCGACCACGCGTTCGATATTGACGATGTGGCTGCGGTGAACACGCACGAATTGGCTCTTGTCGAGCCGCGATTCAACTTCGCCGATCGCAAGCGGGCAAAACAGCCTGGCTGTGCCATTGAAGATGTAGGTGTAATGCGCATTGGCATGTACCGCGACCACATCCTCGACCGCGACGAATTGCGTGGCACCGTCGCGTTCGATCGGCAGATGGCGGGCGAGACGCCGGGGCGGTGCACCGGCGCCGCCGAGCGGTGCATAAGTGCCGCGTCCGAATTCGGCATCGCCAGCGGACGCCAGTTGCACGGGCGCGCCCGCCAGTTCCGGGATATTGGGCAAGACCGGCGATGCCGGCGCACCTTCCGCCGATCCCTCTCGCGCGCGATCCGGCACCAAGAACAATAGAAAAATGCCGGAAATGCAAAAGGCGACGATGGCGACGACAATGGCCAGCAGATCGGTCGAGAGCGCCGGCGCTCCCGATAGTGGCAAGCTGTGCGGAAACAGCGTCATGCCCGCCATGGCCGTATAATGCATGCCCGAAACGGCGACGCCGAACGCGACCGCCGACAGGATCATCGGCGGACGCCCGCTCTGCCCGGTCGCCAGCCAAAGCGCCAGTTCGGAGGCCGCAATGGCGATGATCAGGCTGGCCGCTACATAGGCGGCGGCGTGCGTCATGTGCGCGCTCGCATGCAGCGCGGTCATGCCGACGTAGTGCATCGAAAAGATGCCGGTCCCCATCAAAGCCGCCGATAAGGTCAGGCGCATTAAAGTCAGCGGGCCGGCGCTCATCGCGAACACCGCGACGCCGACCACGATCACGCACACAAGGAATGACAGCAGTGTTTGGAAAACAAGATAGTCGACGGGAAACGGCAATCGGGCCGCCAGCATGCCGACGAAGTGCATGGTCCATATGGCGACGGCCAACGAGAACGCGGCCCCGGCGAGCAACAGCCGCCTGCGCATCCCGACCGCGCCGCCGATCTGGAGAGCCAGGTTGAAGCCCACATAGGCGCCCTGGATCGCCATCACGACGGAAAGCAGGACAAGCCAGGGCTCATACGCCACCTGCATTGCCGCGTTCCCTTCCCGCTCGCCGAAGTCCCGCTATTTTATTGCGAGTTAGGATAAGTATAAAATGAACTTAGACCGTCGCCGAGACAAATTTGTGCTGCCCGGGCACTGCGTTAACTGATCGGGCCGGCAATGCTTTAGGACGCCCGCTTCCAAATGTCCGCTAAATTGGGTCGGACCAGCCATTTCTTCGATGTCCGCCTTGAGTCTCGGCTTCGCCCCGAAGAGCAGACATTAGAGCGGGGCGTCGTTAGGGCAGCTACCTTGCCGTACAACAACTATTTGCCTCCTGCTGGGATCGCCGAACCGCCAAGAACAACATCGTTGCCAAATCCGAAGTTACCGGCGCTCTTCTCGGAGGGCACATCCGCGGCGGCACCGCTCCGTCCCGTTATCCACAAGACGGAGAACGTTTGCTGGCTGCACCCCTCCCTCTCCGCCATCCTCCGATTCATGATAATCGAACCCTCGATTTCTTTGGGTTCACTTCCCTCTCTCCCCGCCACCGTTTTCCGAAAGTCCCCCAATGCCCGAGCCGCTGAAGATCGTCACCACGGTCGCCATGCAGGGCGTGATCGACAAGCTCACGCCGGAGTTCACGAAGGCCACCGGCCTTGCCGTTGCCATGACCTTCGCGCCGCCGTCGGCGACGGTGGCGATGATCCAGAAGGGCGAAGCCGCCGACGTCGTCATCGCCACGCCGGAGGGCATCGACGGCCTCATCCAGGAAGGCAAGCTCGCCGCCGGCTCGAGCCGCCCGGTCGCAAAAATGATCATGGGTCTTGCCGTCGGCTTGAACGAACCGAAGGCGGACATTTCGTCAGCTGATAAGTTCAAGGCGGCGCTGCTCGCCGCCAAGTCGGTCATCCATGCCGACCCCGCCACCGGTAGCCCGAGCGCGGCCCATTTTCTCAAGGTGTGCGCGCGCCTCGGCATCGCCGACGCGGTGAAGCGCAAGACGATCACACGCTCCGGCCTGGTCGCGCCGGCGGTGGCAAGCGGCGAGGCCGCCATGGCGGTGCAGCAGCTCGCCGAGCTGATGCTGGTGCCGGGCGTGCAAGTGCTTGGACCGTTTCCGGATGAGTTGCAGAACGTGATGCCGCTCTCCGCCGGCGTCCATGCGAAGTCGGCGGTGGCGCAGGCTGCGCAAACGATGATCGATCTCATCGCTTCGCCGCGCGGCAAAGACGCGGTGGTGCAGTCCGGCTTGCTGGCGGCCAACTGATCGGAGGAAGCGATGAAGTGGTGCCGGTTCAAGGCCGACGGCAGCGAGTCTATTTTTGGCATCGTCGAGGGCGATCGCGTGATCGCGGTCGAGGGCTCGCCCTTCACGCGCTATGAACGCACCGCGCGCGTCTATCCGCTGGTCGCGGTCAAGCTCGACATCCCGACCGTGCCGTCCACCTTCTTCTGTGTCGGCGTCAACTACGCCGACCACGTCCGCCGCATGGCGGAGAAGCGCGGCAAGCAGCCCGAATTCCCCACCCAGCCCGACATCGGCTACCGCGCCAACAACGCGCTGATCGCGCACGAAGAGAACATCGTGAAGCCGAAGGATGCCGGCGCCGAGTTCCAGTACGAGGGCGAGCTGGTCGCGGTGTTCGGCAAGAAGTGCCGCAACGTGACGAAGGAAAATGCGCTCGACTACGTGCTCGGCTGGACCATCGGCAACGACGTCTCCGAGCGCGGCTGGCAGGCCAGCGACCGCACGCTCTGGCGCGCCAAGAACTGCGACACCTTCAAGCCGATGGGCCCCTGGATCGAGACCGAGGCCGATCTCGACACCATGCAGACCACCATCCGCATCAACGGCGCGGTCACCGAAAGCTTCAAGACCAACAACATGATCTTCGACGCGCCGACTTACATCAGCCTGGTCTCGCGCTATTGCACCATCATGCCGGGCGACGTGATGTGGATGGGCACCGACGGCGTGCCGGCCAATATGGCCATGGGCGACACGGTCGAGATCGATATCTCCGGCGTCGGGGTTTTGCGCAACCGCGTGGTGGCGGAGACCTGAGGCCCGCGGGTTGCGCGGGCGCGCGATTTCTCGCACAAAAGACCTGCGCCCTTGCCGGGGCGGCGCCAATGCGGATCGTTCCTTATCGTTCTGGGGGCCGTTTTGGCTGACACCGTCGCTTCCATCGTGGCCGCGCATTGGGCGGGCGCCGCCACGCCCGAAGAAACCGTCGCCCGCAGCTACGCGCGCATCCGTGCGCTTGGCGATCCCGCCGTTTTCATCACCTTGCGCCCGGAGGCCGACGCGCTGGCCGAAGCCCGCGCGCTGGCGGCGGCGGGCCCCGAGGGCCGCCCGCTTTACGGCGTGCCGGTGGCGGTGAAGGACAATATCGACGACGCCGGATTGCCGACCACCGCCGCCTGTCCGGCCTTCGCCTATACGCCCACGCGGGACTCGACCGCGGTGGCGCGGCTGCGCGCCGCCGGCGCCATCGTCGTGGGCAAAACTAATCTCGACCAGTTCGCCACCGGCTTGGTCGGCGTGCGCTCGCCTTACGGCATCCCGAAGAACGCGATCAAGCCGGAGCTGGTCCCCGGCGGCTCCAGCTCGGGCTCGGCGGTCGCGGTCGCCAACGGCCTGGTGCCGCTTGCGCTCGGCACTGACACCGCCGGCTCCGGCCGCATCCCGGCCGGCCTCAACAACATCGTGGGCCTGAAGCCGAGCCTCGGCCTCGTCTCGACCTTCGGCGTGGTGCCGGCCTGCCGCACGCTCGATTGCGTCTCGGTCTTCGCACTCACCGTCGACGATGCCTGGACCGCGCTTTCCGTCATGGCCGGGCCGGACGCTTCCGATCCCTATTCGCGCAGCCGTCCGCTCGGCGCGCCTGGCGCGCTGCCGCAAGCGAAGCTCGGCGTGCCCAAGCCCGGCCAGCGGCTGTTCTTCGGCGACCGCGCGTTCGAGGCGGCTTATGCCGCCGCGCTCGAGCGTCTCGCGCGGCTCGGCTGCACCATCGTCGAGATCGACATCGAGCCCTTCTACGAAACGGCGCGGCTCTTGTACGAAGGCCCGTGGCTCGCCGAGCGCGCGCTCGCCGCCGGCAAGCTTTTGGCGTCCGATCCCGACGCCATCCATCCGGTCACGCGCGAGATCACGCTCGGCGGCCTGCGCCCGACGGCGATGGACGCCTTCAGCGCCTTCTACAAACTGGAAGAGCTGCGGCGCGTCGCCGACCTTACCTTCCGGCAGGTGGACGCGCTGGCGCTGCCGACGGCGCCGACAGCCTACACGGTGCAACAGGTGCTGGCCGACCCGATCCAGCTCAACAGCCGGCTCGGCAGCTACACTAATTTCGTCAATCTGCTCGACATGTGCGGGCTGGCGCTGCCGGCCTCTTTCACCGATGCCGGCGTGCCCTTCGGCATCACGCTGCTCGCGCCCGGCGGCGACGATGCGCGGCTGGCCGAGATCGGGCGCGTCTTCCACGTCGACACCGGCCTCTCGCTCGGCGCGACCGGCGCGCCGCAGCCGCCGCTTTCCGCGCTGCCGAAGCGCGCGGCATCCGGCGAGGTCGCCGTCGCGGTGATCGGCGCGCATCTGTCCGGCCTGCCGCTCAACGGCGAATTGCGCGCGCTCGGCGGCCGGTTGCTGGAGGAGGCGGAGACCGCCCCGCATTACCGGCTCTACGCGCTGCCCGGCACGACGCCGCCGAAGCCCGGCCTGCTGCGCGTGGCGGACGGGCAGGGCGCCTCGATCGCGCTGGAAATATGGGCGCTGCCGGTCGCCGGCTTCGGCCGATTCGTCGAAGGGGTGCCGCCGCCGCTGTCGATCGGCAGCCTCGCGTTGGCCGACGGCCGCGTCGTCAAAGGCTTTTTGGTCGAGGCCGCGGCGATCGCGGGCGCGCGCGACATTTCAAGCTTCGGCGGCTGGCGGGCCTTTCTCGCGCAGGGAGAAGCGAGGGCCTGATCAGGCCACGTCGCGCGCGGCGATGGCCACCCGGTGGGCGTTGACGCGTCCCTCATCGACGCTGATGCCGAGGCCGGGCCGGTGCAGCCCATCGACGTGGCCGTTGGCGGTCGGGATCGGCTGCGCGGTGACGTCTTTCTTGAGGCCGGTGTGCGTCAGCGTCAGTGCCCAATCGAGATTGGGGATCACGCTCGCGACATGCAGTGCCGCGGCGCAGGCGACGCTCGACTCGCCGGTCTTGCAGGAAATGTTGACGCTCATGCCGAGCTCGCCGCACAGCCTTGCGGCCGCGGTCAGCGCGCGCACGCCGCCGAGCTTGATCGATTTGAGGCTGGCGCCGCGCGCGGCCTTGCGCGCATGGTGCGCGCGGATGTCGGCGAGCGAGTGGATGCCTTCGTCGGCGCCGATGGCGATCGTCTTCGTCGCCGCCGCCACCGCCGCCATGCCGTCGAGGTCGTCGGCCATGATCGGCTGTTCGAAGAAGTCGAGCCCGCAGCCCTCGACCGCGCGCACATAAGCGAGCGCTTCCTCGGTGGTGAAGCCCTGGTTGGCGTCGGCCGAAATGATGAAGCCGCCGCCCAGCAGCTTGCACACCGCGCGCGTGCGCGCGGCGTCTTTCTCCGGCGTGTCGATGCCGACCTTGACCTTGTAGGCCGTGAAGCCGGCCGCCTTCTTCTTGGCCGCGTCGGCGAGGTCGCCGTCGGTGTCGCCGCCCGCGATCAGGGTCAGCAGCGGCATGCGCGTGCGCTTGCGCTCGCCGAGCAGCGCGTGCACCGGCTTGCCCGATGCGAGGCCGGCGAGGTCATGCAAGGCGATCTCGATCGCCGCCTTGGCGCCCTGGTTGCCGTACATGCGGCCGTCCATGGCCCCGAGCGCACCTTCGATGTCGGCGGGATCGCGCCCGTGCAAGACGGGCGTCAGGAAATGGACCGCGGAGACCAGGCTTTCCAGCGTGTCGCCGGTCATGAGGGGAGCGGAGGCGGCCTCGCCCCAGCCGGTCAGCCCGTTGTCGGTTTCGATCCGCACCAGCACGTTGTCGGCCCGGCGCACTTCCTCGCCCGCCATGACGACGGGCTTGAGCATCGGCAGCGAAACCGCGATCGGCTCGATGGATTTGATTTGCACGGCCGATCACCCCGGCGTTGCGGAGAAAGGAAACGCCCGCCGCGTGCAGCGGCGGGCGCATTGACGGGAAGCGTCAGAGCTTCTGCATTCCGGCCTGTTCGACCACTGTCTTGAACAGTTCCATTTCCTTGGTGACGCGCGCCCAGGCGTCCTTGGCGCCCTTCGCCCGCACCTGGAAGCCGGCCTTGTACAGCTTCTCTTTCATATCCGGCGTCGAGAGCACCTTCACCGTCTCGGTCTCCATCCATTTGACGGCATCCGGCGGCGTCTTGGCGGGCGCCAGCAGCACACAGTCGACGGCCAGCACGAAGTCTTTGTAACCGGCTTCAGTCATCGTCGGCACATCCGGCAGATCCGGCCAGCGTGTCTCGCCGGTGACCGCCAGGCAGCGCAGCTTGCCGGACTTGATGTGTGCGGCCGCCGGCGGCAACGAGCCGACGCTCAATTGCGTAGTGCCGCTGAGTACCGCTTGCAGCGCGTCGCCGCCGCCCTTGAAGACGACGGATGCCAGCTTCGGCAGTTTCTCGCGCAGCTTGAACATCTCGGCCGCGATCTGCGGCGTCGTGCCGATCGGCGGAACCGAGACGTTGAACTTGTCGGGATTGGCGCGCACCAAGGCGACGAATTCCCGGAGGTTCTTGGCCGGCAGCTCCGCCGGTACCACAAACGTGTTGGGCGTGGTCGCCAACTCGCTCACGCCCACGAAGTCCTTGAGCGGATCGAACGGCAGCTTGTTGTAGAGTGCGGGATTGACCGAAAAAGCGTTGGTCGCCAGCAGGTAGGTGTAGCCGTCCGGGTCTGCCTTGGCGACTTGGCCCATGCCGATATTGCCGCCGGCGCCGCCGATGTTTTCGATGATGAAGGTCTTGCCGGTCGACTGCTGCAAGGCGGCGGTGACCATGCGGCCGACGAGGTCGGACGGGCCGCCGGGCGTGTTCGCCACGACAACTTTCACCGTCCGGTCGGGATAGGCGGCATAGGCCGAGCGGACGTTCAGGATCGCCGGCGCCGCCACGCCCGCCGCCACCGCGCCCGCACCCTGGATCACGCGCCGTCGTGACAGCGCGGTTTTGTCCTTGGATTCTGTCATCGTCCTCCCCTGTGTTTTCGGCTTTGTTTTTTTCGAGCGCCGATAAGGTTATAAGGGTAAGCTTTTGCAACTATTGGAGCAATGGCGTCGACGCCGTGCGGGCGCCGTTCTGCAAGCCCGGAAATTTCACGATATTCAAAGGCCGCCGCCCGGCCCGATCAGACCCCATGAACGACACCGAGACGGCCGTTCAAACCTGGCACCAGGTCGTGCGCGACACCCTGAAGAGCAACGACGTCAAGCTCGTCGTCTATGTTCCCGACCGGGTGCTCACGCCGCTGATCGAGGCGATCCACGCCGATCCCTTCTTCACGACGTTTCCCTGCACGCGCGAGGAGGAGGCGATCGGCATCGTCACCGGCGCCTGGATGGGCGGCATGAAGAGCGCCGTGCTGATGCAGACCTCGGGCTTTGCCACTTTGCCGAACGTGCTCGCCTCGCTGGTCGTGCCCTGCCAGATTCCGGCGCTCATCTTCGTGTCGGAGCGCGGCACGCTCGGCGAGTTCAATATCGGGCAGGCGCTGGTGTGCCGGACGATGCGGCCGGTGCTCGACGCGCTCGCCATGGAGCATCACACCATCACGCGGCAGGACGAGCTCGCCTTCATCCTCGACCGCTCGATCAAACAGGCGGTGGCGACGCAGGCGCCCGTCACCTTCATCCTCTCGCCGCTGCTGACCGGCGGCAAAGCGTTCGGGGGGTGATCATGGCAAACGTCAAGTCCATGAACCGCTTCGATCTGACTAAGCGCCTGGTCGCGCTGCTCAAGCACGACGAGGCCGTCATCGGCGGCATCGGCAACGCCAATTTCGACCTGTGGGCGGCCGGCCGGCGTCCGCAGAACTTCTACATGCTCGGCAGCATGGGGCTCGCCATCCCGATCGCCTTTGGCGTCGCATTGGCGCAGCCGCACCGCCACGTCGTCGCGCTGGAAGGCGACGGCTCGCTGCTGATGCAGCTCGGCAGCCTGTCCACGATCGCGATGCAGAGGCCGAAGAACCTCACCATCGTGATCTGGGACAACGGCATCTACCAGATCACCGGCTCGCAGCCGACGAGCACGGCTTCGACCGCGGACCTGGTCGCGATCGCGCAAGGCTCGGGCCTCGCCAACAGTGCCTGGGCCGCCGACGAGGACGATTTCGAGCGCCGCGTCGCCGAAGCGCTCAAGGGCGGGCCGACGCTGATCGCGGCGCGCATCGACGACAAGCCCGCGGTCGCCACCACCGACCGCGATCCCGTTCAGATCCGCGAGCGCTTCATGCGCGGGCTCGGCGTCCGCGACGATCCCAACTGACCAGACCCGCGGCCGTTCGCAGGATTGCCCGCCCGACGTCAGCGCGACTTGCCGGAGTTTTCCAGGATGCCCGCCATCATCGCCATGCGCACCAGGTCGGACAGGCTGTTGGCCGCCATCTTGGTCATCACGTTGGCGCGATAGATTTCGACCGTGCGCGGACTGATGCCGAGGTCGAAGGCGATGGTCTTGTTGGCGCTGCCGGCGACCAGGCCTTCCAGCACCTGCCGCTCGCGGTTCGACAGCGCCGCCAGCTTGTCGTGGATCTCGGATACTCCCGCCTTGCGCTTGGCGGCATCGGCTTCCTGGTTGAGCGCCGCGCGCACCGACGCCAGCAGGTGATCGTCGTCGAAGGGCTTTTCCAGGAAATCGGCGGCCCCGATCTTCATCGCCTCGACCGCAAGCGCGATGTCGCCGTGGCCGGTGATGACGATCACCGGCAAATGCGGCTTGACCTCCTTGACCTTGCGCAGGAGATCGATGCCGGTGATCTCCGGCATGCGCACGTCGGTGATGATGCAGCCGGATTCGACCTGCGGCAGGAAGTCGAAGAAGGCCTTGGCCGATTCGAAGCCGCGTACCTTGACGCCGGCCGCGGTCAGCAGGAATTCGAGCGACTCCCGCACCGCGTCGTCATCGTCGATCACGTAAATGACCGGCTCAGGCTGCATCGTCGATATCTCCTGCGTCTACCACCGCCAGCGTGAAATAGAAGATCGTCCCGCCGGCGGGATTGGGCTCCACCCAGATGCGCCCGCCATGCGCCTCCACGATCGTACGCGAGATCGACAGGCCGACGCCCATGCCCTGGCGCTTGGTGGTGACGAACGGCTGGAAAAGCTGCTCGGCGACCTCGGGGTCGATGCCGGAGCCGGTGTCGGCGACGCCGATGCGCACATGCGTCGCGCCTTCCGGCACCACCGATACGGCGAGGTCGCGCGTGGGGGAGGATTCCATGGCGTCCATGGCGTTGCGGATCAGATTGAGCAGCACCTGCTGCACTTGCACGCGGTCGGCCAGCACTTGGTCGATCGACGGGTCGAACTGGAAATGCACGCGGATGCCGCGATCCTTGACGCCGACCAGCGCCAGCGCGCTCGCCTCCTCGACCAGCTTGGTGATGCTCTCCACGCGCCGCTCGCTTTCGCCGCGCTGCACGAAGTCGCGCAGGCGGCGGATGATCTGCCCGGCGCGCATCGCCTGGTCGGCGGCTTTTTCCATGGCGTCGCGCAAGGTAATCGAGCGGTCGTCGCTGGCCGCGTCCAGCAGGCGCCGCGAACCTTTGAGATAGTTGGCGATCGCCGACAGCGGCTGGTTGAGCTCGTGCGCCAGCGTCGAGGCCATCTCGCCCATGGCGGTCAGGCGCGAGATGTGGACCAGCTCGGATTGCAGCTCCTGCAGGCGTAACTCGGTCTGCTGCCGCTCGGTGAGGTCGCGGATGAAGCCGGTGAAGAAGCGCTGGTTGCCGGACTGCATCTCGCCGACCGCCAGCTCCATCGGGAAGGTCGAGCCGTCCTTGCGCTGGCCGACCACGACGCGGCCGATGCCGATGATGCGGCGTTCGCCGGTGGTGTTGTAGCGGTGCAGGTAGCCGTCGTGGTTCTCGCGATAGGGCGAGGGCATCAGGATTTTGACGTTCTTCCCGATCGCCTCCGCCCCCGTCATGCCGAACAGCCGTTCGGCCGCGCTGCTGAAGGACTGCATGGTGCCGCGGTCGTCGATGACGATCATTGCCTCCGGCACGGTGTCAAGGATCGATTGCAGATGCGCCTGCTGCGACAGCGCCCGCTGCGTCATCTGCATGGCGCGCAGCCGCTCCCGATGCAGCAATTCGCCGCCCCAGGAGACGCCGAGGCCGATGAGCGCGAAGGCTATGGCGTTGACTAAGAACACCGCCTCCAAGGCGGTGGAGTTTTCGCCGCTCACCACAAACATCGCGGCTGCGACGCTCAGGCCCGTCGCGAGCAGTCCGGGCCCGAGCCCGCCGATTCCCGCCGAGATCAGCACGGCCGGCACGAAGTACAGGAACACCGTGTCCTCGTGCAGAACCGGCAGGAGCAGGGCGCGCACCGCCAGCGAGAGCGCGACCACCGTCGGCGCGACCCCATAGCGGGAAACGCGTCGCTTTTGCCAGGTGACCAAAATATCAGGCTTTTCAATAGCTTCTGCCATCGCGTCGGCTGTCACGCCGCTCCTGAATCCGCCCCGATCGGCCTACGGTAAATCCCCTATGGAGATTATCTGAATTTCGGCCGGTGCGCGCCAGCGGTATCGAGAACCATCAAATTCACCGAGGGCGAGAAAATGCTCACCACCCAGACGATGACCAGCCACACCGCCTCGCGTCAGCCGGAAAGCCGCGTCGCCCGTTCGGCGCCGTCCGTCTCGACGCTCGGCAGTTCCATCGAATTGATGGGCGCGCCGATGCCCTTCAGCCGCAACGCCGAGATTTACGGCGAGAACGAGCCGGCCGAATATCTCTACAAGGTCATCAGCGGCACGGTGCGCACCTACAAGGTGCTCAACGACGGCCGCCGCCAGATCGGCGCCTTCTATCTCCCCGGCGACATCTTCGGTCTCGAAATCGGCGCCGACCACACCTTCTCCGCCGAAGCGATCGTCGACAGCAAGGTGCTGGTGATCAAGCGCAGCACGCTGATCGCGCTCGCCGCCCGCGACACCGAGGTCGCCCGCCAGCTCTGGACCACGACCGCCGGCGAGCTGCAGCGCGCCCAAGACCACATCATGCTGCTGATCAAGACCGCGCAGGAGCGCGTCGCCGGCTTCCTGCTGGAGATGGCCAAGCGTTCCGCGAGCGCCACTGAGGTCGATCTGCCGATGTCGCGTCAGGACATCGCCGACTATCTCGGCCTCACCATCGAGACGGTGTCGCGCACGCTGACCCAGCTCGAGAACTCCGCCGCCATCGCGGTCCCGACTTCGCGCCGCATCGTGCTGCGCAACCGCGCCGCCTTGAGCCGCATGAACGCGTAATTGGCGTTCCGGTTCGGTGAATTTGGTTCCCTAGCCGAACGTCGTTCTCCCCGACGTCTAGTTCGGCAAACTGCCCCGGCACACTTTTGCCGGGGTTTCTTTTTGCGCCGGTTGCAGGCCAGGCCGGCGACACCTTTGCGGCGTTGTCGCGCCGGACCCGAGACGCTACGCTCTTCTCCAAGAACACGCGGCTACAAGTGTTTGTCGGGGGGAGACATGACGGACTTTGATGGCGTCGTGATTGGCGCCGGCCACAACGGCCTCACGACCGCCGCTTATCTTGCGCGCGCCGGCATGAAGGTTGCGGTGCTCGAGCGCAATGCCCGCATCGGTGGCGGCAGCAGCACCGAGGAACGCATCCTCCCCGGCTTCAAGCTCAATCTGCACGCCAATTTCTACATGGGCATCGGGCTTTGCCCGCTGCTCAAGGATCTCGAGCTGCATCGTTTCGGCTTTTCCTACATCGAACCGCCGGTGCAACAGGCGGCCGCCTTCCGCGACGGCACCTGCGTGGTGATCCACAAGGACCTCGACAAGACCTGCGCGTCGCTGGCGCGTTTCTCCAAACAGGACGCCGAGACCTTCCGCGAGCTGTGGCACACCTACTGCGAGGAGATGCGGCCGCTGCTGGTGTCGCTGCTTTACAACGCGCCGATGCCGCGCGAGCAACTGCTCGACCGGCTGAGCGGGCCGAAGGCCAAGGAGCTGCTCAGCCACGCCCAGCACGACCTGTTCAGCGTCGTGCGCAAGCATTTCGTCGACGAGCGTATCCGCACGCTGTTCACGTCCTACATGCACGTCATCACCACCGAGAACGTGCCCGGCGCCGGCATCGTGTTCCCGGCGATCTTCGCCAATATCGCCAGCTTCACCCTGCCGGTCGGCGGCGCGCATACCTTGCCGCTGGCGCTGGCGCGCGTGGTGGAGGCGGGGGGAGGTACGGTCGTCACCAATGCCGAGGTGAAGGAGATCGAGGTGAAGGGCGGCCGCGCCACCGGCGTCAAGCTCGCCGACGGCCGCTTCATCGGCGGCAGCAAATTCGTCGCCAGCGCCATCGATTTCCCGATGACGCTTACGATGGCGGGCGAGGAGCGTTTCCCCGACCCGGTGCGCGAGAAGGCGAAGGCCTGGCACTGGGGCAACCACAGCCTCGTCACCTTGCATCTGGCGCTCAAGGATGCGCCGCGCTACCGCGCCGAGGCTTTCGATCCCGACATGGCGCGCGCCTACAATATCTTCTTCGGCATGGACAACATCGACGAAGTGGCGAGCTGCTTCGACGACTGCGCCGCCAAGAAATTCCCCAAGGTGCTGATGGGCAACGGCGCCTGCAACAGCGCCTTCGATCCGACCTACGCGCCGGCCGGCGGGAACAGCGCGTTCTGGTGGCCGTTTGCGCCTTACTCGGTCGACGGCAGCCCGCAGGAGTGGGACAGGAACCGCGCCGATTACACCCAGCGCATCCTGGATTACTGGCGCGTCTACGCCTCGAACCTCGAAGGCGACAATCTGTTGGGCAGTTACCTGTTCACGCCGCTCGACGTCGAACGCCTCAACGCCAACATGCGCCAGGGCGCCGTGCGCATGGGCGCCTATGTGCCGAACCAGCTCGGCATCAATCGCCCGCACCCGCTGATGCCCGGCTCGCGCACGCCGGTGGAGGGGCTTTATCTGTGCGGCTCGTCGTCCGGCAATGGCGGCGGCGTCAACGGCGCCCCCGGCTACATCGCCGCCAACGCCATCGCCGACGACTTGAGGCTCAAGCGCGCCTGGACGCCGGTGCCGCCGCCGGAATGGCGGCATTAAAGTAGCGACCCGCATGGCTCTCAATTCCCTCCCCCTGAAAGGGGGAGGGTCAGGGAGGGGGTCATCGTTTTTTCAATTGACCCCCACCCGGCGAGCTTTGCTCGCCGACCTCCCCCTTGCAGGGGGAGGTGAGAAAGAGGCGCTTGACCTGCATCAAGAGACCGGCGTGGCCGGCATGGTCTGATTCCGCGGAACACGGAGACAAGCCATGCAAGCCAAGGACGTGATGACGCGCGACGTCGTTTCCATCGGCCCGGACGCCACTGTGTTGCAGGCGGCGCGGCTGATGCTCCAGCACCGCATCAGCGGCTTGCCGGTGATCGACAACGCCGGCGCACTGGTCGGCGTTCTCTCCGAAGGCGATTTCCTGCGCCGTCAGGAGACCGCGACCGAGCGCCGGCGCTCGCGCTGGCTCGAATTCCTCATGGGCCCGGGCAAGATCGCCGCTGAGTACACGCATTCGCACGGCAGCAAGGTGTCCGAGGTGATGACCGATACGATCCACACTGTCACCGAGGACGCCGCGCTGGAATACATCGTCGAATTGATGGAGCGCCACCGCATCAAACGCGTGCCGGTCGTGCGCGCCGGTAAGGTCGTCGGCATTGTCACCCGCTCCAACCTCATGCACGCCATGGTCAGCCTGGCGCGCGCCACGCCGGCGGCGGCGCAGGACGATGCCGCCATCCGCGACAGCCTGCTCGCCGTGATCGAGCGCGAAAAATGGGCGCCCGCCGCCATGGTCAATGTCGTCGTACGTGACGGCGTCGTGGAACTGTGGGGCGCTGTGTTGGACGACCGCCAGCGCGCCGCGCTCAAGGTCGCCGCCGAAAACACCGCCGGCGTCAAGGCGGTGAAAGATCACCTGGTCTGGGTCGAGCCGACCTCCGGCATGGTCATCGAGCCGCCCGCCAACGCGCTGAAGCACTGAGGACCAATCCGCCGCCGATCAGGGGCGGATCGTAAGGCGTGCGGCTGCGGCCTCGGCGAGGCGCACCGCGCGCCTTTGTCGTTCAGGGCCGGCAAGGCGCCGGCCCGGATCGTTGCAATTGCGATGGAAGCCCGCGGCCGCCCGCCGTCACGCGGCCTTGCGCGTCTGCTTCGTGACGCGCGGCGCTTGCTGCTTTGCCGGCGCCACGGCAGGCGCGCTCTGGAACTTGAAGACGTCGAGCGCCTTTTTGAACTTGCTCACGCTCTCTTCGAGGCCGGTGGTCGCCTTTCTCGCCTCGTCGACGAGCGCGGCATTCTGTTGCGTCACCTCGTCCATCTGCGTGATGGCTTGGTTGACCTGCCCGATGCCGGAGCTTTGTTCGACCGATGCGCTCGAAACGTCGCTCATGATGCCGGTGACGCGGTTCACCGCCGCAATGATTTCCTGCATGGTTGCACCGGCGTCGCGCGCCAGAACCGTCCCGCTGTTCACCTTGCTGGTTGAGGCATCGACCAGCTGCTTGATCTCCATCGCGGCCGCCGCGCACCGCTGGGCCAGCGCGCGCACCTCGCTCGCGACCACCGAGAAGCCTCGACCGGCTTCGCCGGCACGCGCGGCTTCGACCGCGGCGTTGAGCGCAAGCAGGTTGGTTTGAGAAGCGATGCCGTCGATGATGGTGACGATTTCCGAGATCTTCTCCGACGAAGCGCTGATGTCGGCAATGGTCGAAACCACTTGCTGCATGACCTTTCCGCCCTTTTCCGCGGTGGCCAGAGCGGTGCCGGCCACGTCGTTGCCCTGCGTGGAGCGGTCGGCGTTTTGTTTCACCGTCGAGGCGAGTTGCTCCATGCTGGCGGCCGTTTCCTCGAGCGCGGCGGCTTGTGAGTCCGTTCGCCCCGACAGGTCCTGATTGCCGGAAGCGATGTTGCGCGTCGTCGCCTGCATTTGTTCGAAGCTGTCCTGCACATCGCCGATGATGCTGCGGAAGACGATGTTCATCTGGCGTAGCGCGCGCAGCATTTGACCCATTTCGTCGGTGCGCTCGGTCTCGACGCGGGTGGTCATGTCGCCGCCCGCCATGGCTTGACTCACCTTGATCGCTTGCTTCAGCGGAACCAGGATCTTGCTGGCCAGGAAGTACCAGAACCACGCGATCGCAACGACATTCGTCGCGGCAAGCGCGCTCAGCCACACGTTCCAATCCGCGCCGTTGCTGGCGAACCAGGCGGCCGAGCCGCTGATGCCGGTTGAAACGAGCAGGAACGAAAGGGTCAGCGCGACGCTCGTTCGCAGCGAAAGGCGCGTGAGCTCGATGAGTTTGCCCAGCAGACCCGGCCGCACGATGCGGCCCTGGCGGAGCGTCAGCCTGTAGCCCTTGGCAGCCTTCTGATACAGCGCCGTGGCCGCCGCGACCTGGTCGCGCGTCGGCTTGGTGCGCACCGACATGTAGCCGACGGGAGTGCCGCCTTGCACGACCGGCGTGACGTTGGCGAGCACCCAATAGAAGTCGCCGTTCTTGCGCCGGTTTTTGACCATGCCGGTCCACGGCAAACCGGATTTGATCGTCGCCCACAAATCGGCGAATGCCGCTTTCGGCATGTCAGGGTGCCGCAGAATGTTCTGCGGCGCGCCGAGCAATTCCTCTTCGGTGAAGCCGCTGGCCTCGACGAAGTAGGGATTGGCGTAGGTGATGTTCCCTTGGAGATCGGTGGTCGAAATGATGGTCTGCGTGTCACTGACCATATATTCGACGGCGGTCACAGGGGAATTGATGCGCATGGTATCTCGTCCTGTCTGTTGTTCGGATGCCGAAACGGACTCGCGCAATTCGCTGCGCTAACCGGTCGCGTCGCGGGTGGCGCGGCCCCGATCGTGAACAAGTTGAAGCTCCCCGACGAGCGGTATGATTATGACGCAGCCGATTGCGGCTTGGTTAACGTATGGTTATGAACTTGATCGAATACATTGTTCTCATGGAATCTTGCTGTATTAGAAAAATCGATGCTAATAAAATCTCTTAGTTAATCTTGGCGTTCGGCTTGATTATTGTCAATTGCTGCCACGATTTACCTGAAGTTTAGTCAAGCCGGCCTCCCGAAACGGGCAGCGCGAATGGAAGAAGCTGGTGCGGCCCTCGACGCTGTCGAGCAGGATCGCGCCGCCGCCACCGCGTAGGTGCTGGCCGACGACGGCTTCAGCCTTGGCGTGCTCTATCGCGGCGACCGCGCGCCGGTGGCGCCGCCGCTTGAGCCACAGATCGCCGTCGCCGACATCGAGCGCGAGTTCGCGCTCTAGTTCCGTCGCCGTTGACTTGCATCAAGGCGCGCGCAGGCCGCGCGCACCAAGATTAGCACTAACGATTTTCAGCCGGAGGATAGGCCATGAAAGCTCGCCTCGCCGTCATTACTGCACTCGCGTTCGGCAGTCTCACGATCATGAGCGCATCGTTGCTCGCGCAACCGGCCGGGCCGGGTGCGGGAACTCCGCCCGCCGTAGGCGGTCCGGGCCTGGGTGGCGGCCCTGGTCCTGGCCCCGGCGGTGGCCGCGGGCCAGGCGCCGGCGGTTACGGCTGGGGACCCGGCATGATGATGGGTCCCGGCATGATGGGCAGCGGCATGCGCGGCTTCGGCGCCATGTGCAGCCCGCAAGCCGCGGGCCTTGCCGAATGGCGCACGCAGCGCATCGAGCGGCTGATTCAGCCGACCGAGGTGCAGCGCAAGGCACTCGACGATTTGCGCGCCGCGTCGGCCAAGGCGGCCGAAACGATCGCCGCCGCTTGTCCGCGCGAGTTCCCGGCCGGCGCCAGCGCGCGTCTCGAACTGATGGAGAAGCGCATGGAGGCGATGCTGGCCGCGCTCAAGACCGTGCGCCCGGCCTTCGACGCCTTCTTCGCCACGCTCACCGACGAGCAGAAGGCGCGCATCAATGCCGGCGGGCCGCGGCACTGGGGCTGGCGCGGCTGGCGCAACTGACGCAGCTGGCCCGCCCGCACCGACATCCGCAAGCCCCCGGCCGACGCCGGGGCTTGTCCTTTTAGCTGCTTGATCAAAATCAAGTTGCGCCCGTGCGCCGCGCATACCCCTTCGTCGGACGGCGAGCGGCGGCGTTAATTTCGTGCGATCCGCCCGTGCGCCGGCCTGTTCCTTTGACCTGTATCAAGGAGCAAGAGCGCGCTTCGCCGATAGTGGCCGCGACTTCTCTTCTCGTCTCCGAGACCGGCCAATAACGGAACCACCCACATGGCGAACGCGCTCGCACCACAAAAAACCATGACCATTGGGGAGGGCGGCTCGGCGCTGACATTCGCTCTCCTGGCAATCCTCTCCATTGTGGTCGCCGCCAAGGCCCACACGCCGGAATACGCCTTCCACGCTTATCTTTTTACCGCGGCCAGCATCGCCGCCGTCTTCGTCATCGTTAACCGCTACTACGAGCGCCCGGCTGCGCAGCCCCCGCTCGAGATCGACGGCAAGCCCAACTACAACATGGGCCCGGTGAAGTTCACGTCCTTCGCCGCCGTGTTCTGGGGCATCGCCGGCTTCACCGTCGGCCTCGTCATCGCGCTCCAGCTCGCCTTCCCGGTGCTCAATTTCGATCTGCCGTGGACGACCTTCGGCCGCCTGCGCCCCTTGCACACCTCGGCGGTGATCTTCGCCTTCGGCGGCAACGTGCTGATCGCCACCTCGTTCTATGTGGTGCAGCGCACCTGCCGCGCGCGGCTGGCCGGCAACATAGCGCCCTGGTTCGTCGTGCTCGGCTACAACTTCTTCATCGTCATCGCCGGCACCGGCTATCTGCTCGGCATCACTCAGTCGAAGGAATATGCCGAGCCGGAATGGTACTCGGACCTTTTCCTGACCGTCGTCTGGGTCGTCTACTTCCTCGTCTTCCTTGCGACCATCATGCGGCGCAAGGAGCCGCACATCTACGTCGCCAACTGGTTCTATCTCGCTTTCATCGTCACCATCGCCGTGCTGCACCTCGGCAATAACGCGACGGTGCCGGTGTCGATCTTCTCTCCGAAGTCCTACATCGTCTGGTCGGGCGTGCAGGACGCCATGGTGCAGTGGTGGTACGGCCACAACGCGGTCGGCTTCTTCCTCACCGCCGGCTTCCTCGCCATCATGTACTACTTCATCCCGAAGCGCGCCGACCGGCCGGTCTATTCCTACCGCCTGTCGATCATTCACTTCTGGGCGCTGATCTTCCTCTACATCTGGGCCGGTCCGCACCACCTGCACTACACGGCGCTGCCCGACTGGGCGCAGACGCTCGGCATGACCTTCTCGATCATGCTGTGGATGCCCTCATGGGGCGGCATGATCAACGGCATCATGACGCTGTCGGGCGCCTGGGACAAACTGCGCACCGATCCGGTGCTGCGCATGATGGTGGTGTCGGTCGCCTTCTACGGCATGTCGACCTTCGAAGGTCCGATGATGTCAGTGAAGGTGGTCAACTCGCTCTCGCATTACACCGATTGGACCATCGGCCACGTGCACTCCGGCGCGCTCGGCTGGGTCGGCTACGTCTCCTTCGGCGCGCTCTACTGCCTGATCCCGTGGCTGTGGAACCGGCCGCTCTACTCGCTCAAGCTCGTCAACTGGCACTTCTGGATCTCGACCATCGGCATCGTGCTCTACATCACCGCGATGTGGGTGTCGGGCATCCTGCAAGGCCTGATGTGGCGCGCCTACACCAAGCTCGGCTTCCTCGAATACTCCTTCGTCGAGACGGTCGAGGCCATGCATCCCTTCTACATCATCCGTGCCCTCGGCGGGCTGCTGTTCCTCGCCGGCGCGCTGCTGATGGCCTGGAATCTCATCAAGACCGTGACTGCCGCGGAAGAGGCGGAGCCCGCCAAACTCGCGCTGGCGCCGGCGGAATAAGCGGGGAAAGAAAATGTCGCTCTGGCAAAAACACGCGATCTTCGAGAAGAACTCGATCGTTCTCGTCATCGGCATCCTGGTCGTGATCGCGATCGGCGGCCTGGTCGAGATCGTGCCGCTGTTCTACCTCAAGAACACGATCGAGAAGGTCGAAGGCGTGCGGCCCTATACGCCGCTCGAACTCGCCGGCCGCAACGTCTATGTGCGCGAGGGCTGCTATCTCTGCCATTCGCAGATGATCAGGCCTCTGCGCGACGAGGTCGAGCGCTACGGCCACTACTCGCTCGCCGCCGAAAGCATGTACGACAAGCCGTTCCAGTGGGGGTCCAAGCGCACGGGTCCGGATCTCGCCCGCGTCGGCGGCAAGTATTCCGACGATTGGCACCGCGATCACCTGAAGGACCCGCGTTCGGTGGTGCCCGGCTCGGTGATGCCGAAATACTCCTGGCTGGCCGAGACCGAGCTCGACTTCAAGCACGTCGCGCAGGACCTGAAAGTCCAGGCGCTGCTCGGCGTGCCCTACAACGCGGACATGATCGCAAAGGCGCAGGCCGACGTGGTGACGCAAGCCACCACCGACAGCCCGGATGCCGCCGATCTCGCCAAGCGCTATCCCAAAGCGCAGGCGCGCGACTTCGACGGCAACCCTGCCAGCGTCACCGAAGCCGACGCGCTCATCGCCTATCTGCAGATGCTCGGCACGCAGGTGGACTTCAAGCTCTACGACGACAAAGCCAACATCCGGTGATCGCAATGGACCCGACTTATCGCGCTCTTGCCGAATTCGCGCAGACCTGGGGTCTCGCTTATTTCGTCGTCGTGTTCCTGGCGGTGCTCGCTTATGCGCTGTGGCCGTCGCGCAAGCAGCAATTCGAAGAAGCAGCGCGCATTCCGCTGCGGGAGGACTGAAGCCGTGGCCGAAGAAAAACACATCGACGCTCTCACCGGCACGGCCACCACCGGCCACGAATGGGACGGGTTGCGCGAGCTGAACACGCCGCTGCCGCGCTGGTGGCTGTGGCTGTTCTACATCACCATCGTCTGGTCGGTCGGCTATTGGGTCGTCTACCCGGCCTGGCCGCTGCTCACCTCGGCCACCGAAGGCGTTACCGGCTGGCACGCGCGCAGCGCCGTGGTCGAAGATCTCGCCGCGCTCAAGGCGCAGCGCGGTCCGCTGATGGAGAAACTCTCCACCGCGTCCATGACCGACATCGCCGCCGACCCGCAACTGCTCGACTTCTCGCGCGCCGTCGGGCGCGTGGCCTTCGCCGACAACTGCGCGCCCTGCCACGGCGCCGGCGGCGGCGGCACCAAGGGCTACCCGAACCTCAACGACGACGACTGGCTGTGGGGCGGCAAGCTCGCCGACATCGAGCTCACCATCCGGCACGGCGCGCGCGCGGGCGACGACAAAGGCAGGGCAGGCAACATGCCGGCCTTTGGCCGCGACAACATCCTGAAGGCGAACGAGATCTCGGCGGTCGCCGATTTCACCCGCACGCTGTCCGGGCTTGCGCCCGAAGCCGGCGCCGATCTCAATCTCGGCAAGAAGCTGTTCGCCGACAACTGCGCCGTCTGCCATGGGCCGGAAGGCAAGGGCAACCGCGAGCTCGGCGCGCCCAACCTGACCGACAAGATCTGGCTCTTCGGCGCCGACAAGGCGACCATCGTGGCCGGCATCCAGAACGGCCGCGGCGGCGTCATGCCGGTCTGGGCCGGGCGTCTGCCCGAGCCGACCATCAAGGCGCTGACCCTTTACGTCCACACCCTCGGCGGCGGCGAGAAATAGCCGCCCGCGCGCAGCGAAAACCATAGTGTTTTCAAGCAGTCCCGGCCCTCGCGGCCGGGACTTGCAGTTGAGCCAGATCAACGCGGTATGGCGCTGCCGCCGGTAGATTTTCGCCGCAATAAGAAGAAGGCGAAACAGTCGATGACTCTCGCGGAACTGGTCAAGGAATCGGAGGTCAAGCCGGCCGCCGCTGTCGCGCCGAGCGTCGTGCCCGAGCCGCAGAGCGACGACGACATCCCGCTCTACGCGCCGCGGCGCAAGATCTATCCGCAGAGCGTCTCCGGCACCTTCCGCCGCATCAAATGGGCGGTGCTGATCGTCACGCTCGGCATCTACTACTTGCTGCCTTTCGTGCGCTGGGATCGCGGCCCGAACGCGCCGTCGCAGGCGGTGTTGATCGACTTCCCCAACACGCGCTTCTATTTCTTCTTCATCGAGCTGTGGCCGCAGGAAGTTTATTACCTCACCGGCCTCCTGATCCTCGCCGCCGTCGGCCTGTTCCTGATGAACGCCGTCGCCGGCCGCATTTGGTGCGGCTATCTCTGCCCGCAGACGGTGTGGACCGACCTGTTCTTCGCCATCGAGCGCTTCTTCGAAGGCGACCGCCGCGAGCACATGCTCGCCGACCGCCAGAAGATGACGGTGAAGCGCTTCGGCTACAAAGCCGCCAAGCATTTCACCTGGCTGATGGTGGCGTGGTGGACCGGCGGCGCCTGGGTGCTGTACTTCGCCGACGCGCCGACTTTGGTGAAGGAGCTGGCGAGCGGCACCGCGCCTTTCGTCGCCTATCTCTGGATCGGCATCCTCACGCTGACGACCTATTCGCTCGCCGGCCATCTGCGCGAGCAGGTCTGCCTCTATATGTGCCCGTGGCCGCGCATCCAGGCCGCGCTCACCGACGAATACGCGCTCAACGTCACCTACCGCTACGACCGCGGCGAGCCGCGCTGCTCCGCCAAGAAGGCCGAGCAGTTGCGCAGCGCCGGCGCGCCCGCCGGCGATTGCGTCGACTGCCTGCAATGCGTGCACGTCTGCCCGACCGGCGTCGACATCCGCGACGGGGCCAATCTCGGCTGCATCCAGTGCGGCCTCTGCATCGACGCCTGCGATGCGGTGATGGCGAAGCTCGGCCGCCCGACGCGGCTGATCGCCTTCGACACCGACCTCAACATCAAGCGGCGCATGGAAGGCAAGCAGGCCTTCGTCAAGATCTTCCGCATGCGCACGCTGCTCTACGCCGCGATCATCGCGATCGCCGGCGGCATCATGATCTACACGCTGGCCACCCGCGACGGCGAGGGCATCAGCGTCATCCACGACCGCAACCCGATGTATGTGCGGCTGTCCGACGGCGCGCTGCGCAACGCCTACACCGTCCGCATCGTCAACAAGCAGCTCAAGTACCGCGACTTCATCCTCACGGTCGACGGCCTGCCGTCCACGCTGATCGACTTCGTCGGCGTGCCGCCGCGCGCCGACGGCCGCCAGCTCGTCACGGTCGGCCCCGACCAGACCAAGGAAGTGCGCGTGACCGTGACCGACTACGCCACCACGCCGCCGGCGCCGTCGACCACCATCCTGTTCCGGCTCATCGACATCGATTCCGGCGAGGTCGCCGAAGTGCGCGACCACTTCTTCGGACCGTGAAGGGAGAGCGCCCATGTCCGCGCCCCGCAAAGCTCAACGCGAACTGACCGGCCGTACCGTGCTGTTCTGGCTGCTCGGCTTCTTCGGTTTGGTCATCGGCGTCAATGGCGTGCTGGTGAAGGCGGCGACCTCGACCTTCGGCGGCGTCGAGACCTCGAGCTCGTACAAGGCCGGGCTGCAGTTCAAGAGCGAAATTCTTGCCGCCGAACGGCAGGACCAGCAGCACTGGCGCATCGACGGCAAGCTCGCGCTGAAAGGCGGCGCGGCTGTGCTCGACCTGTCGGCGCGCGACGCGCAAGGCGCGCCGCTGGCCGGCCTCTCGGCGCAGGCGCGGCTGGCGCATCCGGCCGACGGGCGGCGCGATCACGCCATTCCGCTCGACCGCATCGGCGCCGGCGCGTTCCGCGGCCAGGCCGCCGCCGAGCCCGGCCAATGGGAGCTGTTCGTCGATCTCTATCGCGGCGACGAGCGCGTCTACCGCTCGCGCAACCGCGTGACGCTGAGGTGAGGGCAAAGCAGTGAGGACGATCCCATCTTCCGCTCGTCCCCGCGAAAGCGGGGACCCAGCGCTGGATTCCCGCTTTCGCGGGAATGAACGGGACGGGCGAGCGTCTGAAGCCCTCGACCTCTCGCTCTACGCCAGGCCCGAAGCCGAGGGCACGCTCGGCATGGAGCTGGCGGTCGACGGCATTTCCTGCGCCGCCTGTATCGGCCGCATCGAAGGCGCCGTGAAGCGCCTGCCCGGCGTCACCGAAGCCCGCCTCAACTACACCAATCGCCGCCTGCACGTGGCCTGGGCCGACGGCGCGCTCAGGCCCGCGCAGATCCTCAGCGCGCTGGAGACGCAAGGCTATCGCGGCCATCCTTTCGTGCCGCTGCGCGCCGAGCAGGAAGAGGCGGCGGAGGCGCGCAAGCTCACGCGCTGCCTCGCGGTAGCCGGCTTTGCCGCCATGAACATCATGCTGCTGTCGGTGTCGGTGTGGTCCGGCAACGTCACCGATATCACGCCGGAGACGCGCGACTTCTTCCACTGGGCCTCGGCGCTGATCGCGCTGCCGGCGGCCGCTTATGCCGGCCGTCCGTTCTTTGCCAGCGCTTGGCGGGCGCTGAAAGCCCGCGCGCTCAACATGGACGTGCCGATCTCGCTCGGCGTCATCCTGGCGCTCGGCATGTCGCTGGTGGAGACCGCCAACCACGCCGAGCATGCCTATTTCGATTCGGCGATCATGCTGCTGTTCTTCCTTTTGATCGGGCGCACGCTCGACCACGCCATGCGGCGCAAGACGCGCGCGGTCGCCGGCAATCTCGCGGCGCTGCGCGCCGACACCGCGCACCGCTTCGTCGGCGGCGAGGTAGTGAGCGTGCCGGTCGCCGCCGTGAAGGCCGGCGACAAATTGCTGGTGCGGCCGGGCGAGCGCGTGCCGGCCGACGGCGTGGTGCAGACCGGCAATTCGGAGATCGACGAGAGCCTGATCACCGGCGAAACCGCGCGCCGCGCCATCGCGTCGGGCGCCACCGTCTATGCCGGCAGCATGAACTATTCCGGCACATTGACCTTGCTGGTCACCGCCGCCGGCGGCGCGGCGCTGATCGACGAGATCGAGCGGCTTCTGGAAAAGGCCGCCAGCGCCAAGTCGCGCGCCATGCGGCTCGCCGACCGCGCCTCGCGCGTCTATGCCCCGGTGGTGCACGTCACCGCCGCGCTCACGCTCGCCGGCTGGCTGATCGCGGGTGCCTCGGCGCACGACGCGCTCATCACCGCCATCGCGGTGCTGATCATCACCTGTCCTTGCGCGCTGGCGCTCGCCATTCCGGCGGTGCAGGTGGTCGCTTCGGGCGCGCTGTTCCGCGCCAACATCATCCTCAATGCCGGCGACGCCATCGAGCGCCTGGCCGAGGCCGACACCGTCGTCTTCGACAAGACCGGCACGCTGACGCTGCCGGAGCCGCGCGTGGTCAATGCCGGCGCGCTCGACGTCGAACTGTTGCAGAAGGCGGCGCGGCTGGCGCTGTCCAGCCGCCATCCGCTGGCGGTGGCGCTGTCGCGCGAAGCGACGCTGCGCGCGCCTTATGACGGTGCGGTGGAGGAGCCGGGGCAGGGCGTGCACGCCCTCATCGATGGCCTGGAGGCGCGTTTGGGCAGTGCAATGTTTTGTGGCCTTGCCCCATCTCCGTTCGTTCCCGCGCAAGCGGGAACCCAGAGCCCCACGACGGGGGCCGCCTGGGTCCCCGCTTGCGCGGGGACGAACGGGGATTTTGGCGCCTCGTCGATCCACTTCTCCTACGGCAGGCAGTCCGCCACCATCGCCATCAACCAGTCGCTGCGGCCGGACGCGGTCGAGACCGTGCAAGCGTTGCGCGCGCGCGGGCTCGACCTGATGATCCTGTCGGGCGACCGCGACGAAGCGGTTGCGCCGGTTGCCGCCATGCTCGGCATCGACGTGTGGCAGGGCGGCCTCAAGCCCGCCGCCAAGATCGCCCGCATCGAGGAATTGAAGCGCCAAGGCCGCCGCGTGCTGATGGTCGGCGATGGTCTCAACGACGCGCCTTCGCTTGCCGCCGCGGATGTGTCGCTGTCGCCGATCTCGGCGGCCGACGTCACGCAGGCGCAGGCCGACGCCGTGTTTCTCGGTGAGCGCCTCAAGCCGGTGGCCGACGCGGTTGCGATCGCCCGCCGCGCGCGCCGCCTGATGGCGGAGAACCTCTGGCTTGCTGCGCTGTATAATCTGGTGGCCGTGCCGGTCGCCATCGCCGGCCTGGTGACGCCGTTGATCGCCGCGCTTGCCATGTCGGGCTCGTCGCTGCTGGTCACCGTCAACGCCTTGAGGGCAAGAGGTCCGCGATGAATGTGATCATCTACCTGCTGCCGCTCGCGCTCGGCCTCGGCCTCATCGGCCTCTTCGCCTTCCTGTGGGCGCTCAAGAGCGGTCAGTACGGCGACGTCGACGGCGCCGCGCTGCGCGTGTTGTCGGACGACGATTTGGAGAAATGATTCTTTCTTGATCCCTCCCCTGAAAGGGGAGGGTGGCTCCGCGCGAAGCGCGGAGTCGGGTGGGGTCATTGCGACGCGCGCCCACCCGCCGCCTTCGGCGGCTGCCCTCCCCCCGCAAGCGGGGGAGGGATAAGAAGCTACCCCGCCGCCACCACCGCGCAGGTGGTCACGATGTCCTCCACGCTGGCGCCGCGCGACAGGTCGCTGATCGGCCGCGCGAAGCCCTGCAAAAACGGCCCAATCGCCTGCGCGCCGCCCAGCCATTGCGTCAGCTTGTAGCCGATATTGCCGCTGTCGAGATCGGGGAACACCAGCACGTTGGCGCGGCCCGCCACCTCGCTCGCGTCCTTCACCTTCTTTTGCGCCACCGCCGGCACCAGCGCGGCGTCCGCCTGGAACTCGCCATCGATGGCGAGGCCGGGCGCGCGTGCACGCGCGATCGCCAGCGCTTCGCGCACCTTGTCGATGCGGGCGTGCTGCGCGCTGCCCTTGGTCGAGAACGACAGCATCGCCACGCGCGGCGTCTCGCCGAGCAAGACTTGCGCGCTGCGCGCCGAGGCAATGGCAATGTCGGCGAGTTCTGCCGCGGTAGGATCGGCGTTCACCGCGCAGTCGGCGAACACGAACGGCCTGGCGCCTTGGCCGAGGAAGTTCGGCACCACGATGAGGAAATAGCTCGAGGGCAGCGCGATACCTTCGCTCAGGCCGACCGTCATCAAGCCGGCCTCGATCACGCGCCGCGTCGGATTGGCGGCGCCCGCCACCATGGCGTCGGCGTGGCCCTCGCGCACCATCATGCCGCCGAAGTAAAGCGGCTTCGAGATAAGCCGCGCCGACATCGCCGGCGTCATCGACGAGCGGACTTTCGACAAAGCCGCGCCGTAAGCCTGCAAACGCGCGTCGCTGCGCGGATCGGCGGTCTCGATCCCGTCGAGCGGGACTTTCGCTTCGCCCGCTGCCTGCGCGATCGCTTCCTTTGTTCCGAGCAGGATCGGCTGCGCGATTTTCTCATTTTTGAGACGCGCGGCCGCCGCGACGACGCGCGCATCGTCGCCTTCCGGCAAAACGATTTTGCGATAACGCCGCCGTGCGATATCAAGCAGTCTATCAGTTAAGTCCATGCATCTCACCGCGTGAGACAATGCAGAAGCAGGCGAGGCATCAATGACTGAAACAGCCGAAGCGATCAAGATTCATCGCGGCCTCACGGGTGTCTACTTCGACCGTTCGCCCTGCACCTTCATCGACGGCAAGGCCGGCGAGCTGCGCTATCGCGGCTATTCGATCCACGATCTGGCCGAGCATTCCTCCTTCGAGGAAACCGGCTGGCTGCTGCTCAACGGCGAACTGCCGACCAAGGCGCAGCTCGCCAGCTTCGACGCCGAGCTGAAAGCCGCGCGCAAGCTGCCGCCGGCCGTGCTCGACATCATCCGCGCCATCAAGCACGCGCATCCGATGGACGTGCTGCGCACCGCGGTCTCCGCGCTTGCCGGCTTCGATCCGGAAACCGCCGACAATTCGCGCGAGGCCACCTTGCGCAAGGGCGTGCGGCTCACCTCGCAGGTGCCGATGATCGTCGCCGCCCATTCACGCATCCGCGCCGGCGAGGAGCCGGTGCCGGCCGACGAAAGCCTCAGCCACGCCGCCAACATTCTTTGGATGCTGACGGGCAAGAAGCCGAGCGCCGACGCCACGCAACTGATCGACCGCGATCTGATCCTGCACGCCGAGCACGGCTCCAACGCCTCCTCCTTCACGGCCCGCGTCGTCGTCGGCACGCAAGCCAACCTGCACGCCGCCATCACCGCGGCCATCGCCGCGCTGTCCGGTCCCGCGCATGGCGGCGCCGCCGAGGACGTCATGAAGATGGCGGAGGAAATCGGCGATCCGGCGCGCGCCGCCGACTACGTCAAGGAGAAGCGCAAAGCGGGCGTGGCCATCACCGGCTTCGGCCACCGCGTCTACCGCGCCGAGGACCCGCGCGCGCGCCACATGCGCGCCGGCGTCGAGCGGCTGTCCAAGGAAATGGGCCAGCCGAAGTGGTTCGAGATTCTGCAGGCGGTGGTGCAGGCCATGGCGCCTTACGCGCGCCACGGCGTCAACGTGAACGTCGATTTCTATTCCGGCGTCGTCTACCATCTGCTCGGCGTCAAGCGCGATCTGTTCGTGCCGATCTTCGCCATCGGCCGCGTGCCCGGCTGGTGCGTGCAGGTGCTCGAGCAACTGGAGAACAACATCCTGCTGCGCCCGCTCACGCTCTATAACGGCCCCGACGCCCGCGCCTACGTGCCGGTGGAGAAGCGCTAGATTTTCCTTCACCTCCCCCTGCAAGAGGGGAGGTCGACCGCGAAGCGGTCGGGTGGGGTTCATTGCGCGTCACGTGTAAAGCCGACCCCCACCCCAACCCTCCCCCTTTAGGGGGAGGGAGCGCGCCTTCTTCGTTGCGAGTCCGCCATTCCCGCCCTTTGAGAAACCCGCGGTTCCACGGCGCTTTTTCCGCGTCCTTGTCCCACCGTGCGGGACGCCCGGCCTCGATTTGCCGTTGCGGTGCTTTGGCGGTCTGTTATCGTTCTGAGATCGACGGTCTCACTGTGTGAGAAAACGCCGGGCGGCCTCGCGGCCGCGCCGGCTGCCAAATCCGGCGCGCATAAGCCGGAACGAAGAGTCTCCTCCCGGCAAGGCCGCGGGCGGGGGGACGGCAAAGAGCGGCCGAAGGTCAGGGAGGAATTTCCATGCGTTCGACCACGCGAAGCTTCGTTGCGATTTTCGCCGCCGCACTGTGCGCCGTATTCGCCGGCGGCAAGGCGACGGCGGCCGGCTATCCCGAGCGGCCGATCGAACTGATCGTGCCCTGGGGTCCCGGCGGCGGCGCCGACCAGCTCGCCCGCCTCGTGTCCAAGTTGATGGAGCCGATGCTCGGCCAGGGCATCCCGGTCGTGAACGTGCCCGGCGGCACCGGCGCCACCGGCATGGCCAAGCTCTTGGCCGCGCCGGCCGACGGCTACGCCATGGCGATCTACATCGCCGACAGCCACGCGCTGCTCGCCGGCAAAAGTCCGCGCTGGACCATGCAGGACATCACGCCGGTGGCGGTGATGATCAAGGGCCCGTCCTTCATCTTCGTGAAGCAGGATAGCCCGTACAAGACCTGGGCCGACTTCGAAAAGGACGCCAAGGCCAATCCCGGCAAGCTGAAGGTGGCGACGCTCGGCTTCGGCAGCGTCGACGACTTCTCGCTCTCGGTGCTGGCGCGCGGCGGCGTCAAGGTCGTGCAGGTGCCGTTCTCCAAGCCGAGCGAGCGCTACGTCTCGATCCTCGGCGGCCACGCCGATGCGCTCTACGAACAGGCCGGCGACGTCGCCCAGTTCCTCAACAGCAAGCAGATGCGCCCGATCATGCTGTTCGGCGAGAAGCGCCTGCCGGCCTTCAAGGATACGCCGTCCTCGCACGAGCTCGGCTACAAGGTCGCGCTGCCGCAGTTCCGCGCCATCGTGATGCGCGCCGGCACGCCGCCGGATGTCGTCAAGAAGGTCTCCGACGCGCTCGCCAAGGTCGCCGCCTCGCCGGAATACAAGAAGTTCCTCGAGGAGCAGTTCGGCGATCCGGCCAGCTTCGAGGATGCGTCGAAGGCGCCCGCCTTCGTCAACCAGCAGCTCGAAGACATGAAGAAGACGGTCGCGACGAACTAGGACGCCAATGCGTCATGGCCGGGCACCAGGCGCAAAGCGCCGTCTTCGTGCCCGATGTCCCGGCCATCCACGCCTTGCTTCTTGGCAAGACGTGGATGCCCGGCACAGGGCCGGGCATGACGGCGGAGAGAATTGCGAACACTGAGCAAGGCCGGCACCATGGACAGAACCGCCATTCGCGCGACGCTGCCTTACGTCGTCGGCCTTGCCGTCGCCGCCGCGCTCTATCACTACGCGCGGCAGATCGAATTCGACCCGCGGCCGGGCGCGCTCGGCCCGGACTTCTGGCCGAAGACGGTCATCGTGCTGATGGCCCTCGTCTGCCTGTTCGAGATTGGCCGCATCCTGCTCGGCCTTAAAGGCGAGGCGCAGGGCGTGGCCGAAGTGCTCGAGGGCGAGGCGGACGAGGAAGACGCGCCGAAATATCCCGGCCTGCTCGCCGGCGGCATCGTGCTGGTGATCGTCTACGCGCTGGTCGTGAACACGGTCGGCTTCCTGCTCTCCACCTTCCTGTTCCTCGCCGCCTTCATGTATCTCGGCCGCTACCGCAATCACGTCGCGGTGTGGGCGACTAGCGGCGTCATCACGCTGATGTCGGCGGTGCTTTTCATGCGTATTGCTTACGTCTCACTGCCGCGCGGTGTGCCGCCTTTCGATCTGGTCGCTGACGCCATCCGCGTTCTGCTGGGCGGATGACCACGTCATGAGAAATGCGATCCATTCATTCGTCATTCCGGGTCGCGCTGAAAGCGCGAACCCGGAATCCAGAAGCGCGGAACAGCTTTGCAGTGCCGCTGGATTCCGGGTCCGGCGCTGCGCGCCGTCCCGGAATGACAAGTCGAGATTCGCGTCATGAGCCAGATTCTGCTGCAGCTCGGCCAGGGCTTTCTCGACTGCCTGACGCCGATCAACCTGATCATGCTGGTCGTCGGCATCGTGATCGGCCTTTTGATCGGCGTGCTGCCCGGCCTGACGCTGGTGATGGGCGTCGCGCTGGCGCTGCCCTTCACCTACAAGATGGACGTCACCGCCTCGATCGTGCTGTTGAGCGCGATGTACGTCTCCGGCACCTATGGCGGCGCCTTCACCGCGATTCTTTTCAGGATACCGGGTGAGCCGATCGACGTGCCCATGCTGTGGGACGGCTACACCATGGGGCGCAAGGGCCAGCCGGCCAAGGCGCTCGGCTGGACGCTGGTGGCCGCGCTCGGCGGCGGGCTCTTGTCCGCCACCATCATGGTGATGCTCACCCAGCCGCTCGCGCATTTCGCGCTGCGCTTCTCCACGCCGGAATATTTCGCCGTGCTGATGTTCGGGCTCAGCAGCGTGGTCGCGCTCGGCCGCGGCTCGCTCGGCAATGCGCTGATCAGCCTCGCGGTCGGGCTTTTGATCGCCACCGTCGGCACCGATGAGACCTACGGCGCCTCGCGCTTCACCTTCGACACCCGCATCCTCGCCGACGGCATCGAGTTCCTGGTGGTGATGGTGGGCGCCTATGGCGTCGGCGAGGTGCTGGCGCGGCTGGAGACGGGCTTTGCCACCAAGCCGATCCAGAAGGTCGGCCAGACGCGCACCGAACTGCCGAGCTGGCGCGAGATGAGCGCGCTCAAGGGTATGTTCCTGCGCTCCAGCGTCCTCGGCAACATCATCGGCCTTATTCCCGGCGCCGGCGCTACCATCGCTTCCTTTGTCAGCTACGGCATGGAAGCGCAGTTCGGCAAGCGCCGGAAAGAGATGGGCACCGGCGTCGCCGAGGGCATCGTCGCCCCGCAGGCGGCCGCCACCGCCTCGGTCGGCGGCGCGCTGGTGCCGCTCTTGGCGCTCGGCATTCCCGGCTCCGGCGCCACCGCCATCATCCTCGGCGCCTTCATGCTGCACGGCATCCAGCCCGGCCCGCAGGTGATGGCGACCTCGGCGCACACCGTCTACGCCGTCTTCGCCTCGATCTATCTCGGCCTCGCGCTGATGTGCGTGATCGGCTATTTCGCCATCCGCCCGCTGGTGAAGATCCTCGACATGCCCGAGGCCATCGTCTCGGCTTACGTGCTCACGCTCTGCTTCATCGGCGCGCTGTCCATCCGCAACAACGTCATCGACCTCTGGCTGATGATCGGCTTCGGCGTCGTCGGCTACGCCTTCGAGCGGCTCAAATTCCCGGTCGCCCCGCTCGTGCTCGGCGTCATCCTCGGGCCCTTGGCCGAGGCTTCCTTCATGAACACCATGATCAGCTTCGGCAACGACTGGACGGTGTTCTTCACGCGGCCCATCGCCGGCACGGTGATGGTCTTTACTTTTGCAATGCTCGCTCTTCCCTTTTTGCAGCAGTGGCGCGCGCGCCGCGTCGCGGCTGCGTGATTTGAATCAGGTGACTCATGCGTAGCAATGTCGGTCTCGATACACGGCCCCCGGACACCGCCCCCCGCCGCACCGTGGCCGAACTCAAGCCGGTCGTTCGCCCGGCCAAGCCCGCGCGCCAGCGCGAGCAGAAGCTGGGGGCCACCGCGCGCTCCTTTGCCATCCTCGAGCACGTCGCAAGCTCGCGCGCGCCCGTGGACGTGCTCGACATCATCGCCACCCTGAAGCTGCCGAAGGCGACCGCCTACCGGCTGGTCGACTGGTTCGTCACCCATGGCTACCTGTCGCGCGAGCCAGGCCGCCGCCGTCTCATCGTCGGCCCCAAGCTCACCAACCTCGCCTTCGGCGCGCTGTCGGCCTCGATGCGCAACGACACGCCGCACGTGGTGCTGCAGCGCCTCGTGCACACGCTCAACGAGACCTGCAATATCGGCACGCTGCTCAACGGCGAGGTGGTCTATCTCGACCGCGTCGAGGCCGACCACTGGCCGCTGCGCCTGCATTATACGTCGGGCTCGCGCGTGCCGCTGCACTGCAGCGCCATCGGCAAGCTTTATCTGGCGCTGGCGCCGTCGCCGCGCCGCAAGCGCCTCCTGCAAAGCCTCGAGCTGCGCAAGTTCACCGACAACACCCTCGTCGACGGCGGCAAGCTCGAGGCCGAGCTGCGCCAGATCCGCAAGGAGCAGGTCTCTTTCGACCGCGAGGAATACCTCATGGGCGTGATCTGCATGGCGGTGCCGGTCATCGGCAAGAACGGCGAGTTGCTCGCCGCGCTCGCCATCCAGGCGCCGGAGGCGCGCATGAACGTGCAAACGGCGCGCCGCCATCTGCCCGCGCTGCGCAACGCCGCCAGCGAGCTGGCGGAAATCTTCCAGGCCTCGGCCTGATCTCTCAAAGTTCTTCAGGAGTGATTTAGTTATGAAGATGACGACGGAAGAAGCATTCGTGAAGGTTCTGCAGATGCACGGCATCGAGCATGCCTTCGGCATCATCGGGTCGGCCTTCATGCCGATCTCGGACCTGTTCCCGAAGGCGGGCATCACCTTCTGGGACGTGGCGCACGAGACCAATGGCGGCCTGATCTGCGACGGCTATACCCGCTCGACCGGCAAGATCGCCATGGCGATCGCGCAGAACGGTCCCGGCATCACCAACTTCGTCACCGCCATCAAGACCGCCTACTGGAACCACACGCCGATGCTGCTGGTCACGCCGCAGGCGGCCAACAAGACCATCGGGCAGGGCGGCTTCCAGGAAGTCGAGCAGATGGCGCTGTTCCGCGACATGGTCTGCTACCAGGAAGAAGTGCGCGATCCTTCGCGTACGGCCGAGGTCCTCAACCGCGTCATCTCCAAGGCCAAGCGCCTGTCGGCGCCGGCGCAGATCAATTTCCCGCGCGACTACTGGACGCAGGTGATCGACATCACCCTGCCGGCCATCGTCGACTTCGAGCGCCCGGCCGGCGGCGCCAACGCCGTGGCCGAAGCGGCCAAGCTGTTGTCGGAGGCCAAGTTCCCGGTCATCCTGTCCGGCGCCGGCGTCGTGCTCGCCAACGCGATCCCCGATTGCGTCGCGCTGGCCGAGAAGCTCGACGCGCCGGTCTGCAACAACTACCAGCACAATGACAGCTTCCCCGGCAGCCACCGGCTCGCCGTCGGCCCGCTCGGCTACAACGGCTCGAAGGCGGCCATGGAGCTGGTCGCCAAGGCCGACGTGGTGCTGGCGCTCGGCACGCGCCTCAATCCGTTCTCGACGCTGCCCGGCTACGGCATCGATTACTGGCCGAAGACCGCCAAGATCATCCAGGTCGACATCAACGCCGACCGCATCGGGCTGACCAAGCCGGTCACCGTCGGCATTTGCGGCGACGCCAAGCTGGTCGCTCGAAGCATCCTCGCGCAGCTCGCGCCCACCGCCGGCAATGCCGGCCGCGAGGAGCGCAAGAACCTGATCCACGACACCCGGTCCAAGTGGCTGCAGACGCTGTCCAGCATGGACCACGAGGACGACGATCCGGGCACCACCTGGAACGCCGACGCGCGCAAGCGCGACGCCGACCGCATGTCGCCGCGCCAGGCCTGGCGCGCGATCCAGGCCGGCCTGCCGAAGGACGCCATCATCTCGAGCGACATCGGCAACAACTGCGCCATCGGCAACGCCTATCCGACCTTCGAAAAGGGCCGCAAATACCTGGCGCCCGGCCTGTTCGGGCCTTGCGGCTACGGCTTCCCGTCGATCATCGGCGCCAAGATCGGCAACCCCGACACGCCTTGCGTCGGCTTTGCCGGCGACGGCGCCTTCGGCATCTCCATGAACGAGATGAGCTCGCTTGGCCGCGAAGAGTGGCCCGGCATCACCATGGTCATCTTCCGCAACTATCAGTGGGGCGCCGAGAAGCGCAATTCGATCCTCTGGTACGACGACAACTTCGTCGGCACCGAGCTCGATCCGCATCTCTCTTACGCCAAAGTGGCGGAAGGCTGCGGGCTCAAGGGCGTCACCGTGAAGACGCAGACCGAACTGACGGAGGCGCTGCGCAAGGCCTGCGAGGACCAGAAGAAGCGCATCACCACCTTCATCGAGGTGATCCTCAATCAGGAACTGGGCGAGCCGTTCCGCCGCGATGCCATGAAGAAGCCGGTGGTCGTCGCCGGCATCCGGCGCGAGGACATGCGCCCGCAACAGGTTGCTTAGAGGTCCGACATGACAGTTGCAGTTAAACCGGTGGCCGATCCGGCCGCGCAGGCGGTCGTAGACGAATTGGTCAGGCGCGCCCGCAAGGCGATGGCAGAGTTCGCCGACGCCGACCAGGCGCGCACCGACGAGGCGGTCACCGCGCTCGCCTGGTCGCTGTACAATCCGGCGCACGCCAGGGAGCTGGCCGAGCTCGCGGTCGCCGACACCAAGCTCGGCAACGTGCCCGACAAGATCATCAAGAAGACGCGCAAGACCTTCGGCACCTTGCGCGACCTGCTGCGCGTGAAGTCGGTCGGCATCATCGAAGAGGACAAGGCGCGCGGCATCGTCAAATACGCCAAGCCGGTCGGCGTCGTCTGCGCCATCACGCCCTCGACCAATCCCGGCGCCACCCCGGTCAACAAGGCGATGATGGCGATCAAGGGTAGGAACGCCATCATCATCGCGTCCTCGCCCGCCGGCATGAAGACGACCGGCAAGACCGTCGACTACATGCGCGCCGAGCTGCGCAAGATCGGCGCGCCCGAGGACCTCGTCCAGATTCTGCCGCCGCCGGCGTCGAAGGACATGACGCAGGCGCTGATGAAGGCGGCCGACCTGATCGTGGCCACCGGCTCGCAGGACAACGTGCGCCGCGCCTATTCGTCCGGCACGCCGGCGATCGGCGTCGGTACCGGCAATGTGCCGGTGATCATCGACGAGACCGCCGACCTCGACGACGCGGCGCGGAAAATTTGCGCCTCGAAGATTTTCGACAACTCTACCTCATGCTCGTCGGAGAACTCGGTCGTCATCGTCGACGCCGTCTACGACCAGGCCATCGCCGCGCTGGAGCGCGCCGGCGGCTACTTGGCGACCGCGGCCGAGAAGGCCAAGATCCAGGCTGCGCTGTGGCCGGACGGCAAGCTTTCGCGCACGCTGATCGCGCGCGACGCCGACGTGCTCGCCAAGGGCTGTGGCTTGCCGGCCGAAGCCGAGAAGAAGAAGTTCTTCATGGTCGAGGAGACCGGCGTCGGCCGCGACTACCCGTTCTCGGGCGAGAAGCTCGCGCTGGTGCTCACCGTCTACCGCGCCGAGGATTTCGACGCCGCGGTGACCCAGGCCAACGACATCCTCGCCCACCAGGGCCGCGGCCATTCGGTCGGCCTGCACACCAAGGATATGGCGCGCGGGCGCAAGCTTGCCGAGCAGTCCGACGTGGTGCGCGTGCTGATCAACCAGGCGCACACTTTCGGCAACGGCGGCGGCTTCGACAACGGGCTGAACTTCACGCTGTCGATGGGCTGCGGCACCTGGGGCGGCAACTCCATCACCGACAACCTCAACTACATGAACTTCCTCAACATCACCCACCTCGTCACCACCATCCCCGAGGACAAGCCGAGCGAGGAAGAGCTGTTCGGCAAGTACTGGGAAAAATACGGGAAGTAGAAGCAATCAGGTCGTCCCCGCGAAAGCGGGGACCCAGTACGCCGCAGTTCCTCGATAGGGCACGGCGTACTGGATCCCGGGTCTCGCTGCGCTCGCCCGGGATGACGGCAACTGTATTAGCGGAAACACTGCATGAACTTCGAAGAACACGCCGCCAAATCGCTGATCCTTGCGCCCGCGGGAATCCCCGTGCCGCGCGGCATGCTGGTCGCGAGCGCCGCCGAGGCCGCCAAGGCGGCCAAGGAGATCGGCCCTTGCGTGGTGAAGGCGCAGGTGCCGACCGGCAAGCGCGGCAAGGCCGGCGGCATCAAGCTCGCCGGCACGCCGGCCGAGGCCGAGCAGGTCGCCGGGAAAATCCTCGGCATGACCATCGGCGACTACACGGTCGAGCGGCTACTGATCGAGGAGCAGGCCAAGATCGTGCGCGAGTTCTATCTCGCCGTCTTGCACGACACCGGCGCCAAAAAGCCGCTGATCCTGTTCTCCACCGAAGGCGGCATGGACATCGAGGAGGTGGCGGCCGAAAAGCCGGACGCCATCCGCCGCCTGCTGGTCGACATCGACAACGTCCCGCGCGGGCGCGACATCGCCGCGCTGCTCAAAGGGCTCGACCTCGGCGCCGCCGAGCAGCAGATCGCGCAGATCGTCGATAACCTCTACCGCGCCTTCCGCACCCGCGACGCCGAGCTGCTGGAGATCAACCCGCTCGCCTTGCTCGGCGACGGCCGTGTGGTCGCGCTCGACTGCAAATTCGTGCTCGACGACGCGTCTACCTTCCGCCAGCCCGATCTCGCGCCGGCCGGCAGCCCGCCGGCCATGACCGATCTCGAGCGCCGCGGCGCCGAGGCCGGCCTCAAGCTCATCCAGCTCGACGGCAATGTCGGCGTGCTGGCGAACGGCGCGGGCCTCACCATGACGACGATGGACGTCATCCGCCATTTCGGCGGCAAGCCCGCCAACTTCCTGGAGATCGGCGGCGAGGCCTACACCAAGTCCGAGATCGCGCTCGACCTCGTGCTCTCAAACCCCGGCGTCAAAAGCCTGGTCATCAACTTCTGCGGCGCCTTCGCCCGCACCGACGTGATGGCCGACGGCGTCGTGAAAGCCTGGCACAAGCTGAAGCCGAAAGTACCGGTGTTCTTCTCCATCCACGGCACCGGCGAAGTCGAGGCCGTGAAGCTCGTCAAGGAGCAACTCGGCATCGAACCCTACGATTTCATGGAAGACGCCGTGCAGGCGGCGGTGAAGGCGGCGCAATGATCGTTCGTAAAAAAGACAAGGTCGTCGTGCTCGGCATCACCGGCAAGCAGGGCACCTTCTGGACCGAAAAGATGATCGCCTACGGCACCAACGTGGTGGCCGGCATCAATCCCAAACGCGCGGGCGAAACGCATGTCGGCGTGCCGATCTTCGCCTCCACGGCGGAAGCCGCCAAGGCGGTCGGCGCCGACGTCGCCGTCGGCTTCATCCCGCCGCCGATGGCCAAGGACGCCGCCGTCTCCGCCGCAGAGGCCGGCGTGAAGCTGCTGGTCGTGCTCACCGAGCACATCCCGGCGCAGGATGTGATGGCCATGCACGCCGCCGCGGCCAAGCACGGCACCCGCATCGTCGGCCCCAACACCGCCGGCCTGGTCACGCCCGGCGAATGCTTCGTCGGCATCATGCCGGCCTTCGTGCCCAGCGTGTTCAAGCCCGGCCGCGTCGGCGTCATCTCGCGCAGCGGCTCGCTCGGCACGCTCATCTGCCTCAACCTCACGCGCGCCGGCATCGGCCAGTCCGCCTTCATCGGCATCGGCGGCGACCCGATGCTCGGCACCACCACGCGCGATGCGCTCGAAGCGCTCGACAAAGATGCCGGCACCGACGCCGTCGTCATCGTCGGCGAGATCGGCGGTGGCATGGAGGAGGCGGCGGCCGAATATGCGCGCACCATGAAGAAGCCGATGGTCGCCTTCATCGCCGGCGCCGCCGCGCCGCCGGGCAAGAAGATGGGCCACGCCGGCGCCATCGTCACCGGAAGCACCGGCAGCTATGCCGGCAAGCGAAAGGCGTTGGAAGCCGCCGGTGTCGTGGTCGTGGATACCCCCTCGCAAATCGCGACGGCGCTCGCCGCCGGCCTCGGCGCTGCCGGCCGTCAGCGCGCCGTCAGCCAGTAAGGAAATTTCCGTGGCCGCTCCTCCCATCCCCGAGGCCAGCCGGCCGTTGCCGGACACCTTGATCGATCTCGCGCCCGGCGTCGTGCTGTCCGCCGCCGTCGCCATCGTCGGCTATCTCGCCGCGCCTTATGTCGGGCGCGTGGTGCCGATCCCGGCCATGGTGATTGCGCTCATCGTCGGCATCGCGCTCAACCCGGTCGCGACGCGCGCGACGACGCAGCCCGGCATGGCCTTCTGCGTGCGCACGGTGCTGCGCTGGGCGGTGGCTTTGCTCGGCCTGCGCGTGGGCTTGGGCGAGATCGCCGCGCTCGGCGCCGGCACCGCGATCCTCATCGTCGTCGCCATGATCGTCACCGTGTTCTCCGGCTTCCTGTTCGCGCGCTGGAACAAGCAGGCGGCGCCCTTCGGCGCGCTGGTCGGCGTCGGTGTCGCCGTGTGCGGGGCCTCCGCCACGCTCGCCACCTCCACCGTGGTGCCGGACTACAAGGGCAAGCAGGCCGACATCGCCTTCGTCGTGGTCGCGGTCAACGCGCTCGCCACCTTCGCCATGATCGGCTACACGCCGCTTTGCATTCTGCTCGGCTTCGATCCGCAGACCACCGGCGTCATGCTGGGCGGCACCATCCACGACGTGGCGCAGGTGGTCGGCGCCGGCTACGCGGTGTCCGACGCGGTCGGCAACACCGCGGTCATCGTCAAGCTGTTCCGCGTGTTCCTGCTGCTGCCGATGGTGCTGGCGGTCGGCTGGTACTTCACGCGCCAGGGCGCGCAGCACGGCGAGGCGCGCGTGCCGGTGCCGGTCTTCGCCATCGTCTTCCTGGTGCTGTGCATCGTGAACAGCGCGGTGCCGCTCGCGCCCTCGCTGATGCCGCTCTATGCGCCGGTGAAGAGCGTGCTGGTGGAAGCCTCCACCTGGGGCCTCTTGCTTGCCATCGGCGCGCTCGGCTTGGGCACCTCGGTGAAGACCATCGTCGGACTTGGCTGGCGCCACGTCACCACCGTGCTCGGCTCGAGCGCTGTGATCCTGGTGGTCGTGACGGTGGGGCTGGTGGTGTTAAGGGCACTCTGACTTTTTTACCTCCCCCTGAAAGGGGGAGGTCGCCCGCAGAGCGAAGCGATGGCGGGCGGGTGGGGGTCAATTTGTAGCGTCGATACGACCCCCTCCCTGACCCTCCCCCATTAAGGGGGGGGGGACGCTAACGGCGCGCGCGTCGCTCACTTTTCCAGCGTCACCGTCTTGAAGTCCGCCGGCAGCACGATCTCCAGCAGCTCGCAGTCGTCGGAATAGCCGCGCACGGTGTGCTTGATCTTCGGCGGCTGGATCCAGCACGAGCCGGCGCTGAAGGTGTGCACGCCTTCGCCCTCGAACTCGCTCTTGAACCAGCCCTTAAGCACGTAGACCATCTGGAAGTCGACATCGTGGTAGTGCGGGATCGCGACCTCGCCGCCGTCGAACGGCTTGGTCATGCGGATGACGTGCGCCTGCACCATGCCGCCGGTGGCGGGCGCTAGCCCGAGGTCGCGATAGGCCGAGTAGGCGCGCAGGCCGGCGTCGAAGTCCTCCTCGCGATGATGGCTCACCGCGAACTTCTGCTTCGGCCGCTTCTTGGCGCGCGTCTTGGCCTTCACCGCGTGCCGCACGCGCGCCTTGCCGGTCTGCTTGCGCCGCGACCGCGAGCGCGGCCGCGACTGGACTTTCTTCCGGCCCTTGGCCATTGATCCCTCCTGTCCCCTGGCGCGATTGGACCACGGCGGCCGCACGCATGGAAGAGCCTCAGAAACCGGCCGAAATTCGCATCTTTGTCGACGCCGACGCCTGCCCGGTGAAGCCCGAGGTCTACCGGGTGGCCGAGCGCTACGGCCTCAAGGTCTACGTGGTCGCCAATGCTTTCATGCAGGTGCCGCGCGGCGGGCTGGTCGAACTCGTCGTGGTCGCGGCCGGTCCCGACATCGCCGACGACTGGATCGCGGAGCGGGCAGGCCCAAGCGACATCGTCGTCACCGCCGACGTGCCGCTCGCCGCGCGCGCGTTCCGCAACGGCGCCAGCGTGCTCAGCCCGACCGGCAAGCTGTTCGACGACGACTCCATCCACATGGCGGTGGCGACGCGCAATCTGTTGACGGACTTGCGCTCGGCCGGCGCCGCCACGCGCGGGCCGCCGCCGCTGTCGCGGCAGGATCTGTCGCGCTTTCTCTCGGCGCTCGATCTGGCGGTGACAAGGGTGAAGCGGAAGTTGGCAGGGAACGGATAGCCGCAATTTTTGCTGTCGTCCCCGCGAAAGCGGGGACCCAGTACGGTGTGCCCTATCGATCTGCTGCGGCGTACTGGGTCCCGGGTCTCCCCCCGATCAAGTCGGGGGTCGCCCGGGACGACAGCCCTCAGTTCACTCCCCCGCTTCCGCCACGCCGCCATGCGCCTTCGACCAGCCGGCCGGGTCGTTCATGAACTTCTCGACTTCGCCGAGCATCTTGGGCTCGAACTTGCCGCTCGCCTTCGCCACCGCCAGCACGTCCCACCAGGTGGTGAGCGAATGCAGCGTGACGCCGATGTCGCCGAGGATTTTCCGGCTGTTCTTGTAGATGTCGTAGAAGAACAGCACCGTGCAGTGCTCGCAGGTGCCGTCGGCGTCGCGGATCGCTTTCACGAAATTGATCTTGCTGCGGCCGTCGGTGGCGAGGTCCTCCACCAGCAGCACGCGCTGGCCGGGGATGAGCTGGCCTTCGATCTGCGCGCCGCGGCCGAAGCCTTTCGGCTTCTTGCGGATGTACTGCATCGGCAAATGCAGGCGGTCGGCCACCCAGGCGGCGAAGGGGATGCCGGCGGTCTCGCCGCCCGCCGCCGCGTCGATGTTGGCGCGGCCGATGTCGCGGTCGATCATGGCGACCGTGAAGTTCATCAGCGCCGCGCGCACGTCCGGAAACGAGATCAGCCAGCGCGAGTCGTTGTAGACCGGGCTCGCCCAGCCGCTGGTGAAGATGAACGGCTTGTCGGTCATGAAGCGCACCGCGCCGGTGTCGAGATACATCCGCGCCGTCAGCTCGGCGATGGTCTTCTTGTCGAGGAAGAGGGAGGAGGACATAGCGGCTCCGCTTGCGCTGGTTGCGCCTGTCAAAGCACAAAAAGCCTCACGCCGCCATGCCGCAATGGCGCGACAATTCACAGGCGAGATCGAGCAGCGCCTCGTCGCCGCCGGCCCAGGCGATGAAGGACAGCCCGATCGGGCAGCCGTCCAGTATTCCCGCCGGGATCGACATTTGCGGCAAGCCGGCGCAGCCGGCCGTGCAGGTCAGGCGCATGACGCGCGCGCGGAAATCCTCCAGCTCGCCCGCCGCCGTGTCGACGCGCGGTGCGATCGACGGCGCGGTCGGCAGGGCGAGCACCGTGCCCGGGACAACGACCTGGCGAATGTGCGCGCGGGCCTTCAGTTGGACGGCGCGTGCGGCGTCTGCTTGGGCTGCCGTGACGGTCGCGGCGAAGTCCAGGCGTTCGCGAATGCCGGGCCCGAGCTTCGGCTTGTGCCTGGTGACGAAGCCGCCGAAGGTCTGCCAGGTTTCATAGGCCTGGACGATGCGAAAGGCCTCGCGCCAGGCATCGAAGCCCTGCGGCGCGATCGTGCCGTGGACAATAGGCGGGAGGTCGTCGCGCATATAGCCGATCAGCCTGCGCAGCAGATCGGCGACCCGCGGCTCCGCCTGCGCAAAGGCGTCGTCCAACACGATGACGCGCTCGATCTTCGCAGCGACGCGATGCTGGTCCAGCAACACGGCGCCCACGTTCCGGAACACGCCCGGCGTGGCCGCGAACCAGCCCGGCACGTCGAAGCTCGGCGCCATGTCGGCCACGCCACTGTGCTCGATGCGTTCGTGCGTGGGCCGCATGCCATAGACCCCGTTGAACGATGCCGGGATTCGCACCGAGCCGCCGGTGTCGCTGCCGAGTGCGAAGTCGCAGACGCCGGCGCCGCAGGCTGCGGCCGAGCCCGCCGAGGAACCGCCGGGCAGGCGGCCCGCCGCCCGCGCATTCACCGGCGTGCCGTAATGGGCGTTGGCGCCGGTCACGCTGTAGAAGAACTCGTCACAGATCGTCTTGCCGATGATGGTCGCCCCGGCGTCGAGAAGTTTCCGCACCGGCGGGCAATGAGACGCGGCAGGCTGCTGCGCGGCCAGCCATTCCGGATTGCCGCAACCGGTGCGCTCGCCCGCGATGTCGTACATGTCCTTGACGACGGCGCGCAGCCCCGCCAGCGGCCCGCTGCCGCTGCCTTTAAGCGGCGCCTTGAGATCGTGCGGTACGAACGCGCTGCGATAATTGTCTTTGTCTGCTGCCATCGTCGCCACTACCTGCGGGCCGCCACGTACCAATCGAGAATCTTCTCGCCGTTCCAGGCCACTACGCCATCGTGGGCCAGGATATCGGCGAAGGTCCGCTCCACATGGCCGATGCGATGCGGCACGCCGGAAAGATAGGGGTGGCAGGCGATGGCCATGATCTTCGGCCGTTCGGCCGATTCGGCGTACAGCGTATTGAAATGATCGAGCGCGCGGGTGTGCCATTCCGCCGAGGGCAGGTGCTGCAGCGCCATCATCACAATGTCGTGGATTTCGAAGTTGTAGGGCAAGGCGACCACGGGCTTGTGGGCGGTCCGCACCGTGACCGGCTCGTCGTCGAGCACCCAGTCGCCGATGTATTCGATGCCGGCCTCGGACAGGTAATCGAGCGTCTCGAAGGTCTGGGTCAGGCCCGGACCGAACCAGCCGCGCGGCCGCTTGCCCGAGAATTTCTCGATGACGTCCATCGATTTCATGATGACGGCGCGCTGGTCGTCCAGCTTGTGCATCGGTACTTGGTCGTAGCTGTGGGCGTTGAGCTCCCAGCCGCTGTCGAGGCAGGCCCGCGCGACCTGCGGGTACGTCTCGCAGACCTTGGCATTGAGGGTGACGGTCGGGCTGATCCCGAGCTTGAGCATCATCTTGCGGATACGCCAGAACCCGACGCGCATGCCGTATTCGTGCCAGCTCCAGTTCGGATGGTCGGGCTGCATGGGCTGGCCTTGCGGCGGCGAAATCACCATGCGCGCCATCGGCCGGCTCATGTCCCATTCTTCCAGGGCCAGCACCGGCCAGACCACCAGCCGGACGCCCTCGGGGAATTTCAAGGGCGGCCGGTTTTCGATCGGCAAATAGTCAAGCCGTTCGCGCGGGTGCATGGGTTACGGCGCCTTCGGCCCGGACTTGAGGAACCAGTCGGCGATCTGCCCGCCGGTCCAGAACAGCACGTCCTTCTTCTTCCTGATCTTCTCGAAGATCATGCGGAAATACTTGGCCCGGTGCGGCGCACCCATGATGTAGGGGTGCACCGAGATCGCCATCACGCGCGCCGAATCGAGCGCCTTGGCGTCGCGGTAGATCTGCTCGAACTGGTCCATCGCCCGCTCGTAGAACTCGCTCGCCTTGTGGTGCTGGATCAGCATCATGGCGACGTCGTTGCATTCCTGCGTGTAGGGGATGTTGAGGATCGGCTTGCCGCGGGTCTTGAGCCACACCGGCTGGTCGTCGAGCACCCAGTCTGCGACGTAGTCGTAGCCTTCCTCGGCGAGAATATCGGGCGTCTCCCAGGTCTCGGTCAGGCCGGGCCCAAGCCAGCCGCGCGGGCGCTTGCCCGTGGCCTTCTCGATCACCGCGATGCATTTGCGGATGTCGGCGCGCTCGTTCTCCACTTTCTGCATGTTGCGCTGGGTGTAGCCGTGGCCGATGAATTCCCATTTGCGGTCGACGCAGGCCTTCACCAGCTCGGGGAAGGCCTCCACCGCCACGCCGTTGATGTTCATCACGCCCGGAATCTTGAAGTCGTCATAGACCTGCATCAGCCGCCAGAAGCCGACGCGGTTGCCGTATTCGTGCCAGCACCAGTTCGGGATGTCCGGCATCGGCGAGCCGCCGGCCGGCGGCGTCAGCACGGTGCGCGGCATGGTCTGGGTCGGGTCCCAGTCCTCGACGTTGGTGACGGTCCACACCACCATCTTCGCCTTGTTCGGCAGCTTCAGCGCCTTGCGCTGCGGGATGGGCGAATAGGCGATGCGGTCGTTCGGCAGCATGCCGACATTGGGCTTGGCGTAGTTCATGGGTTGGTTCCTGTCGCGAATGTTGGGCCGTCATCCCGGGCGACCCCGACTTGATCGGGGGGAGACCCGGGATCCAGTACGCCGTGCCCTATCGATGTGCTGCGGCGTACTGGGTCCCCGCTGGAGCCTGCACTCGGGCCGGCCAACGGCCGGACCCGGGTGCGGGGACGACAAAATTGAGAGCTAGCTCCCCTTCTCTCCGTGGATTTCAGCGAAGAAATAGTCGGTCCACGCCGTAGGCTTCACCTTCAGCCGGCCGACGCTGACCATGAACTCGGCGTATTTCATGGTGTTCTCCGGCACCATGGTCCAGCGCACCTGGCTGCCGGAGACGATCTGCGTCGCCTTGTCGAGCGGCAGTTTCGACTGGGAATCCTCGATCCAGTAGGCGGCCGCCGCGCGCTTGTCCTTGTTGGCGATGTCGGTCGCTTCCTTCAGCGCGGCGAGGAACGTCTTGTACAGGACCGGATTGCGGTCGCGGAAGCGCGCCGAGGTCCAGACCGCCGTGAACGTGTGCGGCCCGCCCATCACGTCATAGGAATTCAGCACCGTGTGCACGTCCGGGCTTTCGAGCTGCTCGAACTGGAACGGCGGAACGCTGAAGACGGCGCTGATCTGCGCGCCGCCCTTCATCAGCGCGACGGTGGCATCCGGCGGCGTCATCGACACCGTGAGGTGATCGAGTTTTTCGAATTCCTTGATGCCGAAGGCCTTGGCCGCCGCCATCTGCAAGGTGATCGCCTGCACCGACGACTTCACCGCCGGCACCGCGATGCGGTCCGTGTCCTTGAAGTCGGCGATGGTCTTGATCCTGGGGTCGCGCGCGTTCAGCAAAAACGGCTGCGACGACAGCGCCGCCACGCCGCGCACTTCCGTCGACGTGCCCTTGGTGCGCGCCCACAAGGTGAGCAGGCCGGGCACGCCGCCGGAGCCGATGTCGATATTGTCGGAGATCAGCGCCTCGTTCACCGCGGTCGGGCCGTTGAACTTGAACCACGACACCTTGGCGTCGATGCCCGCCGCCTTGGCGTGCTTCTCGATCAGCTTCTGGTGCTTCATCACGTTGAGCTGCAGGTAGCCCATCGAGAACTGCTCGGCGAGACGGATTTCCCCCGTCTCGGCCTCCGCCGGCGCGGCGAGGCCCAGTAGAACGGCGGCGACCGTGCCGAGAAGCCCCTTGAATCGCATGGACTTTTCCTCCGATGCGGCCGCGGGCTTGTTTTTCTTGAGCGGCCTTCGCTTCAGGCTAGGCGGCCCCCCCGATCTTGGCAACGCCCCGGTACCAGTCGTAGACCTGCTCGCCGTTCCAGTGCAGCACGCCCTCGTGCTGGTTCACGTAGTCGTAGATCTGCTCGAGATATTTGATCCGGTGCGGCTGGCCGCTGATGTAGGGGTGGATCGCCAGCGCCACGAATTTCGCGCGCGTGGCGCTCTCGGCATAGAGCCGGTCGAACTGGTCCTTCACCAGTTGCAGCAGGTAGTCGCTGTTGTGGTGCTGGATGATCATCACCGGGATGTCGTTGCATTCGATGGTGTAGGGCAGGGTGACCAGCGGGCCCTTGGTGGTTTTGATCACCGTCGGCTCGTCGTCATAGACCCAGTCGCCGATGTATTTGACGCCCGCCGCCGCCAAAAGGTCCGGCGTCTCCAGCGTCTGCGTCAGGCCGGGTCCGAGCCAGCCGACCGGCCGCTTGCCGCAGAACTTCTCCATGATGTCCATGGTGCGGTTGATCATGCCGGCCTGGTCGGGCTCCTTGTGGATCGGCCCCTGCTCGTAGGCGTGGCCCATGAATTCCCAGCCGGCGTCGCGCGCCTCTTCGGCCACGCGCGGGTAGTCCTCGCAGATGCGCGCATTGGCCGCGAGCGTCGGCTTGATGCCGAGCCGCTTGTAGAGATCGAAGAAGCGCCAGCAGCCGACCCGCATGCCGTATTCATGGAAGCCCCAGTGCACCACGTCCGGCATCAGCGGCACGCCGGTCGGCGCCGGCAAGAGCTGCCGCGCCATCGGCTTGCCGATGTCCCAGACTTCGTAATTGACGATGGTCCAGAACACGATGCGCGCGCCGCCCGGCAGCTTGAGCGGCGGGCGGTCGACGATGGCGGAATAGTCGGCGCGCTGGTTGGGGATCATCGGACCGGTCATGACATTTCCTCTGGCCTCGGACGGGCCGACAGGATGTCACGGCGTCGCGGCGACGCGCAACCCGACAAGACGTTCCAAAGTGGCGGTGTCCTTGGCGAGCGTGGCCGAGGGCGCCGCATGCGCCACCGTGCCGCGCTCCAGCACGATCGCGTCGGCGGTCAACTCAAGCGCGATATCCGTGTGCTGCTCCACCAGAATGATGGCGACGCGCCGGTCGCTGAGCAGAAGTTTCATAGCGTGAATAAGTTCGTCGACGATCACCGGCGCCAGGCCCTCGAACGGCTCGTCCAGCAGCAGCAGCGCCGGGTTGGTCATCAGCGCGCGCGCGATGGCGAGCATCTGCTGTTCACCACCTGAAAGCTGGTTGCCCATGTTGCGGCGCCGCTCGTCGAGCCGCGGAAACAGCTTGTAGATCGCCGGCAGGTCCCAGGTGCCGGCGCGCGCCGCCACCGTGAGGTTCTCCTCCACCGTCAGCGACGGGAAGATCTCGCGCTCCTGCGCCACCCAGCCGATGCCGCGCGTCGCGCGCTTGTGCGGGGCGACGCGCGAGACGTCCTCGCCGCGCCAGGCGACGCGGCCGCCGCGCATTTGCGTGTAGCCCATGATGGTCAACAGCAGCGTCGACTTGCCGACGCCGTTGCGCCCGAGCAGCGCCAGGCTGCCGTTCTCCGGCAGCGTGAGCGAGATGCCGTGCAGCACCACCGCGTCGCCATAGCCGGCGGTCACCTTGTCGAGCGTGAGCAGCGCATCAGCCATGCGTTTCAACCATGCTTGCGCGTCCCGAGATAGACTTCGCGCACGCCGGGATCGGCGGCGATCTCGGCCGGCGAGCCGGCGGTGAACACCGCGCCGCCGACCAGCACGATGATATGGCTGGCGAAGCGGAACACGACGTGCATGTCGTGCTCGATGAACAGCAGCGTCAGGTCGTTCGACAGGCCCGCCACCACCTCGAAGATGTCGCCCGACTCCTCCTGCGGCACGCCGGCCGCCGGCTCGTCGAGCAGCAGCACGCGCGGCTTGGTCGCCAGCGCCAGCGCGATCTCCAAAAGCCGCTGCCGCCCGTAGGGCAGTTCGCGCGTCGGCTGGTAGGCGACGTCGCCGAGCCGCAGCTTCGACAATATCTCGTAGGCTTCCTCGATCGCCTCGTTGTGCACGGCGATGTTCTGCCAGAAGCGGTCGGCGATGCCGCGCCGCTCGCATACGGCAAGCGTCACCGCCTCCAGCGGGTTGAGCCCCGGAAACAGCGTGTTGATCTGGAACGTGCGCGCCAGTCCGCGCTTCACCCGCTCCTGCGGCTCCAGCGCGGTGATGTCCTCGCTCCCTAAGAAAATCTGCCCGGCATTGGGCGCCAGCATGCCGGTGACGAGGTTGATGAGCGTGGTCTTGCCGGCGCCGTTCGGGCCGATCAGCGCATAGCGCGCGCCCACCGGCAATTCGAGATTGATGTCGCGCGCCACCGGCAGCGAGCCGAAGGATTTCGACAATCCGCGCGTGCTTAACGCCACCGCCGTCATGGCTTCCTCCAGCGCGCGGTCAGCTTCGACAGGCCGCCGAGGATGCCGTTCGGCAGCACCATCACCACCGTCACCAGCAGCACGCCGATCCAGAAATACCAGTACTGCGGCGCGATGCCGGAGAACTGGTCGCGCGCGACCATGAAGATGGTGGCGCCGACCAGCCCGCCATAGAGCCTTCCGGCGCCGCCCAGCACCAGCATCACCAGCACGTCGGCCGAGCGCTGGAAGCCGATCGATTCCAGCGACACCGACTCCGTCGTCTGCGCCAGCGCCGCGCCGGCGACGCCGGCCATGAAGGCGGCGATGGTGTAGGCCTTCCGGATATGGGCCTGGCGCTCGGCGCCGATCGCCGGCATGCGCACCCAGTTCTCGCGGATGCCGCGCAGCGCCAGCCCGAACGGCGAGTTGAGCAGCCGCCGCGACGCCAGGAAGAAGATGAACAGCAGCGCCAGCGAATAGCCGTAGGCGGTGGTGCCGTAGAGGTCGAACTTGAACAGGCCGAACACCGGCCAGATCTCGATGCCCTGCAGGCCGTCGGAGCCGCCGGTCAGCCAGTGCGCGCGGTTGGCCACCTCGTGCGCCAACAGGCCGAGCCCGAGCGTGATCATGATCAGCGTCAGGTGCCTAAAGCGCGCGATGATGAAGCTCGAGGCGTAGCCGAGCAGCCCCGCCAGCGTGGCGCCGAACAAGAGGCCGGTCAGCGGCTCGCCCCACACCATCTTGGAGAAGATGCCGGCCGCATAGGCGCCGACGCCGAAGAAGGCGGCGTGGCCGAGCGACACCACGCCGGCATAGCCGAGGATGATGTCGAGCGAGAGCGCAAACAGCGCCGCCAGCGCGATCTGGCTCGCCAGCGACAGGTAGCTCGGGAACAGGAAGAACGGCAGCAGCGTCGCCAGCCAGAACACGATCTCGGCCGCGCGCCAGCGCGACAGCGATTTGAGGTAAGCCTGCGGCGTCATGGAACTCGTTACTTGAGTCATCGATGACGCCCCTCGCTCCGCTCATTCCCGCGCGCAGACATCGGGTTTACCCGATGTCTGCCACCTGGAGTGCGCAAGTCGGCTACAGCCGACTTGCGACGGGGACCCAGCGCTGGATTCCCGCTTTCGCGGGAATGAGCGGAGTTTGTTGCGGCTGACGCATTCATTTCCATCACCGCCTCCCGAACAGGCCGGCCGGCTTCCACATCAGCACGGCTACCATGACGAGATAGATGAGGAAGGCGCCTAACTCGGGCGCGTAGTATTTGCCGGCCACGTCGCTGATGCCGATCAGGCAGGCGGCGGCAAACGAGCCGACGATGGAGCCCAGCCCCCCGACCGAGACGATGATCAGCACATAGACGAGGTAGGTGAAAGCAAAGCTCGGGTCGAGCCCGACGATGTCGATGGCGAGCGAGCCGCCCAGTCCCGCGAGCCCGGAGCCGAGCGCGAAGGTCACCGCGAAGGTGCGGTCGACGTCGATGCCTAAGCCCCGCGCCATGCGCTGGTTGTCGACCGCCGCGCGCACCTGCGCGCCGAAGCGGGTGTATTCGAGGCCTGCCACCAGCAGCAGCGTCACCACCAGCGCGATGCCGACCAGGAACATGCGGTAGTTGCTCAGGCCCAGCCCGAGAAAGCCGGTCGAGCCGCGCAGGAAGGGCGGCGTCTGGATCGGCTGCTGGATGGTGCCGAACACATAGGCCGCGGCCGCCACCGAGATGAAGGCGAAGCCGATGGTCAGCAGCACCTGGTCGAGGTCGCTGGCGCGGTAGAGCCTTCGGTAGAACAGGCGCTCCAGCACCACGCTGGCCGCCGCCGCGGCCAGGAACGAGACCGGCAGCGTCGCCAGAAACGGCCACTGCAATTCGTTCACCAGCGTAACGGTGACGTAGCCGCCGAGCATGGCGAAGGCGCAGTGCGCCAGGTTGACGAAGTTCATCAGCCCGAGCGTCACCGACAGGCCGACCGACAGCACGAACAGCAGCATCCCGTAGGCAATGCCGTCGAAGAGTACGCCGAAGACGGGAGGGAGCATGGGAGTCTGGGTACCGATCTCGCGCGCGCCGAGCTTTTACTCAGTCATTCCGGGACGGCCCGAAGGGCCGGGCCCGGAATCCATAACCCGTAGCGCTGCGGCGTATGGATTCCGGGCTCGCCGCTTCGCGGCGCCCCGGAATGACGCGATGTGGCAATTCTCGCATTCAAATATCACGAGAAGGAGCCGAATGCGAAAGATGGGGCGACCGTGGCCGATCGCCCCATCCGGAGTCTCGCGTGGAGCGAGCGCTTACTTGTGCGTCGGGTCCTTGACGTTCTCGACCTTGTCGAACTCGACGTTGACGATGGCGCCGCCGACCTTCTCCACCCGGCGGATGTACACCGTCTGCACGATGTCGCGCGTGGCGGGATCGATCGAGATCGGGCCGCGCGGGCTTTCCCACTTCATGCCCTTGGCGGCGGCGATCAGCGCGTCGCCGTCGGCCTTGCCGCCGGTCTTCTTCAGCGCTTCGTAGATGAGGCGCATGCCGTCATAGCCGCCGACGGCGAAGAAGTCCGGGTTGCGCTTGAACTCGGCGTTGAATGCCTTCACGAAGTCCTCGTTCATCTTGGACTTGTGGTTGTAGTCGTAGTGCCAGGTCGAGAGGCGGCCGAGCGCGAGGTCGCCCATCGCCTTCACCGCCTGCTCGTCGACGGCTTCGCCGGTCGACATGATTTTGACCTTCTTCGGGTCGATCTGGCGCTCGGCAAAGGCCTTGCCGATGGCGGCCGGCTGCGCGCCGCCCGGCACGAAGACGAAGATCGATTCCGGGTTGAGGTCCTTGGCGCGCTGGATGAAGGCGGAGAAGTCGGGGTTGGCGACCGGCATGCGCACCGAGCCGATGATCTCGCCGCCCGCCGCCTTGAACGCGCGCTGGAAGGCGCCTTCCGCGTCGAGGCCGGGGCCGAAGTCGCTGACCATGGTGTAGGCCTTCTTGGCGCCGCCCTTGGTCGCCAGCCAGGTGCCGGCGGTTTCCGAGATCTGCGGCAGCGTCAGCGACACGCGCACGATGTAGGGCGAGCGCTCGGTGATGACCGAGGTGGCCGCGTTCATGACGACCATGAACTTCTTGGCCTCGGCGGAGACGCCGGCCGCGCCGAGCGCTTCCGGCGTGAGCGTGAAGCCGGCGAGGATGTCGGCCTTGTCGCGCACGACCAGTTCTTGCGCCAGGCGCTTGGCGACGTCCGGGTTCGGGCCGCCGGTGTCCTTGCGGATGATCTCGATCTTGCGGCCGGCGACCGTGTCGCCGTGCTGTTTCATGTACAGCTTGATGCCGTTGTCCATCTGCGCGGACGTGTCGGCGAACTGGCCCGAAAAGGCGCTGATGAAGCCGATCCTGATCGGCTCCTGCGCCTGCGCCCCGGCCGGCAGCAAGGCGGTCGCGAGCAGCGCGGCGCCGGCGAGCAATGAGTGTCTCATGTATTCCTCCCCTTGGATAACCTTGTTGGCATCCTTGGCGCCTAGAATGCCCCACAACCGCGGCAAAGAAAAGCGTCCGCGCCGCGGGCGCATCCGCGGCCTAATGACTGCAAGTGGTTTGGGCTCCCACGGTATCTCGCTTGTCACCCCCGCGAAAGCGGGGGTCCAGTACGCCGCAGCCTATCGATAGGGCACGGGGTACTCCCGGGTCTCGCTCGCGCCGCTCGCTCGCCCGGGACGACGGCGGTCAACCCAGCGACACTGTCGCCCGCTCGTATTGGCCGCTGCCCATCTTTCCGTCGGGGAAGATACCGTGGGCAGCAATCCACTCGAACGACTCCTCGTACACTTCCTTGGTGTAGGGCTCGAATACCAGGCGTTCGCCCGGGCCCCAGCGGCGGGTGTCCATGCGGGGGTGGAAGCGGTCGGGAAACTCGTTCTTGTAGTAATGCGTATAGAGCTCCGGCCGCAGGTCGATGTCGCGCTGGGCCCGGCGTAGCGCGCGGAAGAACTTGCGCAGGTCCTCCGGGTCGGGATCGCCGTGCACCATGGTGCCGATCATGAAGGTGCAGTCGATCACCTTGCGGAAGCCGAGCTGCTCGGCGAAGTAATAGGGCCCGCCGAACAGATGCACCGCCGGCGCCGTGCCGTCGAACAGCTTCTCCATGCGCGCAAACAGCATGCCGTCGGCATAGACCAGGTTGATCTCCTCCGGCGTGAGGTACTGCTCGAGCGCCTGCACGGTCGAGTAGTGGCTGCCGGACTGGTAGCCGACCGAGACCGGCACGCCGGCAAGGTCGGACGGCTCCTTGATCGCGGAATCGGCGGCGACGAAGACGCCGGCCGGCGCCACCGAATAGACGTCGGTCATCATCTTGCCGTGGCCGTTGCTGGCGGCGACGTTGACCGTCCAGTGGCAGGCGCAGGAGACGTTCGACTTGCGGCCCTGCTCGAACGACTGATAGGCGCCGACCTTGTCGCCCTTGTCGTGGATTTTGCCGTCGGTGGCGCGCATCAGCTCGCGGAATTCGTAGTCGAGGCCTTCCTGGCGGAAGTAGTCCTTCTCCTCGGCCACCCATTCCTGCAGGCGGAAATGCGGTTCGATGATGAACTTGGCCATGCGCGTCTCCCTGTTTTCCGGCTTCTCTGCGGAAGCTCGGCACTTTCGAAAAGTATAGGCCAAAACCTCCGCCTGGTCGTCCCCGCGCGCAGACATCGGGTATACCCGATGTCTGCCACCCGATAGTGCGGCGGGGACCCAGTACGCCGCAGCCTATCGATAGGGCACGGTATACTGGGTCCCGGGTCTCGCTCGCGTTGCTCGCTCGCCCGGGACGACGCACAAATTATTTTCCCACATACTTGACCTTATTCCCAAGGTATGTAATCCTGTTTTCGTCCGGTCCGTCGAGGGGCGTCATCTAGAGGCGTCTTGATGGTGGGATCGGATGCGGCGCCTGCGGGCGGGGACGAACGTACCCCCGCAACCCCGGGCGGCGCCGGGGCTCCGCCCGCGGGCAATACGACCCGCTGCGAGGAGCTCGCTGACGGTGGGCCGCGGTAAGACCCTCCCGAGGCTTTGCGTGCGCGGCCGCCCGCAAGGCGGTTGCGAGGGCGGGAGCCGGAGGCAGAGGCGCGCGAACCCCCGAAAGCGCGGTCCCGGCGCTGGAGAGAAAGCTCTCTTCAAATCGCCGCGATGGCGCGCCGAGAGGCGCCGCACCTTCGCAAAACGAAGGTGCGATCAACGAACGAACGTCGCGTCACTCGGCGCGCCGTCCCCCTCTCTGTTGAGAGGGGAAAGGGAAGACAGGCCTCCCCGGGCCGCGACAAAGAACAGGGGCGGCGGAGCATTGCCTCGGCTCTTTGAAAATCAAATCGTGTCATGGGGACGTGCCGCACATTCGGCTGTCACCCCCGCGAAAGCGGGGGTCCAGTACGCCGAAGTCTCTCGATAGGCTGCGGCGTACTGGGTCCCGGGTCTCGCTCGCCTTGCTCGCTCGCCCGGGACGACAGGAGTCGTGAACGCACTGGACCTCACGCAACACCCTCACTAGCTTCCGCGCCATGCTGGGAAACACCGCGACCGACTACGACACGCTCTACCGCCAATTCCGCTGGGACATTCCGGCGCGCTACAACATCGGCGTCGACATCTGCGACCGCTGGGCGGCGCGCGATCCTTCCCGCCTCGCCATCCTCAACATCCGCGCCGATGGCGGCGAGGAGAAGATCACCTTCGGCTGGCTGCGCGAGACCTCCAACCGGCTCGCCAACGTGCTGCGCGCGCACGGCGTCAAGCGCGGCGACCGCGTCGCGCTCATGTTGCCGCAGGCGCCGGAAGTGGCCGCCGTGCATGTCGCGATCTACAAGCTCGGCGCCATCGCGCTGCCGGTCGCCGTGCTGTTCGGGCCCGACGCGCTCTCCTACCGCCTGCAGAATTCCGGCGCGCGCGCGCTCGTCACCAACGCGCAGGGCGTGGCGAAGCTGGCCGGGATTCGCAATGAAGCGCCGCAGCTCGCCTGCGTGCTGTCGATCGACGGCGTGGACGCCGGCGTTCTCGGCTTCCACGACCAGCTCGCCAAGGCCTCGTCGGACTTCACGGCCGTCGACACCGCGGCCGAAGACCCCGCGATGATGATCTACACGTCCGGCACCACCGGCCAGCCGAAGGGCGCGCTGCATGCGCACCGCGTGCTGCTCGGCCATCTGCCCGGCGCCGAATTGCCGCTCTATCCCTTCCCGCAAGCGGGCGACAATTACTGGACGCCGGCGGACTGGGCCTGGGCCGGCGGCCTCCTGGACGTGCTGCTGCCGAGCTTGCATCACGGCGTGCCGGTGGTCGCGCGCCGCATCGAGAAGTTCGATCCGGAGGAAGCCTTCGCGCTGATGGCGCGCGTCGGCGTGCGCAATGCCTTCATCCCGCCGACCGCGCTGCGCATGATGCGCGCCGTGCCGAGCCCGCGCGGGCGCTACGACTTCAAGCTGCGGTGCGTTTCCTCCGGCGGCGAGTCGCTCGGCATCGAGGCGCTGGAGTGGGGCAGGGAGGCCTTCGGGCTGACCATCAACGAGTTCTACGGCCAGACCGAATGCAACCTGGTGCTCGGCTCCTGCGCGCAGCTCGGCATGCTGAAAGTGGGCGCCATCGGCAAGCCGGTGCCCGGCCATACGGTGGCGGTGATCGACCGCGCCGGCAACGTCGCCAAGCCCGGCGAGATCGGGCAGATCGCCGTGAAACGGCCGGACCCCGTGATGTTCCTCGAATACTGGGGCCGCCCCGACGCCACGCGCGAGAAGTTCATCGGCGACTGGATGACCACCGGCGACCAGGGCGTGACCGACGACGAAGGCTACATCAGCTTCGTCGGCCGCGACGACGACGTCATCACCTCGTCCGGCTTCCGCATCGGCCCGGGCGAGATCGAGGATTGCCTGATCCGCCACCCGGCGGTGGCGCTCGCCGCCGCCATCGGCAAGCCGGACCCGGTGCGCACCGAGATCGTGAAGGCTTTCGTCGTGCTCAAGCCCGGCCACCCCGCCACCGACGCGCTCGCCGCCGACATCCAGAGCTTCGTGCGCACGCGGCTCTCCGCCCACGAATATCCGCGCGAGGTCGCCTTCATCGACGCCATGCCGATGACCACGACGGGCAAGGTGATACGGCGGCTGCTGCGGGAGAAGGCGTGACGATGCTCACCGCACCTCTCCGCTCATGCCCGCGAAAGCGGGCATCCAGCGCTGGGTCCCCGCTTTCGCGGGGACGAGCGGAGCAAGGGTCAGGGCGACGGCGTACGCCCGCCCATGATGAAGACATGGAAGCCGAGGCGGCGCTTGGCGACGCGGTACAGCATCAGCGACTCGGCGGCGAGCGCCGTGGAGGTCGCCGCCGCCGCCCCCTCGATGCCGATGCGCGGAATGAGCACGATGCACAGCACGAGGTTGATCGTAAAGGCGATGGCGTAGATCGCCGCGCACGGCTTGCGCTCGCCGAGCATGTTGAGGAGCCGCTCCGCCGGCCCCACCGCCGCCCGGGCCATCATGCCGACGGCGAGGATGAGCATCACCGCATAGCCTTGCTCGAAATTCGGCCCGAACAATTTCAACAACGGCTGGCCGAAGGCGAGGATCGCGGCGCAGACCGCGAGCGAGGGCCAGAACGTCCAGCGCGTCGCTTCCGCGAAGAACGACGCGAGCCGCTTGCTGTCGCCGGATACGTGATACTGCGTGAACTTGTGCGTGGTCGCGCCGGCGATGGCGAAATAGACGAAAGCGACGATCGCCAGGAGCCGCGCGCCGGCATAGTAGACTGCGACCTGGTCGGGCGAGCCGAAATGCTCGAGCGCCAGGATGTCCACGTAGGTGAGCAGCAGATAGAAGCTTTCCACCACGAAAATGGGCAGCGAGGTGGCGAGCCAGATTTTCGGCGCGTAGGTCTTCGGGCCTTGCGGCACCTTCGCCTTGAGGCGGCGGTTGAGCACGAACAGTTGCCCGATGGTGACGATGTAAGTCGTGGCGACCGCAATGAGCATCGCGGTCACCGCATCGGTCGGCGCGCCGAAGGTCCAGGCGACGCCCATCAGCACGGTGATCGCGGCCTGCCGCCAGATGTAGAACGGCATCAGCGCGAGGTTCGGCCAGTCGTAGGATTGCGCGATGCCGGCCTGCGCCTGCACCAGGCCGTAGATCGGAATGGTCAGGCAGGCGAGATAAAGCGGGATGATGGCGTAGTGGTCGAGCACCGGCGCCAGCAGCGTCACGCCGAGCGCGCCCACGAGGCCGATGCCCGTGGCGATGGCAAAGGCGAGCCAGCGCGAACCACTGAGAAAGCCGCGCAGGTGGTTGAGCGCGCCGAGCTCGCTGTATTCCGGCACGAAGCGCTTGGCCGCCGACGACAGCCCGAGATCGGACAGCGCGCCGATCATCAGCACCCAGGTCCACACATAGATGTAGACGCCGAACTCGAACGCGCCCATCCAGCGCGCCAGCAGCACTTGCGACACCAGCGCGAGCAGCGCCGAGCCGACGCGCACCAGAAACACCTTGCCGGCGATGAGCTGCGCCAGCCGGCTGTCGCTTTTTTCAGTGAGGATGGCCTTGACGCGCGCGATCAGGCGCGCGGCCGGCGAGGGCGCGGGTGCGACGGGTTCGGTGCCGGCCAGCGCCACGGCTTCGGCCGGCGGCTGCCGGGATGCGAACGACGGCAGGGCCATCGGGCCCGTTTAGCAAGGAACCCTTAACATTCGGTTGGGTCGGGCCGGAACGGCTTTTCTCCGTTCGTCCCCGTGAAAGCGGGGACCCAGCGCTGGATTCCCGCTTGCGCGGGAATGAGCGGAGAGGGGAAGCGCTGCGGCAGGTCAGGGCAGGGACGAAAGGATTCCTTCGACAACCTTGCGGTCTTCCGCGCTCAAGGCGGCCTGCGGCGGCACCGGATCGCCGACCTCGTAGCCCTGGATCTGCAAGCCCGCCTTGATGCAGGCGGCCAGGTTAAAGCGCGCGAAGGCCTCGTTGATGCGCCACAGCTCGCGCTGCAATGTCATGGCCTCGGTCCATTTCTGCGCCTTGCACAGCTCGTACAGCTTCACGCTCTGGCGCGGCACGATGCAGGCCGGTCCAGCCATCCAGCCGACGCCGCCGATCAGCATCACCGCCGCCGGAATATGCGCCGAGGCCGAGAACACCTTCATCTTCGGCGCGCGGTTCATGATCGACAAGAGGCGGCCGGTGTTGGTCGATGCGTCCTTGATGTAGCGGATGCGCGGATGCTCGGAGAGCCGCGCGATCACGTCGAGCGTCAGGTCGCTGCGCTGGAAGTTCGGGTTGGTGTAGAGCACCGTCGGAATGTCGACCGCGTCGGCGATGGCGCGGAAATAGGCCTCGACCTGCGCATCCTTGAGCGGGAAGTAGGCCTCGCAGATGGCGAGGATGCCGTCGGCGCCGAGCTTCTGGTAGTCCTTCGCCTGCGCCACCGCGTCGGCGATGGACGTCGAGGCGACGCCTGCGATTACCGGCACGCGCTTGTCGGCCGCCTCGATGGTCGCCTTGACCACCGCGGCGCGCTGCGCGCGGTCCAGATAGGCGAACTCGCCGGTCGAGCCGAGCGGCGTCAGGCCGTGCACGCCGGCCTTGATGAGATCGTCGGAAAGCTTGCCCAGCACGTCGCCGAGGATGCGGCCCTGCGCGTCGATAGGGGAAACGAGATAGGGGAAGACGCCGTGCAAGTCGGTCATGTTGCCTCTTCAGAAAACCCAAAGTGCGTCGGGCGGGAATTCGATGAAATGCTTGCCCGGCGAGACCGGTGAGTGCGCATAGGTGCGCACGGTGAGATCGCCGGTTGAGAACACCAGCTCCCAGCGCTCGCCGAGATACATTTGCGTCTTGAACTGCATCCGCAGCCGGTTCGGCCCGGGCTCTTCCGTGCAGCGGACGCTTTCGATGCGGATGATGCCGGTCGCTTGCGCGCCGGCGGCCTTGGGGGCGCGCGCCTGTCCGGTGATGCGCTCGCCGTAAATATCGAACGTCGCGCGGCCGTCGGCGGCGTCCACCAGCACGCCTTCGAGCCGGTTGTTGCTGCCCATGAACTCGGCGGTGAAGAGGTTCTCCGGCTCATTATAGAGTGCGGTCGGCACGCCTTCCTGCGCCACGGTGCCGGCGTCGAGCAGCACGATGCGGTCGGCGATCGCCATCGCCTCGGTCTGGTCGTGGGTGACGTGGATCGCCGAGATACCGAGCTCGCCGATCAGCGTGCGCAGCCAGGCGCGCGCCTCCTCGCGCAATTTGGCGTCGAGGTTGGACAGAGGCTCGTCGAGCAGCAGCAGCGGCGGCTGGTAGACCAGCGCGCGCGCGATCGCCACGCGCTGCTGCTGGCCGCCGGAAAGCTGGTGCGGATAGCGTTCGGCCAGCGCGCCGAGCCCGATCTGCGACAGGGTCTTCCCGACCCGCGTCTTGATTTCGGCGGCGGGCGTGTTGCGCAGCTTGAGCCCGTAGGCGACGTTGTCGAACACGGTACGGTGCGGCCACAGTGCGTAGGACTGGAACACGAGCCCGAGCCCGCGCTGTTCGGCCGGCAGGTCAATCTTGCGCGCCGCGTCGAAGAATACGCGGTCGCCGATGGCGATCGAGCCGGCATGCGGCACTTCCAGCCCGGCGATGGCGCGCAGGAGCGTGGTCTTGCCCGAGCCGGAGGGCCCGAGCAGCGCGACCACGGCGCCGGCCGGCACCTTGAGCGACAGGCCTTTGAGGATCTCGTGGTCGCCGAGGCGCAGGCGCAGGTCGTTGATCGCCAAGTCGGGCATGGCCGCCTTTTACCCGGCGAAGCCGCCGCCGTCGAGAAAGGCTTGCTCCTCGGCCGTGGTGGGGCGCCCGAGCACGGCGTTGCGGTGGGGAAAGCGGCCGAAGCGGCGGATGATGTCGGCGTGCGCTTCCGCCCATTTCAGGCCTTCGGCGTCGCCGCTCGCCTTGTAGAGCGCGAGGCAGCGCTCCTGGTCGGCCATGTCTTCGGAATGCTCGAACGGCAGGTAGAAGAAGCCGCGCATCTCTTTCGGCACCTGCGCGTCGAAGCCGCGCACCAGCGCGCCGGCGGCGATGGCGCGGGCGAGCGGATCGGTGGCGAAGGCGCGCGCCTGCCCGCGGAACATGTTGCGCGGAAATTGGTCCAGAAGGATGAGCAGCGCGAGCGCGCCTTCCGCGTTGGCTTCCCAGTCCCTCAGCCTGCCTTCGGCGGCGGCTTCGTGCGCGGGGAGGAAGCGCTGCCGGATGTCGTCGTCGAAGGCGGCGTCCTTGGCGAACCAGCGCTTCGGGCCGGCCTCGCGCCAGAAGGTGACGATGTCGGCGGGAGTCACGCTTGCAGCCATGTCAGTGCGCCGGAGGGGATGATTCGTCGCGCAGCGCGCGGCGCAGGATTTTGCCGACATTGCTCTTGGGCAATTCGTCGCGGAATTCGATGTGGCGCGGCACCTTGTAGCCGGCCAGCCGCGCGGCGAGGAAAGCGCGCAGCTCGGCTGCGCTCACGTCGGGCGCCTTCTTGACGACGAACAATTTCGCCACCTCGCCGGAATGCTCGTCCGGCACGCCGATGGCCGCGCACTCCATGAGGCCGCCATGGCTCATCGCCACTTCCTCGATCTCGTTCGGGAACACCTTGAAGCCGGAAACGGAGATCATGTCCTTCTTGCGGTCGACGATCTTGACGCGGCCCTGCTCGTCCATGATGCCGATGTCGCCGGTGCGGAAGAAGCCGTCTTGCGTCATCACCAGCGCGGTCTCCTCCGGGCGCTGCCAGTAGCCCGGCATCACCTGCGGCCCGCGCGCGCAAATCTCGCCCTGCTGCCCGGGCATGACTTCGTGGCCTTCCTCGTCGCGGATGGAGATCTCGGTCGAGGGCAGCGGCAGGCCGATGGTGCCGGTCCAGGCGCCGATGTCGCCGCGGTTGCAGGTGAGCACCGGCGAGGTCTCCGACAGGCCGTAGCCTTCGATGATCGGACGGCCGGTCGCCTTGAACCAGGCGTCGGCCACCGGCTGCTGCACGGCCATGCCGCCGCCGACCGCGCATTTGAGCAGGCTCCAGTCGAGCGTCTTGAACTTCGAATGGTGCAGCAGCGCGTTGTAGAGCGTGTTCACCGCCGGGAACGAGTTCACCTTGTATTTGGCGAGCACCTTGATCACGCCCGGGATGTCGCGTGGGTTGGGGATCAGAACGCACATGCCGCCGATGCGCAGGCCGGTCAGGAAGCACGCGGTCAGCGCGAAGATGTGGTAGAGCGGCAGCGCGGTGACGATGGTCATGGCCTCGACCGGCGGCGGCATCGCCAAGAGCGGCGCCTGCCAGACCTCGATCTGCAACACATTGGCGATGAGGTTGCGGTGCAGCAGTATCGCGCCTTTGGCGATGCCGGTGGTGCCGCCGGTATATTGCAGGAACGCGACGTCGTCGGGGCCGAGCGCGGTCCTGGCGAAGGGCAATCTGCGGCCGGCGGCGAGCGCGTCGTTGAACATGATCGCGCCAGGGATGGAATAGGCCGGCACCATCTTCTTGACGTGGCGCACCACGCCGTTGACCAGCGCGCCTTTGGCGAGCCCGAGCATGTCGCCCATGCGCGCGATCACCACGTGCTTCACCGGCGTATGCGGCAGCGCCTGCTGCAGCACGTGCGCGAAGTTCTCCAGCACGATGATGGCGTCGGCGCCGGCGTCGGCGAGCTGGAATTCGAGCTCGCGCGGCTTGTAGAGCGGGTTGACGTTCACCACCACGTAGCCGGCGCGCAGAATCGCGCAGATCGCCACCGGATATTGCAGCACGTTCGGCATCATGACGGCGACGCGGGCGCCGCGTTGCAGGCCGCGGCTCTGCAGGAAGGCGGCGAAGGCGCGCGAGGCGTCGTCGAGCGCGGCGTAGGTCAGCCGCGCGCCCATGCAGACGCAGGCGTCGCGCGTGGCGAAGGCCTGGAAGCTCTCCTCGAACATCGCGACCAGCGAAGGGTATGTGGACGCGTCGATGTCGGCGGGGACGCCCGGCGGGTAATGCCGCAGCCAGAGCCGTTCCATGAGGTTTCCCCTGCGCCGCCGGGCTTCCCGCCGGCCAGCGATTCGCCGTCAGCATGAGTCCAACCGGAACGACGTGCAAGGCCGATGATGCGCGGCCGAAGCGCCTAGCGCCCGCCGAAGGGCACCAGCGGATTGTCGGTCAGCGCCGCGCGGTCGGGGCGGTCGATGGCGGGCGTGCCGAGGAAGGCATCGAACAGCTCGCGCACCGCGCGCTCGGGCAGGTCGCGGGTGATGAACACCAGCCGGGTGCGGTGGTCGTCGTCCGGCCAGCGCTCCAGCCGGGCGGTCGGATGGAACACGTGCTGCACGCCGTGCACCACCACCGGCGTGTCGGGCATCTCCGCGAGCTTCACGATGCCCTTGAGCCGCAGCAGCTGCGCGCCGTATTGCGCGCGCACCAGCTCGAGGAACATTTCCAGCGTGCCGGCTGGAATCGCCTGGTCGGTCGCGATCACGAACGAGGCGATGTGTTCGTCGTGCCGGTTGACGTCGTGGTGATGGTGATGATGCGCGTGCGCCGCGGCATAGGCCTCTTCCGCCAGCCACCGCTTCACGTCGGGAATCTTGCGCTCGGGATCGAACAGGCCGCTGCTCAGGATGCGCTCGGCCGTGGCCTCGCCCTTGGCGGCGTCGAGGATGGGCGCGGCCGGGTTGAGGTCATGCAGCCGCGTCGCGATGCCCTCGATCTGCGCGGGCGTGGCGATGTCGGTCTTGGTCAGCACGATGCGGTCGGCGACCGCCGCCTGCTTCACCGCTTCCGGGTGCGCGTCGAGCGTGGCTTCGCCGTTGACCGCGTCGACCACGGTCACCACGCCGTCGAGCCGGTAGCGCAGCACGAGATAAGGATGCGCCATGGCGGTGTGCAGCACCGGCGCCGGATCAGCCAGTCCCGTGGTCTCCAGCAGCACGCGCTTGAATTTGCAGCGGCCGTTGTCGAGATCGCGCAGCAGGGTTTCGAGCGCGTTCACCAGGTCGCCGCGCATGGTGCAGCACAGGCAGCCCGACTGCAGCAGCACCATGTTGTCGCCGGCATACTCGACCAGCAGATGGTCGAGCGCGACGTCGCCGAACTCGTTGATGACGACCGCGGTCTCGGCGAGCGCCGGATCCCTCAGGAGCTTGTTGAGCAGCGTGGTCTTGCCGGCGCCGAGAAAGCCGGTGAGCACGGTGAGGGGAATGGGCTCCGGCGGACCGCGCCGCGAGGGCTTGTCGTCGCCGGCGCTCATTGGTTCGCCGAGGAGACTTTCGGCTTGGCGGGCTTCTTGGCCTGCGCCGGCTTCTTCGCGGCCTTCGGCTTGTCGCCCGCGCTTTCGCCGCTCGCCGGCTCGGGCTTGGCCGCCGTCTTCTTTTTCTTCTTGCCGCCGCCGCCGGTCGCGACCTGCGGCGCATCGGGGTGGCCGGCCGGTCCGGTGTAGACGACGACCGGCGCCGCGGTCTCGACCGGGGGGCCGAGCACGAACTTGCCGTTCGCCGGTTTCAGGCTGGAAAGTTGGAAAGCTTGCGCGCTGCCGTTTTCGCCGCCGGCGACCGTGGTGTCTTCCGGCTGCTCTTCTTCGTTCTCTTCGGACGGCGGCTTGCGCCGGTGGCCGCCGCACATTTCCTCGCGCAGGTTCGGCGGCTGCGCGTCCATCGGCGCCAGCGCGTCGACGGTGCCGAGCGAGGGCGTGAGCCAGGAGAGGCCGCCGCTGTTGAAGCCGCGCTCGAGCAGCGCGGCCGCCTTCTGCGCGCGCACTGAGCCGGAATAGGAGCCGAGCACCACCACGATCAGCCGGCGCCCGTTGCGCGTGGCGGAGGCCACGACGTTATAGCCCGACGCGCAGATGAAGCCGGTCTTCAGGCCGTCCGTGCCGGGATAGCGGTCGACCAACTGGTTGTAGTTGCGCATCACGCGGTTGCCGTAGCGGATCGCGGAAATGTGCCAGTAGGAATCGTAATCGGGGAATTCGCGGAGCAGCGCGCGCGCCAGGATGCCGAGGTCGCGCGCCGACGACACGTGGTTCTCCGCCGGCAGGCCGTTTGCATTGACGAAGTTGGACTGCGTCATGCCGAGCCGCCGCGCATTGGCGTTCATCATGTCTGCGAAGCCTTCCATCGAGCCGCCGACGCCTTCCGCGATGGCGACCGCGACGTCGTTGGCCGATTTCACCATCAGCATCTTCAGCGCATTGTCGATGGTAACGGTGGTGCCGATCTTGAAGCCCATCTTGGTCGGCTGCTGCGCCGCCGCGTTGCGCGAGACGGTGAGCAGCGTGTTGAGCGAAACCTTGCCCTCCTTGATCGCGCGCAAGACGGTGTAGGCGGTCATCACCTTGGTGACGGAGGCCGGATACCAGGGATAGGTCGCGTTCTCGGCGTGCAGCACCTTGCCGGTGGCGGCTTCGATCAGCAGCGTGGCTTCCGCCTGCGCGCGCGGCGCGGCTGCGGCCGACAGCAATACCGCCGCGGCAAAGCCGAGGCCGAAGGCGGCACAGCGGGGGCTCGGGGGAAACCTCATTCTGCGCGGTCCGTATAGGCTTTTAAGGGCCTCGGGGGTGCCGAGTTCCATAAGCGGTACTGTGCTAAAGTATCTGAGCCGCGGACGAGAGGCAAAGTCGGACATCCCGGATGATCGTACGCGGTGCTTTTATGGTGACTTTCGTTCATCGCCGGGTAATACGACCAAAGTTCGGCAAAGGAGCACGCGGATGACTGCCTGTATCGTCGGCTGGGCCCACACCCCCTTCGGTAGGCTTAACGGCGAGACCGTCGAAAGCCTGATCGTGCGCGTCGCCTCCGAGGCGCTTGCCGATGCCGGCGTCGCCGCCGCCGACGTGGACGAGATCGTGCTCGGTCACTTCAACGCCGGTTTCTCGGCCCAGGATTTTACCGCCTCGCTGGTCTTGCAGGCCTCGCCCGACCTGCGCTTCAAGCGCGCGCTGCGGGTCGAGAACGCCTGCGCCACCGGCTCGGCCGCCGTGCATCAGGGCCTCAAGGCGATCGAGGCGCGCAGCGCGCGCATCGTGCTTGCGGTCGGCGTCGAGCAGATGACCGCCACCCCCGGGCCGGAGATCGGCCGCAACCTGCTGAAAGCCTCCTATGTGCGCGAGGAGGCCGACATCGACGGCGGCTTCGCCGGCATCTTCGGCAAGATCGCCGGGCTCTATTTCCAGAAGTGGGGCGACCAGTCCGACGCGCTCGCCATGATCGCCGCCAAGAACCACAAGAACGGCGTCGGCAATCCTTATGCGCAGATGCGCAAGGACCTCGGCTACGATTTCTGCCGCACCGAGAGCGAGAAGAACCCGTTCGTCGCCGGCCCGCTCAAGCGCACCGACTGCTCGCTGGTGTCGGACGGCGCCGCCGCGGTGGTGCTCGCCGACGTCGAGACCGCGCTGCGGCTCGACAAGGCGGTCGCCTTCCGCGCCGCCGAGCACGTGCAGGACTTCCTGCCGATGTCGAAGCGCGACATCCTCAAGTTCGAAGGATGCGCGGTCGCCTGGCAGCGCGCGCTCGCCAAAGCGGGGATGCAGCTCGGCGATTTGTCGTTCGTCGAGACGCACGACTGTTTCACCATCGCGGAGCTCATTGAATATGAAGCAATGGGATTGACGCCCGAAGGTCAGGGCGCGATCGCCATCAAGGAAGGCTGGACGCAGAAGAACGGCAAGCTGCCGGTCAATCCGTCCGGCGGTCTCAAGGCCAAGGGCCATCCGATCGGCGCTACCGGCGTGTCCATGCATGCGCTCGCCGCGATGCAGCTCACCGGAAAAGCCGGCGAGTTGCAGGTGGCAAACGCGCGACTCGGGGCCATCTTCAACATGGGCGGGACTTCGGTCGCAAACTATGTAAGCATTCTCGAACGCATCAAGTGACCGCGCCCGCCCTTCAGGATACCACTCGGCCTAATTAAGTACCGCCCGCCTGGAATAAATTGCGGCATCGATTGTTTGATATGCAACCATCGGGCGTTAAAATCGATCCGGACCAGAGGTAGGTAATTTTCCCAATTGCGAAGTGCTCGTTCGTCCGCAAACGTGATTCGCGGCATGGGGGACAAGATGACCAATATCCCGACCGACCTTCTGCGCACCCTGGTGGCGGTCGTCGATCTGCGCAGCTTCACCAAAGCCGCGGCCGTGCTTGGCGTCACCCAGCCGGCCGTCAGCGCGCAGATCAAGCGGCTGCAATTCCTGCTGGGCGGCGACTTGTTCGACCGCAGCGCGCAGGGCGTCAGCCTGACGCCGCACGGCGAGGCGGTGGTCAGCTATGCGCGCCGCATCCTGTCGATCAACGATGAAATCGTGGGCCTGAACGGGGCCGCCCCCAAGCCGCAGCTCGTCATCCGCGTCGGCACGCCGAGCGATTTTATCGCCTCCATCCTGCCGGACACGCTCGCGCGCTTCCGCGCGCGCTGGCCGGACGTCCGCTACAGCGTGTGTACCGACTTCTTCGATCCGCTGATGCGCCGGTTGCGCAGCGGCGACATCGACGTGCTGATCGCGTTGTCGATGACGCGGCCGCATGACGCCCGTCATTTCGCCGAGCAGGAGATCGTCTGGGTGCGCGGCGTCGATACGCATTTCGACCCCGCCGGCCCGGTTCCGCTGGTGTCTTATGGCGAGCCCTGCATCTATCACCGCCACGCAGTGAAGGCGCTGCGCGCGGCCGGTCTCGATTGGGAGCCGGTGTTCACCGGCCCCAGCCTCAACAGCCTGTGCAATGCAGTCAGTGCCGGGCTCGGCGTCATGGCGATCACGCGGCGGCGCGCGAACAATCTCGGCATGAACATCTGGGAGGATTCGCCGCTGCCGAAGCTGTCGGATATGTACAGCGGCGTCTATGTGCGCGAGGGCGGCGTGCGCAGCGCCTACGAGCAGCTCGCCGACGACATCCACGCGGTGATCCACCGGCCGGGTGATGGTTCCACCGCGGCGGCCGCACGGCACGCAGGCGCGCGCGGCATTTCGGCGGCGTAATTTTCGCTACTGAAATTTGCGCTCGGCCGGCGGCGGCAGGAAGGACGCGTCGAACACGTCCTCCAGCTTGGGCTTCCCGTTCTTGAATTTGTACGCCGCCGTCATCTGATCGATCGCCCGCGCGAACCGCGCGCCGTCGACGCCGCCATAGCCGTCGGCGCGCACTTCCGGCGTCACGATGCTGTCGCGGATCGCTGCGGTCAGCCTTTCGGTTTCGGTTGCCTTGCGCACCGTATCGCCGCGCTTGAGCACGGATTCGACCGCGCGCGCGGGCTGCTTCACCGTCTCCTTCAGCCCCTTGAGGAAGGCGCGCAAGAACCCCTTCACCGCGTCCGGGTGGGTCTCGGCAAACTTGGTGTTGACGATGATGGCGTTGCCGTAGAGCGCGAGGCCATAGTCCGCCATCGGCAGCACGACCATGTCCTCGACCGGCACGCCCCTGGCTTTCAAGTCGATATAGGCGCCGAACGACAGGCCGGTGATGGCGTCCACCTGGCCCGCCATGAATATCGGTTCGCGCACCGGCAATCCGACATTCTCGATCGTCACTTTGCCGGCGTCGATGCCGGTGGCCTGCGCGAAAACCGGCCACTGGGCAAAGGCGGGATCGGCGGCCGGCGCGCCGATCTTCTTTCCTTCGAGATCCTTCGGCGTCGCGATGCCGCGGCTCTTGCGCCCGATCACCGCATAGGCCGGGCGGTTGTAGACCATGAACACCGCCTTCACCGGCGCTGCCGGATTGGCGTCATGAAAACGGATCAGCGCATTGATGTCGGCGAAGCCCATGTCGAAGAGGCCGGAGGCCACGCGCGTGATCGGCTCGAGCGCATTGGCCGCTTCCTCGATGCTGACATTGAGGCCTTCCGCTTTATAGGCGCCGCTGTCGAGCGGCAGCAGGAAGGGCGCGGCCGGACCGGAGATCGTGGAGTCGAGGGTGAAGCTGAGCCGTATTTCCGCCGCCGCGGTCGTCGCCAGCGTGGCGGCCAGAGCGAGGCCCGCCAAGGCCGAGCAGCCGGCTTGGAGAGCACGCATGAACGGTCGGTCCTTCTACTCGTGGCCCGCGCATCGGCAGACGCGCAACGCGGCCGTTACCCGATCTGCTTGCCCTGACAAAAGAGCAAGCCGCTGCAAAGAGCAAGATTACACGGGCGAATCTGAGGCAATTGCTGCCGGTATGGCTAATCGCGCGCACTTTTTTCGAGGCCGTGCATGCCGGGTTCCCGGCCGGTGGGAATCGCGCGGATTGCGCTAAGCTTTGCGCAGCAAGGGAGCCTCGATTCATGCCTGCGCCAAAGGCCATGGCTGCGCCGCGCGACGTTGCGCCCTTCCGCGCGCCTTATGCGCCGGCGGACGAAAACATCGCCGCCGCGCTGTTGCCGCTGGCCGGGCGGCCCGCTGCGGCAGAAGCGCGCATCGACGCCCGCGCCACCCGTCTCATCGAGGCGATCCGCGCCCGCGCCGGCGGCCTCGGCGGGGTGGAGGACTTCCTGCACGCCTACGCGCTCTCCACCAAGGAAGGCCTCGCCCTCATGGTGCTGGCCGAGGCGCTGTTGCGGGTGCCGGACGCCGAGACCGCCGACCGGCTGATCGAGGACAAGCTCAAGGCCGGCGACTGGTTGCGCCACGACAGCCGCTCCTCGGTCCTGCTGGTCTCGGCCTCGGCCTGGACGCTCGGCCTCACCGCCAGGCTGATCCAGCCGGGCGAGACGCCGGAGGGCATTGTCGACACGCTGGTAAAGCGGCTCGGCCTGCCGGCGGTGCGCGCGGCGACGCGGCAGGCGATGCGGCTCCTGGGCTCGCACTTCGTGCTCGGCGAGACCATCGAGGCGGCGCTCAAGCGCGCCGGCGGGAATGCCGGGTTCCTCTATTCCTTCGACATGCTGGGGGAGGGCGCGCGCAGCGCCGAGGATGCCGGGCGCTATCTCGAATCCTATGCGCATGCGATCGAGGCCATCGGCCAGAGCGCCGGCAACGACGCGCTGCCGCGGCGGCCGGGCATCTCGGTGAAGCTCTCGGCGCTGCATCCGCGCTATGAGCCGCTGTCGCGCGCACGCGTGCTGGCGGAACTTGCCCCGCGCCTGCTCGAGCTGGCGCAGCTCGCCAAAAGCCATGAGCTCAATTTCACCGTCGATGCCGAGGAGGCGGATCGCCTCGAACTGTCGCTTGAGGTGATCGGCGCGGTGCTGCGCGACCCCTCGCTCAACGGCTGGGACGGCTTCGGCCTGGCGGTGCAGGCCTATCAGAAGCGCGCCCCGGCGGTGATCGACTGGGTCGCGGATGCGGCGGAGGCGCTCGGCCGCCGCCTGATGGTGCGGCTGGTCAAGGGCGCCTATTGGGACACCGAGATCAAGCGCGCCCAGGAACGCGGGCTTGCCGATTATCCGGTGTTCACCCGCAAGGCGATGACCGACCTCGGCTATGCGCAATGCGTGCGCAAGCTCTTGGCCGCGCGCCCGCGGCTTTATCCGCAATTCGCCACCCACAACGCGCTCACCGTCGCCAGCGTGATCGAGGATGCCGGCGGCGCCGAGGGCTACGAATTCCAGCGCCTGCACGGCATGGGCGAGGCGCTCTACGAGGCCTTGCTGGCCGAACTGCCCGCGCTCACCTGCCGCGTCTATGCGCCGGTCGGCGGCTATTCCGACCTGCTGGCTTATCTGGTGCGGCGGCTTTTGGAGAACGGTGCCAATTCGTCCTTCGTGTCGGTCGCGGCCGACCCCGCGGTGCCGGTGGCGACGATCCTGCGCCGGCCGCAAAGCTGGATCGTCGATTCCGCGCATGCGCGCCATTCGCACATCCCGCTGCCGCGCGACCTGTTCGCGCCCGAGCGGCGCAACTCGGCCGGCGTCGAATTCGGCAACCGCGCGGCGCTCGATGCGCTGCTGGCCGAGATCGAAGCGGCATCGGCGCCCGTAGATGCCGCCCCGCTGATCGACGGTGTGGCGGTGCCGGGGCGCCGGCGCGACGTGCTTTCCCCGATCGACGGCACGCCTGTCGGCACGGTGCAGGAAGGCGATGAAGCCATCGTCGCCGCCGCGATGGCCGCGGCGCAGGCCGGCTTTGCGGGCTGGAGCGCCACGGCGGTCGCGGAGCGCGCGTCCGCGCTGACCCGGGCAGGCGATCTGATCGAGCGCGAGCGCGGCCGCCTGATCGCGCTGTTGCAGCGCGAGGGCGGCAAGACGCTCGACGATTGCGTCTCGGAGCTGCGCGAGGCGGCCGACTTCTGCCGCTATTACGCCGCGCAGGCGCTGCGCACGCTGGCGCCGCAGGCGCTGCCGGGTCCGACCGGCGAGAGCAACGCGTTGCGCTATCGCGGCCGCGGCGTCTTCGTCTGCATCAGCCCGTGGAATTTCCCGCTGGCGATCTTCACCGGCCAGGTGACGGCGGCGCTCGCCGCCGGCAATGCGGTGGTGGCGAAGCCCGCCGAGCAGACGCCGCTTGTCGCGTTCGAGGCCGTGAAGCTGTTGCATGAAGCCGGCGTGCTGGCGACCGCGCTGCATCTGGTGCCCGGCGACGGCAAAGTCGGCGCCTTGCTCACCGGCGATGCGCGCGCCGCCGGCGTCGCCTTCACAGGGTCCACAGAAGTGGCGCGCCTCATCAACCGCGCGCTTGCCGCCAAAGACGGGCCGCTCGCGCCGCTGATCGCCGAAACCGGCGGCATTAATGCCATGATCGTCGACGCCACCGCATTGCCCGAGCAGGTGACCGACGATGTCGTTGCCTCGGCCTTCCGTTCCGCCGGCCAGCGCTGCTCGGCGCTGCGCCTCCTGTGCGTGCAGGACGACGTCGCCGGCCGCATCCTCGCGATGGTCGAAGGCGCGGCGCGTGAATTGAGCGTCGGCGATCCGCGCGATCCGGCGACGCATGTCGGCCCGGTGATCGACGCCGAGGCCAGGGGAAAGCTCGACCGCTGGGTCGACGCCGTGGACGGCCGCGGCGCCTTGCGGTTCCGATGGAACGAACGCGCGCTGCCGTCCGCCGGCACTTATGTCGCGCCGGCGATCGTCGAACTCGACCGCGCGCGCGATCTGAAGGAAGAAGTGTTCGGGCCGGTGCTGCATGTCGTGCGCTGGCGCGCCGAGGGTCTCGACGAGCTGCTCGATGACATCGCCGCCAGCCGCTACGCGCTCACGCTCGGCATCCATTCGCGCATCGACGAGACTGTCGCCCGCGTCGCCGCGCGCCTCCCGCACGGCAACGTCTACGTCAACCGCAACATGATCGGCGCGGTGGTCGGCTCGCAGCCCTTCGGCGGCAGCGGACTATCCGGAACCGGGCCGAAGGCGGGCGGCCCGCACTACCTGCATCGCTTCGCGCTGGAGCAGGTGGTGACGGTCAACACGGCCGCGTCGGGCGGCAACGCCACGCTGTTGGCCGAGGAAGAATAGGGAACTTCGCTCACGCGACCTTTGGCCGCGCGGGGCGCGGTTCGCACAGGGTTCGGGCCGCGGCGCCGTTGAATGGTCAGCATCCCAGAACGGGAGAATGACCATGAAGAACTTGCTCCGCAGTTCCATCGCTGCGGCGTTGACCGTGGCGCTGATGTTGCCGGTACTCCCGGGCGCGGCCCAGGCCGCCGGCGCCAAGCGGCCGCAAGCCGAAGCCGCTCAAACGCTCGATTTGAGCGCCCGCAAGCGTCATTACCACCGGCGCGGTGACAGCCGGGCCGCGATGCAGATGTTCGGCATGTTTCTCGGCACGGTGGCCACGATCGCGGCTGCCAGCGAGGCGCGCCGCCACCGCCATCGTTACTACGGCCATTACGGCTATCCGCCTCCGCCGCCCTACGGCTATTACCGTTACGGACCCTATTACCGGTACTGAAGGGGTCCCCGGGTAAGCCTAATGGCGGTCTGGCAGGGCCCGGCGGGGGCCGTTAACCGCTCGTGGGCGCCAATCGGCTATGGTGGGCGGCATGACTGATTCGGTCGCCCGGCTCTACGAAGCCGTGATCGCCGTACGGGATACTGACCCGGCGAAATCGCGAACGGCCCGGCTATTGCGCGCCGGCCGCGCCAAAATGGCCAAAAAGCTCGCCGAAGAAGCCGTCGAGGTCGTGATCGACGCCATGCACGGCCAGACCGAGGCCGTGGTCCGCGAAAGCGCCGACCTCCTTTACAATCTTGTCGTGCTCTGGGTACACGCTGGCGTCCGGCCCGAAGACGTGTGGGCTGAAATGAAGCGCCGCGAGCGGATGTTCGGGATTGCAGAAAAAGTGCCCAAGGATCTGGTCCAGTCTGCCGCGCGCCGCCGCGTCGTGCCGCTGGACGCCTCGCGCGCCCGCAAGCGCCGCTGATCCTTTTTCCCCGTCTTTGTGAGCGCATCCCCAATGACCGCCGAGGCCGCCGCGCCGCGTTCCTTCATTCGCCGCCTCTACGACTGGTGCATCGATGCCGCCCATAAGCCCCACGCCATGTGGACCATGGGGGCGATTTCGTTTGCCGAGAGCTCGTTCTTCCCGGTTCCGCCGGACGCGATGCTGATCCCGATGGCGCTGGCACGCCCGGCGCGCGCCTATGTGATGGCGGCCTGGTGCACGGTCGCCTCGGTCGCCGGCGGCATCGTCGGCTATGCGATTGGCGCGCTGCTCTACGACTCGGTCGGCGCCTGGTTGATCCAGCTCTACGGCTATGGCGACAAGGTCGAGGCCTTTCGCGCGGCCTACGCCGAATGGGGCGCCTGGATCATCCTGCTCAAGGGCTTTACCCCGATACCCTACAAGGTTGTGACCATCACGTCGGGGTTTGCCGAATACAGTTTCGGCCTTTTCGTGCTGCTGTCGATCGTCACGCGCGGCGCCCGCTTCTTTTTGCTTGCCTTCCTGTTGCACCGCTACGGCGAGCGGGCGCGCCATATCATCGAAAAACGCCTGGGATTATGGGTGTTTGTCGGCGCCTCGGTAGTCGTCATCGGCATCGTGGCGGCGGTATACTTGTTCTGACGAATCGGTGTTCCGCAATTTCGCCACCAGGGCGGACTAACGGTGGCGATCGTGCGGCAGGCAAAGGCGGCCGATGGGGGCCACCGGCGATGGGCGCGGGACGACCTGACATGACGCTATCGCGACAAATGACACGATCGCGACGGCGAGCGCAGGTGCTGCTGGCCGGCGCGCTGCTGTTTGCCGCGGCGCCGGCGGTCGCGCAGGAGCGCGGCGCGCAGGCGCGCGAGGAGCCGGGTTTCTTCGGCTCGATCGGGCGCTGGTTCGAGGACCAGTTCTCCGGCATCGGCTCCACCTTCAGCGGCGCGCGCCGGCAGGTCGAGACCTTCGGCCACGAGGCCAGCGTCGCCGCCAAGTCGACCGCGGAAGGCGCCAAAGGCGTGGGCGACGCGGTCGCACGTATCCCGAACACGCGGGTCATCAGCGGCCATGAGAAATGCCGGATCGCCCCCAACGGGGCCCCGGACTGCGTGGTTGCCGCCGACGCGATCTGCAAGAAGCGCGGGTTCGGCGGCGGCAAGAGCCTCGACATGACAACCGCCGAGGAATGCCCGGCCAGGGTCTGGGCCTCCGGCCGCAAGGACGAAGGCGCCTGCACCACCGTCACTTTCGTCTCGCGCGCGCTCTGCCAGTAATATTTCTTCACCTCTCCCCGCAATGCGGGGAGAGGGAAAGAAGACGCCCCGCGCGCCGGGCTCCTTGTCTCGCCCTCACGCCTGTGTTTCGTTCGCCCGTCATTGACGGAGTGAAACGAGTGAATCTGCACGCCAAGCTTTTAGAACGCGAATCCGCCGGCAAGCCGGTCACCGTCGGCGTCATCGGCGCCGGCAAGTTCGGCACCATGTTCCTGTCGCAGGCGCGGCTGACCCAGGGCATGCACATCGTCGGTGTCGCCGACCTCGATGTCGCGCGCGCCCGCAGCCAGCTCGCCACCGCCGGCTGGCCGGCTCAGTCCTATGCCGCGGCCTCGCTCGACGACGCCCACAAGAAACGGGCCACGCTCGTCACCGACGATGCGCAGGCGCTGATCGCCGATCCGCGCATCGAGGTGATCGTTGAAGCGACCGGCGTGCCGGGCGCTGGCATCGCGCATGCGCTCAAGGCAATCGCCAACGGCAAGCACGTCGTGATGGTCAACGTCGAGGCCGACGCCGTGGCCGGCCCGCTGCTGGCGCGCCGCGCCAAGGAGTCCGGCGTCGTTTACTCGCTCGCCTGGGGTGACCAGCCGGCGCTCATCTGCGAGCAGGTCGACTGGGCGCGCGCCGCCGGCTTCAAGGTGATCTGCGCCGGCAAGGGCACGCGCTACGAGCCGCACTATCACCAGTCCAATCCCGACAATGTCTGGGACATCCTCGACAAGTACCTGAACATCTCCGACCGCAAATCGATCAACCCGAAGATGTTCAACTCCTTCGTCGACGGCACCAAGTCCGGCATCGAGATGACCGCCGTGTGCAACGCCACCGGCCTGCTGCCGCAGTCGGACGGCCTGCATTTTCCGCCGGCGACGCGCTTCGAATTGGCCGACATCTGCAAGCCGAAGAGCGAAGGCGGCACGCTGGAGAAGGAAGGCGTCACCGAGGTGACCTCGTCGGTCTACCGCGACGGCCGCGACGTGCCGCACCATCTCGCCCTCGGCACTTACGTGGTGTTCGAAGGCGAGACCGACTACGCCCGCCGCTGCTTCAAGGAATACGCCATGCTGCCGGACAAGAGCGGCAAATACGCCGCGCTCTACCGGCCGATCCACATGATCGGGCTCGAGCTCGGCATCTCGGTCGCAAGCTGCGCGCTGCGCAAGGAGCCGACCGGCGCGCCCACCGGCTTCCGCTCCGACGTGGTGGCGACCGCCAAGAAGGCGCTCAAGGCCGGCGAAATGCTGGACGGGGAGGGCGGCTTCTGCGTCTGGGGCAAGCAGACGCCGGCCGACGTGTCGCTGGCGCAGGGCCTCTTGCCGCTCGGGCTCGCGCACGAGGTCAAGCTCAAGCGCGACATCCCGGAAGGCGGCGCGCTGAAATGGTCGGACGTCGATTACGACCCGAACGACACCGCGGTGAAGGTGCGGCGCGAGATGGAGGCGGCCTTCGGCCGTCCCAACGCCAGGGTCTGAGCGCTGACGTTAAACAGGCGAGGGCAGCGGTGTGCCGCTGCCCTCTTTTTTATTCGTGCGATCGGGCTCGCTTAACGCCAGCGCCAGCCGCAGCGGCGCTCGGTGCGGAACACGAAAACGCCCGCCGGTGTGCGCACGCGCACGCGCTGGTTATAGCAATGACGATAGCGGTGCCGCCGGTAATGTCGGCTGCCATGCCAGTGGCGATAACGCCGATAGTGCGTATCCTGCACCGCCGATGGAACAGCCACATTCAGGCCGGGATTGGCCATCCGGGCTTGCGCCGTTCCCGGCAGGGCCAATGCTATGAACGCGGCGGCGGCCGCCGCGCAGGCAATCAATCGGGTCATTACGCTCTCCTTGGGTAAAGGGCACGTAATAACCAACGGACGCCGCTAAGGTTTCCTGCGCATTCGTCCCGTCCGGAACCTTAGGTTCCGGATCGCTATTCGAGTTCGATCGTTCCGTCGACTTTGTGCGTCAGGCTTACGTCGCCGATGGTCAGCACCATCTGCGCTTTCAGCTCCTTTTTGCCTGTGAGCTTGCCGGCGTCGGCGGCGGCGCGGATCGCCTTCTCGATTTCCTGCTGCGAGGTTACGCCCACGACCTTGAGAAACTTGCGCAGCGACATGTTGAGGGCTTCATCGTTCATCGCGGGCTCCTTGGGGGTGATTCACGCGGATCATAGGCGCGTGCGGGCGGCCCCGAAAGCGCCATCGCTGGCCCCAAAGACGCTCCGGCGCGCCGCCGTTGACCCCGGGGTCGGCGCGGCTATATTGCCCGCCGCTGCGCCCGATCCCGAAAAGCTACCGATTTTCGGACAAGATCATGCGCCGCTGAGATGCCCCTGTGGCGGAATTGGTAGACGCGCCTGACTCAAAATCAGGTGGTGGAAACATCGTGCTGGTTCGAGTCCGGCCAGGGGCACCACCCTTCGCCTATCGGCTTCGGGTGGCTTCGCCAGATCGTGCGAAGGGTGTCCGCCGAAGCTTTGGCGAAGGCGGACGACAAGCGGATTGTTGCGGGGCATAGGGAGCGCGCAATGAGCGATTATCTGGCCCTCGCCCGCAAAGACCCGATGCCAGCCGCCGCCGCGGCCGTCGCCGCGGTCGGTCTCGCCACCATCGCCGGCTTCTTCTTCTTCCAATACGTGCTCGGCTATCCGCCCTGTCCGCTCTGTTACGAGCAGCGGCACGCCTTCTATGTTTCGGTCCCGCTCGCCGCGCTGCTCCTGCTCGGCGCCCATCACGGCGCGTCGCGCAAGGTGATGATCGCGGGCTTCGCGGTGATCGCGGTGGCGATGCTCTACAACGCCGGCCTCGGCGCCTATCACGCCGGCGTCGAATGGAAGTTCTGGGCGGGCCCGCAGGATTGCAGCGGCCCGGTCAATCCGGTCGGCTCGACGACCGACCTGCTCAAGAGCCTGCAAAGCATCCGCGTCGTGCGCTGTGACGAGGCGGCGTGGCGCTTCCTCGGCATCTCGCTCGCCGGCTACAACGTCTTCATCTCGCTGGGGCTGGCGGCGGTGGCCGGCTGGGGCTTCAAAGCCGCGCTCGCGCGCCGCCGTCTGGAGCGCGCGGCGGGTTCGTCAGCGGATGAGCAGGGCTGAGCCCCAAAATGATAACGACCACGAATGAGCCTGACGCACGTACATCCGGCGCGCCCGCTTATTTCGTGGTCGTCCACCGCATGCGGGATAAACCGCCGCGGCCCGATGACGGAGCTTGTTACAGCTCGACATCACCGTCCAAACGCATATGGGGTGCCTGCGGTTCCCCCGCAAGGGGGTACCGCGCAGTCCCGAGAGCCTTACGGCTCCAGTTCGGTGTCCCAGTACAGATAGTCGAGCCAGCTGTCGTGCAGGTAGTTCGGCGGGAACAGCCGGCCGTTGCGGTGCAGGTGGTGCACCGTCGGCTGGAACGGCGCCTGCGACGGCCACATGCGCGCTTCTTCCGGCGTCAGGCTGCCCTTGCGCAGATTGCAGGGCGAGCAAGCCGCGACCACGTTGTCCCAGGTGGTGTGGCCGCCGCGCGAGCGCGGGATCAGATGATCGAAGGTGAGGTCGTCGCGGTCGCCGCAATACTGGCAGGAGAAGCGGTCGCGCAGGAAGACGTTGAAGCGGGTGAAGGCCGGATGCGTCGAAGGCTTCACGAAGGTCTTGAGCGAGACGACGCTCGGCAGCTTCATTTCAAATGAGGGGCTGTGCACCGCGTGGTCGTAATTGGCGACGATGTTCACGCGTTCGAGGAACACCGCCTTGATCGCGTCCTGCCAGGACCACAGCGAAAGCGGGTAATAGCTCAACGGCCTGAAATCAGCGTTGAGCACCAGGGCCGGAAAACCACTGGGCGAAACGTGCATGTTCAAGCGGACGCTCCTGAACCTCCCTGAGGCTGCCGCCACGCAGCGAACACCCTAGTAATAGGGCAGCGTGACGGGATTGTGAAGTAGATGTGGGGACGGCCGCAAGCCCGGTTACTTGCGGAAGGCGCGGGCGAGAAACTCGCCGCCGTGGCGCAGGCCTTCCTGGTCGATGCCGTGGGCGACGCCCGGCGACACGTGGAATTCGGTCGGCACCTCGAGCGCGGAGAGGCCCTGCGCCGCATGGAAAAGCGCCTGCACCGGAATGAGCTGGTCGGCGTCGCCATGCACCAGCAGCACCGGCGGGCGGCTGCGGATCTCGCCGGCGAAGGCCTCCGGTTCGAGATCCTCGGGGATCACCAGCATGCCGGAATAGCCGACGATGGCGGCCGGCGCCTCGGCGCGGCGCAGGCCGACATGCAGCGACATCATCGTCCCTTGCGAGAAGCCGACCAGCGCCAGCTTCGAGCCCGGCAGATTGCGCCGCTTGAGCTCGGCGTCGAGGAAGGCGTTGAGCCCGGGTGCTGCGGCGTTGACGCCGGTCCAGCGCTCGTTGGGATCGCGAAACGTGAGCGGAAACCACTCGCGTCCGACCGGCGCCTGTCCGCACGGCCGCGGCGCGTGCGGCGACACGAAGGCGGCGTCGGGCAACAGGCCCTGCCAGGCGCGGCCGATGTCGATCAGGTCGTTGCCGTCGGCGCCGTAGCCGTGCAGGAAAACGACGAGTTGCTTGGCCGTGCCCGAGCGCGGCTCGAGGCGCGGGCCGTCGAGATCAGCCATTCTGCTTTTTCCTTTTCGTCGTTATCTTTTTCGTTGGGTGTTTGCGGACCGGCTTGCGCTTGGTTTTTGCGGGTTGGAGCGAAATGCCCTCGCGCCGTTTGACCACGTGATAATAGGCCCACAACAGATGCGCCGCCACGCCGCGCCAGGGCCGCCAGGCCTCCGCGATCTTGGCCAGCGCCTTGGCGTCGGGCCGCTTGCGCAGGTTGAGCGCGATGCGCGCGGCCTCCTGCACGGCGAGGTCGCCGGCCGGGAAGGCGTCGGCGTGGCCGAGGCAGAACAGGAGATAGATGTCTGCGGTCCACGGCCCGATGCCGTGCAGCGCGACCAATGCGGCATGCGCGTCGTCGGCGGGCATCTCTCCGACGGCGTTCAGGTCGATACGTCCCTCCGCGACCGCCTTGCCGATCTCGCGGATCGATTTGATCTTGGCCGCCGACAGCCCGAGCCGCTTGAGCTTGTCGCTGCGCGCCTTGCGCACGGTGTCGTGGTGAAAGGGATCGAAGGCGGCGAACAGCCGCTCCCGGATGGCGCCCGCGCTCGCGGTCGAGAGCTGCTGGCCGCAGACGATGGCGCACAGGCCGGCATAGCCCGCTTCGCGCCGGCGCAGGCCGAAAGTGCCGGCCGTCGCGGCGACCGGCACAAGGCGCGGGTCGGCGAGGATCAGTTGCGTCAGCCCGGCCTGGAGATCGGCGTCGGTGTGAAGGAAGGTGGTCATGCGTTCGTCCCGCAATTTACTCGGCTGTCATCGCCCGCGAAAGCGGGCGATCCAGTATCCGGTGAAGTTTGTGCTAGACCTCTCACGCCATGATTACTGGATGCCCCGCTTTCGCGGGGCATGACATCAACGAACGCATGCCGCCACCCGTTTTCCGCTTCGCCCCGTCGCCGAACGGCTATCTGCATCTCGGCCATGCTCTGTCCGCACTTCTCAACGCCGATAGGGCGCGGGCGGCCGGTGGACGCCTGCTGCTGCGCATCGAGGATATCGACGCCGCGCGCTGCCGGCCGCAATACGAGGCGGCGATCTATGAGGACCTCGCCTGGCTCGGCCTCGCCTGGGAACAGCCGGTGCGGCGCCAGTCCGAGCACACGGACGATTATCGCGCGGCGCTGGCGCGGCTCGATCGCCTGGGGCTGATTTATCCGAGCTTCGAAAGCCGCGCCGAGATCGCGGCGCAGGCCACCGCGCGCGATCCGGACGGCGCGCCGCGCTACGCCGGCAATGCCAAGGCCATGCCGGCCGCCGAGCGCGAGCGGCTGTTGGCGTCCGGCGCGCCTTACGCCCTGCGCCTCGACACGCAGGCCGCGCTGGCGCGCATTTCTTCTCTTACCTCCCCCCTTGTGGGGGAGGTCGCTCGCGCGAGCGTCAGCGAGAGCGAGCGGGAGGGGGGTAGGCAAGAACTTGCTTTGCGCGCGCACGCACTCTCGTGGACGGAAAGCGGTGCGGGGCCCAATGGCGAAACGGGAATCATTCAGGCCGATCCCGCCGCCTGGGGCGACGTGATCGTCGCCCGCAAGGAGACGCCGACCAGCTATCACCTGGCCGTCGTCGTGGACGACGCCGCGCAAGGCGTCACCGACGTGGTGCGCGGGCGCGACCTGTTTCATGCCACAAGCGTGCACCGGCTGCTGCAGGCGCTGCTCGGCCTGCCGCAGCCGCGCTATCATCACCATCGGCTTGTTCTCGATGCCGACGGCAAGAAGCTCTCCAAGTCCACGCGCGCCACCGGCCTGCGGGAACTGCGTGCGCAGGGGCTCAGCCCCTCCGACATCCGCCGCCTGGCCGGGCTCGATTGAGCCCGCCTTCCATGCCAAGGTGACCTTCGGGTCGGGGGACCGATGGCTGCTACGAAAAAACGTAAGACCAAGCGAAAGGCCAAGCGAACGGCCAAGCGCGCGCGTGCGCCGAAGCCGTCGCGCGCGGTCGAGGCTGCGCTCGCCGGCGTGGCGCACGACCTGCGCACGCCGCTCACCGGCATTCTGGCCTTGGCGGAATTGCTGGCATCCTCCGATCTCGGCAAGCGCGAGCGCGAATGGGCGGTCGCCATCAAGAGCGGCGCCGAGCATCTGGCCGCGCTCACGACACTGATCGTCGATGCCGCCAAGGCGGAGGCCGCCGGGCTGGTGCTGCGCCGGGAGCCGTTCTCGCCGCGCGCGCTGGCGGAAGCGGTGGCGCAGGCGCTTACCGCGCGCGCCGGCAACAAGGACATCAAGGCCAACATTGCCATTGCGCGCGACCTGCCGGCGACGGTGGCGGGCGACGCCTTGCGCCTGCGCGCGGCGCTGGAAAATCTCGCCGACAATGCGGTGAAGTTCACGCACACGGGCGCCGTCACCTTCGCCGCCGCCGCCGAGCCGGCCGCGCGCGGCCGCGTGCGGCTGGTGTTCACGCTCACCGACACCGGCATCGGCATCGGCGCTGTCGAACTGAAACAGCTCTTCCGACCGTTCGCGCAAGCCAGCGTCGAGATCGCCAGGAAGTATGGCGGCGCCGGTCTCGGCCTCACTTTCGTGAAGCGCATCGCGCAGGCGATGGGCGGCGACCTGAAGGTGACCAGCAAGCCGGGCCAAGGCAGCACGTTCCGCCTTTCCGCGCTGGTCGAGCGCGTGGATGCGCAGGCCGCCGCCGAGCGCGGCGTGCGGGCAGCGCCCGCGCGGCCGCTCACCATCCTGTGCGCCGAGGACAATCCGTACGGCCGCGTCGTGATGAACACGATCCTGTCCGAGCTCGGCCACCGCGTCGACTTCGTCGAGAGCGGGGAGGCCGCCGTTGAGGCCGTCGCGGGCGGCGGCTACGACGCGGTGCTGATGGACGTGACGCTTGCGGGCCTCGACGGGTTCGAAGCCACGCGCCGCATCCGCGCGCTCCCCGGCCGCGCGGCCCAGATGTGCGTGATCGGCCTCTCCGGCCGCACCGAACAGGGCGACGCCGCCGCCCGCGCCGCCGGCATGAATTTCTATTTCACCAAGCCGGTGAGCCCTGGCCGCCTGGCGGAAGCGCTGGCGAACGCCGCGCCGTAGCGCGCGCTCAGGTGTTGCTCAACCCGCTCTTGCGTTCGACGATCCGCACCAGGTCGCCCATGATGCGGTTGAGCTCGAAGTCCTTCGGCGTGTAGACGGCGGCGACGCCGGCTTTTTCCAGCTCGGCCGCGTCTTCCGGCGGGATGATGCCGCCGACCACCACCGGCACGTCGAGCCCCGCCTCCTTCATGCGGCCGACCACCTCCTCCACCAGCGGCAGGTGGCTGCCCGACAGCACCGACAGGCCGATGACATGCGCCTTCTGCTTGCGCGCGGCATCGACGATCTCTTCCGGCGTCAGACGGATGCCCTCGTAGACCACCTGCATGCCGGCGTCGCGCGCGCGCACGGCGATCTGCTCGGCGCCGTTGGAATGGCCGTCGAGGCCGGGCTTGCCGACCAGGAAGGTGAGCCGGCGGCCGAGCTTGCGCGAGACGCGGTCGACGTCGGCGCGGATGTCGTCGAGGCCTTCCACATCGTTGCGCATGGCGCGGCCGACGCCGGTGGGCGCCCGATATTCGCCGAAGGCCTCGCGCAAGGTCCAGCCCCATTCGCCGGTGGTTACGCCGGCTTTGGCGCACGCGATCGAAGCCGGCATGATGTTGGCGCTGCCGGCGGCGGCGCGCTTGAGCTCGGCCAGCGCGTCCTGCACGGCCCTGTTGTCGCGCTGCGCGCGCCAGGCTTTCAGGCGCGCGAGCTGGTCGCGCTCGGCGTCCTCCGAAACGGTCATGATCGACTCGATGCCGCCGGTCAGCGGCGACGGCTCGGTTTCGACGTATTTGTTGACGCCGACCACGACCTGCTCTCCGCGCTCGATCGCCTCCAGCCGCGCGGTGTTGCTCTCGACCAACCGCTGCTTCATGTAGCCCGACTCGACCGCCGCCACCGCGCCGCCCATCTCCTCGATGCGCTTGAGCTCATCCTTGGCTTCGCGCTTGAGCGCCTCGACCTTGCGGTCCACCTCGGCCGAACCGTCGAAGATGTCGCCGTACTCCAGGAGGTCGGTCTCGTAGGCGAGGATCTGCTGCATGCGCAGCGACCATTGCTGGTCCCACGGCCGCGGCAGGCCGAGCGCCTCGTTCCAGGCCGGCAATTGCACGGCGCGGGCGCGCGCCTTCTTGGACAGAGTGACCGCCAGCATCTCGATCAGGATGCGCGCGACGTTGTTTTCCGGCTGCGGCTCGGTCAGGCCGAGCGAGTTCACCTGCACGCCGTAGCGGAACAACCGCTGCTTCGGGTCGGTGACGCCATAGCGCTCGCGCGTGATTTCGTCCCAGAGATCGACGAAGGCGCGCATCTTGCAAATCTCGGTGACGAAGCGCAGGCCGGCGTTCACGAAGAACGAGATGCGACCGACCACCTCGCCGAATTTTTCCTGGCTCACTTCGCCGGACGCCTTCACCGTGTCGAGCACCGCGATGGCGGTGGCGAGCGCGAAGGCCAGTTCCTGCACCGGCGTCGCGCCGGCTTCCTGCAGGTGGTAGCTGCAGATATTCATCGGATTCCATTTCGGCAGCTCGGAGGTGGTGAAGATCGCCACGTCCTTGATCAGCCGCATGGAAGGCGCCGGCGGAAACACGTAGGTGCCGCGCGAGAGATATTCCTTGATGATGTCGTTCTGGATAGTGCCGGTCAGCGACGCGCGCGGCGCATTTTGCTCGTCGGCGACCGCGATATAGAGCGCCATCAGCCACGCCGCCGTGGCGTTAATGGTCATAGAAGTGTTCATGCTCGCCAGCGGAATGCCGTCGAACAGCGTTCTCATGTCGCCGAGGTGGCAGATAGGCACGCCCACTTTGCCGACCTCGCCGCGCGCCAGCACGTGGTCCGAGTCGTAGCCGGTCTGCGTCGGCAGATCGAAGGCGACCGAAAGGCCGGTCTGCCCTTTGGCCAGGTTCTTGCGGTAGAGCGCGTTGGAATCCGCCGCCGTGGAATGCCCGGCGTAAGTGCGGAAAATCCACGGCTTGTCGCGCCGGATCTCGCGGTGAGGTTTGTCGGACATGAAATCGGCCTGCGGGACAGTGTGGCCCGTCCCTTTGTGCATTGCAACATTGAATCCCAGGCGGGGAGCGGCGACGCTTTCGACTGGTCAAAAGCCAATATTGCGTTGCAACATAAAGTGCGTCAGAGTGTTATAGCTTTGCAGGGAGAGCGCAGATGCCGGCGGCCGCAAAGGTGAGGAGCATCGCTCCGGTCAAGGACCTCTACGACATCGGCGAGATTCCGCCGCTCGGCCACGTGCCCGAGAAGATGCACGCCTGGGTCATCCGGCAGGAGCGGCACGGCCCCCCGGACAAATCGTTCCAGCTCGAAGTGGTGCCGACCTGGACGATCGGCGAGGACGAGGTGCTCGTTCTCGTGATGGCCGGCGGCGTCAACTACAACGGCATCTGGGCCGGCCTCGGCCAGCCGATCACCCCGTTCAATGTGCACAAGCAGCCCTACCACATCGCCGGCTCCGACGCCTCCGGCGTGGTCTGGGCGACCGGCAGCAAGGTCAAGCGCTGGAAGGTCGGCGACGAGGTCATCGTCCACTGCAATCAGGACGACGGCGACGACGAAGACTGCAACGGCGGCGATCCGCTGCTGTCGCCCTCGCAGCGCATCTGGGGCTACGAGACGCCGGACGGCTCCTTCGCGCAGTTCTGCCGCGTGCAGTCGCGCCAGCTCATGCACAAGCCGAACCACCTCTCCTGGGAAGAGTCGGCCTGCTACACGCTCACGCTCGCCACCGCCTACCGCATGCTGTTCGGCCATTCGCCGCACACGCTCAAGCCCGGCGACAACGTGCTGGTCTGGGGCGCCTCGGGCGGCCTCGGCGTGTTCGGCGTGCAGCTCGTGGCGGCCTCGGGCGCCAACGCCATCGGCGTCATCTCCGACGATTCGAAGGCCGAATACGTGCTCAATCTCGGCGCCAAGGGCGTGATCAACCGCAAGGACTTCAAGTGCTGGGGGCAGCTGCCGCCGGTGAATTCCGCCGAATACAACGACTGGACCAAGGAAGCGCGCCGCTTCGGCAAGGCGATCTGGGACATCACGGGCAAGCGCGACGTCGACATCGTGTTCGAGCATCCGGGCGAGCAGACCTTCCCGGTTTCCTGCATGGTGGTGAAGCGCGGCGGCATGGTCGTGTTCTGCGCCGGCACCACCGGCTTCAACATCACCTTCGACGCGCGCTACGTCTGGATGCGGCAGAAGCGCATCCAGGGCTCGCACTTCGCGCACCTCAAGCAGGCGAGCCAGGCCAACCGCTTCGTGATCGAGCAGCGCATCGACCCCTGCATGAGCGAGGTGTTCCCGTGGGACAAGATCCCGCTCGCGCACATGAAGATGTGGAAGAACCAGCACCCGCCCGGCAACATGGCGGTGATGGTCAACGCGCCGCGCCAGGGGCTCAAGACGCTCGAGGACGTGCAGGAGGCGGCGGGCGGCTAGAGAGCCTTCTCCCTTTCCTTTGCGATGACGCTGTTGAGCTCGGCGCCGTAGACGAAGATCGACGAGCAGACGTAGAGAAACACCAGCGCGATCATCACCGAGGCGAGCCCCGCATACATGCTGGCATAGGCGAAGGCGTATTCGGCGAGATAGCGGCCGAAGGCCGCGCCGGTCAGCAACCATAGCAGCAGCGTGGCGAGAATGCCGGGCGCGATCTCGGTGAGCGAGCGGCGGCCGGCCGGCAGCCAGCTATGCACGATGATCAGCGCCATCACCAGCACCAGCGCGGCGACCGCATAGCGCGCAAAGGTGACGATGCCGCCGAACGGCTCCAAGTTGGGCACGTATTGCACGAGCTTGGACCAGATGAGGGGCGCCAGCACGACGAGGAACGAGAAGGCCAGGATCGCCACCGCGGCGACCAGCACGTAGGCGACCGATTCCAGCCGCAGCAGCCACCAGGCGCGCGGCTCCTTCATGCTGTAGGCGCGGTTGAGCCCGATGCGCAGGCTCTCGACGCCGCTGGAGGCGAAATACAGCACGAACAACAGGCCGAACGTGAAAACGTCACCGCGCGTCGATGTCAGCACGCCGGTGATGTCGAGCGCGATCGGGCCCGCGACCTGCTCCGGCCAAGCCTCCAGGATGATGCGGGCCGCTTCGTCCGCCAGTTCCTTGGAGCCGAAGAAGAAGCCGGCCAGCACCGTCACCACGATCAGGAAGGGGAACAGCGCCATCAGGCTCGACAGCGCGATGTGGCTCGCGATCGCCCAGCCGTCGTCGTCGAGGAAATGCTGGAATGCATCGATGGCGATGCGGAATGACTTTTGGAGAAGGTGCAAAAGGGCGCTCCCGAAGGACAGCCACCCATCAAATCATTCGTGGCGCGCTTTGCAAAGCGCGGCCGGCGAAACTACGCCGCCTGCACGTCGTTGAGGAACCGGCGTACTTCCGCTTCCAGGCCCTCGGCCTCGAGGGCGACGGCGTCGGCCAGAACCTTCACCTCGGAGGCGGTGCCGCGCGCGTTGGTGCTGACGCCCGCCACCCGGCTCATCGCGTCGGCGCCGACGCGGGCCTCGCCGGAGGCGCGGTTGACGCCCTCGGCGATCGAGGCCACGGCGGCGTTCTGCTGATCGACGGTGGCGGCGACCATGGACGCGATCGACGCCATGTCGCGGATGATGTCGTTGACCTGCTCGATGGCCTGTGCGGAGTCGGCCGCCGCCGACTGGATCGAGCCGATCTGCTCGGCGATCTCTTCGGTGGCCTTGGCGGTCTGCGCGGCGAGCGACTTCACCTCGGCGGCGACCACGGCGAAGCCGCGGCCGGCCTCGCCCGCGCGCGCCGCCTCGATGGTGGCGTTGAGCGCCAGCAGGTTGGTCTGCCCGGCGATTGCCTGGATGAGGCCGACCACCTCGCCGATGCGGGTCGCCGCCTGGCCGAGCTCGGCCATGGTGGTGACGGTGCGCTGCGCTTCCGACACGGCGCGGCCGGCGACGTCGGTGGACTTCGCGGCCTGCGCGGAAATCTCTCCGATGGAGGCCGCCAGTTCCTCGACCGAACTGGCCGCGGCGGTGACGTTCTCGGAGGCCGCGATGACACGGTCGGTGGCGGTGCTGGCTTCCGAAGAGACGGTGTCGGCGGTTCTATTGAGGTCCGACGAGCTCATTTCCAGCTTCTTCGACGCCGCGCGCAGCTTGGCGAGCGCGGCCTCCACCGAGCGTTTGAACTGAGCGATGGTCAGCGCAATGGTGTCGCTGCGCTGGGCCTGGCTGCGGGTGGCCTCGGACTGCGTCTGCGCCAGCCGCTCGCGCTCGATCATGGTGTCGCGGAACACGATCACCGTGCGCGCCATCGCGCCGATCTCGTCGCGCGCATGCGTCGCCGGGATGTGGGCGCCGGTATCGCCGGCGGCGAGCTGCTTCATCGACGTGGCCAGCCCGCCGAGCGGCCGCGTGATGCTTCGTCCGATCATCCAGCTTAAGCCGAGGCCGAACGCGACCATGGCGATGCCGACGGCGATGATACCGGTGCGCGTGCGCGCCTGCGACGCGGACAGTCCGAGCGAGGCTTCCGCCGCCGTCCTCTGCGCCCGGCCGATGATCTCGTCGGCCTGCGGCAGCATGCGCTGACTGTCGATGTCGATCAGGGCCCGCAACGGCATTACGCGGTCGTGGCCCTCGATCCATTGCGCGAAAGTGTCGGCATAGGTTTTTACCTGTTGCTCGAGCGCGGATTTCATGGCCGGCGTGCCGTCGACGCCCGCGAAAATGGCATTGAACTGCTTGTGGGCCGACTGAAACACGACCTTGGTGAGCTCGCGCGGGTTGAGACGATACTCTACTTCCTGGTGACGCATGATCAGCAGCGTCGTCATCAGCTTGCGCGCGTCGATCTCAGCCAGCCAGGTCATGGTCTCGTTGATGATGCGCTCGACCGCGTTGCCCGCCTCGCGCAGGTTGCCGCGCAGCCCGGAATTGTCGTCGAGGCCGAGCGTCTCCTGCTCGCGCACCAGATCGTCGAAGTTCTGGCGCATCTCCATCAGGTCCTTGCGCAGGCCGACGATGTTGTCGGCTTGTCGCTTGTCGATATCGGCGGCGACCTTGTCGAGGCTGTGCAACGCGAGCGCATGCGCCTGCTGAAAGTTCATCACCAGATTTTTGTTCGCCGAAGCGGTGAAGTCCTTCGCCGTGATGCGCATCGACGAAACTGCGCTCTTGAAGTCGCGGCTGGCGTCGGCCAGCGCCGTCGAGCGCTGCACGGTCTGGAAGGCGGTGTCGACGTCGCGCTCGCCGGAAATGTAAGTCAGCCCGTTGGCCGCGAAGCCGACAACCGGCATGAGCGCCAGGGCGATGATGCGGGTGCGCACCGACACCGAGGCGAGCAGGCGTCCAGGCCGGCGGAAGAGATTGTTAGGAAAAGCGAGGCGCATGAAGCCGTTGATGTGGAGTGCGCGGACGGCGAAATCTTCGGATGGCATCAAAGCCGGAAATGGTTAATTTTATAGCAATTTTACGGTATCCAGGGCCCCGACAGATCCTAAAAGCCCGCTATTCCGGGGGGTCCTTGCTTTTGTGCACTGCACGCGTAGTGTCGCAGCAGCACCCTCCAGTCGCTGAGGAAATCCATGCCGATTGCCGCGTCCCGCGCCGCCGCCGAACAAGATCTGGTCGATCTCGCCCGGGAGGCCGTCGCCGCGCTCGACGCCCTGCAAGCCGACGCCGTCGCCAAAGTGCGGGAGCGGGTCGTGGTCGAGGGCCATGTCGTCGGCCGCATGATGGACCGCGAGCAGCGCGCCACCCACGGGCTCGCCTGGCTCGCCACCTATGTCGAGGCGGTGCGCCAGCTCGCTTCCTATGCCGAACGCATGGCGGAGGCCGGGACGCTGGACGAGATTGAAGAGCATCTGGTGCGCATCGGCATCGGCGAATTCCTCGCCCAGGTCATCGGCGGCATTCCCATGAGCCAGGGCGAGGTGGTGCGTCCGGCCGATCTCGGCCTGTCGGCCACGCAGGTCGCCGCCCGCATCAATCCTGTGGTCGAGGGCCTGATCGCCAGCGGCAACACGGCGGAGCGCCGGGCACGCCTGGCCGCGCTGGTGCGCGAAAGCCATAACGCCACGATCGGCTCCTGCGGCCTCGACGAGACGCTGGAATCGATCCGCGAGGAGATGCGCAAGTTCGCCGACAGCGAGGTGATCGCGCACGCGCAGGGCTGGCACCGCACCAACAGCTACATCCCGCTCGAGATCATCGCGCAGATGTCCGAGCTTGGCGTGTTCGGGCTGACCATCCCGGAAGAATTCGGCGGCATGGGGCTCGGCAAGGAATCCATGTGCGTCGTCTCGGAGGAGTTGTCGCGCGGCTATATCGGCGTCGGCTCTTTGGGCACCCGCTCGGAGATCGCAGCCGAACTGATCCTCGGCGGCGGCACGGCCGCGCAGAAGGAAAAGTGGCTTCCCAAGATCGCCTCGGGCGAAGTGCTGCCGACGGCGGTGTTCACTGAGCCGAACACCGGCTCCGATCTCGCCTCGCTCAAGACACGCGCCGTGCGCGAAGGCGACGTCTACAAAATTTACGGCAACAAGACCTGGATCACCCATCCGGTGCGCGCCGACCTGAT